>JAFWIQ010000009.1 GCA_017511865.1 Candidatus Saccharimonadota bacterium
AATCCGGCATACAAGGTTAGGTCGCCCAAATGATAATGCCCATATAGAGAGGTTTAATCGTACACTTCAAGAAGAATGTACTGGGAATTATTACTTAGAGAGTGAGTCATTAAAGGAAATGGACGATAAGATACTCTCTTATATTGACTACTACAACTATAATAGGATACACTTAAGTATAAGTTATAGAACCCCTGCCGAAATGTTGCAAAGGTTGTGAAAGTTGTATGTGAGAGGTAAAGTAACCAAAAAAGAAAAGGGACAATCCCTTTCCTGAGATGAGGAGGTATTGTGACTTCATCACTGATGTCTCTTCATCGATAATTTCATTATAGCACTTTTATTTATATATTTCCAGTATAATTTTTCCTTTTCTTGAAACGATGATTAAGCCTTTAAATAATGAAGATTCTTTGAAATAGCGCATACTTTCACGTTTTACTGTAATCTCTCTTTTTGATGTTCTAGAACAATCTATTACCAGATATTTAGATTGTTTATTTGCGCGATTGAATTGATGCTGAATTGTATGCTTACTATTTCCTGTAGGTGATTTTAACTCCCATATTTTCCCTTTTATATTTATGTCAGCTGTTTTGATAATCTCTGTTTTTACGAATATTACATTGCAGTTAAAATAATTAGCAAGTATTTGTGCTATGCGTTTTTCATGCCTCTCTGGTTTGCGCAAGATGTTTTCTGGGATAATAAATGTACAATTTTGTTGCTTTGGCATACTTATAAATTAGCAAGTTATTGAAATATGGCAAGCATAAGCAACAAAAATCCCCTGGTCGAGTTAGGTATGGGTGGGCACTACCTAACTCGGCTAGGGGATCTTTGGATACCCCATAACGCTTCTTTTACCAGATACCGGGGAAGCCCCGGAAGCGCGACCCACCTCACACAAATTGGGGCCCGCCGGTTATGGGGGTTGCTATGTTCTCAAAAGATCCTTCAAAGTGGAGGTAATACTTATAAGCTTATGACCGAAAAAAGAAATCATAAACCCGAAGGGATTTAAGAACACGCAACTTTTACCCGCTATTTTGGCAAAATATGCTAAAATAGGGGTAGAAATTATGATTTATTTAGGTGCAGTTTAGGGGTTTTATTCCCTAACTTCTTTCATTATAGCACACTTATTTTATAAAGTCAACACTTTTTTAACATTTTTTATGAAAATCAATAAGTTGCGACCCCTGGAGCATAATTTCACAGAGGTGTTGAAAAGGCTTGTGCTTATTCCAGAAACATTGTATTATTATGGAAAATTGCCCGAAAATAGGGTAAAAAATGGCTCTCGGCCAAAATGTGTGGCGATTGTCGGATCGCGCAAAAACACCTCTTATGGCAAAGAAGTAGCTTATCAGGTGGCATATGAGGCGGCGAAGGCCGGTGCTGTGGTGATTTCGGGGTTAGCCTATGGCATTGATTCGATTGCTCACAGGGGCGCCCTGGACGCTGGTGGCGTGACGATAGCGGTACTTGGTACGTCGATTGACCAGATTTACCCAGTAAGCCACAGGGGTTTGGCTCAGGAGATTATAGAGAACGGTGGGGCGATTATCTCTGAATATGGCCCTGGGGAAATTCCCCATTCTAAGGGTGAAATGCAATCTCGTTTTTTGGCACGCAATCGTATTATTGCCGGACTATCTGACGTTACTCTGATAGCAGAAGCGGCGGATAGAAGTGGTTCACTAAATACTGCTAGCCATACCTTGGATATTGGCTCTGATTTGATGGCGGCGCCCGGAGATATCACTCGGCTAACTTCACGCGGGTGCAATAAACTGCTGATGCAGGGTGCGATTCCCTATACCGAGCCAAGTGACCTCTTGGATTTATTGTTTCCGGAAAGGTTGATCAAGAAAAAACCTGGCCTCCACGACGCTGGTTTAGATGACGAACTTCTTCAGCAACTACTGGAAAAATATGCCGAAACAGAGGTGGAACGGCAAATTCTGACAGAAATCTTGTGTGGCTCTCAGGATGGAGACCATATCATCGAGCAAATGGGGATATCGGCTAGCGATTTTAATCAAGCTGTTACGATGCTGGAAATAAAGGGCGCAATAAAATCCCTGGGCGCAAATAATTGGATGGGAGTAATCAGGTGAAAATCAGGTTATTCGGTGATAATCTCGTCGATGCGTTTGCAGATTTCGCGAAGAAGACCAGGAAGCTTTTCCTTCTCTTCTGGGGTAAATTTGCTGAGGACAAAGTCGGTGTCACCGGTCTTTTTACGAAGATCAGAGCCAGTCCCGAGTCTGAGTCTCGGAAATTCAGAGGTGTTCAGCTCAGAAATGGTGGATTTTAAACCGTTGTTGCCGCCAGCGGAGCCGTTTTTGCGGTAGCGAATCTCACCAAAAGCAAGGTTAAAATCATCACAAACCACTAATATGTCTTCTGGTTTTATCTTGAAAAAGTGAGAAAATGCCTGGACAGCCTGGCCAACCTCATTGTAATAGGTTTGAGGCTTAATAAAGATGACTTGTTCTCCATTAATAGAGGTCTTTAGCCAGATGGCATTGAATTTTGGGTTCTGTTCCCAGTTCAGACCTTTGATTTTGGTGTAAAAATCAAGGGTGAGGAAGCCATAATTATGACGGGTGAAATTATACTTATTCTCTGGATTGCCAAAGCCTACAACTAGTTTCATCTAGAAATCTCCTTTTTGATCGGTTTCTTCGCCTTTTTTACGGCTATTATCACTACGATAAGAGAACATGATTGGCGTGCCTAGATATGGGTAGAATTCGCGGATTTTGCGCTCGATATAGCGCTTGTAAGACCAGTGAAGAAGTCCTAAATCATGACCATGAACTACAAACCAAGGCGGACATACATCTGTTTGGACGATGTACTTTGGCTTTGGATGGGTGTTCTTGAGGCCAGCTGGAATATGGGTTTCGCGTGCTTCAAGAAGAATACGGTTGAGATCTTTGGTTGCAATCTGATGGTGGCGAGCTTCGTCAATCTGCTCGGCGAGCTCAAACAATTTGGTGACATTTTTCCCTGTTTCACTACTGGTGAAAATCACTGGTGCATAAGGCAAAAAATCATAGTCACGCTCGAGCTGGTCTAGGAGATAATCGGCGCTAGTGCGGTTTTTGATGTTTTCCTCGCCAAAATAATTAGTTGGTTGAGAATCGTCCATTAGGTCAGACTTCGTTACAACCATGATGATTCCCTTGCCCGCCTCTGTGATTTGACCAGCTAGAGATTGATCTAGCTTGGAATGAGGCTCGGTAGAATCAATTAGTAGTGCGCAGATATCGGCTTCTTCGATGGCAGCTAGAGTACGGATGGCGGAGAATTTTTCGATGCCAACTTCTCTACGTCCTGGTTTCCTGAGGCCGGCGGTGTCAAGGATTTCAATCTCGCGACCTTTGAATTTAACAGATACGCGGTTGATATCCCTAGTAGTTCCTTGGCGGGAAGAAACGAGAGCTTGCTGCTTTTTTGCAAGGCTGTTAAACAGGGA
>JAFWIQ010000010.1 GCA_017511865.1 Candidatus Saccharimonadota bacterium
AAATTGATGCTAAGGCAATCGATGATTATCTTGGCAACTTGCCGAAACATAAATTCCACTGTTCGATTCTTGGCCACGAAGCACTTGCAGATGCGGTAAAAGAATACGAAAAGAACCATTCTGCAGGCGAGGGGATTTAACAGAATCGCAAAGAGTAGGAATAGATTGCGAATTATTTTATAAACCGTTTGGTGGGTGATGAGGGGCTTTATTTTTGCTTCGCAAAAATAATTCGTGGGGTGTCGCCTCGAAAAATCTCAAATAAATTTGAGATTTTTACTCGGCTCCTACCACGAGCGAACCCCTACGGGGTTCTCGCCCCTCACACATCTTATCAGGATAAAAATTAAACCCCTTTGGGGTTTACTTTTTATCCTGGTGGGTGATGAGGGGCTCGAACCCCCGACCTTCTCGGTGTAAACGAGACGCTCTAGCCAACTGAGCTAATCACCCGTTTTTTTATTATATCATATTTTTACTATTTTTTGACCACCTTTTTGGTGACATCAAATTTTTCCATGTATTTGCCGAGCATTAGGCGGGTCTGGGAATAAAATGCCGCAAGCGATTGATATAAAATTGATGTAATAGGCATTAATACCCACTGTAAAATCATGAGAAGATTTTTGCTCTTGCGGTATTTGGCTGGGCGTTTTGGTAGTATACGGAAAGAAACCAAGATAGAAACAATGAGGCCGATGAGGGCAAAAGTTTCAACTATGCTAACGATGTTGGGGAGATTATAAGCTACCATGGTATGCGAGGATAAGTTCATGATCATTGGCACCCAGCCACCAAAAGCAACAAGTGGCGCAAGGATAGCTAAGGTGACATGCCCGTCTAGAAGTCGCCAGAATTTTGGGAAGAGTTGCCAAAACGGCACGAGGCGGTGTTCACGACGTACGAAAAGTTTTGAACCGACATAGGCGACGTCGCTGGCGCCATAATACCAGCGACGAACTTGAATGAATTGAGCTTTGATGGTTTTCCATAGGGCTTCATCAATAACAGCGTCTTGATAAATCGGAATTCTAATCGGAAGTACAGAATAATCGCCGTTGAAGAAAAATAGACTTCTCCAATATTGATGGCCATCTTCTACTATAGTACGCTTTGACCAGAAATTCATAGCTTTAAGGGCCTGCAGAGGTTGTGAGTGGGAGGCAAAATTGCGCAATGCGTGAGGACGCATGGTGGTGATAATATTAAAAAAAGAGTTTGAGATCGCAATTACACGAGAGGGGGCGGGGGCATCCCAGATGTTGTTCATGAATAGTGAAACCGGTTGATAACTGAGGTGTTGGCGATTGGGGTGCGTGATAAACTCGTAGGCAACGGAATCCAGATATTTGGGAGCCATGCGGTTGTCGCTGTCTAGTGAAGTAACAATGATGTTTTCAATTGGCAAATGCTTGTCTTCCACATATTTGGCCACCGCATACCCGGCATTAGTTAGATTTGGCCCTTTACCGATAATTTCGCCTGGGAGGTTTGCGGGATGTTTGACGAGTAAAAATTCTTTGAAGACCTTTTTATATTTTTGAGCGAGCTTTTGGGCAAGTTCCTCCATTTCTTGACCACCTCTTTCTTCGTAGGCAAGAGCAAAGATGATGCGATCGTTTGGGAAGGTGGTATTTTTGACGGCCTCGATGGAAGGAACAAGGATTTCTTCCCCCTCGTCATATGCGGTCATGATGACTGCGTGAAGGATTTTTTGAGGATTGGGGTATTCGCTACTCATGGCAGCTATCATTTTAAGATTCTCGATGTGCTGATCAAAATGATAGCTCCTGCTGTCTTCATCGCGCAAACGTTCGAAAGCCTCGTGAGGATGTTCGAGATCCTCAAGGCGCTTGTGCCAATCAATGCGTTCGGCACGCCTAATTACTTTATACCCCTGAATAGTACGATAGGCTACGCTAATCGCCTTAACCAAAGTAGAAGCAATAATAATAAATAGATAAACTGATCCTAATACTGGATCAACCCAAGAAAGGACGAATAGAAGAATAATGGCTCCATAAGAAATGAGTCCCGGTAGAATCTCAAGCAAGCGGTAGAGCGGTGTTCTTTTTCCTTGAGGGATTTCAAGATTTTTGCGCATTAAGCCTCTCCAAGTAATCTAACCTGAACTAAAAATGCACCCAAAATCAAAGCCGTAGTGGAAATGAGAAAAAACTTAGTCATCCCGCCACCGCGTTTATGGAAAATTCTAACAGCAAGAAGATTATGTAGAATACCAAATATAATTGCAAAAAGTGGAAAAGCCAACATATCTGCCCACGCCCCGTCGCGATACCCACCAATATCACCATAGCCAACCTTAACGACTGATGCATTTGGGTTTAAATTAATAATGGAGAAAATTATTAGAGCGATTGAAAGGACGAGGTTGAGAGACATCAAAAGCATAATTCCCCGTTCAGTTTGATAGATTTTGATAAAGTCTTTTTGGAAATTTTTCATTTTGTACTGCCGGTAATTTTTGTTATTAAAGTATCAACATACTGAATAAACATAACGTCCCCAATAATACCAACGATACCTACTAGAACCATCATCCAGCCAATCAGGGTTATAATTGCCCCGCTGTAGAAAGTTACGAACATGCCGAGTACGAGCATAATAAGAGCAAGAATTAAGATATATTTCCAAGCCTGGATGTTGGCGGCATGAAGCTTGATTGCAGTATTAATACGAACCAATGACTCATAAATCATCCAGATACCAATTATAATTCGGAAAATGTTAGCAATTTCTTCACCGATAACCAAAGCGGTAATACCAACCAAAACAGAAATAACACCAAAGAGGAGCCCATTATTGAAGAAATCAGTTTGGCCTTTAACGACAAAATAATTAATAATCTGATAGGCGCCTTTCACTATGAAAAAGATACCAACGACATAAGCGATTACTTTGATAACAACATCTGGCCAGACAACCAAAAGTATGCCTATGACAATAGTGGCGAGCGACTCAATAACCGCCATCCAAGCTGATTGTTTGAGATTGCCACTGATTTTTTCAGCGGAGTGTTTGATGATTTCCACCTTAGCCATTTTTTCTCCTTTATTATGCTAATTATAACACATATATGATATAATGAGGCAAGTGCCGATGTAGCTCAGTTGGTAGAGCAGCTCATTCGTAACGAGCAGGTCACAGGTTCGATCCCTGCCATCGGCTCCATTTTTATTGCATAAAAACATGGAAAACGAGGGAGTCGGACCTCGCTAGCGCTCGGTGCGATCCCTGCCATCGGCTCCATTTTTATTTCTTGCGGGGCTTGCGCTTTTTCTTGGATTCGGTGGTTTTTTGAGCCTTTTTGGCATCATGATTGAGACGACGGGTGAGTTTCTGACGAGCGTGAGGGGTAAAAATTTTGCTAAGCCATGAGGTTTTGGGGGTTTGGTTTTTCGAAGTAAGAATTTCGACAATATCGCCTTGCTCTAACTTTTTATTGAGATTGCTCATTTTGCCATTAATTTTGACTCCAACAACGTGATCGCCGATTTCCGAATGAAGTTTATAAGCAAAATCAAGCGGAAGTGCACCATTAGGCAAGTCAATGATATCGCCCTTTGGAGTGTAAACAAAGATTTTGTCCGCAAAGAGGTTGAGCTTGAGTTTTTTGAGGTCAACCTTTTTACCTTCACGAAGGCGAGCGGCCGTCATTTGGAGCTCGGTAATCCAGAGAAGATTGGTAGGAAGGTGCTCAATCTTCCCTTTTTTGTAGTTTTCGGTGAGCTTTTGTTCGTTGTAATAGAAGCTGGCAGCAAGACCACGTTCGGCATATTCGTGCATTTCTTTGGTGCGAATTTGGAATTCTACGATGTGTTTATCTTTAGTGATAACCGTAGTATGGAGCGACTGATAGCCATTTTGCTTAGGCATAGCGATATAGTCTTTAATTCTGCCACTCATAGGAGTATAAAGTGAGTGAATAATGCCCAAAATAAGATAGCAATCCGTAATATCATCAACTATGATACGAAGCGCCGTGAGATCGTAAATTTCGCCAATATTTTGATTATGTTTGGCGAGTTTTTTGTGAAGTGAGTAAACTGACTTCACGCGACCAGAGAGTTCGAAGTCGATTTTTTCCTTCTTGAGAGCGGCGGAGATTTCGTGTTCGATTTTTTGGAGAGATTTTTCGGCAGATTCGCAGTATTTATCAAGTAGATTTTTGAGCTCTTCGTAGCGACGAGGATTGACATACTTAAAAGAGAGGTCGGCAAGTTCCACGCGCAAAAGCCCCATATTGAGACGATCAGCTAAAGGAGCAAAAACTTCTAGGGTTTCTTTGGCGATTTTTTTCTGTTTGTCTGGCGGAAGAGCAGAAAGAGTACGAAGATTATGGAGACGGTCGGCAAGCTTAATAATAAGAACCCGGATGTCATCCCCCAGTGCAATCATAAGTCTAAGAAAATTGTCTTTGGTGGCAGGGAGATAAGTATCTATATCACGCATGCCATTACGGGCAGTGGAAAGTTTGGTGACACCATCTACCAGAAAAGCAACTGGTTCACCAAATTCTTTTCTGATATCGTCTAATGTGAGCGGAGTATCTTCTACGGTGTCATGAAGAATACCAGCAATAATGGTATCTTCGTCCATACCCCATTCTTCGAGGATTTTTTTGACAGCTAATGGATGGACTATATAAGGCTCACCGGTTTTACGAAATTGGCCATCGTGAGCCTTTTTGGCAATTTCGATAGCATGGTCAATACGATATGATTTGATGGGATGATTTTTGGTGACTGGGGCCATAAGTATATTATACGCTATTTTGGCGATCTAAGGGTAGAGATGAGTTTTTTGAGTTCGGTTTCGTTTTTACATTTGAAGGTGAGACTACGGCCGACGATTTTGACCGAAACGTTGTATTTAGCCGTAAGGGCGTTTTCGTCTTTCATATATTCACCACGTTTGATAGCAGTAGCGGAAGATTTTTGCTTATGTTCGGCAAAATAACGTTCTACCTTGCGAGCGGTCCAGCCTTCTTTGACGATTTTTGGCAAAACTTTATTGATAGTGTCTTCATCACGAGAAACAAGTGGACGCATAACACCTTCGGTGAGTTTTTCTTTGACCATAATCTTTTTGGCGCTATCTGGGAGGGTGAGGAGGCGAAGGGTATTTTGTACGGTTTGTTCGCTCTTCCCTACTTTGGCTGCGATATCTTCGGTGCTGAGATTGAATTGGTTTTTAAGTTTGGCATAGGCAGTGGCGAGTTCGATGGCGTTTAGGTCTTCGCGTTGGGCGTTTTCAATAATAGAAAGCTCGAGACGGTTTTGAGAATCAAGTGTGCGAACGATGGCAGGAATCTTGGTGAGGCCGGCAATTTTACTAGCGCGCCAACGACGTTCTCCGGCAACAATCTTGTATTTGCCCTCTTCTTTGGTAACTACGATTGGCTGCAATACGCCGTGCTCTCTGATAGATGCGGCAAGAGCCTCAATGGCTTCTTTGTTGAATTCCCGACGAGGCTGATCTTCATCGCGAATAATGTCGTCGAGGTCGAGTTCCTTTAGTTTGCTTTCCTTTTTATCTTCTGTAGCCGTAGGATCAAACTCTTCATCAATTAATTCTGTAGGAATTAAACTTTCAAATCCTCTACCTAAACCTTTCATGATTTTGTCCTTTCTATTACTTCTTTCGCAAATTCTTTGTAAGCTTTGGCGCCCTTACTGAATCTATCATAAGCGCCTACTGGAACGCCATGGCTAGGCGCCTCGGCAACCCGAACGTTGCGCGGGATGGTGGTTTTGAATGCAAGTTGCTTGAAATATTTTTTGATTTCGGCGTAAACTTGGGCGGAAAGGCTGGTGCGTTTGTCGTACATGGTGGCGAGGACGCCGAGAAGTTTAAGATTGGGGTTGGCCTGCTTCATAACGAGTTTCATGGATTCGAGCAATTGAGCGACACCTTCTAATGCGTAAAATTCGGTTTGAACTGGGAGAAGAAGATAGTTGCTTGCAATCATACCATTGACGGTAAGGAGACTGAGTGATGGAGGGGAGTCAATAATAATATATTCGTAATTTGCCTCTATGTTGCGGACCGAATTGCGAAGGCGAACAAACTTTTGCTGCATGCTTGTAATTTCTACTTCGGCATTGGCGAGTTCTGGAGTGGTGGGGGCAATATCAAAATTTTTGTATTTGGTAGGACGAATAGCATCTTTGAGCTCGGCTTTACCCAGGATTACTTCGGTCATGGTGAGGCCTAGGGTCTCTTTGTGGTTTTTGTCAATGCCGAGGCCAGAGGTAGCATTGCCCTGAGGGTCAAAATCGATTAATAATGTTTTGAATTTATCCTTGGCGAGATAATAGGCGAGATTAACGGCAGTAGTAGTCTTCCCTACTCCACCCTTTTGATTTGTCACACAAATTACCTTCGCCATAATACTTAAGATTATAACACAAAAATCATGAGAAAAGAAATAAACCTGATTTCGCTCACGATGACTTCATGCCATGTTATCTTTTACAACATTTCATTCAATCCTCGTCTCAATCAAGTTATCAGACTCGCTTCGCGAATCTGTAACTTTATTCACCTCGGATGAGGAAAGGTTGTAAAAGATAACTGGGTTCGTCAAATGCTCGCTCAATTCAGGTTTATTTCTTTTAACCGATTTTGGTGATTTCGATTTCGGTATATTTCTGGCGGTGGCCAGTTTCTTTGTGAACACGTTTTTTTGCTTTATAGCGAATAACGCGAATTTTATCACCCTTAACTTCGGGCGTTATTACTTTGGCTGAAACTTTTACGCCCTTTACTGTAGGTGTACCAACTTGCGTTTTGTCGCCGTCGGCTACGAGTAAAGCGTCAAGTTCGAGCTCTTTAGTGCCTGCCGGGAGGAGGTCCACCCGTAGGGTCTCTTTTTCGGCAACGAGATATTGTTTCCCGCCGACGAGAATGACTGCTTTTTTCATATTAATCCTTTGTTACTGGGATTATTTTACCATATTATCTGGTTTTTGGGAAGAGTCTTTGCCTTCTTTGTCACCCTTGCCGGAAACATCGCCCTCTACGGTTTTGAGGGTTTTCTGAGTCCTATAAAGATAGTAGCCGCCAGTACCGATGCCGATAATAATGACGATTGCCATAATGATTTCTACTGGGCCGGTGTTAGGCAATTCCTTACAACCTTCCATTTCTGGGTTAGTGGCACAGGTTTTCTCTTGACAACCTGGGAGGTTTGGATTCGTTGCGCAATCTTCTGGTGCTGGGGTAGGTTCAGGCTCGTCACAGGCTACTATTACTGATGCGTCATCGGTTTTTTGGTCGACAGAATTATATGCTACTGACATCGTGTTGTTTAAGGTCTTGTTACATAACGAATTATCGCGAGCTACTTGAGCTTGATAAATTATCTGTACAAGTGCGGTAGGGATTGCGTCGCCAGTATTGTAACCGCTAAGATCGATGATATCATCGATCTCTTTGCCATTTTCATTATTGATGTCAAAAACTTTAGTACTACCAGACCGAAGCGATAATCCAGCATCGTGAGTGTCTTTAAAAATGACATTTGTCAATGTGGTATTGCCAGTGTTTTGGAAGCTTACACGATACGTAACATAATCGCCTGGTTTTGCTACGACCTCTTCGCCCCATGTTTCGCCGTCTAGTGATACCATTTTATTAAAAGTAGAATCGACTTTTTCTGCAACCAGAGTGTAAGTAATGTGCCCCGAATATTCGGCACATCCTTTAACGACGCCATTTAATTCGTTGAAACCGATATAAGTACCACTTTCAGAGAACAGATTAGTGGACAACACTGAGCCATTGGTGGCGCCGCCATTATAAATAGTGGCCGTACCAGGTTTATAGCGCAAAATTACGTCGTCGTAATTAGTTTTTAAATATGCTTCATCCCAAACTTTGCCGTCATGCACGGTGTCATTTATCGATGTGATGTATTTCCAAGTAATCTCGCCGGTAAGTGTGCCCTCTGCGTTTTTACTGATTCTGGCTGGATAAGTAGCCGCAACCTTGGTGAGCAAGGCTATCCCTACGCCAGACGAATTAGTATCTGATCCGGCATTATTATGGTAGTATATGTATACTTCATATTCTTTACCAGGTTCGACAAATACTTCATCTGAATAATCATTGTTAGTATTTGCTTCTCTGACGCGGACAAAATTGCGCTCATCGCCCACTCCTTTGCCACTGTCTCCTCCGTTGTTGGTGATGGAATTAAAAGTAGCATAATCCGCTGGAGATTCGTTAGTGTATGTAGGGCGGTCACTTGGCCCCCAAGCGAAGGCTGTACCAGTAAATATAAAGCTTGCTAGTAAAGCTATTCCGCTAAATATTGTTAATTTTCTTCTCATTTTTACTCCTTTCCTCACCCTTTAAGATTCTTGTTGTGCTGCTTTTGCAAAGTCACTTGCCGTTAATGTGCCGCTTTGACTCTTGGTCTCACCCGTAATTTGTTGTTTAGACGCAGCCGCATCTGCTTGCTTTTGAGCAGTTTCACCCGTTGCGGCGTCTTTCTCAACTTGTCTTGTAACTATATTGGCGGACTCCTGCGTTCTGGTGGCGGCAGCGGTGGCGTTTTCCTCAGCCCTATCAGCTCTACCGCGAGCAGCGTCTTCGACTGCTTTATCTTCTGGACTTAAGCTATCATATTCTTTTTCCTGGACCACGCGACGCTCTTCCGCTATGCCCCTGGCTTCTTGCTCAGATATAGCTTGATCCTTGGCTGTTTTGGCAGCCTGTTCAGCAGCTCTAGTGTCACTAGAGGCCTGTCGCTCTACGGATTGCCTATTGATAGCTTCTTCGATTTCGTGATCTGCCTCGGTACTTGCTTTAGATTGATCTACATCCATTGGCGTGGCATCACCGGCGTATTTAATCTCTGCCTCTACATTCTTTGGCGTGTGGTTATCGGGTGGATTATCGGGTGGATTATCGGGTGGATTATCGGGTGGATTATCGCTACTACCACCGCCGCTGATGCCGCCACCGCCATCTTCTTCGACGGGATCATTACTATCATCGCCGCCACCTTCTTCGATGGGATCATTATTACCATCATCGCCGCCACCTTCTTCGATAATACCGCCACCGTTGGTGGTATCTTCTGGCGGAACGAAGACCGACCTGACCCTGTTTATAATCGCCTTGATTCCTTTTTGGTCGCAAAGTGGCATGTCATAAACTACGCCGCCTTCAACCCCGTATTTACGGCACCACCAGCCCCTGTTGCCTACCGGATTGCCATTGGCGTCTCTCGGAATAATACCAACTCTGTGAGTATTGGCACGAACCGTGTCAAGGTCTCCGTTGGAGTTTGCGTATGTAGAAGTCCTGTTGCTAATTTCGGAAACTTCAAAACTACCACCTTGCATAACTCTTTGCATTTCGTTGATAGTTGCGTTTACTAACTTGTCATAGTATGCTGCGTTTTCTGGTAATTTAAGGTTTTCCAGTAAGGTATTTAAGTCGGTTTCACTGTCTACTATGCCATCGGCGATTCCCCATCCGATTAGTGTTTCTCTAGGAATGATTCCCGCCAAACGATCTGGCTCTAACAATCCATAATTTGATGCATTTTGACCCAACATGTACGGATCGGTACCGGTTCTTACCAACATTTGCTGGAAGTAGCTGGCCTGTTCCTCTGGGCTCATTATTCCATCGCCGTCAAGATCCCAGTGAATTGGCGTGCCAAGGAAGGATCTTCCTTCTATGAATGGGGTGTTTCTAAACGAGTCGTATTCTGGATGGTAACCGCCACTATAGTCTAGCTCTGCAACTTTTGCCCCACCAGCAAGAGTTACCGCTTCTGTATTTCCATCGATATCATTGACGGTAAAGGTGGCCGGAAGGCGGTCATTGATGCCGTTGTAGATTTCACTCAAATTACTGATTTGTTGGTTGGAGGCATTGACGGCAAATTGGCTAAGCCTCTCTCCGTTATTCATATCTACTGCAGTAAATGCATAACCTTGGCTATCAGAAGCCGCAGAAATCATAGTTGATGCGTCTGCTCTTTCGCCTAGTACTGTGGCATATGAAATCATAGTATTGCCTTGCATTTCGCCTATACGTACAGTGCCAATAAAACGAGCGGTACCGCCATTGCCGACATCGTGAGTGTCTAGAACGTCAGCTGGAAGTCTGACTTTACCGTTTTCAATGGTAAATTCTAGAGCCTGACCAGGACCATTGTCTCCATCCAAGTCAATATATAACTTTGCGCCATCCGGTATGCCTCCTCCGTTTAGTCCCCAAACTGGAACTTCGTAAGTATCCATACCATCACCAGCTACAACCGTTGGGCTACCAAAACCTACTCTAAGTGCGCTTTTACTCCAGTCTACCCCGCCAGAATTATCCACGGTATTCCCGGCTTTCTCTAAATAATCACTGACTCTTATTTCGCCATATCGACTTGCATCAATTGATTCCCTTTGCAAATCAATATTATATTTATCCGCAAGCTCTGCTCGTAAATTGTCGCAGGCTTCGTCGTCTGTTAAGTCCACATTCTCGCCAAATATCGTGTCTGGGGTACCGTCACCATTGCTATCTATAAGAATACTAATCTTACCATCTGGTCCTGAATCAATAAGTACAGCTCCGGAAGACGTGGATGGCGCTCCTTCGCCGAGTGGCTCTATGCCTTCTACATAAGGAAGATTGTCTCCAGCGGGAGATTCTAGTCCTTCTACGGTCGGGATATTTGTATTGTGAATACCAAAAATACCGTTGCTGGGGGAAATTTTTTCAATTAAATTACCGATGCCAGTGCCTTGCAGGATGTTGGGAAGAAAGCTAGAAAAGCCAGCAAGGGCACCGCCGATACTAGCGCCTTTAAACGCTGCGAGCCCTACTTCTTTTCTTTGATTTTTCTTTACTTCGTTAATCTCTTCGTCAAGCTTTCCTTCGTGTTTTTCTGTCTCGTTTTTTATTTCATCATTGAGCTTTTTGGCTCTTTCTGGATCGGTGTTACGCATAGCGCGTTTCAGCTCATTAATCGCCTCAAACATTTCACACTTTTGTTGTTCAATACTATTGCGCCCCTTATAACCGATGAGCTGAATTCTTTTCTCATTTTGTATTTTATTGCGAGCTCTGATTTCGGCAATTTTCCAAAGAGCGTTCTCATATTGCTTATTTATATCAATAGCCTTACCATTTTCATCAACAGATTTAAGTTTGCCGTCCTCACCAATTAGACTCCTCATGTGTTGAGCTATTTTTTCGGAATTAAGGATACTGTATTGATTCATCCCGTTCTTTTTATTTACGCCGGCGTTGACAAATAAATCAGCACTATCATCAACACTAGTGGCACGCTCAATATTTTTTCTTCGTTGAATATTTTTTTCTCTATCTGCAGCAATGATGCCACCAGCGGCAGCAGCGATAGCGGCTCCAACAAGACCAGGGGCACCGGCAAATATTGCGCCGGCGGCCGCTTTTTTGCTTATTGCCCTTATGACAGGTATAGCAATTGCAGCTGCGACACCGGCGATGAGGCCGTATCTCAGAGTGGCATTATCTCTTAAATCTGCACACACTTCCTTGGCGGCAAGACCAACCGAGACCGTGGCATTGCTGATTGAAATGGTTTGATCTAGATATTTATCTATAGCCCTAAGAGCATTCTGGTGCTCTTCCTTGGCCATTTCTTCACTAAGCGTGCCAGCAAGATTTTCGGCAATATTGTCAGCTATTTTTCCGTAATTGTTGTTCTGTCCATTGCTGTCTATTGCAGATATTTCTCTTAGGAATTTTTCTCTTAATTCTTTTAGTGTCTTGTCGTCAGGATTTTTTGTCTTTACGATTTCTTCTGTGTATTCAGCTATAGCCCTACGTTTTTTCTCTTCACTCGTAAGGTCTTCATATTTTTTGTTCCTTACGTTAGCAAAAGAGGATGAACCGAGTCGTTCCACTTTTACATCGGTATCTTCGTTGTCTTCGCCTGCACTAGCAGCCGCTTCGGCACGACCAACTAAAGCATTGATAAGGTCATCACCCTCACCTTTATCTAATCTAGCTTTTACTCTCTCGTTAATATCATTTTGATTGATGTCTTTTATTTTAACTTTCGTATTACCACCAGCATTTTCTTGACCACTAGCTTCTGGATTGAACATATTGCCAAATTCTTCAATGGCGATTGCTCCGGCAGCAATATTTCCATTGTTGGCTTTGATGGCTGCTTTTGTAGCTTTTCTATAAGCAGCCAGCATCCTGGTGCTCTTGACAGATAATTTAAAGGATCCGAGTATGGTAGGAAATTTTTTGGCTAGGCGCTGGGCAATGTTCCCTTTTTCTATATATTCCTTGTATTCCTCAAGGCTCATGCCTTTCTTCTTGGCGAGTTCGGCATCTCTTTTGGCTTCTTCTCCTTCTCTCCACTCTTTTGTGGCGCCCGAAATAAGACCATGGACATATTTTTTCTTACTTTCTTCGTCTAGGGTTACTGATGTTAGCGCCATTGATTCTAGTGAAGACTTGCCGGCTTTTTCGAATCGTTTGCGTGCGGTAGCGGCATCAACTAATTTGCTGTACGCATCCTCGATTGCACCTTCGGTTGCTCCGTTGTTGTTTTGCTGTTTTGGAATTTCGTTAGGCATCTAGACCTCCGCGTTTTCATTAGGTCCAAGATAAATGTTTTGAAACTTTTCTAAAGCGTCTGCAGTGATTTGAGGAACGTCTACTCCTGATTCTTGAATAACTTTGTTAATTTCTTCTATGGGGGCGTTGTTGTTCGACAATTGTTCAATTGTATTTAGCTTGTCGCTGGGCAATGCCTCCAATATTGATCTATTAATGAAGACTGTCATTCTTTCTACTAGGTCATGTATCATGTCTGTCTTGGTTTCATCGTCCATTTCACCTAAGTTTTTCTCGGCAAGGAGTCCAGCAGCGAGAGCTTCGAGGAATTCTTCGTTGGACATATTTTCTAACGCCTTAAAATCGATGTCAGATTGTGAATTTGCAGTTGGCTGAGTCGTGGCTACTGGTTGAGCTTGGCTCTGAGTGCTATCATTAATATTTTGATCCATTGTATTATGACCCTTTCTTTTTTTTGGTAGTGATTATGTATTGACCTTTTCTTATTTTCAGTTTAGCACTAGCTTTATTCCACGTCAAGATTATTTTCGTGTCTGAATTGTTTACTACGCGATTTGATGACATACTAAAAAACCGAACTAAATGTTCGGTTTTTGTGGTTTTTGGGTGTTTCCTTAAAGGAAACTTATAAGTAATAAAGCTAGTTCGTAAATTGTTTGGAATTTGAGGATATTTACGGGGTTGTATTTTACATCGGTTGCCATCCTTTCTATTAAAGTTGATATTTTTTCACTCATTTTATAAGGTACTCCTTTCGAAAAACGTTTTTGTTAAGCAACCAACTTGTCTTCACGGTTAAATATTGCTACGTGTCCGATTCTTTTATTCTTATAATCTAAAGTAGAGTCTTTTGCTTCTGGTTTTTTGATTAATTTGTACGCAATTTCTCCCTCCTCGCTTTTGCCATATAATTGGTAATCAAAATTAGAAGTATCTACATCATCTTCCCAACTAGAATCGACTACTTCTTTTGGGAGTTCTAAAGTCGCTATTTTTGTCATTTCGTTTTTCCTTTTTTGTTTTTGTGATTTTTATTTTTGTTTTGTTTGTTAGAATTTTTATTTTATTTTCTAACTTGATTCTAGTGTAGCACACTTTAATGATTTTGTCAATAGTGTTTATGCTAAAAAATACTAATATTGTCAAATTAACAGATATAAATACGTTCTAATTTGAGCGAATCCGCAGGCTCCAACAGTCAAAAATACAACAATTACAAATCCGAGTCCGAAACTGATAATTTCGATGAGGATTTGACTAATTGTTGTATTCTTTGACGATTGCGAGCCGAGGGCTAGCAAGAATTAGAACGTATTTATATCTTTTCTAGTGAGATTGTGATATTTTCGCCGTTGATTTTGGCGATTTCGTCGTGGGAATAATTACCAGACTGGTTTATTTCGCTGGCTCTGACCTCAGTCTTGATAAGATCAAGGTAATTCTTGGGCGGCTGAGTCGAAAGTGAAAGCTTGATTTCGTCGCCAGGGGCAAGGCCGGCATGCTTGCGAGCAGATTGAATGGCACGAATCAATTCGCGCGCAGTTCCCTCTTCTAGTAATTCTGGGGTGAGGTTTTTATCTAAGGTAAGTTCCTTGCCGTTTTTGACCGTTTTGACATTAACCTCTTCGGCAATGATTTGCTCATAAAAATCATCTAGCTTTTCGCCATCATATATAAGTTTGCTAAGGGGTTGACGAATTTTGATTTGCTCCTCGGTGTCGGATTTTTGCATCCTGAGAGCCAAAGCATCCGTGATAATCTGACGAGTGCGAGACATTTGGTCTAGGATTTCGGTGTCGATAAGACCAGCTCTTGGCCAATCTAATAGATGGACGGACTCGTTTTTGCCAGTCATTTTTTGATATAGCTCTTCGGCGAGAAATGGGGTAAATGGGGCAAGAAGCCTAGAAAGATATATCAATACATAATACAGCGTAGCAAAGGCCTGTTTTTGGTCATCCTCGTTGGCGTTTTTACTGAAGCGACGGCGAGAGCGACGAACAAACCAGTTGGAGAGATCGTCCACAAAAGGCAAGACGCCCTCTAGGGCTTTTGGAAGATTATACTCCTCCATGCCAGTCGTGATTTCGTCCCTGAGTTGGTAGATGCGAGAAAGAATCCAGGAGTCTAGAGGCGATGAGCTCAAAAAGCTTCTTTCTCGGGACGGGTCGCTCGCGCCCGTCGTTACGGGGCTCGCGCCCTCATTCTCGGTCGTAACCTCCGAAAGCCCTCGACAAGAAGCTTTTTCGAGCTCATCCGAGTCTATACTTTCTACCTCGGCATAGGTTGTGAAAAAGTCGTAAACGTTCCAGATCATGGTAAGCTTGCGGTTGACATCGGAAACGTCTTTATCTAGCATAGCAAAATCTTCGCCAGACATGACTGGTGAGCTAAGGAGCAAAAACCTATAGGCATCGGCGGAATATTGATCCATGAGTTCATTTGGATCAGTGAAGTTGCCGAGAGATTTGCTCATTTTGCGACCATCATTACCGGCCAAGGTACCCGTAGTGATGACATTTTTGTAGGCATTTTTGGGGCCGTTTTTGGCTTTATTACCAAATGCACCAATACTGGCGAGAGCAGTATTTACGGCGTGAACATAATAGAACCAAGCGCGGACCTGGCCAACATATTCAACGATGAAATCGGCGGGGTAATTTTGTTCAAATTTTTCCTTGTTTTCAAAAGGATAATGGAGCTGTGCGAAAGGCATAGATCCAGACTCAAACCAACAATCTAAGACTTTTTCAATACGAGTGAAGTGCTCACCGTTGATGTCGAATTCTATTTCGTCCACCCATGGGCGATGATAGTCATCTAACTCTTTGCCGGAAAGCTCTTTGAGTTCTTGATAAGAACCTACAACTTTGACGGAGCCTTTGTCGCCCTTCCAAACTGGCATGGCAGTAGCCCAAAAGCGATCGCGGCTAAGGTTCCAGTCTGGGGCTTGTTCGATATTTTTGGCAAAACGACCATGCTTAAGATAAGCTGGAAACCAGTTGATATTTTCGTTTTCTTCTAGCATCATTTGTTTTTGACCGTCAATATCAAAGAACCAAGATGGAAAGGCACGATAAATGATGCGCTCTTTGGAACGAGGATTGAATGGGTACTCGTGCTGGATGTAATCTATTTTATAAACAATTCCCTTTTCTTCGAGGCATTTGGCAATAAATTTGTTGCCAGCCCAAACCTGAATACCGCGATTATCGGTGTCGCGAATTCCTAATTCATATAACACTTTTGCCATTTCGGGCAAGTAATAGCCGTTCTCGTCTAGAACATCTGCAAAATCAACTTCATATTTGTTTGAAAGAGCATAATCATCTTCGCCATAGGCTGGGGCAATATGTACAATGCCAGTCCCATCCTCGGCAGAAACAAAATCGGCCGAGAGTACGGTGTAAGTATCTTTGCGTTGAACCGTACCTTTATCGCCACGAAGACCAAGGTCATATAAACCATCAGCTACTTCTATGATTGGCTCGTATTTTTTGCCTACTAAAGCTGAGCCCTTGAAGGCTTTTTCGGGTTTTTTGCTATCGAACAACACCTTGCCGCGTTCTAAAGCGACGATTAATTTTTCGCCATCTATATTATAAACACCGTAGTCTAATTTTGAGTTCACAGCGAGAGCCATATTGGCTGGTAGGGTCCAAGGGGTAGTAGTCCAGGCTAAAAAATAGATAGGAGAATTCGAGATATTGCTCTTTCGGGACGGGTCACTTCGGCCCGTCGTCACGGGCGAAGCGCCCTGCTTCTCGGCCGTAGCCTCCGAATGCCCCTCAAGAGCAATATCCTCGAATTCTCCTGCCTTTAGCCTAAACTTAACGTAGGCTGAGGGGTCGGTTACTTTTTGGTAGGCGTCATTATCCATGGTAACTTCAGCTTTACTGACTGGAGTAGCGAACTTAGTGTCGTACATGAGGACTTTGCGACCTTCATAGATTTTGCCTGCGTCATAGAGTTCTTTAAAAGCCCACCAGACAGATTCCATAAAGTCTTTATCCATAGTGCGATAGGCGTGGTCAAAATCTACCCAGCGACCAACGCGGTCGATAGTAGAGTGCCAGGTTTCGGAATTGGCCACCATGGATTCGCGAGCCTTGGTAATATATTCTTCAAGACTCCATTTGGTGCCAATATCGCGGCGATCGGTAATACCAAGTTGTTTTTCAACAAAATTTTCAGCAGGGAGACCATGGCAATCCCACCCCCATCTGCGTTCCACACGATAACCATTCATGGTCCAAAAGCGCGGGACTGCATCCTTGACGATGCTAGAGAGGAGCGTACCATGATGAGGATTGCCGGTAATAAACGGTGGACCATCATAAAAAACATACGATTTGTCTTCTGGGCGATTTTCAATAGACTGTTCAAAGATTTTGTTTTCTTTCCACCACTTGGCGATGGCTTTTTCGTATTCTACAGTTTTTCTTCTTTGACCAGTTTGATATTTCATTTTGGCTCCTTTATATTAAAAAATCCAATGGTTTTGCCATTGGAACTCTCTTGGAGCGGTACCATCCAACTTCCGAGTTTTGACGCTCGGCGCTTAATTTGATCTCTTACGCGGACTCACGAGCGGGTCTAATCGGGATTATTGATTCCCTTTCTTCCGCCAGCTTGCAGGTGATAGCTGCTCAAGCGCTTTTAGTTAGTATAGCACAATTTGTGCGCTTTGTAAAAACAAGGCTATTTTTCGTAGTGAGCCCACGTGCGAAGGATGCGAACTATATGTTTTTCTTATCAACAGAATAGACAAGACGATGCGTGTTTGCTAGTAATGACAGTGGGCCCTAACTTTAGCTAGTGGTTATTTTTTAATGAAATGAACTTGTTTTTTATTTCTTAATACAATATAGCTTCCTAAGATGGCTACGATAGCGCCTAGAGGTAAGACGACGTTTATTATTTCAAGACTACCATGAGAAGAATCTGTATTAGAACCAGTTTCTGGGACTTTAATGGAGCTTTCGTCTTTTTCTTTGTTTTTGTCCTCATCTTCTTTGCTGGGTTCGTCGTCAGTTGGTTCTTCGTCGGAGCTAGCTAAATTAAAACGCATTTTAGCTCGGACGGGATGCCCGTCGTCACCCGCCCTATATATGAAAACATCTACATGGTTATCGGAAAAAAGCGGGTATTCTTCGGAAACGGGACCACCATCGTCCAGAGAATGGTCTGTATAATTAATAATATTTGGTGAATCAATATTATATGAAACATAATACGAACCAGCATCTCCAAAACAAGAAGTGGGTGGCTCCCCTGGTTGCCACTCTCCAAGACAGAAAAATCGTCTCGAAAAATTAAACCACGCCCCCTGATCAATGGTTTCTTCTTGATCTCTACCACCATATACTAGGTTTAAACCACTTACATCACAACTAAAATCGTTGGGGCCATAAGCTTCGGATGAATCAATGCGACTACAATTATTGTTAGTATTTAACAATATGTTGTTATTAGCTTCTAGATACGCGAGTGATTTATTATTTGAGATGTCAAGATAGTCAATATTGGTGCCGTAGATTCTTAAAGATCTAAGTTTGGTGTTTTTTGAAATATCCAGAGAACTTAGTCTAGGATTCTGATTAAGACTGACTGTTTTTAATTTTGGGTTGTGCGATAAATCTATCTCGGAAAGATTGCCGTCATAGAGATATAACTCTTCCAACTCTGGGTTATGCGATAAATCTATCTCGGAAATGCTATCGTCAATCAATTCGAGAACTGTAAGGCTCTGATTATACGATAAATCTAGATTACGTATCGTAGTTTCGTAAGGACCAGCTATAGTCTGGATTCCAGTTAATTTTTCTAATCCAGACATATCTACTTCTGATGACTGGGGAGAATTCGCGTCACAAATTAAATTTTCAATTTTCGCTAATTGTCCATCAGTTAATCCCCCTTCAGCTATCTCTTCACTTGGATTTTCTTGTCTGAAACTATATTCTACACATTCATAGTAGAAAAAGCGATCAGAAAAAGGGCTTGGGAGCGGAGCATCAGCATTCACGGCTAAGCTACTTAGCATCGGCATAGCTAGAATGCCAAAAAGCACGCCATATAATAGTTTAATTGATTTTTTCATATTTATTTTTCCTGTTTATGTCTTGTGTATAACCTTTATGTTTTTGATTGTATTCATTTCTTGCAAAATGTCAAGTTGGTTAAGGTGGAAAAGATGTGGAAAAGTCTTTTATGGACGGGAGCTAATATTATTTACGAGAGTGGAGATCGAGCTGGGTGTGGGGGATTTCGATTTTGTTTTCTTCGAGAGTTTCAATAATAATATGAAGAGTATCGCGACGAATTTGAAGTTTATTAGCTGGATCGCAAGTGATGACAATTTGATAATCGAGAGATGAGTTTTCGATTTGAGTTATTCCCTGGTAATCAGCACTGGCAATACCATTGTGGCGACGAAGTTTTTTAACGATTTCGTGCATAACCTCATCAGCTTTGGCAACCTTTATTTCATGTGGTAAAGGTATTGGAATATAGACATAGCCAGGGTCAATTTCGACTTTGTCGATATTACGATTAGCAATAGAGACAATATTCATAGTGTTGATATCTTGGATTTTGGTAGTAAGTAGGCTAATGGACGTAACTGGACCAATATTGTCATTGTATTTGATTACGTCGCCAATTTCGTAATAATTATCTGAAATAATAACAAAGCCACGAATAATATCTTTGAGAGAATCCTGCAAGGCAAACCCAACTACTATACTGACAATGCCGACACCGGCAAGCATGGATGTAACGTTGACTCCATAAATTTGTAATACCATAAGAACCGTAACAATACTAAGAGCCCCAGCAATCACACTCTTAAGCATACGAATAATAGTTTTGTTCTTTTTATTGCTCATGAGCTTAGAGGTCTTCTTCTCTTTGCTACTCAGTATTCTGGTGATAATGCGGTAAATGAACAGGCTAAATAAGATTACTATAACCGACCAAAAACCACGTTGTACCCAAACATTTTCAACAATATCTTTAAAGAAATCCATAAGCTTATTATATCATATAATACAGCACATCGTTGACTAGTGGCAGATTGCGACCGCGCCAAGAGGCACGAACGTCGCCCTGTTCGCCGAGAGCTAAAATTGTGGGATATTCAACAACATCATAAGCTTCGCAAAAACCTGTATTTTTGTCTGGATCCATGATTTCAATTTCGCGACCGGTCTGACGACGGATGTTTTCTATCCATTCATTAACCGAGCGAGTATAATCTTGATTGTCTCTATAAATACACACCACCCGCATGATTTATTTCTTTCTTTTTTGTTCCTTTAGGATGTTTTCAAAATCTTCCAAGGTTTTGAATTCACGAAAGACAGAGGCAAAACGAACATAGGCAACCTCGTTAACTTCGGCGAGCACATCAAGTACAGCTTCGCCAATTTGCTTCGATGTGACATGATCGGTTCCGTAGCCGTAGAGAATATTGGTGGCACGATTAACGACGTCTTCAACTTCGAGTTCGGAATTAAAGAATTTGCCAACGCTGCGACGGACTGCTAATAATAGCTTGTCGCGATCGAAAATCTCTTTATTGCCGCTACGCTTAGTCACGGTTAGCGGTGGCATTTCGATGCGTTCGTATGTAGTGAAGCGATGCCCGTCGGACGATTCGCGACGACGACGAATCATGGTACCGTCAACTGTTTCGCGGCTTTCTAGAACTTTGCTGTCACCGATTCGGAAATTTCGCTCCATCCACGACCTCTTTGATGTCAGTCTTTCTTTCTTTTATTTTTTAAACGATTTCTTAAGGAAGGCGGGATATCCATGTCGTCGTCATTAGCAATCGGTTCTGGCTCTGGTTCGCTCTTGATTGAATCCCACATATTGGACTTGTTTTCTAGCGCAAAATCTTTGGCTTCTGTAGATGGCATTTCGTTTTTGATATCAGCAACGGAGTTTGGTTCGGAAGCGCTAGGCTCATCATAATAATCGGAGTCAAACCCGGTAGCAACTACCGTAACTACGATTTCGTCTTCTAATTCTGGACGTATAGACGCACCAAAGATAATATTGGCATCTGGAGAGACGGCTCCGGTGATAACTTCTGCGGCTTCTTGGATTTCAGACATCGACACATCATAGCCACCGGCAACCGAGAATAAGACACCTCTAGCACCTTCAATTTTTACCTCAATCAATGGTGATTCTACGGCTTGCTGAGCTGCAATCACAGCACGATTTTCGCCAGAGGCGCGTCCGATACCCATAAGGGCAGATCCTGCGTTTTTCATGATGGCTTTTACGTCGGCGAAATCGAGATTGATGAGGGAGTGTTCGGTGATTAATTCTGAAATACCCTGCACGCCTTGACGTAGAACATCGTCGGCAATTTTGAAAGTTTCAAGGAGTGGAGTGCGTGGATCTATAGTTTGTAGCAGGCGGTCATTAGGGATAGTGATGAGAGCATCAACTTGGCGAGCAAGTTTATCGATTGCGACTTCAGCGTTTGCGCGGCGACGTGCTCCTTCAAAAGTGAATGGCTTCGTGGCTACTCCGACGGTTAGAATGTCTTTCTTCCGGGCCTCTTCTGCTACAACCGGTCCGGCACCGGAACCGGTACCACCACCAGCACCAAGAGTGATAAATACCATATCGGCACCATCTAGTGCCTTGTCGATAGCCTCTCTGCCCTCTTCGGCGGCTTCGCGACCTTTTTCGGGATCGCCACCCGCACCCAAGCCTTTGCCAATATGAACTTTAATGTCTGCAGGCGAATGATGTAATGCTTGTGCATCGGTATTAATAGCAACAAATTCGACGCCAGAAAGGCCCACTTCTTTCATACGCTCAACGGCAGAACCACCAGCTCCGCCAACACCTATAACCTTAATACTAGCTTTACTCTCCACCTCTGTCGGTTTAACCTCTGGCATAATTTTACCTCGCTTTAAATATAGTATTAGTATATACCTATTTCTTCCCTAAATCAAGAGCTTTATACTGTTAAAATTTGGAAAAGATTTTCTTGAAAAAGTTTGGCTTCTTTGTGGTTTTAGGTTTTTTGCCTGAAGTTTTAGATGGGTTAGTCAAATGCCGACCGTCCTCAGCCGCCATGAGAGCCAAACCTATAGCGGTGGCAAATTCTGGTTTTTCTACAGATTCTGACACCCCGTTTAGATTTTGAGGGATACCTATTTTGACAGAAGCTTCGAGAACTTTTTTAGCAAACAAATCAATGTCTCGCATTTTAGCGCCTCCACCAGTAAGAATGATGCCCTCTGGTAAACGTTGGTCGTATTTGGCGGACTTGAGTTTTTTGCGAACTTCCGTGAAAATTTCATCGAGACGAGCTTTGACAACGGTTTCAACCTCTTTGCGGTCAAAAACGCGCTCGTCTTTCCCTTCTCGGCCGACCTTAATGGCTGGACTTTTTTCGGTGTCAAAATCTCCCGTAATAAAACGAGTCTTAATTTCTTCGGCGAGATTGGGGTCTATGGCTAAAACGATTGCAAGATCGTTGGTAATATTATTAGATCCGGCGGGGATTACGCCCACGTACTGCAAATCTCCTTCTTCGTAAATTGCCACTGAAGTGGTGGCAGCCCCTAAATCTACTACGGCAACGCCATTCTCTTTTTGTCGCTCAGACAAGACGGCTTTTGCAGCTGCCACAACTCCGGGAACCAATCTCTCGGCCTGCACATCGGCGGTAGCGGTAACTTTTTTGAGATTTTCACAATTAGGAGTAAGTGCAGATACCACGCAGGCTCGCATTTCAAGTCTAGCTCCAGACATGCCCAAAGGATCCTTAATCCCTCCTTGACCATCGAGCGCATATTCTAGTGGGATAACATCTAAAACATCGCGATTTGCAGGAATGCGCCCAGTAACGGCGACATCTTCTACCCTTTCTAGGTCTTCAACATTAATCTCGTGCTCAATGGTACCCACGGCAATCATGCCTTCAGTATGCGTAGAAATAACCGTAGAGCCATTAATGGAGATATAGGCAGAGCGGACGTCATAGCCACCCATACGCTCGGCGTCTCCAAGTGTACGATCAATCGCTTCTGCTGGACCAGCTAGGTTTGCCGGGACACCTTTGCGCATGCCGGCAGATTTGCCTTCGTTGTAGCCTACGATAGCGATTTCGCCGTTTTTAGAAACAGTAGCAATGACAGCTCTGATATTTTCGGTACCAACATCTAAACCGGTGACAAAACGTTTATCGTTATCCATAAGCTTATTGTATCATATTTTGGATTTTAAATCTTATTTTTAAGTTAAAACTAGAATCTTAATCTGGCAACGTTAGGACTTCGTAGCCATCAGAAGTAACAAGAACGGTGTGTTCACAATGGCAACCGATGGAGCCATCTTTCATCTTGACAGTCCAATTGTCGTTTTTATCGACATAGTTGGCTGGCTTACCAAGACACGACATTGGCTCGATGCAGATAGTATCGCCTTCGACGAGCTGATAGCCGTGACCTTTCTTGCCGTAGTTAGGGACTTCCGGGGATTCATGCATAGTTTTGCCGATACCATGGCCTATATAGTTTTCGATAACGCCTAGGTGACCTTTTTTTAGTACCACTTCCACGGCGTGACCGACATCACCAATATGTGCCCCCGGCTTAACTTGTGCTATTCCCTCCCACATGGCAGATTCGGTTACACTAATCATCTTTTTGATTGCGGGAGAACCATTATCGCCGACAAGCATCGTAAAAGCAGAATCCGTAAAGTAGCCATCATAATAAATATCCAAATCAAAGGAGACTTTGTCGCCATCCGTTAAAACTTCGTCAGTTGGGGCACCGTGTACAAGTTCGTCATTAATGGAAATACAAATTGCCCCCGGAAAATCGTCGTCTAACATATCGTAGGCTACCTTGGCACCACGATTGGTAATTTCTTTACGAACCCAGGCATCAATTTCTTTGCCGGTCATGCCGGGCTTAACGTAATTTTTTAGATCTTTTAGGAGGTTGCCCAGAATTTTACCACCTTTGCGCATGGCGGTAATTTTTTCTTGTAAAGCCTTCGCGTCTGCGGTTTCTTTATTCACCATAACTATGCTCAATTTCTTCGCCGTTGACGTCGTTGCTTTGCTCGGATGCTTCCGGTTTGATTCTTTTGACTACTTCTACCAAACGCGCAGTGACTTCATCGACTGGCCCAACCCCATCAACACGCTCAATTGGAATGTTTTTGGATTCTAATAGTGGCAAAATTGAGCCAATATTTTGTTCAAAAATCTCAAAACGGCGTTCGATACTGCTACGCTCTTTATCATCATCACGACCACGAAGAGCCAATCGTTCTAGTAACTCATCTTTGGGAACTTCTAAAATAATCGCTCCGTCAAGTTTTTCTGGCATATTCGAAATTAGCCATTCGGCCTGCTCTTTGTTACGAGGATAGCCGTCAAGAATCACCTCGAAACCCTCGGCTTCGGCTTTTTCGATTTGCTTATTCATCAAATTGATAACTTCAATGTTTGGGATTAACTCACCGCGATCGATAATTTCTCCGTATTCGCCAGTTTGGCGGATGGCTTCACCAACTGATAACCAACGCCAACCAAAAATTTCCGAGAGTGCTTTACCTTGGGTGCCTTTTCCGGAACCGGCTAGGCCAAATAATATAATCATTTCTTTCTCCTTTGAATTTATTATAGCATGAAAAAATCTCCCCGTAAGGAGGAGATTTTGTTATTTGAGTCCTAATTTAATTCGCTCGGTCTTTTCGGCTTTGCGAGCTTCGCGGATAATGGCCTTAAGGCGACGTTCGCGTTTAGAAATGGGTTTGCTAAAACGCATCTGTGACTTCTTAAGAGGCATCATTCCGCTCTGAAGGACTTTACGATTGAAGCGACGAATGATATTTTCGTTTGCTTCACCTTGATCTTTTCTAGTAACTTTAATAGCCATATTGAGGAGTATTATATCATAGGTTAACTGAGAAGACAAGAGGTCTTGTTTTTTGTGGAAAAATGACGTATAATAAGGGTATTGGATTCGTAGCTCAGTTGGTTAGAGCGCTGCCCTGTCACGGCAGAGGTCGCGAGTTCGAGTCTCGTCGGATCCGCCATGCTTTTTAATAAAGCCATCAAAAATTGAGACGTCGTCCTACGGATCGAGTCTCGTCGGATCCGCCATGCTTTTTAATAAAGCCCAAAAATTGAGAAGTTACAAAAAAGACCCTCGAGGGGTCTTGTTTTTTTGTTATGTTATACTCCAGGGATTTTGAAGGCGCCTGGATCAGTGGGCTGAGATTGGAGGGGTTGTTCCTGTGCGGTTGGCTGAGGAATCGTAGGGGCTGGATTCGGCATGACAGGTGCAATAGGCTCGACAGATGGAGTGGCCGCAAAAGAAGTTGCTTGGTCTGAACCAATCATTGCGCCAGTATTATCCGACGGCTCTGGTAGGGGGCCCATATCAATAGGTGGAGTTGGTGGAGGCGGAAGAACCTCTTCTCCTGGCATTGGCATATAATTAATCGTTGGGACACCATTGATTTCTGGATTAGACGGCACCGATGGAGCATTCATGGCTGCGGGATTGCTATCAAAGCCGGGCGAAGGTGGAGTCGTCTGAGGGGTAACCATAGGCTCGCTAGGCGACTCAGTGCCAGCCAAGGCATCTTCTAGCATTTGGCCGTACTTATTGGGCTCATTTTCGCTAGAGAATCCACTCGATATTGCTTCGCTAGGAGCCGGAATAACTTTTTCCGACTGATTATCTACATATGCATCTTGGGATGGCTCTTCAATATTGCTAGGCATAGGGGGCTCAATTACCGGCTCCGGTATTGATAAATCCTTTTCGGGTTCGGGTGTCGGTGGAGTTTCTTCTTGGGATGACTCTGGAGCAGGAATTACTGAGGCTTCCTCTTGGGAAGGTTCTGGAGCGGGAGCCTCTGGTACACTTGGGGTTGATTCGGTGCTGTCAATTTTTAGTGGTTGAACTTCTGCTTCTGGAGTAGTCTCGGCTCCAGCGTGCGATAAGCTAGCTTCTGCGGCCTTGAGATCGTCGAGCAGAGTTGATTCTTTTTCGGTAACAGTAGCGTCAACTTCTTTGGTTTCGTCTACACCTTCTTCGTTGCCATGTTCAATATCTAATTTGGTAGGATCTCCACTTTGGGCCTTGGTTGGTTCGGAAGAACTGGATGGTTCGAATGATCCGATTGGCCCGTCGGTAGCCATAGAAAACATTTCGTTATCAACGTCTGGAGTAATGTTTTTGGAGACTAATTGTTGGTTGGCTCCAGACTCCATAAGACGAGAGGCCACTCGCATCGTTGTAGGGGTAGTACCGGCGTTAGAAAAGCGATTGGTTGCAGCAACAATACCAGTGAGAAAGGCAGTGGCTTCTTCTTTGCCGATTTCTGCTTTGCCTTTAAAACCATAGAGTAATCTAGCAATCATTTCGGATACCGAGCTGGCGGTTTTGTCGCTCCATTCAATTTCGCCTAACTTACCAGGTTTGCCGGTGGTGATGTTTATAATGACGGCATCGTGCATAATGCGCCCATGTTCACGTAAGGCAGAATCGAGGTCGATTCCATTAGCAACGTCGAGGGCGAGCACCAGGTCAACATTAAAGTCACCGTAAGAAAAATCTAAATCTTCTTCTGAGACACGAGTGCGATATGGGGTAATGTAGATTTTAACAAAATCACCATCTAGCTTGTAGCGTAGGTGATCGGCTTTTTCTTTGTTTAGAGCAATAACGAAATCTTGAAGAGCATCGGCGGTAGATTCGAAAGTTTCTTCTGGCTTTAGAAATTCCAATGCGTTGGGAGTAGAGCCCGAATAGATAGCCGTAGCGCGTTTGCCTAACCTATCCAAAAATAGCGAAAGACCAATAGCTGCGGCCATTTCGTCTACGGATGGATCACTAGATAGTGCAATCAGAATATTGTGTGCATTATCAATTTTGCTGGCTATCTCTGGTAGGATGTCTTGAGAAGCGGAAATATCATCTGCTAAAGAAGAGGTATCTACCGGAGAAGGGGCGTCTGCTGATGAATCCACAACAGTGGTACTAGCTACCGGATTGGGAGCTTGTGTATCGGTTGGCGTAGCTGGATTTACAGGTGGAACCACTGAATCCGTGGGCGCTGAAGTTGCGCTATTAGTATCATCAGGCATATTTTATCCTTTCTAAGTAGATGTTAGCATAAGCCTTTAAAAACCGCAAGATACTTTTCTCTTTACTTTTTTAGATAAAAGAGTTATAATAATGAAAAGTCATTAATTTTTAATCTATATAGGAAGAAAATGCCGATTATCAAATCTGCCAAAAAGGCTGCTCGACAGGCAACGAAAAGAACCGAGCATAACGTAGAACTAAAAAAAGACATTAAGGCCGCGCTGAAGGCTTTTAAGCTCAAGCCAGCCGCAGAAACGTTGGCCAAGGCCCAATCAGAATACGATAAAGCAGTAAAGAAGGGGCTGATTAAGAAAAATACTGCAGCGCGTCGCAAGATGAAACTTCATAAGATTGCTAAGGCGGCCGGTGTAAAGTTGGAGAAAAAAACTTCCGTAAAGAAGCCTGTTACTGGAGCGAAGAAAGTCGCAACAAAAAAGACTGAATCAAAAGCCAAGGCTCAAAAGAAGTAGTTTTTAATTTAAGATCAAGTTTAGAGAGCTCTTTTAGAGTTCTCTTTTCTTTGATTCCCTGTTTTGCAGAATAATCCTTTAGCGCCTGCGATACGAGAAGGCCGAAAAACATCATGGGGTCTTCGTCAAATTTGATTTTTTCTAATAAATCAACTGCTTTTTTGCCATCCGTTTTTGCGGTTTTATAAATGTCAAAAACTATTTTTAGGTTGGGGTTTTGGGGGGCGGAAAATTCAAAAATCTCGACTTTGTTTTTGATGTTTTTGTAGCCAACCGAACGTTTGTCCAACTTGAGCTCAAAAAGCGCAACGTTGTGGGGAGTATTTAGATATTCTGAAACCTTTTCAAAAACTGCTTTATTGGCGGACACATCACGAATAAGAATGTTACGAGCAGAGGAAAATAGCGATACGCCAAGGAAGATACTAGGCAAATCATTGGGTGTGATTTCTGTCCCTTCAATAATTTCATAATTTTTGCCTAGAAATTTTTCGATTTCGTTTTTCGCGCGGATGCGGTCGTTCCCTGTAAAAACCTTAATCATGGCCAATACTCCTGAGGCAGGGTTGCTGTTGGCAATTTGGGCAAATATGCGTTCCGCGGCCAGCGACTTTGATTTTGATGAGCTTCATGCTGCACCTTGGGCAAGGTTGATTTTCGCGGTGAAAAACTTGAGCAAATTTTTCGAGATAGTCGCCTTTGGTGCCATCGGCTTTGACATAGGTAGCCATAGTTGAGCCGCCGGAATCGATGGATTTTTGCATAACTTCTCTGGCGGATTTTAGTAGTGAGGTAGACTCTTCTCTGGAAAGAGAGCCCGATTTGCGCTCTGGATGGATTTTGGCAGCAAAAAGTGCTTCATCGGCATAAATATTACCGAGGCCACAAATAATGGTTTGGTCCAAAATGGTAGCCTTGACGCAAGAGTTTTTGTGTTTTTGTAATTTTTCGTAAAATTCTTGAGGTGTCATGGACCATGGCTCTTTGGCTAATTTTTTGATAAATGGGTCTGATTCGACTGCTTTGGTTTTGATAACTTTAATAAAACCAAATTTGCGTTGGTCGTTGAAATAGAGTGTGCCGTTTTCGAGATGCAGGACCACTCTGGTCTGTTTATTGGGCAAATTGGCAGTAAAATTATCGCTGGGGTGACCAGCAGCATAACGCTCTGCACCGTCGTAAATGAGCTGCCCCGTCATGCGTAGATGAATCATGAGAGAAGAGTCATTGTCTAGATCGATAATTAGAGCTTTGCCGTAGCGACGAATATCTTTGATTTTGCCAACCGGTGGCACGCCGATGAATGATTTTTCGCAGGAGACGTCGATGCGGGTGATTTTTTGATTGATGATGAATTTTTTTAGCCCTCGACGGATGGTTTCAACCTCGGGAAGTTCAGGCATGCTTTTCCTCCAGATAATCGTGAGAAAAACTTTCAATCATGTCGTCTAGTAACTGGTCTAGCCTATCTTTGGTGTAAAAAATATATTCTTGGTTTTTGGCACTTGAGCTAAGGCTTTGGTTGGTGAGAATTCTTTCGACATCTTCGATATCCTCGGGAACGATTTCGATAGCGCTAACCGCGTTGGCGGCAACGGATAGGTTTTTGGCTTCCGCTCGATTTGTGACGCCGAGGCGATGGTTGAAGTTTGTGTCGTAAATCCAGAAATCATGGTGCTTGATTTTGCGCTTGGCTTCACGCTCCAGGCCTTCACCGATAGGCGAATGCTTAATGGTGCGGTAAAAATCATAATTAAAATAGCCATCGGTATATAGATGAAGGAGGCAGCCCAAAAAGAGTGGGTCTCTAGCGTCGATTTTGTCTTTGTTTTCGGCATAAAAATTAAGCGAGCTTTTTTGGTCGAAAGCGTAATGTGTTTTTTCGTGAGGTTTTTCGACCTTGACTTTATTGATGTAGCCATTGTTGATATCCGGAAGAAGGCAACCCAACAAAAATTTTTTCCGTTTGGCTCCGGAAAGTTTGAGCTTTTTGGCGACGCGCTCACCAGCCTCCAAATGAATATTCCATCCTGGCATTTTTTATCCTTCTCTTTATTTTAGCATATTTTAGCAAAAATTGTGGAAAACGCTATATTTAGCGTGAAAAAGTGTTGACAAACACTATATATGGGGTTAGAATGATTTTTAGGTAATGCTTATAATATAAAAGACGCCGAGTTAGGAATGAAGAACCCGACTGAAAACGGCTGAAAAAGAAAGGAAAAACCATGAAGAAAATAGTCTATAGAAACCCTAATGATGTAGAGAATTTTGATATGAAACGTTTTTTGAAATCTCTTAGCAAATACGCGAAGGTTTCGGAAAAAGAGGCGAAGGAGGTCTTGTCGGAGTTTGACCAATATGAGACAATGCACGTTTCTTGTTTAGTGGAAGCCGGAGCAAAATTAATTGGCGACAAGGCCGGCAAAGAGGCTGCAAAAGAATACTTTGACAATTATTCAGAATATTTTGCGGAAGGCAAATTTGAAAGATTGCGCCGGATTACGGGATATTTGGTGGGAACTTTGGACCGCTGGAATGATGCAAAGAAGGCAGAAGAGAGCGCAAGGGTTAAGCACTGTGTAAATTCTTCGATTGACGATGCAGCGAGATTGGTTGCGTTAGAAACACAAGCGATGGAACATAATATCGCTTACGCTAGGTGAGCAGAAAGAGGTTTTAGTAGCAGGATTTGCTCATTGCTATTTTTACAACATAAGTCAACAAAAAATGCCCTTAAACTGTGGGGCATTTTTTGTTGTTAAGTTGTAAAAATAACATTTGCAAATCTGGTCTAAATCTCATTATACTACTAAAACCTCTTCCTACTCACACAGTAATTTGCATATTAAAGCTATGGGTAAAGTTTAAGATTTTTTTGCATGCTTACGATAAGCATATCCAAGTACGCATGCAAGAATAACTATCGTGGGTATAGTAACGACTATTGCAATAGACGCACTGCCGGTCTCCAGTCCAAACAAACCAGTGTCTGGAGTCTGAATATCTTGTTCTGCGTCATCCGTATCAATTTTGTCAACTTCCCCAACCGCAACATCAATAGATTGGCTGCCAATGCTGGCTGCAGAAACGTTAGTTATCCCCGTAAAAGACATAATTACAAAAGCCATGCTAAAAATTAAATATTTTTTCATCGTGTCTCCTATTTTATATAAACATTTATTGCGATTTCCGAGTTTACAATTTCTTCTTTATCTTGTTCATTATAGAAATGCACAATAAATTTTCCCTTATAATCGCCTTTGGGGATTTCTCTGTCTAAAGTGTATTTTACACTGTCGATTTTGTACCCGGGGCGAATCATATCGGTTTCAGCCAATACAATATTTTCTCCGTCAACATCGGCTACGATCTCTAAGCTCAAGCTCTTCTTAGATTTTGATGGATTGGTAAAATTAAGGGTAATTATTTTTTCATCGCTGAGCAAAGTCGCATATCCAGCATATTTAAGAGAGACATCCACATTATTTTTTTCGCCATCATCTTCTGGCTCGACTTTGACAATAGAAGAGTCTGAAGTTTTTTCGCTACCATGCAGTGCCATCTGAAAAAGATATCCCCCAGCCATCGCCACCGCGAAGGTGACGATGGCGATGATGACAAGTGGGAATTTCTTTTTCTTTTTGGTAGTCATTTTAGTTTAAGTCTGGTTCGATAGTAAGAGTTACCGTGCCAATTTTATCTCCAGCCTGAACAGCCTCGGAAGTTAAATTAGAATCATCTCCTTCAAGGTAAAGTATGCCATTAAGCGCTCTATACGCCGACCCTCCAGCTACAGTTTCCAAATAACCACCATCCAGATCCTGAGAATAACCACCTTGTTCGGTTAGATAAGCGACACTTGAGAATCTACCACTCACCCAACTATAATTATCTGTAGGGGCAAAACTAGCTTTCACCTTAACTCTCCCATTGGTAGAATGATCTGTGACATCCATAGTGGCTTCAGACCTGCTAGCACGATAATAATAAGTCGTATCGTACACTATCTCGCCTGCAAATACGTTCGTACAAGATTCGTCACTATAAATATTACCATTATTCTTTTCGTCTTCTAACCAATCGATTCCGTCCACCGCGGCACTAACAGCGTGGCATACACTGTGATGCTGGAATCCGAATCTATTTGTTGCTTCGTTATATTTCCAGTCGAATATCATATCGCTCCAGTTAATATCTACAGAGTAGGTAGTTTCATCCACTTCACCCGCAGTGACGTCTTGCGATTCGCTGCCTATGCCTCCTTCGGCAAAAGTGTTTGCTAGGGGCATGACTAGACCGGAGATTGCAGAGCAAGCCAAAATTCCGGCGGCTAAGTAATATTTTTGTTTTTTCATATTATTTCCTTTTTATTAGTGTTAGACCTTTATGCTTCTAATGATACCCCCCCCGCGTTTTGTCAAGCAAAAAAAATGCAGATTTTTACGACAATTTTGTTGCTATCTAAATCTTTAGTTTTCAAGTAGTTTGCAGATGAGGGCTACGAGAAGACCTTTTTCTGATGGGTTGGACTCGGCGATAAGTAGAGCTAGAGCGGTAAGGGCGCGGTCGCTGATTTTGGTCTCGCCGTTTTTAGTAAGGTGATAATCGTTAATAGTAAGGAAAACTACAAAAAGCAAAGCGCCGATGCGTTTGTTGCCATCATAAAAAGGGTGATCTTTGATAATAAGATATAAGAGGTTGGCGGCTTTTTCGGAAATTGAAGGGTAGACATCTTTACCGTCATAAGTTTGAAAAATAGCACTAAGCGAAGACTCAAAAGCTTCGCCACGTGGTTTCCCGAAAAGTTCGTCACCTTTGATGCTACGTTTTAAATCGGCAATGATTTTTAGGCCATCGTCTTTTGAAATGATTTTGGCGGTCTTTTTGCCCTTAATGAAAGATATGTGCCCTTTATCATATTCCTCCAAAGCTTTAAAGCTTGGGCCGTATTTTGCGATAACTTCTAGGATGCCGCTAGCTTCGTCAACGGAAAGATCAGAAGCGGCAACGAGACGCTTAACGATGCCGAGTGCACCTTCGATCTCATGAAGTTTTTTAGAATCTAGTTCTTTTAATCTACGTTCATTAACGGCGACACCGTCCACGACATAATGATGGAGAACCTTCGTCGCCCAAATACGGAAATCGGTGGCTTTTTTTGAATTAACGCGATAGCCGACGGAGATGATAGCGTCGAGGTTATACAATTTAATATTTCTTTTAACCTTACGGCCACCTTCAATCTGAACTTTTTCCATTTTGGAAAAAGTTGCATCCATCTGGAGTTCACCACTTTTATAAATGTTATTAAGATGCTTGGCAATAGCTGGAACTTGCACATCAAAAAGCTGAGCGATTTGTTCTTGGGTGGCCCAAATAGTTTCTTGCTTTTCATCAACATTGAAGACTATTTCGCCTTTTGTAACTTTGTAGATTTCGATTCCCTGTTCCATATGAGTTTACAATTCACCCCAGTTGTGGCCGATGGCGACGTCGACGGCGAGCTTGATTTTGAACTCGGGGGCGACGGATTCCATTTGCTGCTGCAGGATTTTGGCGACGTCTTTTGCTATATTTTTATCGCATTCTACGATGAGTGAATCGTGGACTTGCATCACTAGTTCTGCACCGGCGGGCAAGGCTTTATCGACGTTAATCATAGCGCGCTTCATGAGGTCGGCCTCGGTACCCTGGATAGGCATATTCTGGGCGGCTCGCTCGGCAGCTTGACGAATGAGGAAGTTGGAAGACTTGACGTCTGGTGTGGGACGACGACGGCCGTAATAAGTTTCTACGTAGCCTTCTTCGCGAGCCTGTTTTAAAATTTGGCCAAGGTAGTCCTTGATGGGGGCGCGAAGAGTAAAGTAATTTTCGATGAACGATTTGGCCTCTTGGAATGACATTTTGGCGGCCTCGGAAAGACCGTTGATGCTCATACCGTAAAGAATGCCGAAGTTAATAACTTTAGCTGCACGGCGCTGGTCTTTGGTAACTTGCTCAAAAGGCACTCCAAAAGCTTCTGAAGCGGTTTTGGTGTGGATATCTATGCCTTGATTAAAATCTGCGATGAGGCTGTGATCGTTTGCCAAGATTGCAGCGAGGCGTAATTCAAATTGAGAATAATCGGCAGAAATAAGAACCTTGCCTTCTGGAGCGATAAAACCAGTGCGAATGCGTTTCCCCTCGCTAGTGCGAACCGGGATGTTTTGAAGGTTGGGATTTAGGCTCGATAGGCGACCCGTAGCGGTAACGTTTTGGGTGAAAGTGGTATGGATGCGATCGTTTTGATCGGCGAGATCTGGTATTGGAGTGATATAGGTTGAAAGCAGCTTGGCAGCCTCTCGGTATTCTATGATTTTAGGGATAACTGGATGGGCAGATTTGAGTTTTTCTAATTCTTTGGCGCCGGTGGAATAACCACGGGTGGTTTTTTTGATACCTTTTGTGGGGAGTCCGAGATCGGTAAAGAGAATCTCCGAGAGCTGAATTGGCGAGTTTAAATTAAACTCTTTTCCTGCTAATTCCCAAACCACACGCTCTATTTTCTTGACTTCGGCGGTATATTCTTTTTTGAGGCTTGCAAAATATTTGTGGTCGATGAGCATACCTCTTTTTTCCATTTTGTAAAGAATTGGAATGAGGGGCAAATCAAAATCCTGCAAGACTTGTAAAAGTTTTGGGTATTTTTTGAATTCGATGAGTTGTTTTTGATATTCTTCTTTGGGGTCAGCTAAAGTTGGTTGCTCGCGAGAGAGTGGATCTAGTAAAAATGCAGCTTGCCCTAAATCCCAAAAAGGTTTACCATTCAGAATTTCCTGAGCGATTTCTTCGTTGCCGTGCATGATAGATTTGATGTCCCAACCAATCAATGGACTGTTAGAGCCGGAAGACCATTTTTCTTCGGACACGCTCAAGGGTGCTTGCCCAAGCTTATGGTCTGAAGAAAAAGGTCTTTCCGGCTCTCGATCACTAGTAGCGGCGGTGAGCTTGCGGATTAATGAGTTGAACTCCAATTTTTTTAATCCGGCAAGGACTTGGTTGCGATCGAAATGAAAATCTGGCAGATCAGCGAGGCTGACTGGAGCGTCAAACATAATCTCTGCAAGTTTTTTTGACATGTAGGCAGAATCTTTGCCGGCCTCAAGCTTGGTGCGAGTGGAGCCAGAAATTTTGTCTATATTATTATATATGTTATCTAGGTCACCATAATCATTCAGGAGTTTGGCGGCAGTTTTTTCACCGATACCCGAAACACCAGGAATATTATCAGAGGAATCACCCTTAAGAGCTTTAAGGTCGAGAAACTGAGATTTTTTGATACCGTATTTTGCTTCGATTTCTGCAATGTTGATTTCTTCGATATTAGTGAAGCCCTTTAGAATTCGCCACATAAAGGTGTTTTTGTCGACGATTTGGAGCATATCAAGATCGGAAGAAATAATGTAAGTCTCGTATTCACATTGGCCGTTTTTGTCCGTGGTTTCATCCGCCTCGCGACTTAATGTGCCAATGATGTCATCGGCTTCGTATTTTTCTAGTTCGACGAATGACCAACCGAGATCATGGACTAATTCCTCAAGAAGAGGAATTTGGGTATAAAAATCTTCGCCTGGCTTGATGCGACCGGCTTTGTAATCTGAATAAATAGCGCGGCGTTTGGATGTGGAAGTTTTGGAATCCCAAGCAACAATAACTTTGGTGGGATCTAGTTTTTTGACGATTTCCATAGCTATGGCAGCAAAACCATAAACCCCACCAGTGGGCGTACCGTCAGATAAGCTTAGCGCTCCCATGGCATAATAGCCACGGTAGAAAACTGATTTCCCGTCTATGAGCACAAGTCTTTTCATATTAAAGCCTTGTATATTCTCGACTTGCTTTGTTGACGAGCATCTTTTTTATGGTATCAATGACTTTTGGATAATGGTAGCAGGCGTCAACATCGCAGAACTCAGCGATATCTTGCTCGTTTAATTCTAGCGTTGATGTGTCTATGCCGTCATAAATGACAGCTTTGCTGGCCTCGGAGCCATCATCGGCAACTTCTTTATCGACTAGGATGTAGCCATCATATATATAGTATGTAGCCCAATTCTTGTCATTCATGGTGGAATGATCGGTGACCGAAAAACGGTACCCGTCCGGAATGGGCTTAAACTTATTGTCAAGAAGATTAACAAAGAAAAAAGCGGCAAATATGGCTAAAGCAAAGGCTACAATCCAAAAACCATAGTGTATCCATTGTTCTTGTTTTTCTTCGGCATTACTCAAAACTTAATTTCCTCCAAGATTTTATTTAAGCGAGCCTCGACATCTGGGATTGAGGCGTTATTCAAAATGTAATAATCGGCTGCGACGATGGGGCCACCTTTTTCGAGGTTCTCGATTTCGGAGCGGTCTCGTTCGCGGATGGCGGCAGCATCAAAGGAACGATCGGTGCGCTTAGCGACACGGTCATATCGCAATTTTTTGTCTGCGACAATGGCGACAAAAATTAAGGATTTAGGAAATTCGTGCTTTAAGGCCTTGTATTCGGTCCAGGAATAAACGCCATCCAAGATAATACGCTTCTGCCCGGCAGCAATGAGATCTTTGATTTCTTCTATAACTTGTCGTACTACCCAGTCCTTGCCTTCGGTTTCTCGAATCATTTCCCGAAATCTTTTTTCAGATTCGCCATCTTCGGTGCGTTCAATTCCCCGTTTTTCCATCTCTTTATAAATCATGCCGCCAAAATAAACTTTGGGATAACCTTTTGCCGTAAGATAATCTACGGCGACAGATTTGCCACTGCCACTCATGCCAACTATTGCAAGGATTTTAATATTGTCCATATTATGAGTATACCATATTCTTAGCAAGCTTTGCTCAATAACCAATAATCAGTCATTTAGTCGTCGGTTTGGTGTGATATAATGGAGATATGAGAGTTTTTTTTACTACCTCTGATCCGTTGGATAAGATTATTACTGAGACGATGCCGGATAAGAAGATTTTTAAAACCGAGCATATTTTGACAGGGTGGACAAACATCGTGATAGAAGTAACGACTAATGATGGGTCGTATTTTTTTAGATTCCCAAGAAATCCATTTTGGTCGAAGATGATAGAAAAAGACGCGGCAGTATGTGGTTTTGTAGATGGAAAGACTAGCTTTTATACACCGCAGATGAAGCTGTGTTATGACGACAAAAAGCGACCGTTTTCGGTGCATAAAAAGATTGACGGGTACACTTTGGGGGATCGGATTTATCATTTGTCCCACACGGCTTTGACTAGTACAGCATATGATGTTGCGAAATTTATTAAGGAACTTTCTGGGATTGACCTCCGTAAAGCGCCGGAGAAGGTCAAATATCCTCTGTCTAAGTTTTTGAAGGAGCTGGACTACGAGCATTACGATAAGCATATTGATGAAGATCATAAATTTATCCAGGAAACAGAATTAGAAAATCTGGTGCATGGGGATTTGAATCTTGGGAATATTTTGCTCGACAAAAACGATAAGATGATTGGAGTAATTGATTTTTGTTTTGCGGGAACAGGAAACCCCAACATGGATGTAGCAAGAATTGTTTCGAGGCCGGCGCCAGAAGAGTTTGAAGAGACTTTTTTGAGCCAATTTGATAATTCAGAAGAAATCAATCGTATGAAAATTGCTTGGAAAAATATTGATAATGGCTATGCAGAACATATTCGGGCGCATTTCCCCGAAATAAACTTAAATCAATTATAGATAAAAAGTTAAAAATTTTCGCTTATCATGTATTTTATTTTTGCTTCGCGGCGGACGTCGTCGTCTGGCTTGGGTAAATCTTCCCTACTCGAATAATCATCAAAGACGCTAAGACAATTTTTGACTGGGCCGTCGTAAACCGGTGGCTTATCGTAAACACTCCAAAGAATGATGCGCGACTCCGGTGCGGTTTCCGCATAGAATTTGATCGCTTTCTTGGTGGCACGGATGAATTCTTCTTCGGTTTCTTTGGTGTGACGCCAAGCTCTACCCTGCAAGAAATGTTCTGTGACGGTAGGCGAAACAGCTATCATCAAAAGCAACATCTCGTAATTTGATGCTTTGAGAAGCTTCAGTAGAATCCCCTCCATTTCGGGGTCTAGCAATGTGACGTCTAAGACAATATCATATCCACCCTTGATGAGCTCGGTAAGAGTAAGAAACAGCATAATGGTGCTGAATTCGTCGGTCATTTTGCGAAGGTTTTCGTCGCCATAAAAATCTTTGATTTCTTGATAATGCGGATGATACTCAACAAAACGTCGTGCAGCGATTAGGGTAGGTTCGAAACCATGTTTTTTGCAGTAAGCCTCGACCGCTGGGAGAATCTGAGTGGTTTTGCCAGAACCAGAAAGACCGGCGATACGAATAAGATGGTGGTTTTTGGTAGCGGCTAACGTAAATTCTTCGACGACTTTGGTAAGAATCGTAGGATATTCGGAAAGATCTACTTGCCATTCTGGCTTGACTTGGCTTGGCCAATGAGCTTTCATGTATTCAACAACTTTTATAAGCTCTGAATTTTGATGCATAATAATTCCCTATTTTTGGATAACTTTAATATATTTATCGCTCTTTTTGATTTCAATTTTTTTGATATTCTTAAAAATCTGGTATTCGCCTTCGGCTTGGAGTTCCACGGTGGATGGTTGTAAAAATTCTAAGACGTCTTTGGTGGTTTCGGTGCCGGGAGTACGAACAAGGATACTCTTTGTCATGAGTTTTGTGAGTCGCCAAAAATTAGCGAGGCGACCCGTCATGCTGCGAAACTTTTTAGGAACCTGATAATCGTAGCCGCCTTTCATAACTCTACACATGGAGCGGCCATTAACGGCTGCGTAGTCGGAAGTTTTCTTGTGCTGGAGTTTTCCGTTTAATTTGAAATCTGGGATGAATTGTTTTTTGTGGCGATTCTTAAAATACCATTTGATTAAATAAATATACGAGCGCCAAGAGCTTTTGTGACCTTTTTGGAGTTTTTTGCGAGTTTTTGGTTCGTCAAAAAGTTCGACAGCTTCGGCGGTCATACCGATAGTGACGTAGCAAGTGGCATAACGGAAGAATTTACCGTTCACGATGATTTCGAGAGGATAAAATCGTTGAGTGCCCGAATCAAAAACGTCTTCGAGTTTCATTGTGCCTAGGGTTCTAGCAAGGTCATTGAAATTGCCGTAAGGTAAAACTGCGAGAGTAACGTCTTTGTTGGACTTGAGGATGGCGTTTGAAGCAATGACGCCCGTAGCATCGCCGCCGGCAGAAATAACAAAGTCGCCATCTTTTAGGAGTTTAGATAATTTTGTGGCATTATCATCAATGCTGGTATTTTTGACTTCATATTTGCCAATGATGCGACCTTTTAGGCCGACAACTTTATCAAGCACCTCTTTTTTGACATCAATAAAACGTGAGGAGCGTGGATTGTATACGATAAAAAGTCTTTGCATATTTTACTCTATGAATTAAAACCTGGTAAAAGCCACTTTAGGAATGCATAAATAACAACGTATGCGGCTAGACCGAGGATGATTTCAAACATACGACGTTTGGCTTTGCGAGTTTTGTCTTCGCTGCCACCAGACGTGAGATACTGAATGCCAACAATAGTAATGCCAATGACACCAAGAATGCCGATACCGATAGTCATAATATCTACAACGAGGCCGAGAATATGCATAATACTATCGCCGTTGCCACTGTCACAACTGCAACCATCGCCAATAATAGCGGTACTGACGCAGCCGTTTTTGAGCTGATCATCCGTACAAAGCGCAAAAGCCGAATCTGGCACGGCAAGAGCCGTACTCATAATGGCAACTAAGGCTAAAATGCTAAATAAAATTCTCTTCATATTCCTCCTACCTTAAATACTCATGTAGCTTTTTGGTGTCTTTGTTCTTGCGAAGCTTGGATAGAGCTTTGGCTTCGATTTGGCGGATACGTTCACGAGTAACGTCAAATTCGGCGCCGACTTCTTCTAAGGTGTGTGGGCGACCGCCGCCAATGCCGAATCTTAAACGAATAATCTTTTGTTCTCTTTCTGTCAGTGTGGCGATAATTTCTGACAATTGTTCTTTTAGGATTTGGTTGGCAGCAGAATCTTCGGGAGAATCGCGTTCTTCGTCTTCGACAAAATCACCAAGAACTGAATCTTCATCATCGCCTTCACGGCCAACAGATGCATCGAGCGAAGCGATGTCTTGCTTGATGCGCATAACATAATCGATCTTTTCTGGCTCCATGTCGAGTTCTTTGGCAATTTCTTCATTGGTGGGTTCACGATTGAGCTCGGAAGTGAGTTTGCGGGTGGTCCTTAAAACCTTGTTAATTGTTTCGACCATGTGAACTGGGATACGGATAGTACGGGCTTGATCAGCGATAGCGCGAGTAATAGCCTGACGGACCCACCATGTGGCGTAAGTGGAAAACTTGAAGCCTTTATCCGGGTCAAATTTTTCAACGGCACGAAGAAGACCAGTATTCCCTTCTTGGATGAGGTCTAGAAAATCAAGACCACGGCCACCGTAACGCTTAGCAATGGAAACAACAAGGCGCATATTGGATTCAACCATTTTGTCTTTGGCTTTTTTGTCTCCCTTGACAATGCGCTTTGCGAGATCGGCCTCTTCTTCTGGAGTTAGAAGTGGAATTTTGCCAATTTCACGAAGATAGAGCCGAACCGAATCGTCGGCAAAAGCATCAACGTTTTCCGGCGTAATGGCCAGGTCTTCGTCGGAAAGCTCTTCTTCGTTCTCTAGGTCACCACTCTGTGGTTCTTCGATCTCAAGGTTTAAATCTTTTGCATTCAAAATATCGTCTTTTTTAACGCTCATTAGGTATAAGTATAACCTATCTGGCGTCAGAAATCAACATTTTTATTTAGCTGACACAATACTCATAAAGCTTTTGATTTCCGATAAAGTTTTTATGTATTCGTCAGAATCTTCATCTAAGGTTTCCAATTTTTGACGAAGTTCTGTGATTTTTTGTTGGTTTAATTCCCTCTGGTAGCGCGCGAGAAGTTCTGAAGCCTCCTTTTCTAAATCGCTGCTGTTGATATTTTCGTGTTCGCGGTTAAAGATGAGTTCTAGTTCGGCGAGGCGGGTTTTGTCCTCTGGGATTTCAAAAGGAATTTCGGTCTTTGTGATGCCGCCAAAAACTTTGAGAGCAAGGAGGCTATTTTCTAATTTTTTGATTTTGTCACTTTTGAATTCGGTTTTTGGCTTTTTGAAATATTTTTTAGAACTAGCAGATAATTCTTTGTTTAACCTGTCTCCTTTTTCACGGAGGATTTCAACTTTAACTCCGAGTTTTTGAGCGATTTTTTCTTCATAACTAGCGCGTTCTATTTCGTCTTTAATGTAGCTAAGGAGCTTGAGTGCTACGTCTGAATATTTGCGTTTGTCTGGCGCGGAATTGAGGTTGAGGTTTTCTTCGTATTTATTAAGTAACCAGTCAACGGCCGGAATACTGTGATCCACGGCATCTTGCCAAAGTTTGGGATCTTTTTGGATGAGCTCGTCGGGGTCTTTGGCTCCATGGTAGTCGGAGATGACGGTGAGGTCGATACCGAGATCGCCCGCCATCATAATAGCGCGCTCGGTAGCCTTGATGCCAGCCTCATCACCGTCGTAGGCGAGACGGATGTCTGATGTTAAATTAGAAAGAGCTTTGAGGTGCTGTTCGGTCATGGCGGTACCAGAAGTAGCCACGGCCTCTTTAACGCCGGCTTGGTGTGAAGAAATTACATCCATATTCCCCTCTACAATCACAACAAAACCGTTGCGCCGGATGGATTCTTTGGCCTGAAAAAGTCCAAAAATAAATTTGGATTTATTAAAAAGTAGCGTTTCGGGAGTGTTGAGGTATTTTGGCTCTCCTTTGCCAAGGATGCGAGCAGTAAAACCAATTACATTACCAGTGGTATCGATAAAAGGTACAGTCATGCGGTCACGAAATAAATCAGTCTTAAAGCGGTTTAGGAGCCCGGCGGTATCGAGCTCAGCTTCGGTATAACCACGTTTTTTTAAAACCCCAACTAAAGCTTTGCCACTAGCTGGAGCGTAGCCGATTTTGAATTCGGCTACGGTCTGGCGATTGAGATTTCTTTTATAAAAAACATATTCACAAACAGGCTTGTTGCGAACAAGACAAGCTTGGTAGTACTTGGTGGCAAGGGCGAGAGCTTCTTTGGCGCGAACTTTTTTCTTAGCGACGGCAGGGTCACCTCCGCGGTACTTGGCGAGATCTACACCGGCTTGGCCAGCGAGTTTTTCTAAGGCCTCTTTGAAGCCGATACCCTCAACTTCCATAACGAAGGTAAAAATGTCTCCTCCTTTATTGGCGGAAAAATCGTGCCAAATGCCTTTTTCTGGAGAAACCATAAAGCTAGGGGTTTTGTCAACTCCCCAAGGGGAACGCCCCTTAAGATTGCGGCCTGCACGCTTTAATTCAACGTATTGCCCAACTACATCTTCAACGCTAAGCCGAGATTTGATTTCCTCCTTCGCGTCGTTCATATGGTATAATTATAGCATATGCAAGGGCAGGAGTATTTGGATCAAATATCAGCAGCGAACCGACCAGAAAAAAAGCCTGGTGGTTTGACTAAAATATTTTCCTCAAAGTTTTTTATAGTGGGGATGATTGGGCTAATAGCTTTTATTATCATAATGATAATTGGAGCTGTGCTGAGTGGCAACAAGGGTGGAGACAAAAATTTAAGTTATGCGCTGAAACTGCATATAGATGGTACCTCGGAAGTGATTCAAAAGTATCAATCAGACGTTAAGTCTTCAGACCTTCGGTCTAGTAGTGCGTCGCTTTATAGCATTTTGTCAAATACTAGCAAGGAGTTGACAGATTATATTACGGCTAAATATGATTTTAAGGAAAAGGACGTAAATAAAAATATCGCGGAAGAAGCAACTTTATCGAAAGATGGCCTTGAGGCTGAATTGTTCGAGGCAAAGATTAATGGGATTTTGGACCGAATTTATGCGCACAAGATGGCTTATGAGGTTTCTTTGATTACTAGCGAGGAGGCAAAAATTATTAGTTCGACTGGCAGTGCTGATTTGAAAGAACTTTTGACAAAATCCTACAATAGTCTGAATAATTTGTATGATAAATTTAATAGTTTTTCGGAAACAAAATAACCTAAGAAAGGAGTAATATGGCAAAATCCGAAACGGCAGAAAAGAAGGGTGACAAAATGGGAAAAGCAAAGGAAGTTTTGGGCAAGACGCGCGAAAAAGGATCGGGGTTTAGAAAAGAATTTATCGAATTCATCAACCGTGGATCGGTGATAGATTTGGCAGTGGGCGTGGCTGTAGGTGGGGCATTTACCACGATAGTTAATTCCCTGGTGAATGATATTGTCATGCCGATTGTAGGTCTACTTGCTGGTGGAGTTGATTTTACGGGGCTAGCAATTCGGATTCCAAATTTCTTTGGTACGGGTGATGAGGCGGTAATTGCCTATGGTAATTTTATCCAGAACGTAATTCAATTCCTAATTATTGCTTGGGTCATCTTTATGATTATTAAGGCGATGAATCGTTTAAACCGCTTAAAAGATAAAAAGGTAAAAAGAGACGAAAAGGGTGAAAAAAAATAACAGTTATAGGATTATAAAAATATTTAATAGTAAATTTACCTAGCGACGCAACGGATCGTATGCCCGGCATAGCGATCCCCTCCGAGCCTATCAGGGTCTACCATATCAAACGCTATCCATGGGTATCGTTGATGAAGATCATTTGCGACAGTACTACTAATATAAACGCCCCTTGTGCCGGCATATATCCTGTTAGTGTGAGAATAGCCACTCATAGTAATAAAGATGGGAGCACTAAGCAAATTGACGCCACTGTCCGTGAGTCCATCATTGTATAGTAGATTTAATCTTGCAAATTCGTTGGTGGAGTTATTAGTATCTGCCGAGTCAGAAGATATGGTTGGTAACCTCCATCCGGCAGGACAAACGGAGTTTTGGGGATTGTAAGAAATATCGGTAAAGGTAGATCCGTCTCCTATTGGCCCATATACGTTGTTATAATATTCAGAGTTATTTGCCGCAATGGCAGCAGACCAACTATAATAATTTCCTACATGGCCATGGGTGCCATTGGTGGCATAGGGGGATTGTGCAAAGTAGGTGCAGGAAGTAGCAAGATAATCACAATACGTCGCCGGTTGCGATGCCCACTCTCCGATCGCATACCAATCTCCTGGGTCTACGGAAAAAGGAATATAATTATCATTCTCCCACCCAGTAATCGTCCCACTCCTGGCATCAATAGTAGATCTTTCTGGAGTCCAGGAGATAATATCATTGGTAGAATCATAGCTATAACCATTGGCGGCAGAATAGGCTCCGGTCAGGCTATGGTCAGTAAGATCAGTGTCTAGGCTAGTATAAGTGGTGTTTTCGTCTATGTTAAAGTCTAGATTTTGCGTCATCCAACAATGACCATCTTGTAATTTAGTAATCCAATAGACATGATGGTCTCTTATGTCTATGGCTTGCATTTGACTACCTTCATCTACTACTTCTGTGTTGTTGCAGATCTCGCTATTCATGTCTTGCAACTTATAATACCCATTCAACTTTTCTTTACCAGCATAGGAGAAGGCATCAGAAAGGGTGGTAGGAACTGGTGTAGCTACTAGAGTAAAGTTAATCACGTTAGTATATGTACCAGCAGCTTGGTTAGACAAAGCTTTAGCAGCAATTTTAAACTTAATGTTATCGCCAGTACTATTTAATACTGGAGTAGTAGTAGTTCTTAGAGTAGCGATATTAGTAGTATCACTGTAGAGTGGTAAACCAGAATAGGAGGACCAGGTAGTATTGGTGCCACCATGACCATCATCTTCATCTAAGTAGGCATAGGCCCAATTGGAATTACTACTAGGCAAATCACTGGGTGTAGCATAGCTAGTACCATAAGCTACACTAGTAATGCCTTCGTTATTGGTACCACCGGCAAGAGCAAGGTTTCTAGTATTATAAGTGCTGTTATTACCTACTGAAGCATTCAAGGTATAGCCATTAGTAGTGTTAGTGAGGACATTAATGGTAATAGTGTTACTATCAGCACTACTGCCAGGAGCAAGGTCATAGATGGACAGATCGGCTGAAGAGAGAGTAAGACGGAGCATAGGGTTAAAGGTGAAGGAGACACCAATATCTTCAGAATAAGTGAGAGCGGAGGTGGGATGAAGAAAATAGTTCAGACTAAGTAGGCAGAATAGAATAGTTACTGCTAATAGCGATAAGAAAGACTGAACTATTTGCTTGAATGTTTGTTGTAATGCCCACATGGATTTACCTCACTTAGAATTGCCTTCAGTCCTAGCGGTACCATTTCGTTAAAAGGCGTATAACAAAAATGGCACCGCTAGGGATATCTACGTATAAGGATGGCATAATATATATGATTGGCGTGTTTTTTATATATGTATGTTATATATGCGATACATATATAAATAACATCTTTTATATATTTTATGCTTTTATAGTAGATACTTTTATATTACCCCCCCTCCCCCGTGGAAGTCAAGAGGGTTGTGGTGGGTTGTTGCAGTAATTTATGAAAGGTTGTAACTAAGAAGGACGAGGTCTTTTAGCTCTTCTTGGTTTAATTGACCAGCTAGAACGATTTCGATACCGCCGCGGCCAAAGTAGCGCGACTCCATAACGGATTCGTACTTCTCTTTGAGAAGATTGGACAATTTTTCGTCGCAGCGAACTTCAATAGTATTCTTGTTGACAACCAAAAAAGTCTTATCGGCTTTTTGGTAAAGCCTGCGGTCTTTTTCTGGTTTTGTAGTGTAGTCGCCGATGCCATTTATTTCAGAAAGGTCAGGTACCATTTTAGCTCCTCGATTGAACCATTAATATCGTCTAAGGCTCGGTGATTTTCTGGTTTAATAAATTTTTTATTGAGAGCGTTTTCAAAATAAATTTTCCAAGCAGAAACATCGAGCATACGGTAGTGCAAGTGCTTGTTTAGCTCTGGCATCTCGTTTTCAATAAACTTACGATCTTGGTGAATAGAATTACCGGCGAGATAGATTTCTTTGCCAAAATTTTGATCTAAAAATTCAATTAATTCCCTCTCGACTTCTTCTATGGGCTTACCGGTTTCGTTTTGTTCAATTAACGCATCACGGGATTTACTGTTCTTTTCCCAAAAATCACCGATCATGCGAGACTTCATCAAGCGCGGGCTAACTTTTACAACTGCCTCATATTTTGCAATTTCTTCTAATTTCATATTGGTCGCAATAGCGGCGACTTCTAAAATCTTATCTTTTTTGGGGTCTAGCCCGGTCATTTCTAAATCAATCCAAAGTAATTTTGCTTTCTTCATTACATTTCCTCCGGAATATTAATGCCAAGAATATTTAGACCATGAGTCATAGTATCTAGGTATACTTTAACTATTTTAAGACGGCCAGATTCTTGCTCACTACCAGCGACTGGGCAGTTTTCGTAAAAACGACTAAATTCTTGGGCGAGTTCGTATAAATAGTTTGCGACTTTGTGGGGAGCCATTTCGGTAACTGACTCGTCTAGCACATCCTTATATTCTGTGAGTTTTTTAACCAAATTTCTTTCTTCAGGCACAAAAACACGCGCTCGTTCGCCACTTCGCTCGCGCCCGTCGTTACGGGGCTCGCTCGCTAGTTTGCTCCCGTTGTCGCAAATGCTCACTCGCTGCATGTTTTCTGTGCCTTTTTGTAGAATTTTCTTAGCACGGACGCAAGAATAGAGGAGGTAGGGGCCGGAGTTGCCGGTCATTCTAACGGATTCTTTGGGATCAAAAACGATGTTGCCGCCCATTTTGTATTTTAAAAAGGCATATTTGGTGGCGGCGAGAGAGATGATTTCGTCGTCAGAATTGTATGCAGTTTTTAACTCGTCCTTGATCATTTGGAGGACATCGACGGCTTTCAAAAAATTGCCTTTGCGGGAAGACATTTTGACGTTGCCCGGAAGTTTCACCAAGCCGTGAGTTAAATGAGAGGTTTTTTCAACCAAATCTGGAGCGTATTGTTCGATAGATTTCAGAACTACTTGCATATATTCTAACTGTTCGGAACCGGTAATAACTACCGATTTGTCAAAATGATAATCTTGCCACTTAGTGAAGATAAGGCCAACATCTTTAGCTTCATAAGTAGGGACACCTTCTTTATTAATGAAAACCCTGGTATGAAGGCCATATTTTTCGCCGTCAAAAATTACGGCACCATTAGATTTTTCGTATACGCCTTTTTCCAATTGCTCTTTAACTTTTTCTAAACCGAGTGCAGCTACGGTAGATTCTGGATAATATTTATCAAATTTGAGCCCGATTTTGTTATAAAAATCTTCAAAATAATCGTAGGATAATTCCCTACCCTTCCAATATAATTTGGCGAGTTCTGTGTCGTGGATGTTTTCAGAATTAATTCGGTAGATTTCCTTGTTGAGCTTAGTGATTTCTTGCTTAGCAGATTCGTCGTCTTCATAGGCGGCAGTGCCTTCGATGTAGCATTTGGCAATATCTTCGATCTGAAGGTCTTTGATATCTTTTTGTCTTAAAACATACATGGTTTTGGCTACGTGCAAGCCTACATCGCCGCCAAAATTGGCCCGAATAACCTTGGCGCCAGCATATTCAAAAAGCCGCGAAATAGAATCGCCAACTATGCTGGTATAAAGATGACCGACGTGAAGAATTTTAAAAGGATTGGGGTCGCTAAACTCACATATGACGGTTTTGCCAACAAATTTATCTGACGAAATACCATTAATGAAGTTTTTGCTTAGTTTATCAATCTCTGAATTTAAGCAATCGTCTGACAAAGTGAAATTCAAGAAGCCTGGGGTGGAGAGACTAATTTTAAACTTTTTCGACCCCGTTCGCTCACGCCCGCCGTTGCGGGGTTCGCTCTCTTCGCTCGGGTCGTAACCCTCGCGGGGCACGGTCTCAAAAGTTTCAAAATTAGTCTTTACGTCCCCGGCGATTTGCATTGATGGCTTGTGGAGAACTTTGGCAAGTTTTAATGGGGCATTTGAAGAATAATCGGCATTGATATTTTCTGGTGAAGGGGTGAGGTCGGGATCAAAATCAAGATTGTATAAATTTTTAATAGCTTGTTTTAGGGTTTCCTTGATTTCTTGCATAAAATAATTATACCATATTTATAGGGATATGCTATAATGGGGGTGCTGCGGGTATCGTATAGCGGCTATTATGTATCCTTCCCAAGGATGAGATCAGGGTCCGACTCCCTGTACCCGCACCAGTGAGTATAAACTGCCTCTTCGGAGGCGTTTTTCATCTGTTGTGGAGCGGTCCGAACCTTTTCAAGCTCATCTATTAGAGCTTTCCTTTCTTTCTTTATCGGTTGTAACCAGAAGTACTCTTCCAAACTTAATCTTCCATCTGTTAAAATGGGGTAGGGATGTCGCTTCGCTCCATTCGAACCAAGAGCCGACAGAACCTGTTTCTTGTCTTCCAATGTGCCATTATTGAACTTTTCTGTTGCCGATGTGAGCCCAGTAAGGGTTGTTCCCACTATTTCTTTTTTGTTCCAGTTATCTGTAGAATCTGGTGGTAATGTTGATGCCCTATTTCGTCATCCCAGACTCGAATGGCCTCACAAGATTCAGGTCGTAAATTAGTGTTCTTTAATAGCTCCTTAATCGATTCTTTTGTATATTTCTTCTTCGCTGTTTCATCAGATTCGTCAAAGGTATGAATAAAGAATTTTCCGCCTTTTTTTGTATTAATATCGATTGTTTTGATTAAAGATTCTGGCGTTTTGAGCTTCTGAATTACATAATTGGAATAAACTAGGTCGTATGGTGCATTTGGAGATGAATAAACTTCATTTAGATCTGTTCCAGTTATAATATCAACGCCATCACATTCCCACCCCATCTTTTTCAATCCTTCGACGTCGACTCCATCACCGCATCCCAAATCTAAAGCCTTGCCGCCCTCGGAAAAATATTTAATTATAAAATGTTTTAATTCTGGGTTCATATTGCCATTATATAACAAAAATTAAAAGACCCCGGAAATTTAATCCGAGGTCAGTTGGTCATATCCAGCACTCAGGGTCTTCACCCATAATATCACCGCTATATGCAAGTGCTCTGGCACGGCATCCGCAACATAAATACTTCTTCGAACAATTTGAACATTTACCGCGAAGGTCCATGTCGAGAAACATCTTTGTTATTTCATTGTTTCGGTATTTCTCGGCAATCTCTTCGGTCGTAAGTTCGAAAGTATTCATCATCGGTACGTTTAGAAGAGAGCATGGCGTCATTACTCCGTCGGAATTTACGTTGAATGAGACGGTAGCAGCAGGGCAGCCGTCCATCACGATTTCCGAATCTGAAGTAGGTTCATCGCTCATCCCTCTTATTATGCACTTCAATGGGTCGTTTGTGGTGACATTGATGTGAGGATACTCTTTTTTGAGGCGATAGATATTTTCCAGGAACTGTTTTTTCTGGACACTTGTCATCCACATGTTACTATCAGTCTTGGCTTTACCGGAATAGATTACGGACGTAAAGCTAACTCTTTTGCATCCTAAGTCGTCTGCTAGAGAAACCTGAGCTGCCATCTCATCAATAGTATCCGGCAACACAACAGTTTTCATAGACGGAACAAGTTTTTCGCTTTTCCTAGACGATATCATCTTCAGAGCAGCCACAGCTTTATCAAAAGCATTGTTGTGCCCGCGAAAAGCATCGTGCTTTTTCGGTTCCGTAGAATCGACACTAACTGACAGCATCAACCTTTCGAACTTCAAGGATTCAAAGAAATCGAGTAAATCTTCGGTTATCAATGACCCGTTGGTTGTTATGGTCAGGTAGTCAGCGCCGTTTTTTCGAAGTCCGCAAATAACTTTACGGAATTCCTTGTGAAGTAGTGGCTCTCCGCCGGAAATCGTGATTTCTTTATAATTGGGACTATACATCCTTGCAAATTTCACAATCTTCAATATTTCATCGAGTGGCATATCCTCTTTAGGCATTTCGCTTGCCCTACAGTGTACACAATTCATATTGCAACGCCCAGTAATTTCAATTTGGATAGGGCCTAGCTCGATATCGTATATTGCCGATTCCGTTTCGACTTCCAGGCATTTAATTTCTTTGTCGCAACAGTGCATTTTTGGCTCCTCCTTGTTATTGAATGATGGGCGGGACAGCGTAATGCCGTCCCGCCTGGCAGCATACGTTACGGTTAATTATTCGCAACGGCAGCAGCTACCTTTTCCGATTCTGACACGGAAACGACGTTTCTTTTTCATCACTATCACCTCATTTCTGTAAAAGTGCGAACCTAAAACCAGGTTCATCTATTTAGATAATAACATATTTTTGTAATTTCTGCAAGAGCATGTGGAATGGATTACGTTGTTTGCCAAGAGACAGCTAATATCAGGAATAGAAGATTGAGGAGGCTGGCGCCCCTGAAGTTACACTATCATTTAATTTAAAACTCTATCCATTAAAAAATATAATGGGATTAACTATGGTATAATAATAGAGTGCGAACTCTATAAAGAGTACCGCACCAGTATTGCAATTGCAAAAAAGACCAGTCAAAAAATGACTGGTCTAATTTTCTAGAAAGATTTAATCCCCTCATTTTTTGCCTTGGTTTCGGCAAGCTTTACCTGCAATTCTTCCTTTAGGCGCAAATACTCTTCTTGAGCTGCGTCAAATTTTGCTTTATAGTGATTGCGTTCTCCCTTGAGCCGTTTGAACAATGTCATAGCAGAAGTATGATTTTCTTTAGCGACTTCAAACAACTCTTTTGTTTTGCGAAATGTTGCATTATCGGTTCTTGGCGCACGCTTTTCGGCGTTTGCCTTGGCGTTGCGAATCTCAAAAACGAGACTGCTAATTTCCCTGTTGAGTTTGTTTCGGCGCTCTTTATGGGCATGCCCTTCAGAGGAATATTCGAGCGCTCTAGTTCTGTCTCCGCAGTAATAAGCATTGCTGGCACGCCCAAAACTATCCCTCATCATTTGGTGTTCGGCGTCGGCTTCGCGGCGAAGCGATTCGATGCGAGTATTATTAGCGTCGCGAATCTTATTATACTCGCCCCATATTTTGCGATAGTCTTCACTGGAATAGCTAATGACATCGTATTCGTGATTCATTCTGTCACGAGCAAAATTTAGCTCTTTCCATGCGGACTGCATCGCGTTGTATGCGTCATTTGTACGATCTCTCGCATAAACGTAGTCTTCGAACGCCTCCTGTTTCCGCAAAAATGCGTCTTTTACTTCCGACTTAAGCTGGTTGAGCTCAAGACTTTTTGGCATTTTAATCGCCAACCTTTCTGAAAATATATAAAAGTACAAGCTCAAAATATTGCGAGCTTATCTTGTATATATTATCATAAAATCGTAAAAAATGCAAGTATTAGTATTATGGGTTATTTACTTTTGAAGATTTCCGAAAAATAATCTGGGGCGGTAGATTTTTTCTTTTTGATGTGACGCCTGACGCCAAAGTAGGTTGCGCCTAGAGTAGTCACAGTAACGACAGAGGCGACAATTATAATTAGTATTAGATCAGGGGAGGTCGCTTCTGCGACTTTGATTTTGAAACCATCTCTAATGTAAAAAGCTATTAGATTAGAAGCCTTCTTCGGCTGGGGTTTTAATTTCGATAAATTCGTTGATTTTGTTTTCTTCGCGTAAGGTTTCGAAGCGCTGATTGAATTCGGTGAAAGGAATTTTGATGGAGACAAAGTTGACTTCGGAATTATTTTTATTAACAAGTTTTACAAAATAGTAGCCATCACCATTCATCGACACGAAGCGCCCGCTGCTTTGGCCTGGTTCTAGCCTGATGGCCTCAGAAGCACGGCCACCGTCGATGTTTTTACTATCGACAAGCCCGCCAGTTTCCTCGTAGATAATTTTGTCGCCAAGCTGCTCGGCAACAACTTGATAATTATTGTCGTTTGAAGCGAGAATAGATTCTACTTGCTCGGCTACTTGGTTGGCGTTGGTATCAATGGCCATTTCGACTTTTGATTTTATGAGGGTAAGATACAACATCCTTCTGTATTCGCCCTTAGTAAGACCAAAATTATCTTCAATAATTTTGATGAAGCCTTCTTCGCTGCGATCGATACCACCAATCTTGAGGTGACGATTGAATTCGGTATCAATTTCTTCTTCGGATACTGTGATATTTAGTTCCTTGGCAAGCTTGATGGCGTAGGCGTATTGCTCCGAACCGGAAAGAGCCGAGCGCTTGTATTCGGCGTGGAGAGCTTCGGCAGAAACTTGATCAAATTGGCTACCCGATTGGCGTTCGATGGAGATTATACTGCTGCGATAAAGCATTAAATAATCCGAAAAAAGGACGTTTTCTGATTCGACGGAGGCTACTGGAACTGGAAAAATTTTGGTAATGCGAAAAAGAAATTCGTCCGTCATATTGAAACGATAAAGGGCTAGCCAGCCCCCTATAATAATCGTTGCGAGAACAACAAAAGATATAAGAACCGTGTTGACTACGATACGATGGCGAGTCCATTGCAGCGGATATTTGAATTTGCGACCAGCCGCAAGAATTTCTTCGCGGCGTTCTTCGACTTTTTCCTGTTCGGATTTCTTCTTATCTTTTTTCTTCGATAAATTCATGATATAATTGTATCATATATTTGGCCTGGTAGCTCAATGGATAGAGCAATTCCGTCCTAAGGAAGAGGTTGTGCGTTCGACTCGCACCCGGGTCACCAGAGTTAGTGAATGATGTATGAGCGAGTCGTTCTTCGAATCGACTCGCACCCGGGTCACCAGAGTTACTATGTGAAACAAGAGCGAGTCGTTCTTCGAATCGACTCGCACCCGGGTCACCAGAATTTGAAAGTAAAAAAAGAGCCTCCGGCTCTTTTTTGTGCTGTATGTACAAGTCCGGAGGCAAAAATCTTTTATCTCTTGATGGATTCCCAATGTGCCGCGAAGCCAGGGTCCACAATCGTCTCGCCACCAGAAAGTGGAACATAAAAATCGCCTCTTTTGAAGCCAGCTTTACGAAGCTCATCTATCATCCAATAGCCTGGCACCACATAGGTAGAACTATCGATGTAGACAAAGCAGCAGACGCCACTACTGATGGAATATTTACCCAGAAGCTCTACGACATCCTGGGTGAGCGAAGTGGTATCAATAAGCGGAAAAATTTGCCGTTTCTTGAATAATTTTTTGACCGTTATGCCCTCACGAGGAATGCGAAGACAAGAGCTCAAGGATTCATCACTGATTGCATGAACGCCATGCCTATTGCAATAACGGATGCACTCAGAGGCAAACTCATTAAAAGCTATTTTCGTTGCCTCTTCGCGAAGCGCCTGCCAACGTTCCGCCTCGTTTTTGGGGATTTCTCCACAAGAAAACGGCACGTAGAAATAGTTCAGGACATAACCTTCCTCTTCTAAGACTCTTCTTGCTTCCCTGGTGTAGGGGCAGACAAAGACTTCACTATCTCCGGTAACAAAACAAATTGTGGAATTGTTAATCGTAGCATTATTGACGGCATAACAGCCTATATAATGGGCTCCGATTTCTGACATATCAATAGTGAGTTCTTTACTATAGACGGGCGAATACGTAATCGTTTCATTGGTCACGTTGATGCTTTTTTCTTTCAAATCTTGTATATTCATCACTTTCCCTCTACGTTTTAAGCCCGTCGGCTATAGATTGAGCACGGATTTTACTTTCCGTAGCTTAGTCTAACCGCTGAAGTGGGCAGGCTAAGCTACGGAAAAAGAAATAAAAGATGGTTTTTAAAGTGCGGGTAGCCTGGTTAATTCCAGGCTTTGTTTCTATAGATTATCATAAAACACTTATTTTGTCAAAATATTTCGGCAGAAAAATCCCCGGCCTTTTACGCAATCAATTAGCGTAAGCACCGGGGATAGCTATTAGAGCTCTTCAAAGAGCGCTATGCTGGCTTCATCGGGTAAATGCAGCCATCCAAAGTACATGGATAAGACTCCGCGAGGAAATTTGCCGATGGGGCTGTTTTTACCCCGACCATAACGTTCATTTTTGATTGCGTATGACAGCAGGTTTTTAATTCCGGTTTTGTCGATCTTATTGCGATCGATATATACCGCCATATAGACGCTACTATGACCGTTAAAATCAAAGTAATCTATGGCCCAGCCTTTCCCGGATTCGCCATATTTTCTGTAGCCGTCATATCCTTCATATCTGCTTTCGCATTCGTCGCAAATATTGCGATATACCTTCTTCGACCTAGCGGTCGCCTCCTCGGGAACTCCCAAAAGCCAAAACAAGAGCTTGACTCTATCGTATATGGGAGGAGTTTCACGCTTAATTCTTAACGATCCATCTTTAAGTTTAATATGAAAGATGTCGCCCTTGGCTGCTTTCTCCTTGTACAAGATTTTGCCATCAATCTGAATCTGAAAGACGTTATCAAACAAAGAGTATGTGCAAGTTTTCTTCCCATCTTCTAAGGTTCCACTAAGAGTTTGCCCCTCTACAATGATTCTCTCACTCGATGAAGACATTTTTTCCTTCCCCTACTGCTAATAGCCATTAGCTTCGTTGCTGAATGACGTAGTCATTCTTACCATTCAAGGTAAGCCGTTTTTGGATTTTTTATGGCTAATTCTAATCGCTAAAATACGCCCAGAATTAGCCATAAAAACTTAGCAGTAAGAAATGAAAAAGTACTTAAAGCTTTGCTTTATGCACTATATTATAGAATACTATCTAGATATTGTCAATCTTTTTGGTAAGCTTCCCTGGTGGTTGTAGCCTTGTGGACATTTAACCATTAGCGTATAATTGTATTATGCGCAAGGTCAAAAGTATAATTGTGGTTGTTTTGTTTCTGATTGTAACAGCTGGAATGGGTGTGAGCGTGTGGTTTTCTATTCAGGGGGATGAGGAAGCTGATTATATAGTAGAGACAAATGCGTTCTTTGCGCCATTTGAGTTTTATGAAAATCGGCAAATTGTGGGAGTAGATGTAGAAATTGTGAACCGAGTGGCAGAAAAAATGAGTAAGACCATCCAAATTAAAAATGTGGAATTTGATGTAATTATTGATAACGTGGAAGCCGGAAGAATTGCGGATGCCGGAGCTGCGGGATTGACGATTACACCGGCGCGCGAAGAAAAAGTAAATTTTACAATTCCCTACTATTCGTCGGTGCAGTATGTAATTTTTAATCGCGAGTCGCCACCTTCGCTGCGCGATGGGCATATCGTGTGGGAGGCGCTAGAAGGAGCGACGCTTGGAACACAGATTGGGAGCACGGGATATATTTTTGTGGAAGACGAAATAGAAAATGGGGTTTTGGCTGGTACTGGTACGATATTGAAGGGAATAGATTCGCATCAACTTGCTGCGGACGCGATTGGTGCACATATTATTGACTATGTGATTGCGGATGAACTGGCGGCAAAATATATTGTGGAAAAAAATCCAGAACTTGAGGCATTGCCACTATATTATGCCGGAGCAACGAGAGATGAGGATTATCCAGTAGAAGAATCTTATGCGATCGCGGTGAATAAGAGTCGGGATGAACTACTGGAAGCGTTTAATGAAGTGCTAGCCGAGATGCTGACTGAGAATGAGGCGGGTGAAACCGAAATAGATAGATTGGTATTAAAATATATGGGATTGTCAAATGGATAGTTTTTTTAGCAAAATCGTAGAGCTGTTTAGTACGCCAGAGTATATTGATTCCCTGCTGCATGGGTTTTTGCTAACTTTGCAAGTGTCTTATTTTGCAATTTTGATTGGAGTGATACTTGGGACGGTGATTGCCTTAATTGACGTAGCCAAACCATCTAAGTGGTTGACAGTGCCAAAATTTATCTGCCAAGTATATGTGGGCGTGATACGAGGAACACCGATGGCATTGCAGCTATTTATTATGTTCTTTATCATTTTTGCAGTTAAGGGTTTTCCGAGTATCATTATAGCGATAATTGCGTTTGGGTTGAATTCGGCAGCCTATACGGCGGAGGTGATTAGAGGTGGGATTTTGTCGGTGGATAAAGGGCAGACGGAGGCGGGATTGGCACTAGGATTATCGCAGAGGACAATTTTCTTTAAAATCGTAGCCCCGCAAGCGGTCAAAAATATTATTCCGGCGCTCGGGAATGAAATTATTACCGTGATAAAGGAGACGGCAATCGTGAGTATGGTGGGGATGTATGATCTTAATATGGCAGCAAAAGATATTGGTTCGGGACAAAACATGGCGAGCTATATAGTACCGATGTTTACGGCAGCAATCTTCTATTTGGTGACAATTTATTTGATTTCGTTTGTCGTAAAGCGGATTGAAAAAAGTTTAAGGAAGAGCGATTTGCGAACGGAGGAGTAGATGGAAAACAACACTGAGCTAGTGATTAAGGGACTAAAAAAATCATTTGGGGGAAACAAGGTCTTAAATGGGATTGATTTTAAATTGTCCGAGGGCGAGCGAGTAGTGGTATTAGGACCTTCTGGTTCAGGAAAATCCACATTTTTGCGCTGCATTAACTGGATGGAAGAACCAACGGCTGGAGAGATGTATTTTAATGGTGAGCTTGTGTATGAAAAAAATATTAGACGGATACGACGAAATATCGGAATGGTATTCCAGCACTTTAATCTAATTAATAATCTAACCGTGATGGAAAATTTGGTGTTGGCGCCAGTAAAATTAAGAGTAATGAAACGCGTCGAGGCAGAAAAGAAGGCACGAGATTTACTAAAACACATTGGACTAATTAGCAAGGCTGACGCTTTTCCTGCTAGTTTGTCTGGAGGACAAAAACAACGTGTAGCTATTGTGCGAGCATTAATGCTAGACCCAGAGGTGATATTATTTGATGAGCCGACATCAGCATTAGACCCAGAGTCAATTGGCGATGTCCTGAGCTTGATCCGAGAGGTAGCAAATAGAGGAATGACTCTAATGATTGTGACCCATGAGATGAGCTTTGCAAAAGAAATTGCTACGCGAATTGTATTTGTGGACAAAGGACGGATAGTGGAAGAAGGCGTGCCGAAAGATTTTTTTGAACACCCCAAGACCCCTAGAGTGAAAGAGTTTTTGGAAAAAGTGTTGTGAGGCGCAACCCTAAGATTGGTTTCGTGGTATAATATATACTAATAAAAAGGAGTAAAAATGAAAGTATTGTGCGTAAACGCTGGTTCGTCATCTTTGAAATTTCAGCTTTATGATATGCCGGCAGAAATAACTATTATTGGTGGCTATGTTGAGAAAATTGGAGCGGAGGATAGTTTTTATACCATTAAACACGAGGGTAAAAAAACTGAAACTAAGAAATCTATCAAGAATCATACCGATGCCGTAAAAGTAATGCTTGAAGAATTGGTGAATTACGGGGCGGTGAAGGATTTGAGTGAAATTCGCGGAGTTGGACATCGGGTTGTGCATGGTGGAGAAAAGTATTCCAAGTCAGTAGTGATTGATGATGAAGTAATGAAAGATATTAAGGAATTTACCAAATTTGCGCCTTTGCATCATCCTGGAAACATTGCTGGGATTAAGGCCATGCAGAAAGCACTTCCAAAAGCTACGCAGGTTGCTGTTTTTGACACCGCGTTCCATCAAACAATTCCAAAGATTCAGTATATGTATCCTGTCCCAATGGAGTGGTATGAGAAATACGGCGTGAGAAAATATGGTTTTCATGGTACGAGTCATAAATACATTACGGAAGTCATGCAGAAAAAACTTGGCAAAGAGGATGTTAATTTGATTGTTTGCCATGTGGGTTCGGGGGCGAGTATTACTGCGGTAAAAGGTGGCAAAAGCTATGATACAACGATGGGCCTGACGCCACTTGATGGCTTGATGATGGGGACCCGATCTGGCTCAATTGACCCGTCAATTATTAAGTATATGATTGACGAGGCCGGAATGACTTACGATGAGATTGATGATGCTCTAAACAAAAAATCTGGTCTTAAGGGAGTTTGTGGGTTTAATGACAATCGCGATGTAGAAAAAGCAATCTCGGAAGGAGACAAAAACGCACGACTAGCACTTGATATGTATGTAGACCGAATAGACCGTTATATTGCGGAGTACTATTTGGAGCTTAATGGCGAAGTGGATGCGATTGTGTTTACGGCTGGAGTACTTGAAAATGGGGCAACAACCCGTGAAGCGATTATCGAGGGGCTTGCTCCACTTGGAATTAAAATCAATCACGAAGTGAATGATGCAATTGCGAGCTTCAAAGAAATCACGAGTGGCGTGATTACGGCAGAGGATTCGACGGTTCCGGTGTATGTTGAGCCGACCAATGAAGAAGTCATGATTATACGCGACGCTTATCATTTCTGTAGATAATCTCTCGACGGGTCCTGCCGTCGCATCTTCCCTCGTCGTCGCAGGGGCTTTGCTGGGGCTCCCAAGCGACGTCACCCGTCGGTGTTATGCTATAATATGGATATGGATATTTACGACTTAATCAATGATTTTTTGGAACATCTAGAGATTGAGTCTGGTAGAAGCAAAAAGACGATAGATAACTATCGGTTGTATCTTGAGAGATTTGTGGAGATTTCGCTAGAAATTCTAAACAAAGATACGATGGGACCGCAAGATATCACCAAGGAGCTTTTGAGAAGGTACCGGCTAAAACTAAACCGATTGGGCTCAGAAAATGGTGGAGACGACTTGAAGACAATTACTCAGGCATATCATTTGATTGCGCTGAGGGGGTTTTTGAAATATTTGGCGAGGCGCGAGATTAAATCGCTTGACCCTTCCCTGGTGGATTTGCCACATATTATCAGAAAACAGGTGACTTTTTTGCATTTTGACGAAGTGGAAGATATGTTGGAACAAATTGATGTTTCTACGGAATCTGGGCTGAGGGATAGAGCGATTATTGAGTTGTTGTATTCTGGAGGACTGCGCGTGTCTGAGCTAGTGGGGCTGAATCGTGACTCGATTAATCTAGAACGACGAGAGTTTATGGTGCGAGGAAAAGGCTCTAAGGACCGACCAATATTTATTAGCCAATCGGCGGCAGATAGAGTGGCGGATTATTTGGACGCAAGAAGTGATTCCCTGCCGGCGTTGTTTTTGAATAATTCGCGGAATTTGCAGGCAGTGGATACTTCGGGAGACTATCGGCGAATTACGGCGCGAAGTGTGGAGAGGATTGTGGAGAAATATGCACGGCTGGCCGGAATCACCAAGCATGTGTCGCCACATACTCTTAGACATTCGTTTGCGACGGATTTATTGATGAACGGAGCAGATCTTAGGGCGGTGCAGTCAATGCTCGGGCATGCGGATATATCTACGACACAGATATACACACACGTAACGGATGCGCATCTCAAGGAAATTCACGATAAGTTTCATAGTGAGACGAAGTGAAGTAGGTTTAAGACTTGGATCTTATACAACGGACGTGCGCGTAAACTGGATAATCGGTGAAGTTTTTGTCGTTGGTAAATTCGGGAGTATTCAAATACATTGGATATGTGTTGTCCCATACCCATCGATTCTTGTTTACCACTACAAATGGAGCTACCGTGATTGCGTAATCACCCTCTGCGAGTTCACCAACAAAACCAGCCTTGCCGCCGCCGGAGTAAAAGACGATTTTTTTGCCATAGTTGAAAAATACTCCGTGGTATCTTTCAATCCCCCACCATCCTCCATATTTAGCTTGACCGAAATAATTCTCGCCGATAGCGGTCTTGAATGGTACCCCTTGATTAGAATATGCCGTCAATAACATTTTTTGTTCACCTCCTGAAAGACCTTCAAAATAACTGTCAAATAGGATATGCCAATTTGCTGGGCAAATGTCGGCTATGGGGCTTCCGTAATCACTCCATTCCTTCACAGACGTACTGTCTTTTGGTGGGGTTGGGATTTCATTGTTATTAAATCCTGGGAAAGCTGCGTAGAAATTATACCAAGTTCCTACACCTACGGCTTCATTTTTGGAAGAGACATATCTTGGCAGACCATTGCTTTTCCAAGTATACCCATCTGCTTCTGCTTTGCCCGGGATCGTTTCTGTTAGCTCGCCTTTGTAATTTGAATTATATATATTGGAGCCTATATTAACATCTTTCCCATCTATATTTACGATTTTTTCTTCTATGTCGTTTTCCTCACCATTTATGCCTTCAAAGCGCAAATCTTGAGTCATGACACAATCACCATCAGTCGAAATAACAAAATCACCTATCTTCTCAAGGCCAGTATATCTACCAAACAGTAAACCATTTTTAATGAATCGTGATATGTCTTCATAAATATCTCCATAAGTAAAGTTATCGATAGAACCTATCTTGCTATTGTATGGGCCGCCCCACCAATTCAGGTATTGTATTTTATACGTATTATTATCTCTTTCGTCTCGTGCAATAAATTCATTGCCAAGAGTTTCCACGCAGTATTCTGCATCTACTTTTATTTGCATGGATGGAGCAAGACAAGAAATGTTGAAATACACAGTGGAAGGCTCTTTTCCTTTTTCGACAGATAATATACTACTGGAAAAATCAGCAGATACAATATGGTCATTGTCAAACTTGGTAATATTATTTATCGTGATAGTTTGGCCAAAAGCCGTAAGCTCCATGATATCTTCAGCTTGATTATATTTGACTTTGCTGGAAGTTTTGCTAGAGATAAATTCCCAACCGTTAGTTGACGTCTGACAGGTAGAATTTGGGAATTTAAGTTTACTTAGGAAAATTTTGTATGGCAGCTCGGCACCTCTAGCAGCAGATTCTTCTGAATTTTTAGAACGAGTATCCGGAATAATAAACCCTTGGGTTGCGTTACCATGAATTGTTGTGTTGGGCGTTTCGTTTTCGCTAGAATTTGAGACGCCAATGTCATTACCGGTGGTAGTGTAGGCTACATATAGTGGTGAACAGACCTTATCGTTGTAGTTTTGGTTCCATTGGGCGTATAGGGTGATGAGACCGTTCGAAGTGGGGGCTGCTGTTAAGCCTGGGAAGATTGTAATTGAATCACCGGAAAGATAGAAATTACTAGGGTTGCTATTGATTTGGTTCACAAGATAATTCTTGAACTCATTGTTTTTGTTTTCAAAATAATTTTCATAGCCGTCTTTTAGGTTTTCTTTTTCTGGATCGATTTCAAATCCGGCTTCTGCTGCCCAGTTGGAATAGTCTTTGATGGTCCAGACGGTTTTTGAGGCTTTATCTCCAGTAAAACCAAGATCTTTACCGATGATTGGATCGTAGCAGAGCTTGGAGAAGGTGTTGTCTTGGACGGTGGTGGTTTTGCCAGGCCCTTCGTATTTGAAGGTTTGGGTTTCGGGACCACCACTATATGCGTCGGCACCGTTGGCGTTATAGGCTATCTTGTAGGTAGGGGTGGTCTGAGTGGTTGACTCTTGAGGATTGTATAAACGAATCACAGTAGAAATAGTAGATGCCGTGTCGGAACCGGAGCCGTACCAACAAGTTTGGACATAGAAATCATCGAAGCCTTTGGCGTCATTGTCATTGGCACCAATAATATTGCTAGTGCCCTGGTCTGGTACGGTGATTACATAAATGCCAGCAGCAGCATATAGATCGGTCATGGCGGAGTCGTCGTTAATAAGTGTGCCTTTATCGGTATTGGCGGTACTATTACCGTAAATTAGGTGTGGGTAAGTCTGAGTCTGAATAAATTTTGACTTATCGTCTTTTGATGTGATGAGCACTTTTTTGATTGCGCCTAACTTATCATTAGTATTGGTGGCTTCGTTGTATCTATCAGCATAGTCGCCAAGCGCATGGGTGTTAATAACAAAAGCCTTCCCCTCTGTAAAGGCCGAATTGGAATACATAGCATCACATGATTGATTGGATGGGGTTGAGTAGCCTGTTACGGATAGTTCGATAATTTTCTCCCATATAGCATGGTATGGGCCTTTGGCATCGTCCTCGGCAAGAGCTGCAGACTGAATAAAACGAATGGCTTCCGACTGGGCGTCAATTTCTTCACGAGCAAGAGTGGCTTCTAGAGCGGTCTGAGCACTGGAGGTGCCGCCACTTAATACGGCCATAGCAGCTATGGCAACCATAGAAAAAATTCCGACTGCAAGAGTAACTTCGATCAGTGTATCACCCATCCGTTTGTGCATATGCTTATTATAACATAAGGTTTTTTAAAAAGATAGTTGAGGCGACATTAACCCAGGCCCCATTCTGCGAGATGGGCGGCTATGGCAACGGCGATGACGAAAGCAACAACCATAAAGGGGCCGAAGTAAATCTTTTTTTGACGATTCCCTTTTACGGATGGATAGGCGACGATGCAGGCGAGAGCGTTGGAAAGAAATAAAACAATTAGAGCAAGAAAAGGATTTGCGAGCGCAAGACCAATGGCGAGGCCGAGAAGCCAATCCCCGTCACCTACCCAGCGGCCTTTAGAAATAAGATAAAGAGCCAAATAAAGACCACCCAAAATCAAAACCGAAAAGAGCAGATCTATGATGAGATTTGCCGAAAATGGTGCAACCTGGAGAATGCTCCAGATTCTTAAAGCTGCAATAGTTAAGGCAAAAAGTATGGATATGGTCAGGCAGAGGCTGGGGAGATCACCATAGAGACCATCGTAGATAGCGAGAAAAATAAGCGTGAGAATTAGGAGAGCAAAAATAGCAAGGATGGCGTAGTTTAGTACGCCGATAGAGCTGAGCCCGGTTGCGAGATCTTGAGTCTGAAATGCGCCAAACAAAGTGGAGTTATTGGGGTGACAGGCAGAATAACAAAAAGTAGTAAAGACAGCAAGGAGGGCCAAGCCGGTGCCTAGTTCGGATAAAAATTCGGCGAGACCGATTTTGCTACCACAGTGTTTGCATTTCCCCTTGAGGGCGAGCCAAGAGACGATGGGGATGTTTTCGTACCATTTGAGCTGGTGCTTGCAAGAAAGGCAGACCGAACGGGGCCCAAGGGAGGATTTGGATTTGGTTTTGGTGGCTTTGGTAGTTTTAGTGGGTCTAGACGCTTTGGAAGGGCTTTCTTTAAGATGCAAGCGACGTGCTTGGCAGCATAAAAACGACCCCATACAGGCGCCAAAGACAAAAGCCGTGATAGACAATAGGACTTCCATGGCTTTATTTTAGCATAAAACGATTGCGAGTAGAGAGTTAATGGTGTGCTAGATGCGGATATCTGGCTTGTGTTTTGTGTGAAATCAATTATAATTAAGCGTAAGGAGAATCTAAAATGAAAAAGCTCGAAAGAAAAGGTTTTACAGTGATAGAAGTGGTGCTAGTGCTGGCGATTGCGGGCTTGATTTTTGCGATGGCATTTATTGCCCTGCCGGCTTTGCAGCGCAACCAACGCGATGCGCAGAGGCGGGATGATATGGCGACGTTTGTAGATGCGTTAAAGAAATTTCAGACGAATAATCGGGGAGCGTTGCCGACATACAATAATGATAATACCCATGGTCCCTCTAAGAACAATGTTCAAGTAAAGCGAGACAGAGTCGATTATAGTAGTACTTCTGACGGAGTTGAATGGAAAGATTTTTACAGAAATTATCTTAAGGAATCTTTTATGGATCCTTCGGGGGTTGGTTATAATTTAATAGTTGAGCCAAAATGCAGAAAGCCAAGTGATGTTCATAACCCCATAAATAAAGATGAATGTCAATATAGTGCTACTATGAATTATAATGCATCCAATCACGCCAATATATGGGGGCTTTCTTTTGCAAATCATTATATCCTAGTAGAAATTGGGGCGACTTGCGATGGGAGTCATGCAACAAAATCAAATAATCCACGCAAGGTAGCGGTACTGTATGCCATGGAAGGTTCTGGAGTTTATTGTGTCAATAGCTAATTAATTTTGGTTTTGTAGGGAGGGACTAGTGCTCTTCCCTATTTTTTATGCTAAAAATGCCTTTTGGGGTGTTTTTTAAACGTCGTCCAATCACTCTTGTGCGACAACAACATTTAATTAAAAGAAAGGGCTATATGACTAATCAAAAGAATCAACTTCAAAAAAACAAACAAGGTTTTACCATTATCGAAGTAGTACTAGTACTTGCTATCGCTGGTTTAATCTTCTTGATGGTCTTTATCGCCCTCCCAGCTCTCCAGCGGTCGCAGAGAGATACACAGAGGCGAGATGATATTTCTCGACTGGCTACAGCCTTAACCCAATTCCAAGCCAATAATGGAAATTTACCACTTGACACTGAAGGCACTAGCCTAAGCTGCTATTCTAGTGCGGATAAAATTAGTGACGACCCGAGCACTGCCACAAGCAAGCCCGAGAATTTTGCCACAAACATTAATCCAAAGAATTTTACTGGCGATAATATAGTTTGCAAGTTTATCGCACAATATATGAACGCTAGTTCTTCAGAAACTAATGAGTTTAAGGATCCGAATGGAATTAAATATGGTCTCAGTATATATAAAGTTGCATCCAATCAGGCTACATTAGATAAGACGAAAGGTTATAATTACTATGCTCCTAAAAAAATACAACTTCTAGAATATATATGCAGAAAGGAGCTAAGTGTAATGACATAGAGACTAAAGCTGACTGGACAGGAAATAAAAGCGATTTTACGCTTATTATTAAGCTTGAAGGCTCCGGGGCTTATTGTCTAGATAACAGCTAGCTTGCTCGTTCATATGTCTCAGTAATATAAAAAATATCCACCAGGCTTAATCTGGTGGATATTTTTATATTAGTAGGATATACGAATAAACAAACTAGCTATTGTCTATACATACGGTGCCGGCTCCTTCAAGTTTAAGCGAAATAGCAAAGCTTCTCCCTTGGTCAGACCAAACCATTTGCTCTCCATCGCATTCGGCATGTTTAGCCACATAAATCAATTTGGTCATTGATGTCTTATTATTGACATTTGTATTTACCCATGACGTGAAGTTACTCTCTTTCCCGTCTCCGTATGCAATAAACTTTATACCGTATGCATCGCCACTTGGATCTTTAAATTCATTAATTGTGGACGATGACGAATTCATGTATTTAGCTATAAATTCACACGATTTGCTTCCTGTATATGTGCTCGGATCACTTGGGTTAATGTTTCCGGCATAGAAGTGGGAGCCATCGTTTGTGCCATTACCTACACGACAAAGGTCGCTTCTCGTCATCGGCACATCACCTCCATTATTGGCTTGGAATTGGGTTAAGGCTGTAGTCAGTCGAGAAATATCATCACGCCTCTGTGTATCTCTCTGCGACCGCTGGAGCGCTGGGAGGGCGATAAAGACCATGAGGAAGATGAGCCCCGCAATGGCAAGTACCAGAACCACCTCAATGATAGTGAATCCTTTTTTGGTTTCCATAGAATTAACTCCTTTTTTAGTTGTGTCCGCAATAAATACCGGCACCTTCAAGCTTCATTGTGAAGGCAATATTATTGGCACCCGATCGGGTTATTGGGGTCTCGCCCTGACATGAGGCATTTGTGTAAATATGTATAACTCCAACATCATTGCCAGACTTCTGCGAACAAGAAGAACTACAGTCAGTAACATCTGCAATAGTATATGTATTCCCAGTTGATGGGTCTTTAATCTCTTTTGCATAACTACCAAGAAAGTTCTGCCACGCGTTAAGCTCAGTGGTTGTTCCTGTTGCTTTCGGAACACCTCCATTGTTTGTCTGATACTGAGTAAGTTGCGCTGCGAATAAAGCCATATCATCACGCCTCTGTGTATCTCTCTGCGACCGCTGGAGCGCTGGGAGGGCGATAAAGACCATCAGGAAGATTAGACCGGCGATAGCAAGTACTAGTACTACTTCGATAATAGTAAAACCTTGTTTGTTTTTTTGAAGTTGATTCTTTTGATTAGTCATATAGCCCTTTCTTTTAATTAAATGTTGTTGTCGCACAAGAGTGATTTTAAGACATAAGACACATCAATTAACAGGGATGAGCCTAAGCGATGTTCAAAAATTCAATATCCAAAAATCTTAAAAAAATCTGAAAAAGCTATTGCTTTTTAGAGAATATTTGTTATGATAAAAGCAAAAGTTATGTCGTCCAATCACTCTTGCGCGACATAAAATTAAAATCTAAGAAAGGATTAGACATGGCTAAAGAAAATATCAAAAATAAAAAGGGTTTTACGATTATTGAGGTGGTCTTGGTGCTTGCTATTGCAGGTCTTATTTTCCTCATGGTTTTCATAGCTCTACCGGCACTTCAACGGTCACAGAGAGATACGCAGAGGCGTAGTGACTTGGGGCGCGCAATTGCCGCTGTACAGAGCTATCAGGCAAATAATAATGGTTCGATCCCGGATTTTAAGGCCACCTTCATTAGTGGTTATTTGAAGGCTGGAGGAGATTCTTTCCAGGATCCATCTGGGAAGGCTTATGTCTTTTCAAGCAAAAACGACTCTGACGCGGCTGGGGTTGCGGATTGCTTGAATACTGGTGGTAGCGCTCAAGCCGAGGGCACAGCATGTGCGTTACAGGCGTCGACAACTTTTGCTGCGGGTAGGATTGTAGCCATAAAAAATGCCACGTGCAAAGGAGAGAAGGCGATTCGTGCCAATGGAGCAAACAGAGTAGCGTTGGTGATGAAGTTAGAGGGGGCTGGCACGACTTGTTACAGTAATTAATGTATCAGAAAATCGCTCCTTATGGGGCGATTTTTTGATGCAAAAACTTTCATTTTTTGCCAAGTTTTTGCATAATTCTATAATTTATACATATCGGATATTCTTATTGCTTCAAACAAAAAAGTTGATGGTCGTACAGTAGAGAATTATTCTTTATATTATAAGTATAACTACGTGCCGACGGAGTTGACGAGGGAGTAGATTGGGAGGAGTGTACCGCCGATGACGACACCGATGAGGCCGGCCATGATGACCATGAGGATAGGCTCAATCATGGTGGAGATAGCGTTGATTTGTTCGTCTAGTTCGTTTTCGTAGACTTGGGCGGCTTTGCCGAGCATTTCGTCGATCTTCCCTGATTCCTCGCCGATGGAGGCCATTTGAGGCACTAATGGAAGCATGTATTCGCGTTCCTTGAGGGATTCGGAGAGTGGTTTACCGCTTTTGATGATTTCTAGAGCTTTGTTGTATTCTTCTTCTACGATAACGTTGTTGACGGCGCCGATTGAAATCTTGACCGAATCTAGCATTGGCACGCCGGTAGCAAGCATCATCTCGCAAGTGCGTGCAAAGCGAGAAACATAGAGCTTACGGAAGAGGCCACCAAAGATTGGTACGTGGATTTTGAAGGAGTCCATCGCTTGACGACCAGCTTTGGTTCTCTTGACGGCAAAGTAAATACCAAAACCTGCACCAATGACAATCATTAAGACTAGCCACCAGAAACTAGCGAAGAAATCTGTGATGCCGACGAGGAATTGTGTCATGCCGGGGAGCTCTTGATTCATATCTTCATATAGGCTTCTAACCTGTGGGACGACCATAATCATCATGAAGGCAAGCACGGCGATAATCACTACCAAAATGATACCTGGATAGACGAGGGCGCCACGGATTTTGGACATCATGGCGGCATCCTTCTCTTCTTGGTCGGCGAGACGTTTTAGGGCGAGGTCTAGGGTACCAGAAGTTTCACCAGCTTGGATTAGGGCGAGATAAACACCATTGAAGATGTCTGAATGTTGGGCGAAGGCCTCGTGAAGGCTTTTGCCGGATTCTACGCTGGTGAGGATTTCTTCAACAACAGCCTTCATTCCCTTTGACTGAGTTTGTTCGGCTACGGTACGCAGGCTAGTTGCCAAAGGTAGGCCGGCACCGATCAAAGTGGCGAGCTGACGAGTGAAAGTGATGCGGTCTTTGGTGGTGACACGACTCTTTTTACCAAAAAGGCCCGAGCCTTCTTCGATAATGCTCTCTGGAATATATCCTTGTTCGATCAAAAGGTGGCCAGCGACTTGTTCGGTCTCGGCTTGGATACTGCCTTTGACCATCTTGCCACTGTCTTTTTCTTTGGCCTTGTAATCGAAACGCTTCATTTTTTAGCCCTTGATTAACCTGTTGAATTCGTTGAGATCTACGGCGTACTCGCGAGCAGCATCATATGTAATAACTCCGGTTTGGACGAGTTTGACGAGGGTGCGATCCATGGTCTGCATGCCCTGTTCGGCGCCGGTCTGGATGGCGGTATCAATCTGATGCGTCTTGCCATCACGGATGAGAGTGCGGATGGCGGAGTTTGCAATCATAATCTCGGCAGCAACTACGCGCCCGCCACCGATGGCAGGAACAAGGCGCTGAGCACAGATGGCCATAAGCATGTTGGAGAGCTGGGTGCGAACCTGGGGCTGCTGATGAGCTGGGAAGACGTCCACCATACGGTCGATAGACTGAGCAGCAGAGTTGGTGTGGAGGGTGGCAAAAACAAGGTGGCCGGTTTCGGCGATAGTGATAGCGGCCTGGATGGTTTCTAGGTCGCGCATCTCACCAATCAATACGACATCGGGGTCCTCACGAAGAACAGAACGAAGTGCAGCAGCAAAGCTAAAAGTGTCATAGTGGACTTCGCGCTGAGCGATGACGGAGCGCTGAGATTTGTGGGTGAATTCGATTGGATCTTCAATAGTAATAATATGAACAGATTTTTCACGATTGATTTTGTCTACCAAGGCGGCAAGTGTAGTGGATTTGCCTGAACCAGTTGGACCAGTGACTAACACTAGGCCGCGGGGGAATTCGGCGAAAGTTTCGACAATGGCTGGCATACCGAGATCATTGATGCTGCGAATCTGATTGGGGATAAGGCGAAAGGCGGCGGCAAGTTTGCCTTTTTCGTGGAAGGCATTGACGCGGAAACGAGCAATGTCTCCGAAGGAGAAAGAATAATCAAACTCTTTGTCTTTGATGAGAATCTTGCGTTGCTCTTCGTCTAGAGTGGCAAAAACAAGGTTGCGAACCATCTCTTCATTAAGAGTGGGAGTGCCAGCAATAGGAGCTAGAACGCCGTCAACACGAAGAATTGGCGGTAAACCATATTGGATATGAAGATCTGAGGCGTTGCGCTTGACGCATTCCTCTAGTAAGGTTTCGATTTTTAGTATATTTGATTGCCCACTACTTTCCATAATTTTATTATATCATAAGCGTTACGATAAATCACTGGCAACGCGATTGACTTCCTCCATTGTTGTTATGCCCGATAATACCTTCAAGACGCCGTCTTGGCGCATAGTGATAGTTCCCTTGGTTTTGGCTAGACGCATGATTTCGTTGGCAGTAGAATGATTGATGATCATTTTTTGGATATCTTCATCGACAATAATGGTTTCGTAAAGGCCCGCTCGACCGGAATAGCCACCTGGGGTTTCTTTGGAATCCATGCCTTTGGCTAGCATGTAATGTTCATCGTTTTTGACTGGTAGTCCTGGATAACCTAGGTCTTCGCTAATTTTGGCTACTTCTTCCTTGGTTTTTGGCAATAAATCGCCGACGATGGAATTAATTCCCTCAGTTTCGATTTCGGAAGATTTATACATTTCGCGTTTTTCGGTAATGCGGCGGACGAGACGCTGGCCGATTACTACATTGAGCGTAGAAGCAAGAAGAAATGGCTCGATGCCCATATCTAGGAGGCGTGGCAAAATACCAGCAGCGGAGTTGGTGTGGAGGGTGGAAAACACTAGGTGCCCGGTGAGAGCTGCCTGCACGGCAAGACCAGCGGTTTCGGAATCACGAATCTCACCGACCATTACCACATCGGGGTCTTGACGCAAAATAGACCTAAGGCCAGACGCAAAAGTGAGGCCAGCGTCGACGTTGACCTGAATTTGATTAATGCCATCCATCTTATATTCGACCGGATCTTCTAGAGTGACGATGTTGATTTCTTCGGATTTTATCTGCTGAATCAACGCATAAAGGGTGGTGGATTTACCTGAACCAGTTGGACCAGATGTAAGAATCATGCCGTTTGGCTTTTTGATTCCCTCAAGGACAGCGCGGAGAGCGCGACCACTCATACCCATTTTTTCGATTTCCATGGAAACGCCTTTTTTGTCGAGAAGACGAATGACGACCTGTTCACCCCAGGTGACTGGAGAAATAGCGATACGCAAGTCGATTTCCTTGTCGTCGACTAGAACTGTAAATTGACCGTCCTGAGGAGTGCGGTGTTCGTCGATTTTGAGGTTGGAAAGAATTTTAATACGAGAAACTAGGGCGGGAGCAACGGTCTTGGGGAGCTCCATGATTTTGCGAAGGACACCATCGATACGACAACGGATGATTAGGGAGTTTTCTAGCGGCTCGATGTGAATATCGGAGGCCTTGGTCTTGGCGGCATAGCTCAAAATGGTAGTTAGGGCTTTGGAAATAGGGGAGTCTTGGACGATAGTTTTGACATCGGACTTGGCTTCTTCTACGGCTTGTTCTTCCTCGGTTTCACTGACAGCTTCTTTGACCCCAGAAAAATCGCCGTGATATTTATCGAGCATTTCGCGGATGCCACGCTCGGAAGACATCCATACCCTGATTGGCTGATTGACGAGGTTTGATAAGTAGTCTGTGGCCTGAACGTTGGTGACGTCAACCATGGCAACATTGAGCATGCCATCTTTTTCTCCAAGTGGCACCGCAAGAACGCGAGACGAAGCGTCGCCAGGAATTTTGGCTAAAATATCTTGATCAATGGTGATATTTTTTAGTTCGACATATGGCACGCCAATAATAGCAGCCGTGGCGCGAGCCACCATATCATTGCTGATGATTTTGCGATTGATGAGCTCAGCCAATACTGGATTGCCACCCATTTCCGCTTCTTGCTTGATGGAATAGACCAAATTACCATCAGCTAGACCTTCACTAACTAGAAGGTTGATGATTTTTTCTTCGGCCTCTTTAGTAAGGAGAGCCATTATGGATTCTCCTGCTCGCCCGGCTCAGTTTCTGTATCTTCTTTGATGTTTACGTCTTCTTCAATATTTATGATATCTTCAGAATCCTCATCTATACATTCGCCGTTTTCGTCGAACTCATCACATTCCCCTACATAAACTTCGACTGTAGGATTGAGTGCCTTATAATTAAATACCTCTACGTTGGGCTCAGCGAGATCCGTACTAAATGAAGAATCTATGGTTGTATAAGAATATGGTTCAATCTCCCCAATGAAAAAGCCACAGACAAAGTACGCAATTACCGCACCAACAATAGCCAAGAAAATTGATGTTACTAGATCAGTCTTAGAGTTCATCGAGTTCATCGTCTTCATTGACTGGTTGCTCCTCTCCTCCACTTTCAGTGGTTATAGTTTTTGTAGTCGGAGTGATAGAAGATTTGTTCATATAGTAAGCTGTAGCTTCGGCGCCAAGAATGAGTGAATCGTCGCCGCCCCATTCTATGGTGGCGCGTTCGATGTTAAAATCACGGATTGAGCGCTCGATGTTGTTTAAGACGGTGGTGGTGGTAGCGGAACTTGCTTCCACGGAAAGACTAACAGATATGGCATTGAGCCCTTTCCCTATAGACGCGGCGGAAGTGGTGCCGCTTGGGCTGAGGGATTCTGGCGTCCAATTGGAGACGACAAATAATTTGTTCAAGCTAGCGAGAAGGGCTTCTTCGTTTTTGAAGGTAGGAAGAGCGTCTGGAATAACACGAAGAGCGGAACAACTTTTGATCAGTTGGCTAGCCGCGGCTAATTCCTCAGCGGTGTTGGCTTTATTATATATATTATTGAGTTCTTTGTAGGTGAAGTTTTTGGCGGTGTCGGGATTGATACAACCAGAATCATCTTCTTTGGGTACGGAATTTAAGGCTTGATTGGCTGCGAGGTCTTCTAGAATATTGGCGCGCAGGGTGCCGGGGATTTCGGATAGTTCGATGCTGTCTGGCTCGCAGGCTTCTATTTCGCTATCGGAATATACACTTCCGCTTGGGCTTGTGCAGATGCCTGCAGATTTGATGACTTTAGAGTAAGCAGCGATAGCTCCATCTTGACCACCAATGACTTTGGCGTTGAAAGAGATTAGTTGAACGAAGTGAGAGACCAAGGCAATAGCAACACCCAAGAAAATGGAAGCACCAAGAACCGAAAGTATCATATATTGTTGAGCTTCTGAAATTTTGGCGCGTTTGCCGATAGCGACTTCTTTAGCCATTTTATTGACCTCCATTCGTGTTAGCATTACAGGCGGCGTCACCTTTTTCGCAATCTTTGGCGCGTTTGCCAAACATGGATTGAATCTGGACATAAGAATCGGTTACATTGCGACGACCAGTTGGGCCGATAGCGAGCATATGAGTATTATCAAATTTGTAAACTTCGGGGTTTAACCGAATGGTAGCTGAGAAGCGCAATACTAACTCTTCGGAAGAATCACGGCCATTGGAAGAATCAGAAATCGTAATACCACTTCCCCCTTCACTATCACTTTCCTGTTCGCTTTGTGGGACTAATGCACATGAGTTGTCTTCTTTCCATTTTGGAGTGGAGCTACCCGACTCAATCTCGCCAGTGTAAGTGATGCAGGCGCTATTGAAATGTGCTACGTTTGCGATAGTGCCATCTAGGCTCATATATGGCTCAGTGCTGCTAGGATTTTCTTTGTACCATTCGTTGTATTGGGGAGTGCGCCAGATGCGAACAACTTGAGTGCCCTCGTAGTCCTCTGTGGTGTAATCATTATTAGGAATAATGGTGTCCGTTTCGCTTGCGGAGCTATTGGATGACGGGTCGCAACCTTCAGCATTAATGGTCCAGTAGGCATAGAAATTCTTATTGGAGTCAGAGAAAAAGGCGCCTTTGGAATCTGATTCTATAATACAGTAGGCAGGAATAACATTGTTGTTTTTGTCTACATAGGAGCCGTAATCATAATGCATATATTGCATACTTTTTTTGAAGGAATCTAGCACGTTGTAATCAATGTATGGGGGATTTTTGGCGTCGGCCTGAGCGTCGAAAGAAAGCGTGGGGCCATCATCGGAGAGGTCGACGCTTAATTCGGAAATTTCAATAGTATCGGCACCGGTCGGAAGAAGAGCAGTAAGAATATTGAAGGTGCGAGATAAAACTTTTTTGTCGCTGGTGAGGGAGGAAATGTTGGAAAGCTGGTCTTTGATGGTAATAAAATCATTGAGGTCTGTATAAGAAACAACTTTGTCGTTCATGAGTTTGATGGTGTTGTCTTTACTCTCGATGATAAGGTTTTGGCCGCCGACAATTAGGCCAAAAATAAGAGTGACACCGACGCTGGCTGCCGCCACGACAGCACAAAGGAAGAAAATAAGATTGCGAAGTTTGAGAGTCTTAATCATTTCATCCTTGATGTCGGGGACAAGATTAATTTCGCGAGCCATTAGTCATTACTCCTTTCTGATAAGCCAATCGCAACAGCAAATTCACTGGCGACATTCATGAGAGCTTTTTGTTGCTCTGGCGTGGTGCGAACGAGTTGCCATGGATTACCCTTCATGGTCGGAACGTTGGTTTTGGCTTCGATGTATTCTGAAAATAGAGGAATCATGCTAGCAAAACCAGAGAGAACAATGCCACCAACTTTGCCACCTAGATACTTGGTTTGGAAGAAGCGAACGGATTTAGCAAGTTCGGAGGCAAAATTATCGAGATGTGAACTGAGAGCTTTAAATACTTGCCCTTCGACCTGATTCTGGTCGAGGCCGAATTTGAGGATGAATTGTCTGGATTGATCCTCGCGGACATTGAGACCGGTAGCTACTGCTCTAACCAAAACGATGAATCCGCCTGGGACTGAACGCACGAGACGTGGTTGTCCTTTAAAATTAACAACGATATCGGTAGATTTTTCACCAAAGTCAACTATCATAGTGGCGTCGATGGCGCCTGGAACAGCAAGTGCTCTAGCCATAGCGAGTGGCTCTGGCTCCATGGCAATAATATTGAGGCCGGTTTTTTCAATCATCTCCATAGTGGACTCGGCATAATCTTTAGCAACAGAAGATACTAGAACCTCGGTCTTGGCTGGATCATTGGGGCTGGGTCCAAGAATAAGATAATCTGCCTTGGCGTCATTGAGCGCCATGGGAACATATTTGTCTAGCTCGTATTTGAAAGATTTGCGAAGTTCTTTTTCTGGAAGCGTTTCTGTCTCGACGACCGATGTGAAAGTTTTGGTGGCTGGTAGGCCGATGGCGATGTTCTTGGTCTTGATGCCCGCTTGATTGGTGGCGCCCAAAATGGCCTCACCGAGGCGTTTTTTGCCTAAATCGGATGAGTCTTGGGTAAGTTTTTGATCGATTGGTACGTAGGCATATTTTTGCAGAGTCCAACCATGTTGGCTGCTACCAGAAAGCTGCACGATTCGCATCGAATTTGTCCCGATATCTAGGGAGAAAAAGTCGCCCACGCCATGCAATAAGTTCATGCTATATATTATATGCTTGTGCTTTAGGAATGTCAATTAAAAAATGTTTTTGTAGACGGCGTGCCACGCCTATAAGTTCGCTCAAATTTATTTTTTTGCCTGCCTTAACCAATAAAACCTTTCTTGATTGCCAGTTTTCCCTTTTAACTCATTGTCACGCTTATTGATGATAATAAAATTATTTTGTTTGAGCCAATATTCAAAATCTTTAATAATTTGGCGACGAATGGTTTCGTTTTTTATGATGCCGTTATTTAATTGGCTGGGCCTGGCTTCAAATTGAGGTTTCAGCATAACCAAGAAATCCGTATGGTTGTCGGATAAATGTTTTTTTGCATGAATAAGAATTTCGGTCAAAGAGATAAAAGAGACGTCGGCAACGATGACATCTGGGAATGAATCCAAATTGAATTCAAAAATGTCGGTTTTTTCGTGAAGCTCGATGCGAGGGTCGTATCTCAAGGGCTTTTCCATTTGATTAGTTCCCTTTTCGATGGCAATAACTTCTTTGGCGCCGTGGTTAAGGGCGTATTTGGTGAAGCCGCCAGTAGAGGAACCAATATCTAAAACTACTTTGTTTTGAAAATCAAAATTGAAGGCCTTTGCGGCGTCGGATAGCTTAATATAGCCTCTGGATATGTCTTGGCTGCCCACAAATATCCTATTTTTTGCGTTCTCTATACGCGTAAGTTTCGGTATCTACCGAGACAATGTCGCCTTCCTTAATAAAGGCAGGAACTTTGATAACGACGCCGGTTTCGAGGGTGGCATCTTTCATGACAGAGGTTGAAGTATCGCCCTTGACGGCGTTTTCGGTATAAGTAACAGTAAGCCAAAGATTCTTCGGCAAAACGAGGTTAATTGGCGTACCGTTATAGAATTGAATTTCCATTTCGTCGCCGTCTTTCATGAAGTCTTTGGAATCGGCTACCATATCTGCAGAAAGCTCGTATTGCTCAAAACTTTCTGGATCCATGAAATAAAATTTTTCATCATCTTTATAAAGATACTGAACTTTACGGGTAGTGACTTCGGCGGGTTCGATTTTTTCTTGACCTTTGAAAGTCTTGGGTAAAAGCGCCCCTGTAATGAGGTTTTTAACCTTAACGTTAACTATGGAGCCACCCCGGCCCATGACTTTTTGAGAATATTCGACTACTTTATATGGCTGACCATCCAAAGTAATCAGAACATTTTTCTTTAAATCTGTTGGTCCGTACATTTTATCTCCTTAATTATTGGTAACAAATGGCAAAAGCGCTAAATGGCGAGCACGCTTAATGGCAACCGCAAGTTGGCGTTGCTGCTTGGCAGAAAGGCCGGTCTTGGCAATTGGTTCGATGCAGCCATAAGTGTCGATATATCGCTGAAGAGTTTTAACGTCGCGATAATCGAAGTAGAGATTTGGATCACTTTTAATTTTTTTCATATTATATCCTTCGCTTTAATTTTTTATTAGAATGGGACATCGCTTAAGTCGATTTCACCTTCTGGGATGTCGTCGGGGAGGTCGGAAGCAGGAGCTTCGTTAGAGGTGTTTGAAGATTCAAAATTATTAGAACCACCGTTGTCGCGAGAGCTGCCGGTGAAGTTAAAATCTTCGACCACGATTTCGACACGAGAACGCTTTTGACCACTGGTCTTGTCTTCCCAACTACGTTGATCGAGGCGGCCAGAAACAAGAACTCCGGAGCCTTTTTTGGCGTATTGATTAATCATCTCGCCCAATTTGCCCCAAGCAGAGCAGTCGATAAAAGAGACGTCCTCTTTTTGTTCCCCATTGGAATCACGATAAACACGATTGACCGCAACTGAGAAGCTACAAACACTAGCTCCGTTAGGAGTGGTGCGCAACTCTGGGTCGCGAGTTAGATTACCTGTAATAATAGCCTTAGAAAATCCGCGCATTTTATTCTCCTTTTTCTACGGTTACTTCGTTTTTGCCCTCGTTTGTGGCTTTTTCGGCACGACGAGCAGCAAATTTAGCCTTGCGTTCATCCACCTTGACAAGGAGATAGCGCAAAACTTCGTCGGTAATATTGAGGCTGGACGAAATTTTGGCTGGGGCTTCCGCAGGGAGCTCGAGGTCAAAATAATAATAAACGGCAAAATTTTGACTTTTGATTGAGTAGGCGAGGCGTTTTTTGCCATCGTTCTCTTCTTTTTTAATTTTGCCACCAGCGGATTCGATAATTTTTTTGACTTTATCGAGAGCTGGATCTAGATTCACCTCTAAATCGGGGTGAAATAGGACTGAAAGTTCGTAATCTTTCATAAAAACTCCTTTGGTTAAAGCAAACACAGATATTGCTTGTTTGCTGAGCTGATAATGGGTTGATTATATCATACACCGGCAATCTGGTCAAACTCTTCCATCGAGGAGATGAGGAGATCGCGGGGCTTGTTGCCATTTTGAGGGCCGATGACACCGATTTCTTCAAACCAGATGGCAAGGCCAGAAACAAAACCGTGCCCTTTGCCAAGATAAGTTTGTAGCATAGCGGTAGAAAATTTACCTTTGCTGAGAGAAATTTCGACAGCCTTGCGAACGAGTGGATCGTTCGGGTCGTAACGCCGGCCAAGGTCTCCTAAATCGCCGCCACCGCCGCCCATGCCTTTGATGGCGACTTGCTGAGAAATAACTTCATTATTGTATTCTGGAGCGCGCTGAGCCCTTAAGAAATCTGTGACTTTATTAATGTCCTCATCGGAAGTCCAAGCACCCTGAATACGACGTGGTTTGCCCATCATATCAGTAGTGAGAAGAAGCATATCACCTTTACCGAGGAGTTTTTCGGCACCGCCTTGGTCAAGCATAATGCGTGAGTCCATCTGGGAGCCGACAGCAAAAGCAATGCGGCCTGGGATGTTGGCTTTAATAAGGCCAGTAATAACCTTAACCTCTGGACGCTGAGTGGCGAGTACGAGATGGATGCCAGCGGCACGACCCTTCTGGGCAATGCGGACAATGAGCATTTCTAGATCTTTCCCTGCCATCATCATAAGATCGGCCATCTCGTCGATAATGACAACGATGTATGGCATTTTGCCTTCTTTTTTGGGATCATCTTCGGCGGACTTAGCCATTTTGGCGTTATAATCGGCGATATTTTTGACTTTTTCTTCTGCCATTAAAGTATAGCGTCGTTCCATTTCGCCAACGGCCCATTTCATGGCGGAAAGAGCTTTGTCTGTTTGGGTAATGATTGGAGTGAGAAGGTGTGGAATATCATTGTATTGAGCCATTTCGACTTGTTTGGGATCGACAATGATGAGCTTCATGTCGCTAGGAGAGTTACGATAAAGAAGCGAGCTAATGAGGGTGTTGCTCATGACGGATTTACCTGAACCGGTAGTACCAGCAATAAGGAGGTGCGGCATTTTGGCAAGATTTGCAACAACGGCGCGACCAGAAATGTCCTTCCCTACCGCAAAAGTAAGAGGATCAGTGGCTTTTTTCCAATCTGGGGACTCAAGAACACTGCGCAAAGGAACGTCGGCGGAGCGAACATTGGGGATTTCAACGCCAACGGAACGAGTGCCTGGGATTGGAGCCTCGATACGGATTTTGTCTACGGCGAGATTGAGGGCCAACTCCTTATCACGGGCAAGGATTTTACTAAGATTGACGCCGGCGGGAGGCTTCATAGTATACTGGGTGACCCGCGGACCAACATTAGCACCTTCCATTTCAACGTCGATACCAAACTCGGCAAGAGTGGACTTGATAACATACGCATTTTGCTGGATGTTGCCAGCATCGGCGGGAGATTGTTTTTTGCCGAGAAGATCAGTGCTGGGCATTTTCCAGTCTGGATCGTTAACGGCGACAAGAGCGGTGGGTTCTTTGGGCGGTTCTTGAGCTGGCGCCTTGGTGGGAGTTTTGTGGAATTTGCTTCTGACGCTAGATGTGGGGGCAGATTCGGTGGAACCCATGCCGGAATTGACTTTGATCTCGAGCTGACCGAGTTTTTTGCCTTTTTTGGTGGGCTCTTCGCTGGTGGATTTATTGTGCTTGGTGAGATTTTTGGTACCTTTGAAGAGGGTAATAGGCGAAATTTGAAGAATGAAAGCTGTGGTGATAAAAATTAGAACAAGATAAATAAAAATTACTACGCCTTGATTCAAAACATTAGTCGCAAGAGAATTTAGCCATTGTCCTACGATGCCACCATTTTGCCAAATAGCAGAGATACCAGAAATCCAAAATATCATGAGAATTGAAGCAACATAAACTGGCGTGGCGATGCGATTATCTTCGGAGCGAAAGATTTTGACCGCAAGATAAACAAGCAGTGCAGGAATGAAATAAGTAGCAAAACCGAGCCCGTTCAGGATAAATTGATGAACGACATTTAGAACGGTACCGCCTTGACCGAACCAAGTAATGACAAAAAAGAGGGCAAGCGCAATCATGAGGACGGCAACTATCTGACGCCAGAATCCACCGGGGAGCTCGTGCTCGGGCCTAACCTCCTTTTTGGTGCGTTTTTTGGTTTTTTTACGCTTTTTGGTAGCCATATTTTGTATTATATCATAGTTCCTAGAAAGCACTAGGGGCTTCTGAGATTAATCTTGGTGTGCTTTACCTGGATTGTTTTTTATGATAGAATCTTGGAGAGATTGGACCGTCGCCAAGCGGTAAGGCACTGGGTTTTGGTCCCAGCATTCGCAGGTTCGAATCCTGCCGGTCCAGCCATTTTTGTTTCACAAAAAATCAAAAAGCGAGGATTCGTTCTCACTTCGTTCGAATCGAATCCTGCCGGTCCAGCCAAATATAAATGTAATAGGTCGTGGCCTATTATTTTTTTGCCAAAACCACATAAAACTGTTATAATATATTTAGATGAGCCTTAAGGCTTGTACTTTTATTTTTTAGAAAGGTTGGTGGCTATGTATGTCCAGAAACTACGAGTTGGACTCTTTGAAGCCCAGAGAGCAAGACGCTTTCGGCTGGTCTTTTTATTGTTGAAATGGTATCATAATAGATATGATGAATAAAATCGAACAAGAAGAATTGGCTGAGATTCTCAATTCCTATGGCATTGAAGGAGTTCTTTATGATGGTGCAAAGCAAATAACCCCAGACTCCATGATTTACATCTTTTCCGATAAGGATGGTGCAAAATACGTTCTTCTTGCCGCAGATTATCTAGGTGGCTATGAAGAGCTTGAAATGCCGTATGACTTTGAATTTGATGACGGATTTCCATATAGCCAAGCATCTTTTCGTGCAGTTAAAGTATTTTCTTACAAAGAAGATGCAAAGAAAAAGGCCGATGGATATATTGATGACAAACATTATTGGACTAAGGCTAGTACTGGTGATGTTTGTATGCTCTTTGCCGTAGATGAATTAAAAGTATAAAAAATACTCTATTCAAGTTTGAAATTGTTGAGCTTTTGTTTAATATCTTCCTTGTAAATTGTTAATGCCTGGTTAATTTTGCTCAGCCATTTTTGTTTCACAAAAAATCAAAAAGCGAGGACTCGTTCTCACTTCGTCCGAATCGAATCCTACTGGTCCAGCCAAGAAAGAAAAAACGAGAGCTCGCTCTCGGTTTTTGTTTCTTGCGACCGGTCTTGGATGAATATCCTGCCGGTCCAGCCAAATATAAATATAATAGTAGTTCCTTGGGCTTATTTTTCATTTAGTAATCTTTTAAATTTGGTGCCTATTTCTTCCATCTTTTGAGTGTTGGGAAGATTTTTGTGCAGTATTCTCGCATTTGTTCGTTCGTCATGCCGGCCTGTTCGCCAAATTGGGAACATTTCTCGATATATTCTTCCATGGAACACTTATCAAGAAATTCGCCGTCTTTATAGCACCATTTACAATAATCTTCATTTTTGCTGCCGTCCTTTTCGGTGGCAAACATATCTTCCGAGGTTAGTGGCATTGCACAACTTTGGCAAATTTTCTGTTCCATAAATAGCTCCTTGTTTATTGTTTCTATTATAACATTTTGAGTCAATTGGCTTTCGGAGCTAGGCTTACTCAGTTATTGACGTCTGCTTGATTCGCCCAAGTTGCATAAGATAAAAAGCACCCTTTAGGGTGCTTTTTGGAACGAATGTTAAAAAAATCAAATATAAGATTGGGTGGGTTGAATACTTTTTGTTATAATTGAGATATGATAAAGATTATCGCTGGGGGAAAGAAAAATGCAGAATGGGTATCTGGGGTGATTTCTGAGTATGAGAAGAGGCTGAGGAAGCCATTTGATATCTCGTGGCAGTTTATGGATGAGGATAAATTGGCGAAGTATCTTGAAAAGTGGCCATTTGAGACAAGAGACTTGGTAATATGTTGCGACGAGCGCGGAAAAAATATATCATCAGATGAATATTCACAGATATTGAATGGTGCATTTGTGGATGGAAAGAATGTGGTAATACTGATAGGCGGCGCATATGGATTTAGCGAAAAAGTGCGTGATGGGTCGGATTTTGTATGGAGTTTTTCTAAATTAGTGTTTCCACACATGATTGCGAGGCTAATTGTTGCGGAGCAAATATACAGAGCGCAAGAAATCATCCGTGGCGGAAAATATCACCACGAGTAATATTCATCTTGTGATATATCCTAATCAAAAAGTGCCACCGTTTGGTGGCACTTGATGAATATGTAAGGTGCTAACGCCGAATGGCCCAGAAAGCCTGCTCCATGACTGGATTGTCACAGAGAAGGTTAACGTGCTCAATCTTTTCGCAGATTTTGACAAGACGCGAAAGAGTAACGATATCGCGCATCCTGAGATCGAGACATTCTTCCCTCTCGGCGATTTCAGCCTTGATGGTTTGAAAGCCTTCGTCTTCTAAGGTGAGCTCTGGGTTTTCCGGAGCCTCAATGCAACCATCCTTATAGACGCAAATAATGACTGTGCTCTTTTCTGCAATATCTTGACGCACTTTCTCGAGTATCATCTTTTTTTGATTTCGCAGACGAGCAACTTCGTTCATCTGACCAGCAATCTCATCCGCCCGAGCCGTGACTTCGTCGAACTTAAGCTGGCAGTCTCCAAGATCGTTCTTGATCTTTTCGATTCGAACCTGTAGCTCGCGAAGTTCCCCAATACACTCCCGATGCTCGGAAGAAAGCTTTTTGTGATCGGACTCAAATTGGATTATCTCGTTACTTAAATCCTCTTCTTCCTTTCTAAGCTCTAGAATGACCTTGAACTTGTCGGATTCGTGGCCGTTTATCGCTGGTGCTTCAACCGGTTCTTTTACCGATTCTTCAATAGTTGTCGACTCACTGGATTCGTCGACAACTGGAGTGCTATCGATAAACTTGGCAGTTTTTGCCGAACCGTGCCCGCGTGGCTTTTTGCGATTGGCTTCTAGGGCTTTATATATTTCTTTGGCCCTGGAGCCATCGCCCGAACTATAAAGTCGCTCAAGGTGTTTCTTGAACTCCTCCTCTGTACATCCGTACTTCTGCATGATATCTTCTGGGGTACATCCCCTCTTAAGAAGCACTTGAATCTTTTTCGCCGTAATAATTAACCCGTTGCTCATTTTATCTCCTCCTCTAAAATCCCATTGTAGATTTCTAAATCTTCGATGGTCTTACTGATGCCTGCCTGCAGAGATTCTATTTCTGTCATGAGTGCGGCAAAATCCCCATTAAGCTTTGATCTGTCGACAGGCTTAACCGGAGTAAAATTGCGCCCCGAATGGTCTGCCGTGAAGTGTCTTTTGAGTAATTCCCCGCGAGTCATGTCGACCGATAAGGCAATTTCCCCAAGATGCCTGTACACGGTCGACTCTGATAAATCGTACATTTTGGCGATTTCGCCTACAGAATGGCCTTTATTGTGGAGATAAACAAAGTTCTCCATCATTTTTATGGTACGCTCGTGTTTTGTTGTCATTTTTTCACCCCCTTGATGCAAAAAACATAAAGCTTCTCTTGTTATAGCATAAATCTTTGTTTCTGTCAATCTTTTAGGGTTATACTACGCTATTTATGGTATAATGAACAGATGAAGATATTAGGAATAGAAACTAGTTGTGATGAAACGGCGGCGGCCGTGGTTGAAGATGGAGTTTCTATTTTGTCTAATGTGGTAGTGAGTCAAATCGACATTTTTGCAGAGTATGGTGGCGTAATTCCAGAGGTGGCGGCGAGAAGCCATCTGGAGGCAACGATGCCGGTAATAGATAAGGCCCTTAGGGACGCGTCTTGTGATTGGGATGACATCGACGCCATAGCAGTAACACATGCGCCAGGGCTGCTTGGTTCTCTTTTGATTGGGACACTGACCGCACGAACTTTAGCGATTTTACATAATAAACCCCTATATGCCGTGCATCACCTGAAATCGCACGTGTATGCAAATTGGCTGACAGATGGGAGCGGTCTAGGCTTACCCAAATTTCCTTTACTGGCATTGGTGATTTCGGGGGGGCATACACAAATTCTGTATATGCCAGCACATAATCAGTTTGAGATAATTGGAACTACTCGCGATGATGCGGTAGGAGAATGCTTTGATAAGGTGGCAAAAATCTTAGGGTTGCCATATCCGGGAGGACCCAGCATCTCAAAAGCCGCCGCAGCCTATGGTGCTACTGGTCAAAATAAAAAGCTCTCTCCTGGCGATGCCGGGAAGTATCAATTCCCGCACCCAAAAGTAGAAGGGCTAGATTTTTCGTTTTCAGGACTGAAAACTGCGGTTTTGAGAGCTGTACAAAAAGAAGTGGGAGTACCGATTTCTTATCCGTCACACGAGCTTGCTAGGCTGCTAACTCCCCAGCAAGTGGTAGATTTTGCAGCATCATTCCAAAAAACAGCGGTGGATATTTTGGTGGAGAAATTAGAGGCGGCATCGAGGCAATATCGTGATATCAAATCCATAGTAGTGGCCGGTGGCGTGTCTGCAAATGAGGTTTTGAGGGGTGCATTGCCAGGGGCATATTTCCCTGCGCCTGCGCTATCTGGAGATAATGGAGCGATGGTGGCGGCAGCGGCATACTTTGAAATTCAATCGGGGGTGAGGCCAACGGACCCGTATAAGCTGAATATTTATCCGAGAGTATCGATTGAAAATTAGGTCTATGCGTAATTAGAAATTGGAAAAGTATTGAGACCAGTGGGTTTGATATTTAGTGGAAGGGTCAAAATAGAAGCCGACGGATAGTTTGGTGAAGTCGGGATTTAGGATGTTGGCGCGGTGAGCTTCTGAATTCATCCAGGCCGCAACAGTAGTTTCGGGGGAGACAGCGGAGCTACCAACGACGAGATTCTCACCTTCAACGTAAGAGGCGCCGTTGTTGGGGCTATCACAGGCAGTACTCCATTGGCTGCCGTCAGGACGAGTATGGGAATAGAGCCTGACGAGTTCTTCGGCCCTAGTTTCGGCGGCGCCAGCGCAAGTATCGCCCCAGGCAAGTTTATCAAGACCGTTGCGGACGCGTTCTTGGTTGACTAAGGATAAAACTTCGTATTCCCATTTGAGTTTGGGTGGCTCAACAACGGTGACTTCGATGGAATCGCGTCGGGTGCCGTCGTAGGTGCCAGCGGTAATAGTGGTGGTGCCGGTATTTTTAATCATGGGGAAGCGACAGGTGTCAGAAGAATATCCAAGCCAAGTACGTGCACTGCCGTAGAAACCAGAAATAACATCGGTATTGCTGGTCTGCCAGTACATTTCGCCAAGATCAGCAAGACCACCACCAACACAAATGTCGTAATTGGCGGTTTGATAGATTGTGATGGACTCTTCGCCCCATAGTTCCCCGCTAGGAACAGGGGTGGAATCAACGCCGGTGACAGTGTGGACGGAAGTGACGTAAGATTTTTGTGAATCGGTGAGCTGATCCGTGGCATTGCCGGCAGCATCGATAAGATTGGGGTTGTCGATGGTTTCGCTAACTTCATCGGAGCGCTCGCCGACAACCCGGAAATCCATACCACCGTTGAGCCAGATGGCACCCGCAATAAGTACTCCGGCAATCAAAATGGCGGCCGCATTCACGGAGAGTAAGATGGTGATTTTGGTTTGCTTAAGACTTGCGGCTACCATTTCCTACCACTATGGCCACTTGGCTAATTATCATTTCTATTTCCATAAGGTCTTTTTTGTCTAACAGAGATTTGGTGGCTGGTTTGCCCAGGATGACTTGGCCAATCTCGGCGCCAGAGGCGTCAGTAATGATGCCGATACGAGAAATTTCGAGTTCTTTTAATGACGCTTGGTTTAGGTGGCCAATACTTTGCCAGATGCCTCGTTCTGGTTTTTTGAGACGCTCAATGGCGATAAGGTCTTCGGCGGGAATACGATAATCTTCAGAACCATAAAGACGACCATTGATAAGGAAGCCGACATAAGAGAAATGCATATGCTCAGCAAGAAAGCCGGAGAGGTCTTTGAGGTCGAGCCTGCGACGACTGGCGACGGAGATTTTTTTGATAATGTAGGCCATGTCAATTTGCTTTGTGAGGATGAGAGATTTGGTCATGGAGTGGAGCTCGGAGATGGCGGGAGTAAGAACCAAAACAACCGCAATCATAATAAAGTTGAGTAAAATGACCTGGAAAGAGGGGTTGGCAATTTTGAAGAGAGCCGAGAAGATAAGGTGGAAAATGAGGAGATAAATGCTAATGGCGCTACCGATGAGAACAATGTAAGAAAGGATGCGAAGCCAATTGGTGGAGAGTGTGATGGTGCGGAATTTAAGAATAGCATAATAAAAACCGATAATGACTAGGCCGATAGTAAGTGGCCCTACCCAAATGAGGTCGTAGCGCGTAGGGGGTAAAATGATGTCGAAAACTAACGAGAGTAACCCGGTGACAACGAGGCCTACCATGAAGAAGCCGTAGCCTTTTTTCATTTTTTTGTTGGCGGTATGTTTGATCTTGTAGAGAAGAAAACCACAAAGCGCCGGAGTAATAGTACAGAAGTAAAGAGCGTAAGCAATGTAAAAGCCACGGGAAAGATTAATGGAAATACTGTTGCCAGTATTAGATAGGGTAATGTCGGAATAGAGGACGGATGGGTCATAACAGAGGATAGCAGAAAGAATGATGCCAAGAATGGCAAAAACAACAGTGCAGAGCTTGCCGGTTTTGTATTTCCAGGAAATATAGCCAAGAAGTGCGACATCCATGATGATGGCGCCAATATAAATACCTTTAACTAGCCATGGAGCAACAGCCTGCTCGGGCGCACCATTGCTTAGGGCTAGAAATACGGCAATGGAAACACCCCAAATGGTTTCACCGATTGCGGCAACCATAAACCATAGACTGTGGGTTTTTTCGGATTTGGAGCTACCGAAAATCAGTGCCAATGCCGATAGGATAGTTAGCGTCGACACGATGGTAACTAAAATATGTATTAAATGCATTTACCTCCTTCGTATGACTTTATTATAGCATAATTTCGATATGCAAAAGCCCACATATGAATGTGGGCTTTTATAAGGGGGTTAGATTTTGGTTAATACTACCATAACAGATAACGGTGGCTTATTGTAGGTATCGAGCACATATTCTGCGCCGAATTTTAGACCGTCTCGCCAAAGATCGTTGCGAATGCCTTCTACGATATCGATAGCATCAGAAGCTTTCTTCGGGAGCTTCATTTCGGGCCAGCCGAAAGTTTTGACACTCCAGATGTAAGCCAAATGGGCAAGCTGCAAGTCAAAGAAGAAGCGGCCATTCGTGCGCAGTTTGTAATAGATGGGGCGAATAATTCCCTCTCTAAATTTGTCCACTGGATAGTAGGACGCAACGCCACCTAAAATAGCAAGACTAATATCATTAACGGCGGGATCTCTCAACGCCGACAAGATATCCTTGTGCTCGTATTTTAGGTTTAAGTCTGGTAGCTTTTCTGCGAATAAATCGTGAGGATTGATCGATTGATCGATGTCGTAAGCCTCAATAGCCTGCAAATTTGGCTCAAACTTAAAGCCGTGGTGACGTGCCCAAGCGAGCCGGCCAGCACCGAGATCGAGAACTTTGGATTTTTCTCCGACGGACATGATTTCGCGATCGGTGGTTGCTAGATCAGCAACGTAGAGCTGCCGCTCGCGATTGTAGGCTACTGTAGGAGTATTACGAACAAACGAGTTGATCTCATCTTCTTCTGGAATATTGGTATCCCAATTTCCTTCCAGATCATATCCAGCGTTATAGCCAAGCTCCAGAGCTTCAGACGGAGAGGTAAACACCGAGATGAGCCACGGGAAAAAATAATTAGACTTGGCTCCATCAAAATCAAGAATGAACTGAGCCAAACCCTCGTTGTGGTGAATCCTTTCGTAAACGAATTGCCAGATATGATCCAGATATTCCTTATCTATATCGCGGTGAGCTTCGTAGAAAACTTTTTTAATTTTCGCGGTAAGCTCGGGTGCAATCGGTATGAGATGATACTGATGATCGGCGATATCGATATACTTAGAAAAAACTGCTTCAGGTATCTCTGCGGTTCGTTTGATAGGGTCAAACAATTCTCTGTGTCTTAACAAAAAAACACCTCCTTATTAAGATGCGCCCCCTTACGGGGTGATTATATCACCCTTCAAATTGGATGTCTAGAGAGGGCGGTGGGTGCGTTTTTTTGATAGAGACAATATGATACGCCTGAGGAGGAAAAATATAATGTAGCCAAACAATATAATGGCAAAAACAATAACGATGCTGTTTACGGATAGAAAACCTAAATCTAGAAGATTGCGAAATGGCGAAAATAGAAACACAACTGCTACGATACTAAAAATTGTAATAAGTAAGATTGAGCGGAACAAGTTGAGAGGCCTAGAGATTAAATAGATAAGGGCGAAGTCAATAGCAAAAGTAATGAAGAGTGAGGATGTGAGGAGCTCGGGACGAATGAAATTTTGGGCTTCGGCGATAATTGATAATATAACCATAGAGACAGAAATGGTGATTCCTACTGGAACAGAGTATTGGAGAATGTTTTGGACAAACCTGTTTTTGATACGAGAAGTATTGTGTTCGAGGGCGAGGACGAGACCAGGAAGACCGATGCAGGCAAAATTTAAAAGAGACATTTCGATGGGGGCGTAAGGATATTCTAGCGGGAGGATAGTAAACAACACGGCCAGAATACTTGCATAGATGGTTTTGCTGAGAAAAAGCGTAGTGGAGCGTTCGAGGTTATTGATGGACTGACGCCCCTCGTCAATGATCGATGGGACAGCGGAAAAGTCAGAACCCAAGAGAACAAATTTGGCAGAGCGACGAGCAGCATCGGAGCCTTCACCAATGGCTATGGAACAGTCGGCTTCTTTCATGGCAAGAATATCATTGACGCCATCCCCAGTCATGGCAACGGTTTTTCCCTGTTTTTTGAGAGCAAGAATTAGTGATTTTTTTTGAGCAGGCTTGACGCGGGTAAAGATAGCGTATTCTTTGACGAGGCGGTTGTAGTCGATGGTAGAGCCTAGGGTGGAAAGATCGATGGTGGCCAGATTGGAGACGCCAACTTTGGAAGCTATGGATTGCACGGTTTTGGGGCTATCACCAGAGATGATTTTGACCTCAACGTCGTTGTCTGCAAAATACTTAATGATGGATTTGGCGTCTTTTCTGAGGTCGTCTTCGAGAAGAGCATAGCCTAATAATTCAATATTTGACGAATTACTCATTGGAAGAGGGTATTTCTCACATTTTACGATAGCCAAAATACGATAATCCCCTTCTATGTCATATTTTTTATCTATGAGGAATTCGGGGGCACCCATGAGGTAAGTGGCCTTATCTGTGCGAACGCCAGAATATTTGCGGTCAGAGGAGAATGGGATGACTTCTAGAATTTGTTCTGTGGGCTCAAATTTGGCCGTTTTTAGCAGTTTTTGTTTTAAGGCGGTACTTGTGGCGTTATCGGTAGTAGAAGTGCCTAGAATAAGCTTGAGCGCGTTCTGGAGGGATTTTTCGGCTGGAGTGGTGGGGTTGGTGAGGTCGGTTGGCGAAAGTGGCTTTGAATCCTTGACAGGCACAAAATGCTTAACGCGCATTTTGCCGGTGGTAAGAGTGCCGGTTTTATCAAGTGCGATGCAGTCGACGCGGGCTAGGGTTTCGATGGAATAGAGATCTTGGACGAGCACCTTCCTGCGACTAAGACGGATAGTGGCGAGTGCCAAAACAGAGCTAGTCAAGAGAATAAGCCCCTCTGGAATCATATTGATAAGGGCGGCAACAGTACTCGTGACTGCCACTTCTGGCGTGGTATCGGGAACACGGAAGCGCGCCCATAAAAGAAGTGCACCGATTGGGATAAGTGCAAAGGAAATATATTTAACAATATTATTCATGATGGCAAAAAGTTTGGAGTCGGCAGTTTTGATAGTATATGCTGCGGATTCGAGTTTGGAGACGAGGCTTTCTTGCCCGACAGCAGTTGCGGTGGCCTTGCAGGCGCCAGAAACAATAAAACTACCAGAGATAAGTTTGTCGCCTGGATGCTTTGTTATGCTATCTGATTCCCCGGTCACAAAAGATTCGTTGACTTCAATACTTCCTTCAACGATAATACTATCAACTAAAATTTGGTCACCAAGAGACAATACGAGAAGATCGCCGTCGACTATCTGCCCTTGCTCTATCTGAAGAGTCTTCCCTCCTCTGATGACGGTGGGGCGCTGTTCGGCAATTAGGCGCATCTTGTCAACGGTGCGTTTAGCGCGTATTTCGTTGATAATGCTAATTAGGGTGTTGGCGATGGCAATAAAAATAAAGAGGAGATTTTTGTAAGAACCAACCAGAAACACCATAACGGCCAAAATAAGATTGACGAGATTGAAGATGGTCAGCGTATTGCGAAGAATAATCTTGCCAGCAGAGTCGGATTTTTTATGATCTTTGTGATTGACTCTTCCCTGTTTGATTTTTGCTGCTACCTGAGCATCGGATAGACCAGAGAGATTCATCGCCTTGTTTTCCTAAGGACGCGGTTGGCTCGGCGGGAAAGTTGATAGAGTTTGTATTTGGATGGACTCAGGACAACATCGTAGGTCCCAGCGTAGTGGACTGGATAACCGCCGAATGATTTTTTGAACTCGGTGAAACCTTTCCAGGGGTGGTCATCTGATGCACCATCTGGAGCGATGCCCCAGAAATCAAAGTATTTGATTCCCTTTTCTTTGGCGTCAAAAATGGCTTTAGTGAGCAAGGCGACTGTGGCTGGGAGTTTTTTGTATTCGCCGTCGGCAGCAGATTGCATGTAATAACGAGTGTTTTGATGGTCGAAGAATAGGCTGGCAGCCAAAACAGAATCTTCTGGGGGAGAGTTTGGACTAGGTTCGGAATCATTAGGGGTACGATATTTGACTAGATATAAGGTAGCAAAGGGCTGTTCTAGCTCTTTTTTTAGGTAGGCCTCCGGGTAGGCGTGGATGTGTTTATTTTTGGCGAGCTTCTGCTGAAGATTTACCAGATATCGGATATCGTCGGGGTTTTTGGTGGTTTTAACAGATAGGCCTTTTTTTGCGTAGGTATTATATCTAGTGCGAGTGCCTTGGGAAAAATTCTTGATGATTTCGGCTTCCGATTGAGATAAGTCTAATACCCATGTGTCTTTAGGGTTTAAATCTTTGGTTTTTATGATGTTTTTGGGAGGATTTGATATAAGATTAGGGTTTTGGGGCTCTATACGAATAAAGATGGCGCGATGCTTGGCAGCTAGATTTTTGAGAGATTTGAGCGACTCCTTGAGAGATGTTTCGCTTTTGACGACTGGGCCATAAGGAAGATAGAGGTAATTCCCTACTGGGGTTTTTTTGAGGATGACGAGGTATTGATAGTTCTCCGTCTGCTCAAAAAAGCTAGTTTCTCCGAGGTCTTCTTGGAGTTTTTGCCAGGCTTTTGATTGGGTGATTGGGATATCCATAGTTTTATTATATACCAAAAATTATGCATTCAAGATATGAACACGTGCTTTTTATTGACTGCTTATGGTTTTCATTACATAACCACAATACCGGCTCAGGGCTGATTCCCTGGTCGGTTGCCAATACTGACTGTCGTAGTTTTAGCAATTTTTGCTCTTGGCCTATCTTGAGTTGATGAGATGCTAAAACTTTTACCGTTCTCCCAACTTTCGGCTCGGGTAGCCTCAGTTGTTGGTTTTATTTTAGCGTGAGCGGTTTTTCTTGTCAAGCTCGGTTGCCAGCCGTGGTGGTTGCTAGTCATACGGTGAAGAGCCAGAAAAATTCTTATGGTTTCTGTGGAAAAAAGTGGTGGAATTTGTGTGGTAAAATCTAAATATGGCTTATATAAGACGGTTTAAAACGACTTCAGGGGCAACAGGGGTGCAGGTCTGCTACAAGGAAGGGAATCGAGTAGTGAAGACGGTGCATGTGGGATCGGCGTCATCGGAGATGGTTTTGGAAAAATTGCTGCGAAAGGCGCAGGGAATTATAGATGGAGAAAAGGGAAGACCGATGTTTAATTTGGATAAGTATAATAAAAAATAGGCATCACTTTTAATAGTGTTGATTTGCTTTATGTTTAATTTTTTGATTGTGGCACAATGATTGGGGGTGGAATATTTATAGCGATTGCTTCTGTTATGGTTTCGGGCTCAATAATGGTTTTTGCAAAGCGCAGGGAGATCATGGCCTTTAAGCTGCAACAAATAGCACCCGTAGTAAAAGAGGGTTGGGGGGTAGAATTGCACACGTTGCAAGAGAATTTTGTCGCGAGTAGTTAGATAAGCTCGAGCTGTTGCTTGAGGCGGGAAATGAGGGATTCTTTCTCTTTGACAAGATCCCTGGTTTCTTTGACGAGATGTGCAGGGGCTTTGTCGACGTAACTTGGGTTGGTTAGGCGAAGATTAAGAGCGTCTAGTTCGCGACCGACGGAGAGGATTTTGGTGGTTAGGGCATCCTTGTAGTCCTTGACAACGCTCTCTGGGACATCAAGATAAAGCTCGTGATTGGCGAGGGCCACCCTAAGACCTCTCGGGGAGCCATCTAGGGCGATAATGGCTGGGACTTTGGTTAGAGCCTTAATAAGGAGCAGGTTGTCCTCTACTAGGCTGTCATTGTCGTATAGTAGGCTATATTTTTTGGCGTTATTGGTGCCTGGAAGGCTCTGTAAGGTCGTTCTGACTTCGGATACGATAATTCTTATGTTTTCAAAGTTTTCAGCTGAAATTGGGTCGTACGTGAGTTTTGTAGGCCATTCTGTGGTAGCAATGAAGCCATCCGTCCAGGAAAGGTTTTGCCAAATTGCCTCAGTAACAAATGGGGCAAAGGGATGAAGTGCAACCAATAGTGTTTCTAGGGTGATTTTTAGGAGTGCTGAATTTTTGTAGATTTTTTGGCTCTCTAGGAACCAGTCGGCATATTTATCCCAGATGGTTTGATATAAAATCTCTACAGCTTCAGAGAAGCGATAATCTGAGATATTTTGTTCGACCTGCTCTAGGCATTGATTAATTTCGCGACAAATCCAGTCTTCGCCCATATTATCGGTAGTATATGCAAGCGAATTCGAAATAGCGTGCTCTCGGGACGGGTCGCTCGCGCCCGTCGTTACGGGGCTCGCGCCCTCATTCTCGGTCGTAACCTCCGAAAGCCCTCGAGCAACACTATTTCCGGATTCGCTTTCGGTACTATTTTCATCAACGATGGATTGGATGAGGCGAGAAATGTTCCAGAGCTTGTTGCAAAGATTGCGGCCGGCGATAACGGAATTTTCACTAAAGGCTTGATTCATGCCAGCAGAACGACCTCTTAAAATCCCAAGACGAAAAGCGTCGGAGCCGTATTTAGTGACGAGATCCATTGGATTGATAACGTTACCTTTGGACTTACTCATTTTTTTGCCATGAGCATCCAACACTAGCCCATGGAGGTAAACTTCTTTGAAGGGAACCTCGCCGGTAACATAGAGCCCCATCATAATCATCCTTGCAACCCAGGCAAAGAGAATATCGGCGCCGGTCTCCATGACATTTAGTGGGTAGTATGGGCTGTAGTTTTCTTCGGTCCAATCAGTACAGACGATGGGCCAGTGAGAACTAGAAAACCAAGTATCAAAAGTGTCTTCGTCGCGGACGTATTTGACACCAGCTTTTTCGATTTCTTTGAGGTTGGTGCGACGATCAAAAATCCAGTCTGGCTCATCAGTAGCAGAATCGTCGATTTTTCTAAACATTGGAATAGCGATACCCCAAGGAATTTGACGAGAAATATTCCAGTCTTTGAGGTTTTTGTAATAGTCGATGAGAATTTTTTTCTTGCTTTCGGGGTAAAACTTGATTTTATCTTGCTCCAAAGCGGCGATGGCGTTTTTGCTAAGTTCCTTGACATCGACAAACCATTGCTCCTTAAGCATCGGTTCGATAATCGCGCCACATTTGTAACAGTGAGCGACGGTGTGAGTAATTTTCTTTTCGCCCTTTAAGAGATTTTGGTCTTTGAGGTCTTTTAGGACTTTTTTGCGACATTCTTTGGTTGTAAGACCATAATATTCTTCAGGGACGTTAACCATGGTACCATCCTCGGCAATGACCTTGATGCGGAGAAGATTGTGACGTTCTCCCACTTCAAAATCGTCAAAGTCGTGGGCTGGGGTGATTTTGACTGCACCGGTGCCATATTCTGGGTCGGCGTGTTCGTCTGGGATAATAGGAATGGTTCTGTATGTCAGTGGTAATCTAACCTGTTTGCCGATTATTTTTTTGTAACGTTTGTCTTCGGGATTGACTGCCACGGCCACATCGCCAAAAAGGGTCTCTGGGCGAGTGGTGGAGACTATGATTTCGCCGCCGTCATAAGGGTAGGCGATATCCCAGAGAGTGCCAGACTCTTCTTCGTGTTCGACCTCGATATCAGCGAAGGCGGTTTGGTGCTTGGGGCAAAAATTGACGAGTTTTTCGCCACGGTAAATCAAGCCGTCGTTCCACATTTTTTCAAAAGTAGTATAGACGCGGTCGATGACGTTTTCGTCTAAGGTAAAAGTGAGGTCATCCCAAGAACAAGAGGCGCCGAGAGCCCTTAGTTGGAGCTCCATGTTGCCACGCTGTTCGGCAACAAAATTCCAAACTTTGGCATAAAGCTCGTCGCGATCATATTCAAAACGGGTGTGGCCTTGCTTCTCTAATTCTCGCTCGTAAACTACCCAGGTTTCAAAGCCAGCATGATCGGCGCCGGGGATATACCAAGCGGATTTACCCCTCAAGCGATAGTAGCGAGTAAGGGAATCTTCGAGGGCAACGGTGAGGCCGTGACCGATATGTAAATTGCCGTTGGCGTTCGGTGGAGGCATAACGATGGAATAGGTAGAGTCAGAAGTAATATTTAGCAACGTGCTCGGCTCGCGATCGTCAAAATTACAACAGTCAGGCGAATCCTCACCGGAATTAATAGTTCCAGATTCGGATTCGTGACCGTTGTAATTTTGACTGTCGGAGCCTGCGCAATGTTGCGAAATATTATCTTCTGATTTTTCTGATCTATCATCAATGCCGTCGCCGTCGTCGTCGACTGGTATAGTGGGTTCGGTGGGGGCGAATACGCCGGCGGCTTCCCATGCGGCATAAATATCGGATTCATATTGATTAGGTTCATAACTACTGGCAAATTTCATGATTACATTATATCATAGAATAAAAGAAGTGAGGTTGAAGGCTAAAAATGAATAGTGGTGTTTCTAACTTTGGGTTTGCAGGAGGCGGAGGCTCTAGCTCCATAGATTATGATAGTGGTCCTAGTTACAGTAGTGGCTATAACAGTAGTTATGATTCGGGCAGCAGGCACTCAAATGAGAACCTGCTGCCTGGGGGCGACGCGATTAGTTCGATTTTGATATTTATAGTGCTTGCTGCTGTTTGTTATCTTGTAGTAAAGAAAATTTTTGATAAAAAATCGCATGGTCATACGTCTAATACTCAAAATGATTCAAAAGCTAATTTGTCTGGAATACTTTTGAATATGGACAACAATTCAACAGGCCAAGAGAAATGGATACACGAGGAAGGGGAGAAGATTTTTTTGAGTTATCAGAACGACTGGTCTAATATGGATTCCGAAAAAATCAAGGCGTATACGACGGCTCGCTATTATGGCCATGTATGCTTAATGCTCGAAGCACTAAAAAGCATGAATAGGCAAAACATGGTAGACAATTTAAAATTAACAAAAGTTTCACTACCTTTTTCGGTAAATGAAAAAGACGAGCTACCGACCAAAGTAACTGTATTGTTTAAATTTAGTGGCCGAGATAAATTGATAGATGTAGCTACGGGTAAAACTCTATACGAAGACACTGCATATGGAGCGTGTGAAAATTGGAAATTTATCTATGACGGAAAAACCTTAAAATTGGATGAAATTTCACAGCCAACAGAGTCTGGCTCGCATTTAGTGAAGAGCATTGAGGATTTTGCGAGGGAACGACAGCTCTACTATAGTCCAGACTGGGGGCGGTATGCATTGCCTACCAGAGGAGCAATCTTCGATGGAGCGGTTTTTAGGAGAGCGGATATAAATAATCATATTATAGGAAAATGGAAAGACTGTCTCTTTCAGTTGTATACCTACTCTAAAATGCCCGATAGTCCGGAGGCTTATTATCTGGTGGGACAGCTTACTGTACCAAAGAAATATGGCAACATAATCATAAAATCAAAGATTGCCAATGATTCAAACATCAAGATACTTGACGGCTACGAAGAATTTAGGATGGAGTGGGAAGACTTCAATCAATACTATCAGGTTTTTGCCTCAAAAGGGGAGGCTGTAACAGCATTTGAATTGTTGGACCCAAGCTTCATGGCAAACCTAAAGGATAGGGAATTAGACTACAACATCGAGGTGGTTGGTAATACAATTTATATTTTTGCCAAAATCAACGGGATACAGAGAGAGAATTATGAAGACTTGTTGGATGTTTTGGCACTGGCATTCCAAAAACTGGAGTTTTGATTACAAGAATTGATAATTAGCTGGTTGGATATTCAAGTTTTTGACGGATTTGTTCGAATTCTTCTGGAGTGAGCTCGAGAGTGCGACCGTGTTGCCAAGTTTCGTCATAAGGAAGGAGATGGACGTGGGCATGAGGAACATCGGTGCCAATGACCTTCCAGAGAGTACGAGTATTGAGGGTTTTTTCCATATGGGTGGATAGTTTTTTTACGGTATCCATTAAGGCTTGGTAATCTTCTTCTGGTAGTTCGTAAATTTTGTCAATTTCTTTTTTGGGGATTACGAGAGTATGTCCCTTGGTTTCTGGATGGATGTCAAGAAAGGCAAAGGTTTTATCATCTTCGTAAATCTTATAACAAGGTATTTCGCCGTTGATGATTTTGGTAAAAACGCTGCTCATTTTTTAGCTTTTTTCTTCTTGATAATTTGGTAATAAATTTCGGAAAAGACAAAGGCAAAAACAAGGCTACCAATAACATCTATTGGCCAGTGCATATTGGCAAGAACTCTACCTGTACAGGTGAGGGAAATACCAGCGAACATGAGAATTTCTAAAACTACACGTAGAGGTTTTGATTTAACATATTTAGGCAAAATAATCGTAACTATGAAAAAGATTGTGGCAACAATCATGGCGTGAGTAGAAGGGAATGAAGGTTCGCCAGAGCCGTTAGGCCTAGTGTTTAAAATTAGTAGTTTATCAAAAATTAAATATACAATAGCCATTAACCCAACAGGGAGTGGCATCCAACGAATTTGTTTGTCTACTTTTTTGATGGATTTGCGCGTAATCCATTGGTATAAGCCAAGAATGGCGAAGATGCCCAAAGTAGCGATTGATAATATTAATATAATGTTTGTAATTAAATCCCACTGCATAATATTTTTATTGTAGCACAACTATGAAATATACCAAATAAAAATAAGGCTCTTGGCCTTGTTTTTATTTTTATGGTATGCCCGACAGGATAGCTCATTTGCGCTACGCGCAAATGATACCGGACTGCCTCGTTCGAAAAATCATGAGCAAGCTCATGATTTTTGCTCACTTCGTTGTCCGGGCGAACCCACGGTTCATATCCTTTCGGAAATGTCATAAAAATAAATAAAGACCCTTCCAGAGTCTTTCTTTATTTTTATGGTATGCCCGACAGGATTCGAACCTACGACCTTTTGCTCCGCAAGCAAACGCTCTATCCAGCTGAGCTACGGGCACAAATGTGGATGTTTTGAATAAATTCTTGACATCCACCTAGAAATTAAATGAACATCGCTATATGGGCGACGCTATTATTATAACATATTTTTGAAATGAAAAGAAAATTATTTCTGTTTTTTTCGTTTTTTGAAGGGGTTTGAATGAGCTTTAAAGCCATAACGATTGGTGATGGGATCACGAAAGATAAAAGTGCGCAGCGGTTCGAGGGTGAGAGTCATGTAGCAGCCGAAGAAGACAAAAAGACCAATACAAGAGAAGAAGCTAAATACATACAACATAGGATTCAGGTCTAAAATGGCATAAAAGGCAAGTTGACTAAAGATGATTGCCGTATAAAAAGTAATAATGTCAACAGGGAGGATTGGCTTGTGAGATATTTTTTTGTATGAATAAAAGGCAAGGGGGATAAACAGAGTGGGGATTAATAAGCTAACTAGTTTTGCACAAAAATAATTGGGGTCTGAACCATAAATGAAGCCGTCGTATAGTCCCCACAAAAGGGAAGGAGTGAGTGCGATTTTGATATGCTCCCAGGTGGACTCGTTGACGGCGGCAAAGAGACCGAGGATTTTGTTTTGGTGGGCCCAGTCATAAAGAAAATGAGCGAGAGTACCAGTGACACTAATAACTATAACACCGAGCCAGAAATTAAAAATAGGATCCATAGGATAATTATATCACTTATGGTTTATGATGCGGGGGGTTTGTGGTAGAATAAGAGAGGAAGCGTGGCCGAGTGGTTGAAGGCGCACGACTCGAAATCGTGTGGACGCGCAAGCGTCTCGAAGGTTCGAATCCTTTCGCTTCCGCCACGTCCTGTCGGACGTGCTTCAAAAAGCAGAATTCGTTCTTCGAATCGAATCCTTTCGCTTCCGCCATTTTTGTTTCACGAATTCTAAAAAATTGCTTATAAATAACCGCCAGAAGGAGGTTGTTTTTTTGTTTGAGTAGACAAAATAGGTTAAATATGATATAGTAAAGATATAATTTGTAACAACAACAAAAGTACTTTTACAGGAGGTGGGATGATTGACTACAATCGAAAAATTATTGGATGCTGCACAAAAATATGACACTGTCAGGAGAAAAGTCTTGAAGGTCATCTCTACCATTAATCCGGTAGAGATGGTAACGCCGCTTAATTTCACTGAGGCAAAAAATGATTGGATATCAAAGGCCGAATCTGGCTTTTTTGAAAATCCTAATTTTATTTACGACCCGGTACTACTAAACAATATCATCAAAAAAGCTGACGCTATTGAGCGGATGAAAGAAAAGATTGCAGAAATAACTCCACTTAATGAATATGAGGGTTTTCTGCGCCGACATTACTCCAGGGCCTTAGGCGATGCTCTAAAGAGTGTTGATATGGCAAAAGCAATACTTGCTCAGAATGATGGGGTCCTGAGAAAACAAGCGATTTCAAAGTATGGCAAGCCGGTAGCAATAAAATATGCTGCCGATATGGTGAAAAGAGAATTTAAATATTCTTATTCTGGAGAAGAACCGGCATTTCCAAAGGAGCAAATACAGATCCTGAACAATATTACACTGGATGCTAATTTTATTAGAGAAATTTTTCTCTGGAGCATGAAACAGTATGAAATTGAGCCTTGGCCGGTAACAATTTTAAAGGATTGTACCGCTATTGATGTCCGGGATAAAAACTCCAGCGGAAGGCCAATAATTGCTATCCCGGCCAGCCGCAAGATGAATGGAACAAAACTAGCCGAACTGGTTGGTCATGAGATTGAATGCCATTGGCGAAATTCTATAAACGATATGTTTATAGGTTGTTTAAAAACTGATGACGAGGTTGTATATGAAGGCGTAGCAAAGATCAAAGATATGGCATTCCAGGCAAAAATAACCGGTGCCTTCGCGCTACCTTCGCCATATTATATTTTGGCAGAGGATATGGCCCTGAATGGTCTAAGTTTTGCCAAAGTAGGACGTGTCATATTTGATAAAACGAATGATTTGAGGAAGGCATGGATTTTTACCTATCGCACATTTCGTGGCATAGCAGATACGAATAATGTGGCCAGGTATGCTTTTACCAAAGATAGGGCGTATCTGGATGGTATGATCTATGTTCAAGAACTCAACAGAGCAGGATTATCAAATTATTTAAATTTTGGTGCGTTAAGTATCGCGGATTTGAAGGAGTTGATTGACCTAATAGATAAAGAATCTATTATGAAGTTTGCACTGAAAGACCGGCATATTCAGAATAATGTTCCGGTGGAGATTATTAGTAGATTGTAGACAAAAAACGCTCGGTCATATGGCTGGGCGTTTTTTCGTATGGGGAATAAGGGTGGCTGCCTCTTATTTTGTTTTTTTAGACATAGTGATATAATTGGGGCATGATGGAAAAGAGGGAGAAATCTAATACTAGGAAAAATAAAAATGGTGGATTAAAATCAAAATCCCAAAAGATTAGAGCCAAGGTACTAAAGTCGTATTACGGCAACCCCTTGAAAGATATGAAATTAATTGCAATTACTGGCACTACTGGCAAGACGACCGTGGCTCACTATGTACATGAAATTCTGAAAGCAAAGGGCGAACAGGTAGCAGTACTTGCCTCAGACCAGCCGTTTAAGGTAGGGATGTTGCATAAGTTTTTGAGCGACGCATGGAAAGCGGGGGCAAATTATGTGATCGTGACAGTGCCGGCAGAAGGGCTCAGGGATAATGTTTTTTATGGACTACCGGTAACAGTGGCGGCAATGACCAACTTTATAACTGCCAGTCTTAAAGACATGGAGCCAGAAGAATATTTGGAAAATGAAAAAACTTTGTTTGATATGAAGCCAGAAATTGTGGTACTCAACTACGATGATTTGAATTACAATACTTTTTCTACTTTCAGAGGAACAGATAAAACCATTAGTTATGGATCAACTAGCTCAGATGTAAAGATTCTTAACTCTAAGCTCTATACCAAGGGTACCGAAGCTACGTTGTCAATAAATTCGGAAATTATTACAGTGGCAACGTTTTTACCAGGCGAAACCGCAACGTCTTATATGGCTTGTGCGGCGGCGATTGCTTATAGCCTTGGTGTCTCGAACGAAAAGATTATAGACGGGATAGCGGAATATAATCCAGAGTAATATTCATCTGGTGATATTTTTAAGAAGTTTTTTGGTGACTTTGATATCTTCAAATTCATGGGGGCCGTCGGCGCGAAGGATGGTTTTTTCGTGACCTTTGCCTAGGATTAAAACTACGTCATTAGCATGAGCAAGATTTAAAGCCATCTCAATAGCCTTTTCACGGTCTAGCTCTTTAAAAAGATTTTTGTCTAAAATTTTGCCAGCAGATTTTGCTCCCTCAATGAAGCTGGCAGCGATTTTTTCGGGATCTTCATTACGAGAATCATCTTCGGTGATGATGACAATATCAGAATTTTGAGCAAGAATCTTGCCCCTTATGGACCTGGTAGATGGATCGCGACGACCAGCTCCGCCGTGCACGGAAATAACTTTGCCTTTGTGGTTTCTGATGGCGTCAAAAACTTTCTCTAGAGCATCTGGGGCATGGGCGTAATCAACAATAACGGTAAAATTTTGACCCTCGTCAATAATATTCATGCGACCTTCGATGGAATTTAGAGAGGAGATGCCCTGCTCAATCTGTTTGTTGGTGAGGCCAAGTTTTTTACCGACCAAAACAGCAGCAAGGGAATTGTAGACATTAAATTCGCCAGGAATTTTCGTCTGAATATTTATATCACCATACGAATATTCAACCCCCGAAACCGTTAGTTTTATCTTTGTTGCCCGATTTTCTCCGTGTTTTATACCATATGTGATATATTTTTTTGCAAGTTTTTGGTACTGTTTGCTGGCGGGGTCGTCGGCATTTAGAATACTAAATTGGGCTTTTTTGAATAATTTTCCTTTGGCGGCACGATACTTGGCGAGGGTTTTGTGATAGTCTAGATGTTCGTGAGTGAGATTAGTAAAAACGGCTATTTCTACAGGGATGCCTAGAGTACGGAATTCTGCAAGGGCATGAGAGGTAATTTCTAAGACAAGAAATTCGGCACCAGATTTTTGAATTTCTGAGATGCGTTGATTAAGGGTGAAGGCATCAACGGTGGTCATATGGCCAAGCTCTGGCTTGAGAGTTTTTGTTCCGTAAGCAACGGTGGTCATGAGGCCAGTTTTGTGGCCGGCCTGGTTTAGCATGTGCCAAATCATAAAGCAAGTAGTGGTTTTGCCATTAGTACCGGTGACACCGATGACGCGGAGTTTTTTGCCTGGAGAATGATATTTGACGTTGGCGAGAACAGATTGAGCAAAATGGTACGGCAAAACCGCTGAATTATAAAATGGTAATTTTTCTAAGAGCTTTTTCATGACTTTATTATATCACTAGCGATAGTGCTTGAGGGAATCAATTGGGTTTTTGGATGCTGCTTTGATAGCCGGGTAAACACCGAAGATGATGCCAACCACAAGTGTAGTGAGGAAGGTAAGGAGAACAATACACCAGCTAATGTACGGAGTAAATGGCGTAATAATGGAGATAAGGAAGGCTAAAATATACCCTAGGATGAGGCCAAAAATCCCACCGAGAACAGAAAGAATCAAAGCCTCAAAGAGGAATTGAATAAGAATGTTGCGACTGGAGGCACCGACAGCTTTTCTGATACCAATTTCGTGGGTGCGCTCGGCAACCGAGACAAGCATAATATTCATTACTCCGATCCCGCCCACCACTAGAGAAATAGCGGCGACCAACGTAAGCATACCGGATATAATAGTAAACAGGGAACTAGCTGGGTGCGTAATTTCATCGCCGTAGGCGACACTAAAGTTTTGGTCACCTAATTTTTGGTTGGTAAGAGTGGTTTTGATCTCTGAAGAAACCTTAGCAAGGCTATCCGTGTTGGTGGCCTTGATATTAATTTGTTGAATTTGCGTAGAACCGGTAATTTTATCTAGATTTTCTATGTCCATAATGAGTGCATTATCAAAATCTACATTGTCAAAATTAATAGATTTATCAATACTATCTAACACGCCTACGACTATGAATTTTTCGCCCATGATGGTGACGGTTTTACCAACAGTGCTATTGATGGTGTTGAAAATCGCCAGAGAAAGGGTGTGCCCCAAAACAACGGAGTTACCCTTGTTGTCGTCATTAATAAAGGCGCCGTACTTTAGAGCAAGTGGCTCAATAGCTACAAAGCTAGAGGTAGTGCCCAAGATAGGGACTGAGGAGAAAGTGTTTTTTTCTGAAGCTACGGTATTAACAGATATTGCAATGGGGGCTACAGCGGAAACATCTTCGATTGACGAAATAGCCGAGATATCAGAAAGAGCCAAATTGCTTTTTTGGAAAGAGCTAGAGGAGGTGAGTTCCTCGACAATACTGGTGACGGAGTCTTTGGTGGAGCTGGGGCGAACGACGATAAGGTCGGAGCCGATTTCGTCAACTTCGCTTTTGACAAGATTAGAAATGCTACCCATGAGAGATAAAATTAGGATGATACTGGCTACTCCGATGGCAATACCGAGACAGGTAAGAAAAGAGCGTGTGCGGTTTTCTTTGATTGCGGTTTTTGCAAGTTTGAAATGGGTTTTTATAAGTGTAGCCATTAGTGTTTCCTCCGATTCTTTTTGTGTTTTTTAGGTTTTTGCTCCTTAACAGTAGATGATTCGGTAGGAGTGGAAGATTTCTTCTTGATTTTGACACTAATTGGTTGGGGAAGATTGGCGTCGGCAACGGTTTTGACGTCGGTATCGATTTGCCCGTCAAGCATATTGATAACACGGGTAGCATAAACCGTAAGAGCGGGATTATGAGTAACCATAATAATTGTGTTGCCTTCTTCATGGATGGCTTTTAGCTCCTCCATAACAATATGTGAGGAACGAGAATCTAGATTGCCAGTAGGTTCATCTGCTAAGATAATTTCTGGATCATTGACGATGGCGCGAGCAATAGCGACGCGTTGCTGCTGGCCGCCAGAAAGCTGATAAGGAAAATAATATTCGCGTTCTTGCAGATGGAATCTTTTGAGCGCAGAAGAGGCGTTTTTGAGGCGAGCGGTTTTGGAATGTCCGGAATAAATGAGTGGCAGAGCAACATTTTCTAGGATGGGCAAATCTTCAATAAGGTTGAAATTCTGAAAGACAAAGCCGATTTTTTTAGCACGAAGCCTGGATTGGCGACGAGCAGAAATACTGGCGACATTTTCACCGTTTAAAATATACTCTCCTCTAGTGGCTCGATCTAGTAAACCGATGATATTAAGCAAAGTGGTTTTACCACAACCCGATGGACCCATAATCATGATAAATTCACCGCGCTTAATGGTTAAGTCGAAATCTTTTATAGCAAAAGACTCCGTATCTCCGTAACCGTAACGTTTGGTTAGACCTCTTAACTCTATTAGTATATTTTCGCTCACCGCTTTTTCTCCATGTATATTATCGTGGCAGAAAGGACAAGATGGCGATCTAAGACCTTTCCTTTAAATTGTCGCCAGAATAGCAAGCTATTCTGTCTCCAATTTTGGCGGAAAGGACAAGATTCGAACTTGCGGAACCCTTGCGAGTTCACACGCTTTCCAAGCGTGCGCCTTAAACCACTCGGCCACCTTTCCGTCTTAAGAAGATTTTAGCATATTGAAATTCTAAAATAAAGACAAAATTACTAAGTTTTCGATGTGTGGGGTGCGAGGGAAGAAATTGAAGGTTTTGATATCTTTGATTTGGTAGTTTTTGAGTAATATTTTTATGTCGCGAGCCTGAGTGGCGGGATTGCAGGATAAATAAATGATTGTTTTTGGTTTAATTTCGTTTAGTCGATTAATTAATTTATTGTCGCAACCGGCACGGGGAGGATCTAAAATAACAGTCTGGTCGGGAGCAATATAATCCAGAGATTGCTCTGATTGGCTAAAAATTGCAACAGGTCGTTTTTTTTGGGGCGCGTCGCCGATGCCTGTCGTTGCTGACGAATCTTCGTTTTTCTCGCTTCCCGTTGGTCGCAAAAACTCCTCAAGGGTAATATTTCTAGTTAATTCGGTAAAGGCAAATTTATCAACCTCAACCAAAGTAAGGTCATGGGTGGGGGCGACGGAGAGGCCGATAGTGCCAACACCAGCATAGAGGTCTAGAACTTTATCTGTGTGAATATGTTTTTGAATTTCCTTGAGAGCGAGTTCATAGACCGGAAGGTTAATTTGGAAAAAACCATTGGGTGAGTAAGAGTAAGTTTTGCCCAAAATTTGATCTGTTAAATTATTGAAGGTAGGGTGGGGTTGATGTTTTTCATAGAGACCGCCAGAGACTTCTCCTTCTTGGTTGCACCTTAAAAGTATGGATTGATATTTTCTGGCCTCTTCCCGTGCATTATTAAGATTATTGACGATATTTTGGGCGGCGGCAAAGATTTCTGGACGTTCGATTGAGGACTGCTTGATGGGGGTTTTACGATGTGAACCACGGGCATGAAAAGCTAATTCGATTTTAGCAAGATCATTATCCCAATATAAAGAGTATTCCATTTTGTTACGATAGAAGTATGGTTTATGGTCGGTAATGACTTCTGGAGTTTTTATATCGATTTGATGTTCGCGAAAAATTTCAACCACAAGCTCAGATTTGACTTTATTTTCGTAATCCCAATCTAGAATTTGCCAAGGTGAAGTAGAGAGAAAGCAAGGGTCTTTTGGTTCAGTACGAAACATTGAAGGTGCTTTTAACTTGGTGGCAATCGCCTCTAGATAATGGGATTTTTGTTTTGTAATGTGATATTCTTCTACGATTTCCGCAGGTAAAGCGTTCCAGAAAAAAATTTTGCGCCCATCCATATATGTACCAAGAGATTGGCCGCCAGGGATAATCTTTTCTATCTTAATCATTTTGTAATTATAGCATGATTTTTAGGGGAAATATGGTATAATTATAGAGATTATGTCGGCTACAGAAATTTTGAGATTAAGCGAGAAATCTGCTCTAAAAGGCGGTCAAATTGTTTCGCGCGTCAAAGGCAAAGCATCAAACTCCAAAAATAAGAGTAAACTTAAATCTTTTGGTGCGGTAGGTTTTATCACTTTTATGTTAGTGGGATTTTTGATAATTTTTGGTTCTGGAAACATTATACCCTCCGCGATATCAGAAAGATTAGTGGAAGAAACCGACGTACAATATGCAGATGCGATTGAGAGTAAAAAAATAGTATTTCAACAAGCTTTATATTCTGGTGAAATCCCAGAAGACACAGCACAAAACCTCAAGAATGAGGGAGTATTGGTTGGCTATATGGATGGCGATAATTTTGTAGAGAGCAATAAAGCTAATGGGGAATTGGTTTTAAAAATAGACAACAAAATTATTACTGCGGACAATTTTATCAAGGAAGTTAATAGTAATATAAAATTGTATAACGCTTTTAATAGTGCCACCTATTCACGTGCGGCATATTATTATGATGACGCCGCTAAGGAGGTGTTTAGAAAAATTGGCACCGGTCGTAATAATTACGATGAAAGTTCTGATTTTGACAAAGTGATGAATGATATGGTTGGGGAAGGTAGCAATGTTAATATAAATAGTGTCTCATTGGTGGCAAAAACTCGCAAGAATGAGCAGACCGGTAGGGAGGAAGTTTATTATGAATACGAAGAAAATGGAGCTAGCGCCAACTCTGCTACTGATGTAGATTTATTCCTGGAAACAGCTAGAGAGAAGAATCCTGCCGCTTCAGCAAATGAGTCAGCGCTAAATACGGCGGATGCCCTAAAAGTAGCGGATACAATGTCGAAGGAACAGCGTTCAAGTTTGTTTTTCCTAACCTTTATGGAAAACATCAGCAAGATGAAGGCGGGGGAAGGAAATCAGTCAAAAATCAACGAGGCGATGAATTATTTATATAATAATACAGAAACACAGATAGTAGACATAGATACAGGCGAAATTGTAACGACTCCCGGAACAGCGCTTGAGTCACCAAGTCTTTATGCGGTTTTAGCTGGGGAAAAGGTTGACTCGAAAAAAGTAGAAAATTATTCTTCGGATAGAATATTAAAAACCATAGAAAACCGAGTTGGCGGCGATGGAACCGCATCAATTAATGGAACGGTAGCCTCTTCTTACAAAAAAATAAGTGGCTCAGTGGGGAGATTTATAAATAATGGTACCGAAACTGCTTCTTCAGAAGTTATAGATTTGGTAAAGCCAACAGTATCTAGCTCTTTGGTGGATAATTCCTATGATACTATAAAGGGAGTAAATGCTGGGGAATTCTTAGTGGAAGGGGCGGTTAATGTAGGCAAGGAACTAGCAAAGGCAAGTGGAGCAACGGCTGGCGATGTAGACGCAGCAGTTAAGTATGCGAGACTAAATTCGGAGGTTTTGGCAATGGATGCAAGGCTTGACCGAATAAATAGAAGTCCACTGGATATAACTTCAAAAAATACATTTTTGGGTTCGATTGTTTATAAAATTGCAATCGTAACAGCAAAAATATCTGGACCACCACTAAGCAATGTGACGATGTTTGGTAATCTTGTATCCACTTCAATAAGTTCATTACTACCATCATCCTTTGCAGATGAAACAAGTGGTTATCTGGGTTCTTTTGGGGATTGTGAAACCTATGCAACGATTGGAGCAGTTGGTTCGGCTCAGTGCGCAGAAATTGCCACTTTTGATACCTCAACCCTAGACGATCCATTTAATAATAGCGGATTTATTGCATTTGTGGAGGCCAATACCACTCTGGATAGTTCTGGTGTACGCACAATAAATCCAGGTTCAGTTTTGGCGAAGTTTATTCTATACAATAACGAAAGGGTTACTCCGTTAGGGGTAGTTGATGGCGGAATACTTGATTCTTTAAATAACGAATCATCCTCTATTCCTTTTGTCACAAATATATTGAGTATGATAAAAACTTATTTGGGCACTTCTGAAGCAGACAAAAGAATAGCAACTGGGGCCGCCTTCGTGAATTCCGTTAATAATCCAGACTGGCAGACCTATAAATATGCGCAAAGATACGTATCGCTCGCTAGGGCAACCACAACGCTCAAACAATATTCAAGCGACACAACCGCATATAATAATATACGGTTTTTTGAGGGGAATGAAAATCCAGTGGTAGCATTTTTAAAAGAGTATTACGCGCTTAATAATTAGATATATCTTCTACGCTTGTAATAATTACCTGATTGTCTTTAAAGTTTTTAACTAGACATTTACGCCTAGAATCGTCAAGCTCAGAGAAGACATCGTCAAGAAGAATAATTGGTTTCTGGTGCTGTTTTTGATAAATAAGGTCAGCCTCAATAAATTTGAGAGCGAGAACGATTGAGCGAGTTTCACCACGCGAGGCCGAACCATTGGCTGGTTTGGAATTAAATTCAAAAATATAATCATCTTTGTGAACTCCGAAAGTAGTATGACCTAAATAAAGATCTTTTCTAAAATCTTGGTCAAGTCTTTTTAGATAATCACTATCATTCATATCCGTGACGTCAGTTTTATATAAAAGATTGATTTGGTCATTATTTTCGGCAATAGAATGATAGGTGGGCGTAAGTTTGGAATTTATTTCCTGAATAAATTTTTTGCGAAAATTGTATAAATCAACGCCATATTTGGCCAAAATAACATTCCACGAAAAAACATCATCACTAGTAGTTTGTTCTTTTTTGAGGAGCTCGTTGCGTTGTTTTATGGCTTTTTCGTATTTCAATAAACAACTGTTATATTTTTCATCAAACTCGCTAAAAATAAAATCAAAATAATCGCGGCGGCGACTGGGGGAGTGGCTAATAAGGTTGAGGTCAGATGGAAGGAATAGTATAACTGGATGTTTATTTTTCTTGGGAAGGCGTTTGCTTTTTTTGTCTGAAATAAAAAAAGTTTTAGAGTGACCATCATAGGTAACAATATTTTTTTCTCCATTCTGATACTCTAATTCTATACGGTAAAAAGTAGAGCCTTTTTTGACAATATCGGGGTCGGTAGCCCGAAAGCTTTTTCCACGGGTTAGTATATAAATGGCTTCCAGGACTGAGGTTTTGCCACAACCATTAGCACCTAAAATCAAAGAAGTATTATCAAGACACTCTAAATAATACTCTGTGTGGTTGCGAAAATTAATTAATTTGATAGATTTAATTATCATGAATTTAGTGGCATTATAATATGGGTATATTTATTGCTTTTTTTGTTACTCAAGAGAATAGGTGCAATGCGGTCAGAAAAGTTAAATTCGACCTCCGTCTCCTCAAGTGCCCCGAGGGCATCTAAGAGAAAACGGGAATTAAGATTGATTCTGCCATTTTTTTCAACGTGAGCCTCGAGTTTAGAATCGTTTTCTCCAAATTCATTGGCGATGGATTTTACGGAAAAAATATCTGGGCTAATAGTCTCGCAAATAATAGAACCACCAACTGAACGCGCAAAAAGGGCAGCAAGCTTAGTGACACGAATTAATTCATCGCGCTTGAGGGTAACATTAATGTTGCAGTCTTTAGGAATTAATTTTTGATAATCCGGAAAACTTGAGTCGATTAGTTTGGATATTAGTTCTATTTCTCCGAGACGAAATCTGACGAGATCATCATTGAATGATATTTCTATCTCTTCCATATCATCATTAATGGATCTTAAAACTTCTTGAAGGGAACTAGATGGGACGATGGCTTTTACTTCGTTTTCCACTTTTTCTATTAATTTTTTTTCAGCTAAACGATACCCATCAGTGGCAGCAATGGCTAAAATATTATCATAGGTATTAAAATATATACCTGTTAGGGCTGGACGGGTAAGGTCGTTGGAGCTAGCAATTAAAACTTGATTGACACTGGTTTTGAATTCATCAACGCCCATTCTATACACTATGGCGGTTTTTTCATTAATTTCTGGAAGCTCTGGAAAATCATCCGCAATTGTACCATTGATGGTGGAGGAATATTTACCGGCAGAAATAGTTACTTTGGTATCTTTAGATGAAATTTCAATAGTCTCACCTTTTGGTAAATTAGAGACAAATTCCGCAAGAAGTTTGGCTGGAACCGTAACAACTCCGTTTTCAGAGCTAGATACTGGTAAGAAATCTACTATGGCCATATCTAGGTTGGTGGTGACAAGGGAAACTTTTTTATTGTCTACTCTAATGAGTACATTATTTAAGATTGGTAGAGTAACTTTACCAATTGCAATGCGACTGACATTATTTAAAGCTTTGCTTAACTTTTCTTGTGTGACTTTAATTTTCATTTTTATAAGCCTTTCTATTATTTAATTATTAGTAGTTGTTATAGTAGGGGTTGTGGAATAGTGGATATAATAGTTGAACTTTAGGGGTAATGGGGTGGTGGGGAAAAGTGTGGAAAAGGTGGGAAAAGTTGGGGGATAAAAGATTTTTTGCACCGATTTTTGTGAGAATAAAAAATTTACACAGATTTTTGCTATGGTTTTGCACTGACTTTTGCGGATGTTTTTACACAATATTTCCACATGAACAATTTTTTTATTGGCCATAGATTTTTTCCTTAATTTCTTCAATTTGATCGCGGAGGATAAAGTTGAGTTTAAGGTCTTTTTCGATCTTCTTGATGCCATGCATGACGGTGGTATGATCTTTGACACCCACTTCGGCGGCGATTTTGTTGGTGCTGAGACTTAATTCTTTGGATAAGATATACATAGCTACTTGGCGAGCGGTTTTGATGTTGGAGACGCGAGATTTACTTTGGAGATCTTTAACACTGAGCTGATAGTATTTAGCTACCTTATCAACGACTTGCTTGGAGGAAACTGGGCGGAGCTTAGAATTTTTATTGACACTAACAGAACCGCTTTCGATTAATTCTAATGGGGTGAGGCCGCGCACTTCTGACATGAGAAGAATAGTGGAAAATTCTCCTTCTAGATCGCGGATGTTGGTGTTGATATTTTCGGCGATATATTCAATAGCTTCTGGCTCTATTTCTGCACCCATAAGCTCGGCTTTGGCGCGGAGAATGGCGCATTTATCTTCGAATTTAGGGAGTTGAAGATCGAAAGCGCCAGCCCAAGTGAGACGTGAAGCGAGACGTTCGTCAACGGTTTTAATTTGGCTAGGTAGGCGGTCGGAAGTAACGATGATTTGTTTGTTGAGTTGATATAGATCATTGAATATATTAAAGAATTCTTCTTGGGATTTTTCCTTGTTAACAATAAATTGGAAATCATCAATGATAAGACAGTCTAATTTTTGGAATTTACGATTAAATTCTTTGCCTTTGCCATTCTGTATGGCATCGATAAAATCTGAGTAAAAGTGAGAGATTGGGGTGTAGAAGATTTTGAGATTAGGGTTGTTCTTTAATAATTCGTTACCGATAGCCTGAACTAGATGGGTTTTGCCGAGGCCGGGACCTCCATAGAGGAAGAAGGGGTTATAGCGAGTGCCTGGTGCATCAATGATGCTTTTAGCGGCAGCTACAGCGAGCTCGTTGTTGGATCCGATGACGAAATTTTCTAAAGTATATTTACTGTTTAGGCCATTATTGTGGGCTTCTGTGGTGGGTTTTGGGGCAATTTTGATATTTCTAATACGATTCTTGATAGAGTTGTCATCATTGGTGATTTCGCGAGAACGTGGTTTTGTCTTTGAGTTTGATTGAACTTCGAAATCTATATCGACGACATCGACATTGTTGTTTTTAAGAGCGGTTGAAATAATGTTTATGTAGCGAGCGCGAAGTTGTTTAACATAGAAAGAGTTTTTAACGCCGATTCTGATGTGGCCATCTTCGGTTGATAGGAGGTTGGTATTTTGGAACCAAGTGGAAAAATTAGCGGCAGAAATTTGTTGTTCGATTTCAGCAAGCACGTTTTGCCAAACGTCGTACATGTTTGATTAACCTCCTTTTCAAGGAATTATAGCACAGAAGGCGGGAGTTTTCCACAGGGTTTTATGGTGAAAAAAATATGGTGTAATAGGGTTTTGTAAAATAGGGAAGAAGTTTTCCACACAACAGACCACTTCTCTAGGAAGTATGTGGAAAACTTCTTGAAAATTGTGGAAAAATAAGGTATACTATAAAGAGAATTTGAAATAAATTAAAGTTTAAGGAATAATATGCCAAAGCGAACATATCAACCACACAAGAAGCAGCGTAAAGTTGAACATGGTTTTATGAAGAGGAATGCTACGAAAAATGGGCGAAAGGTGCTTGCACGCCGACGACTTAAAGGTCGCGCTCGTTTAACAGCTTAATTTTACTCAATATTTAGATCTATCTTTGTAAATTTTATTGGGTGATTTTGAAATGTTTCGAGAAAGATAGATTTGGATATATAATATATTATATGTTAAATAAGAAATATCGATTTCATTCGCGGGGTGGAGTGAGATATGTATACAAGCACGGGAAGACGGTTCGGTCACCGAAGGCGTCTTTGGTGTTTGCTGATAATGCGAAGGGTTTCACTAGGATAGCGGTAGTGGTGTCTAAAAAGGTAGAAAAAACAGCAGTAGGGAGAAACCGAATTAGAAGAAGGATATATGAGGCTCTGAGGGTGAATTTTGAAGATATTCCTAAGGGACGGGATTATATTTTTGTGGTATTTTCGAGAGAGATGATTAGATTGCCTTTTGATGAACTCGAGAAGACTCTTGGAAAATTAATTGAAGAGAGTAAGGTGTGTTATAATAAATAGAATGGATAAGAAGAGTGTGAAAAAGAATATTTATTGGGGGATATTTATTTTGTTTGTGTTTGGCTCTTTTATGACAGGTAGTCCTTTTAATTTAATCGATATAATATTGGTGCGACCAATTGTAAATATTTTATTTGTGATATTTAATCTAGTACACGATTTTGGGTTGGCGATTGTTATATTTACGATTATCGTGAAGCTGTGCATGTGGCCTTTGACCAAAAAACAGCTTAATCAGACGAAACTGATGAGGAAATTGCAGCCAGAATTGACTCAGATTAAGAAAAACTGCAAAGGCAATAAGCAAATGGAATCGTTACAGACGATGGATCTTTATAAGCGTTATAATGTAAAACCATTTGCTTCAATTTTGACACTCTTAATACAATTACCAATTTTTATTGCAATTTTTTCAGCAATTAGAGTGATTGCAACTCCGATGCCGACAGATAATTTGGCCAACCGAGCATATGAAATTGTGGCTTATGAAGGGTCGGAAATAAAATCGCTTGAAGAAAAACAAGAGGTTTATCTAGCTGATTTAGCAGATAACGAAAAAGCTGCGGAAGAGAAAGTAGCATATGATTTTCATCCTGAGTTGTTTGGGGTGATTCAATTAGATGTGAGGGCGAGTGATGTTTTGATGGGTAGATTTAGCTGGAGTGCATTGTTTATTTTGGCGTGTGCAATAGCGGCTTCGGTGATACAATATTGGGCAACAAAACAACAGATGCCGTCTGGTAAGTCTGAGAAGAAGAAAAAATTCCGCGATTTAATTAGAGAAGCTAAAGAAGGAAGAGAGCTTGATGAGTCGGATATTAGTAGTATGACGACTGGACAAATGTCGGTAATGATGCCGGTAATGATGTTTATAATTATGTTTAATTTGAATGGGGCGTTGGCATTTTATTACTTCTTAAGCAATATAGTAACAATAGCGCAGCAAAGGTTGATTTTGAGTAGGGTTGATAAAGAAATCGATGATATGACTGATAAGGCGGTTTTGAAAGAGCTAAGAAACATTCAAGAAGCTAAGGTGGTAGAAAATAAAAAAACAGGAACAAAAATTACTCGTATCTCCGCAAAAGATATTAAAAAGAAAAGGAGATAACAAATGAACAAAGATGAATCAATTAGGTTTGCGGCAAGGTATTTGGAGGATTTGCTGAGCTTTTTTGGAATTAATGTGGCAGTAAATTCGACGATTGACGATGAAGTAATTCAGCTTTCGGTACCGTCGACATCCTTGAATTCACTTCTTATAGGAAGAAATGCGGATAATTTGAGAGCTTTGCAGCATATAGTATCAATGGCGCTAGTATCGAAGGGCGCTGAGGTTGTACGGGTAAATGTGGATGTAGCAAATTATAAAAGACAAAGGGCTGATAGGATAGAGGAAAAAGCGGAGGGGTGGATTAGAAAAGTGCGAGAGACTGGGAAGCCGATGGAGTTGAATTTGAATGCGGCGGATAGACGAGTGGTGCACAAGTTTGCGCAGGATTATTCAGATATCGAGACGCATTCGGAGGGGGAAGGACGAGAGAGAAAGCTTATAATTAGTAAAAAATAGAAGACTAATTTTTATCGGGCAGTTTCAGAAGTTTCAAAATATTAATTATTAGTCTTCTGATGTATTGTTACCGATTATAAGGATGAAATCGTAGTTTTGGTTGATACCTTCAGGTAGTTCTTCGATTGATTTGGCGGATTGATTGTATTTTTCTTCAAGGAGTTTTTTGGTGCCTGGCGCGGAATCTGTGAGGGCGTAAAGAGTGTACTCCTCGAGATATTCGCCTTCTGGGGCATCGTCGATGTAAATATTTTGATAACCATTTTCTTCTAGGATGGTTTGTTCGGTAGAAGCCAGGCCTGGGGTTTCGGTGCCGTTTAGGACTAGGATAGAAGAGTCTTCATAGGAGCGAGGGTCGCTAGAGAACATTTTGGCAACATAATCTTGGATGCGAGCGTAGTAGCCTGCACCGCCATAAGGAAGGACATAGGAAATGCCGTTAATGTTGCCGGTAGTCATGAGCTGTTCTGGCTCAATGAGGGAGATTTGGCGAGTAGAATTAAGGTCGAGATCAGTGGCTAGATGGGCCATGGTTCTTATTTCTTCGATAGAAAAGTTGGTGCGAAGATTATCGCCTAGAGTAGAAGCAAGGCTGATGAGATCGGTGATGGAGAAATTTTTTTCAAGGACTTTGTTTTTGATACTAATGAGGATTTTTTGTTGAGAGGCGCCACGTGAAAAATCACCACTAGTAGTACCGTGACGAGCGCGAGCGAGGCCGAGGGCTTGTTCGCCATCGATAGTGTATTCGGTGCCAGCATTAAATACTGCGCCAGTGTAGGTATAGTCGTAAATGTCTTCATCCAATGTGATATTGATACCGCCTAGGGTGTTGACGATTTGAACTAATGAGCCCCAGTTGAGATGAGCATAATATTGAAAATTAATTCCTAGAATTGAGCTAACTTCTGCCATAAGAGCTTCGGCGCCAGCTTGTTCGTTGTTTCCGTCCATATTGTTGCACCAATAGATTTCGTTGATTTTGCTAGTGGCAGTGCAGGTGGGGGAAGCTTTGAGGTCACGGGGAAGAGAAAGCATGGCGATGTCGCCGGTATTTTGGTCTAGGCTAATTGCCATAATGGAGTCGGTGAGTTGGGCTCCATCATGAACTCCGTTACCTTCTTCACCATCCATATTGTAACCACTGGTACCAAAAGCGAGAATATTGGTGCGGCCGTTTTCGTCGGTTTTGAGTGGTTCGTATGTGGGTTCGACAAAGATGAGATCGAGGACGTTGCCTTGACCGCCAGTGATTTTGGCGATGATATCGTTGCCCCAAATAACAAACCCGGTGCCTGCACCAATTAATAGTAGAAGGATAATGATGATGACGCTGGTGATGATTTTGCGTTTTTTGGACATAGGTTTTTTGACTTTCTTTTGTTTTTTGGATGGTTCTGAATGGGCTTCTGAAGCGGTGGATGTTTGTTGGGTGGCGGTGAGGTTATCGCTATCTTTATCGAAATCGAAGGCTTGAACCGGTTTTAAGAAATCTGCGGTGACATTAGTAGGGGTAGGTTTGGGGCTGGAATCAGAAGTAAACGAATCGTTAGTATTGGTGGATGTGGTAGGAGTAGGCTTTGGGACGGAAAGAGTTTTTCGTTTTTTGGGGGACTTAGTGGTGGATTTGATAACGGTTTTTGATTTGGTTTTTGGTTTGGTGGTAGAAGGTTTGGGAGAAGTTTTTTTGTCAGAAGTGGTCGCTTTTTTAGAGCGACGAGAACTAAGCCCATCAATTGATTTATTTTTTTCCATTGTTTATAATTATAGCATATGGCGGTTAAATTAACAAAAAAACAACTAGCGGTTTTAAATTTTTTGCAGGATTTTACAGAGGAAAATGGGTATTCTCCTTCATATCGGGAAATGATGGCGGGATTGGGATTGTCTTCGGTATCGGCGGTGGCGGAGCATGTGGAAAATTTGGTGTCTAAGGGAGTTTTGAAAAAGGTGCCGGGGGCGGCAAGGTCGCTTGAGGTTTTGGACTATAAACATGAAGAGACAGTGGAATTGTTTAAGATAAAAATGATGGATTGTGCGGATGAGGAGAAAAAGATTTTGGAGAAGGCAGCGGAGATTTTGGGGTTGGATCTGGGGTGATGTTTATAGGTATTTTATGATAATATATTGATATGAATATAAAAAAATGGGCGGTGGTTTTTGGGGTGTGTTTTTTGATGTTTTTGATTGTGGGGGGAGTTTTGTTGAAGATAGGTTTAGATAGAAAGGCATATTACGAGCTGCCGGATAGAGGAGTGCCAAGGATAGACATTAAGCTTAATGGGGTAAGCTTGGAAGAGATTAATGGTGGGTCGAAGGATATTAAATATGGTGGAAATGAATTAAATATATATGGTGAGGGAAGGATCGTTGGTTATGAAGATGTGGAAGTGAAGGGGAGGGGGAATGGTACTTGGGTACAAGAAAAGAAGCCTTATCAAATAAAATTTAAGGATAGAGTAGATTTGTTTGGGATGGGGGGTGCAAGGAAGTGGTATTTATTGGCGAATGCGGTGGATGCTACTAACTTGCGAACAGCGGCGGCATTTTATTTGGAAGACATGTTGAATATGAAATATAGGTTTGAAGGTGAATTTGTGGAATTATATATAAATAGTGAGTATGAGGGGCTATATTATTTGACACATGCGGTAGAAATAGACAAAAATGTGGTGGATTTAAAAGATTCAATGGGGATACTGGTGGAGCTAGACAACGTATATGGAGGATGGGAAAAAAATTATAGGACTGGAGAGGGGGATTTGCTAACGATAAAGGATTTGGTGATAGATAATAATAGCGAATTGGCGATGGCGGATTTTTTGAGGGCTTATAATGAATTGGAAGATGCGGTAAATAGAAAAGATTATGAGGATTTGCAAACGGTTGCTGATATAAAATCTTTTGCAGAATATTATTTGCTGTCTGAATTTACAGTGAATCCGGATGCGTATTGGACGAGTTTTTATATGTACAAAGATGGAGTTGAAGACAAAATTCATGCGGGACCGGGGTGGGATTTTGATTTAACTTTTGGTAATAAAGCGTGGGGAAATTGGATGGGGGAAAAATTTTATTCTCCGACGGAGACGATGGTGAGGAAGGGGGAATTCTTGTCGAAAGAGATGTATGAAGAAATGGGATTAATAAGTAATGATATGAATTGGTATGAGTGGGGACAACAATTATCTAAGATTATTTTTAATATGATGGAGGTGCCGGAGTTTAGGGAAGAGGTTTCAAAAATTTTTGTGGAAAGAATGTCTGGCAGGGAAGAAGAGCTGGTGGGTGAAATTTATAGGGTGGCGGAAAGAATTTACGAAGCGGCGAAGACCAATGAAGAAAAGTGGAGAGGGGGGAATTTTGGGGCGGAGCTTGAAAGTTTGGTGGATTGGGTGAAGAAGAGGTATGAATATTTTGAGGAAGAGTATGGGGATGGGGTTAATAAAAGGGTTATGTTTTTGTAGAGATATGTGATATAGTTAGAATAGGAGAATTCTAAATTATGGCAAGAAGACGAAGGCGTAGTAAGAAGTGGGTTTCGTGGTTGATTATTTTGATTTTGTTAGTTGCTGCCGGGGTGGTGGTTTATTTGGTGTGGGATAATTATTTTAATGATAGAAATGATGATGGTGTAGAAGGGCGGTTGTCCGACGTTGAACGCGTTGTAAGAAAAGAAGATAAGAAAGAGAAGAACGATGAAAAGGTTGAGGAAGAGAAAAATGACGATGGAGAAAATGTGGACAACAAAAAAGTTGTGCAATATGAAGGCGAAGACCCAAACAAAGCAGAAGAATTGAGTGGGGTGGTGACTTATGCGGGGGTTTTGGGTAATGATTTGATGATACGGGTAAATATTGATCAATATTTATCTGGGGGAAGTTGCGGACTTAGTTTGATACGAGACGATGTGGTGCAATATAGTAATGTTGTAAATGTAGTGGATTCGGCGGCGACGGCGACATGTGAAGGCTTTAACGTACCGATAGCGGAAATTGGTTCAGGAAGTTACCAAATAATAATAAAAATTACTTCTGGCGAGAAAGTTGGTGTAATAAGAGGGGAAGTGAACGTATGAGGGTGAGGCGGAGAGATAAAAGGGCGTGGTTTGTGCTTTTGGGAATATTTGTGGCGGTATTTTTGTTTAGTTTTATGGCGCAGAAATTTAAGAATAATGAAGAGGTAGAGGCGGCGAGTTTGGCGGGATTTGACCCGGGATATATAATTTCGGATTATCAAATGGGGAATTATAATTCAATGAATGAAGCGGAAATACAAGTTTTTTTGACGGCGAAGGGGAATTGTCGTGATACGGAGACGTATCGTGCGAGTTATTATCCAAGTGTGTCATACCATATTAAGGATGGGCATTTTGTGTGTTTGGCGGAAGAGATATTTGGGGAGGGGGTGGAATATGGTGATGGTGTAGCGAATGGGGCGTCGGCGGCACATGTTATATGGCAAGCAGCACAGGATTATCGGATAAATCCGCAGGCATTGATTGTATTATTGCAGAAGGAGCAAGGATTGATTACGGATTCGTGGCCGAATGACAGGCAGTATAGGTCGGCAACAGGATATGGATGTCCGGATACGGCGCCATGTAATGCGGAGTATTATGGGTTTAAAAATCAGGTAAGAAAGGCGGCAGCTTTATTTAGGACGGTGCTAGATGGGGGATGGACAAATTATCCACTTGGTAATAACTATGTTCAATATAATCCTAATGCTGCGTGTGGTGGAAGCGTGGTGAATATTAGATCGCTTGCGACGTCGGCGCTGTATCGCTATACACCATATCAGCCGAATGCTGGGGCGCTTGTTGCTGGGTACGGAACGGCGGAGTGTGGGGCGTATGGAAACAGGAATTTTTATTTGTATTTTGAGGATTGGTTTGGGGGGATAACTGAAGAAAACAGAAAAGATGCCATAGAGAGAATTGGCGTAAACGAAGAAGATGAAAAAAGAATTCGCAAGAGGGTGGACGAAATAATGGAAGCTGGTTATGATATGGGTAAAAGTTTGGACGAAGTCTATTGCTACAAGAACTCAAACAACAACAACAATTATTGCGTACAACGTTATGATAATGGATACTTAATTTCTACACCAAGTGGAGTGTGGGAATCATATGGCGAGATTAGGGAAAGGTGGGCTACGCTTGGATACGAAAATGGAGTACTTGGTTATCCGAGAGACGAAGTCTATTGCTACAAGAACTCAAACAACAACAACAATTATTGCGTACAACGTTATGATAATGGATACTTAATTTCTACACCAAGTGGAGTGTGGG
>JAFWIQ010000011.1 GCA_017511865.1 Candidatus Saccharimonadota bacterium
CGATATCGGTTTTGTTTGCGATTTTGCCGTTATTATTTTGGAAAAATCGTAAACAATGGACATATGGTTTTGCAATCATGATTGGCGTATTGGTGGTATGTATGACTTATCAGGCGTCTATTGGAATTTTTCCGATGATGGTGATTTTTGTGGCGGCGCGAGAGTGGAGTAAAAAAGAAATAAAAAATAAGGAAATTTGGAAGTTTGTATTAGTTTCAGCGGTAATGTTTTTGTTGACGGTTGTGGTATTCCAAAAGTTTTTGATGAGGCCAAGAGATGCGTATGCATCGAATAGTTTGCCGGAAATTGGAAATTTTTTCCCACTATTATTTGAGCACTTGAGGCAATATTTTGAATTGATTTTTGGAGATTTTCGAATTTTGTGGAAAATATTGATTGGTATAATGGGTGTGATTTTTGTAGGGTTTTTTGTAGCAAGGAGCAATAGGAATCGGATTGTGGCGTTTTTGGTAGCTTGCGTCGCGTTGATACTGATGGCTATTTCGACGTTGGTGATGTATGCAGCTTTGGAAAAACCGCTTTATGCTCCGAGAGCTATGTATGCGGTGGGGAGTTTTATTGCGTTGATATGTGTGTATGTAGTGAATGGTAAATATAGTGGATGGGTGGTAAAAGTACCGATATTTATTTTGGCGTATTGTTTTGTAATGTTTGCATTGACATATGGAAACGTATTAAGAGAACAAAATGAGTTTCGGAATAGTAGAGTAGAAATGGTATTGTCGGATCTAAATAAATTACCCATAATGATGTCTGGTGGAGAAAAAATAGTGCAAGTGGATGGAGAAATAGGATTATCGCCAGTAATTCGCAATATGCCAATAGGTGATTACCAAATGTTGTATAGATTATTGATGCCGAGTTTTAGCAAAAATATTCCTTGGATGGCGTATAGGATAACTGAACAGCGTTGGTTCGATAATATACACTGCGTGTCGGGACTGGACTTAAATGAAAAAAAGCTACCATTGATAGAGGAGACTATGATATATGATATTTACGGGGATGAAAAAAATATTTTAATAAAATTCAAGAATGAAGTGAAATATGATTTACTATTTTGAATTGCGGTTCGGGTGCGTGGGCGGGATGGACAAAAATTGATTTTTGATGTATAATATCTAGCGTTTATTTAAGCGAGGGCGGTATGTTTATGGACGAAAAAGAAGCGAAGGTTAATAAAAATGAGGGGGAGATTTTTGGTGCTGACAATGTGATACGGGTAAGGGGAGCGAGGCAGAATAATTTGCAAGACCTCAATGTTGATATTCCGCGAGATAAGTTAGTGATTATTACGGGGTTGTCGGGAAGCGGTAAATCATCGCTGGCTTTTGATACGATTTATGCTGAAGGGCAGCGACGCTATGTGGAATCCTTGTCATCTTATGCAAGAATGTTTCTTGGGGTGATGGATAAGCCAGATGTGGATTCTATTACAGGGCTTAGCCCAGCAATCTCGATTGATCAAAAATCTACATCGCGGAATCCGCGTTCTACGGTGGCTACGGTAACCGAAGTATATGATTATTTGCGTTTGCTTTTTGCTAGAGTAGGAGTACCTCATTGTCCGATTTGTCACAAATGGTGTCTAGGCGTAGCGTGGAAGATATAGTAAATGAAGTAATGAAACTGCCACTGGGATCAAAATTGATGTTGCTTGCGCCGGTGGTTTCTTCTAAAAAAGGTGAGTTTTTGCATATTTCGGAACAGTATTTGGCTAAAGGGTTTTCGAGAGTGCGGGTGGATGGGATTATATATGCTTTGGATGAATTCCCGGAACTTAATAAGAATGAAAGACATAATATTGAAATTGTGGTAGATAGATTTGTCTTGAATCCAGAATTACGTTCTAGAATTGCAGGATCAATTGAGCAGGCACTAGAGATGGGACAAGGGATTATACAATTATTGAGGGTGACGGATAATGCGACGGCGGTAGGTGAAAGCAGAATTTCGGCGGAAAATACAGAGGTTTTAACGTATTCGCAGAGATATGCTTGTCCGGATCATCCAGATGAATTAATTCCAGAACTTTCGCCAAGATTGTTTTCGTTTAATGCGCCAGAGGGGGCATGTCCGGTGTGTACTGGTTTGGGGTCTCGAATGGAGATTGATCCGGAATTGGTATTTAATAATAATTTGACAATTGCGGAGGGAGGGATAAGACCATTCAACCGGGTAGGCCAGGATTCGTGGTGGCTAAAAAGGTTGATGCAGGTGGGGGTGAAATATGATTTTAACGTACATACGCCGATTGGTGAATTGTCGGAAGAGGTTCGTCAAATTATTCTTTATGGTACTGGTGACGAAAAGTATGAGATGAAAATTTCTGGTTCGGGAAGATTTGCAGATGGAACTGTGTATCAAACGACTTATGAGGGCGTAATTCCGACTTTGGAACGAAGATATAATGACCCAAAAATATCGGAATTTATGAAACATGATATTGAAAGATTTATGCGCGTGAGAGAATGCCAAGAATGCCATGGGGCAAGATTAAAGCCGGCGGTGCTTGCGGTGACAGTGCATGATTTAAATATTGTAGACGTATGTAATTTGGATGTGGATGCGGCTTTGGAGGTTTTGAATCAGGATTTGGGCTTTACAGAGGAGGAGGAATTGATTGCGAAGCCGATTCTGAAAGAAATTCGCGAGAGGGTTAGTTTCATGCAGGATGTGGGGTTGGGATATTTGGAACTCGGGCGTTCGGCTAATACATTGTCTGGCGGAGAAGCGCAGAGAATTAGATTGGCGACGCAAATTGGATCTGGTTTGACTGGGGTTCTATATGTACTTGATGAGCCGTCGATAGGATTGCATCAGCGAGATAATGATAAGTTGATTGCAACATTGAAACATTTGCGGGATTTAAAAAATACCGTATTGGTTGTGGAGCATGACGAGGATACGATGCGGGCGAGTGATTATATTATTGATGTTGGTCCGGGGGCTGGAGCGCAGGGCGGTAGATTGGTAGCAGTGGGCACACCTGAGGAAGTAATGAAGAATCAGGATTCTATTACTGGTAAGTATTTGTCTGGAAAAATGACAATCCCGGTACCAAAGAAGAGGCGCAAAATTCGAAAAGGACACGAATTGGTGGTGGTGGGTGCGCGAGAAAATAATTTGAAAAATATTGATGTACATTTTCCTCTTGGGGTAATGACGGTGGTGTCTGGTGTGTCTGGAAGTGGAAAATCTACTTTGGTGAATTCGATTTTGGCGAACGAATTGCTGGCAAGACTACATAGAGCACAGACGGTGAGTGGTACGCATGAACGGATTGACGGGATTGAGAAAATTAATAAGATTATCGTTATAGATCAATCGCCGATTGGGCGAACACCGAGGAGCAATCCGGCGACATATACTGGTGTGTTCACTGCAATACGGGAGTTGTTTGCGGCGCAGCCGGAGGCGGAAGTGCGTGGTTATAAAGCGGGGAGATTTTCTTTCAATGTGAAAGGGGGACGTTGTGAGAAGTGCCAAGGTGATGGGGTGAATAAGATTGAGATGCATTTTTTGCCTGATGTATATGTAAAATGTCCAGTTTGTAAAGGAAGAAGATATAATCAGGAGGCTTTGGAAATAAAATATAAGGGGAAAAATATTGCCGAAGTGCTTGATATGACGATTGATGAGGCAGTGGAATTTTTTGGCAATATCCCATCGATTGCAACTAAACTGCGCACAATACAAGAGGTTGGGCTGGGATATATTAGGTTGGGACAGCCGGCAACAACTTTTTCTGGAGGTGAGGCGCAACGAATTAAGTTGGCAACGGAGTTGGCGCGACGTTCAACTGGTAGGACTTTGTATATTTTGGATGAGCCGACGACTGGGTTGCATACGGACGACGTGAAGAGGTTGTTGGGAATCTTGGGAAAATTGGTGGATGGGGGGAATTCGATGATTATTATTGAACATAATTTACATGTGATTAAATCGGCGGACTGGATTATTGATATGGGTCCGGAGGGTGGATTGAAGGGGGGATTAATCTGCGCTGAAGGAACGCCCGAAGATTTAGCAAAAAACGCAAAAACACCAACAGGTGAGTATCTGAGAAAATATTTGAAATGACGATAGAAGAAGTGGAATATGGCGTGGAAGAATGATCAAGTTTCGGAAGATGAGACTAGAAAGATTTTGGAACTAGCTAGAAAATGTCTTGAAGTGGAGGGGGATTATGTAGAATTGGGATGTTATAGGGGAGATACGTCTTTGATGTTGGCAGAGATTTTACGAGAATATAATGTAGGTATTGTGGAAAAATCGGTGGAAAAGCCTGCGAAAAAGTTGTGGATTTATGATTCTTTTGAGGGGTTACCAGAAAAGAAGAAGGTAGATTTTTCTGAAATGGGAAAAGAGTTTGAGCAAGGAGCTTTGACGGTAACAAAAAGAGAGGTAAAAGAACGATTTTTGAAAGCCGGATTGCCGGTACCGGTGATTAAAAAGGGGTGGTTTTCAGATTTAAAGAAAGTCGATTTGCCAGAGAAAATTGCGTTTGCGTTTTTAGATGGCGATTTGTATGATTCGATAAAGGATAGTTTGAGGCTGATTGATGACAAAGTGGTGAGTGGCGGAGTGGTCTTGGTGCATGATTATATGAACTCGGCTTTGCCAGGCGTGACAAAAGCCCTAGATGAGTGGTTGAGAAATAAAAAATATAGGGTTGATAGGTTGGATAGTTTGGCTATAATTTTTATTATATAGTTATGGCCAAAAGAAGTGGGTTTTCAGAAAAAAGAATGTTAAATAGAAGATTTCGTGGGACGGAAGA
>JAFWIQ010000001.1 GCA_017511865.1 Candidatus Saccharimonadota bacterium
GGACCGAGATGGACGCATCTCTAGTGTGCCGGTTGTGGTCAACTACTGCATTGCCGGGTAGCTATGTGCGGAAGAGATAAGCGCTGAAAGCATATTAAGCGCGAAGCCCACTCCAAGATAAGGATTCCCTAGGAGACTCCAGAAAGAAGATCTGGTTAATAGGCTATAAGTGGAAGTATGGTAACATATGGAGCTGAGTAGTACTAATAGGTCCATCGCCTTTTTATGTTTTGGACTTAGCTAGCAACCGGTGTTTGAACACCGTGCGTCTTAAAATCTTTGCATCTTATGGACATCAATAGTAATAATTGACGCTCAATTGTTACGATTTGGTGCCCATAGCGCTGGGGAAATACCTGTTCCCATTCCGAACACAGAAGTCAAGCCCAGTAGCGCCGATTATACTGCAACAGCGGGAAACTAGGAAGGTGCCAAATTATGCAGAAAACCACCCTTTATGAGGGTGGTTTTTGCTAGAAAATATCCCGCCTGTTGGCGGGATATTTTGTAAGTGTTTAGTTTGGGCTATAGTATGAATACTGATCGACGGTGAGCTGATCTATCTTGATGCCAAGAGCATCCAATTTGGACCAAGCTACGGAATCATCAATATCCCTGGGGAGATTGTATACTTTACGACTGAGAGTACCATGGTGGTCGATTAAGTATTTCAACCCGAGAGTCTGGAGAGAGAAGCTCATGTCCATGATTTCGGCGGGATGGCCATCACCGGCAGCGAGATTGACAAGGCGACCTTCGGCGAGTACGTTAAGAGTGTGGTTGTAGGAAAGATGGTAGCCAGTGACTCCATTGCGTCTCTCGCTGGTAGACTTTGAAATGCTGCGTAACTGTTTGAGATTGATTTCGACGTCAAAATGTCCGGCGTTGGCTAAAAAAGCATTGTTGTGCATTTTGTTGAAGTGGGCGCTAGTGATGACATCTTTGCAGCCAGTAGCAGTGATAAAATAGTCGCCGATTGGGGCGGCTTTTTCCATTTTCATGACGATAAATCCGTCATGGTGTGCTTCTAGGGCTTTGGCGGGATCGATTTCGCAAACGATAACTTTGGCGCCGAGTCCATGTGCGCGCATAGCAATACCGCGACCACAATAGCCATAACCAGCAATGACAACATTTTTGCCAGCAATTAAAGTATTGGTGGCGTGCATGATGGCTTCCAGGACAGATTGGCCAGTGCCGTAGCGATTATCATAATAATGTTTGCAACGGGCATCATTGATGTCTATCATTGGGAAGGGTAGGGTTTTTTGCTTTTGGCGTTGTCTGAGTCTAAGTACGCCAGTGGTGGTTTCTTCGCATCCGCCAATTACTGGCCAACGTTTGGATTCGGGAAGATCGCAATAAGCTTCTAGTAAATCTCCACCGTCGTCAATGATGAGATCGGGCTGATGTAATAACACTGCTTTAAGATGGCGCCTGTAGGTTTCTTCGTCTACGCCGTGAATAGCATATACTTCAATATCGTTCGTATTTGTGGCAAGAGCTGCAGCTATGTCGTCTTGAGTGGATAAAGGATTGCATCCAGTAATGAAGACGGAAGCCCCAGCATTAGAAAGGATTGTTGCAAGATAGGCAGTTTTGGCTTCCATATGGATGGACATGCCAATTTTAAAGCCAGCAAAAGTTTGCTTTTTTGCCAATTCTATGCCTATTTTGGTGAGTGTAGGCATAAAATCTTTTACCCATCTAATTTTCTGGTTGCCACTGCTAGCAAGAGCAGGATTTTTGATAACCGACAAAATAAACACCTCCAAAAAAATAAATGTACAAGAAGAACGGAGCTATAGGCGCCCCGTTTTTCTAGCTGGTTTAATTATAACATATTTTGTGTTTTTGGAAAAATATGGTTATTCTGTTGTAGTTTGATCCGCTGAATCTTCTGTTGGTTCGTCGGCCGTTTCTTCTTCGATAGCGCTGAGTAAGGCGTCTTCGACGTTTTGCTTTTTCTTCTTTGCTGTGGGTTTAGATAAGACAATATCTATGTCATAACCAGTGAGTTTGGATGCTAGGCGGACGTTTTGACCTTGTTTGCCGATAGCAATAGATTGCTGATCTTCGGATACGTAGACTTTGGCTTTTTTGCCATCGATTTCTACTTTGATGATTTCGGCGGGACTGAGGGCTTCACGGATATATTCGGAGGCGTTATCACTCCAGTTGATGATGTCGATTTTTTCTTTATCGCCGATTTCGTTCATGACGGCTCCTACGCGGATGCCACGGCCACCGACGAAGGTCCCAACTGGGTCGACTCCTGGAACGGTAGACATAACGGCGATTTTGGTACGACGACCAGCTTCGCGTGCGATGCCACGGATTTCGACGCTACCGTTTTCGACTTCGGGAACTTCTTGGCGGAAAAGACATTCGATAAACTCGGCAGAACCTCGAGAAACTATTAGCTGGGCTCCGCGTTCACCTCGTTCAATGTTTTTGATATAAACTTTGATACGATTGCCAACGGTGTAGTATTCTCCGTCGATTTGTTCGGATCTAGGCATGATAGCGTTGGCGTGGCCGAGATCGATACGGACGAGTTTGGGCTCAACGCGGGAAACGGTACCAGTGACAATGGTGCCAATTTTGTCTTCAAATGCCGTCAATACGGCATCGTTTTCGGCTTCACGGAGGCGTTGAACGACGACTTGCTTGGCGGTCATGGCGGCAACGCGACCGAAACTTTTGACTTTGAATTTTTCTTCGACAATGTCGCCAATTTTGGCGTTTTTGCCAGCTTCACTGATTGGAATTTCGGTTGATGGGTTGTAGGCTAGGCCATCTTCGATGACTTCTCTTGCAACAAAAACTTCGGCTTCGCCAGTTTTAGTATTAAGAACGGCGCGAACGTTCATGTCGCGATCGCCATTGTCTTTACGCCAAGCGGCGGCGATGGCTTGTTCAATGACGTTTAGCACGGTGTCTTTTGGTAGGCCTTTTTCTTCGGCGATAATATCTACCATGGTAGACATTTGTTTGAGATCTAGATTTTCCATTTGATTCCTTTCTAACTAAAAAACCGCCTCTATTTCAAGAGTCGGTTAAATCTGTATGTTTTTATTATATCAAAAACTTGCAAAAAGACAAGAGGCTTGGTATAATAGAGATACTTAAGTTTACTTGTAATAAAAAAGGGAATTATGAATCAAAAAGAAGAAGAGCGTCGTGCCCGGCTCTTAAAATCTAGGGCAGAGCGATTGCCGGATATAAAAAGACAATTTGAAGCGGCACAAAATCGTAATTTTAATTCTAATTTTCAGGCTGGGGGAAAAGATGAGAATTTAGTAAAAAATAAAAAAAAGGTAGCTAAAAAAGCGCCAAAAAAGGCAGCAAAAGCGCCAACTCAATCAAAAGCAAAGCTTGAGGCAGAGAAGCGTAAGGTGAAACTGTCTGTAAATGCCAAAAAAGGCGATATGGTACATCATCAAAGGATGCTTTCTCAGGATGTAAACGCGCAGGCAACGCAACACATTATTGGAATTCCGGTGAATAAATCTCGTTATAATGGATATAACGGTGAACAGGTGACAAATGCGAAGTTGAAATCAGCGCGTCCGGATCCGGAATCTGTGAGGATTATTCCGATTGGTGGTATGGGGGAATTTGGAATTGGTAAAAATATGACTTTGATTGAATACAAGTCTGAGATTTTGATAGTAGATATGGGTGTATTGTTCGCTGGAGATGATTATCCGGGCGTAAATTATATGATTCCGGATATTAAATATTTAGAGGATAATAAAGAAAAGGTGAAGGCAATTTTGTTTACGCATGCCCACCTTGATCATATTGGTGCGTGTAGGCATCTTTTGCCTAAATTTAATCCTTTGACGCCTATTTATGGTACTGATTTTACGATTGGCATGATAAAGAAACAGATGTCTGAACTTGACGAGGCACCAGACCTTAATTATCAAGTAGTGGACCCATTTAAACATGAAAAAATTCAGGTTTCGGAACATTTTGGTGTGGAATTTATTCATACCCTACATTCAATTCCGGGCAATACGGCAATTGTAGTGAGGACGCCGAACGGAGTGGTTTATTTGTCTGGTGACTGGCGTCACGAAGAACGTCCGATGGGGATACAAACGGATTATGCTAGAATTGATGAAATTGTGGCAAAAGAGGGTATTGATTTGATGCTGAATGAATCAACGAATATTGATTCGCCGGGTAGGCATCCACATTCTGAATATGATGTAGGTGAGAATCTTGGTCGGGTGATGGACCATTATGCAAATGGCAGAGTAATTATCTCTTGTTTTTCGTCACAGATTTTAAGGATTGAGTTGATATTGAAAGAAGCGGCTGCCAGAGGAAGAAAAGTGGCCTTCTCGGGCTTTTCGATGATAAACAATGTGGAAGTAGCTCTTCGTTCGAAGGCTATAAAAGTGCCTAAGGATACCATTGTAAAAATGGAAGATATTATCAAGCTTCCGGACGAAAAAGTCTGCATTGTGTGTACTGGGTCGCAAGGGGAGTTGAATGCAGTACTGAATAGGATGGTGACGGGGGCGCATAAATATATTAAAATTAAATCTACAGATACAATTGTATTTTCGTCAAATCCGATTCCTGGCAATGAACCACATGTGGTGAATACTGTTGATGGATTATTGCGGGAAGGTGCTCAGGTGATTCAGAACGGAAAGACTCATTTGACAAATATTGGACCTTTGCATTTGTCTGGGCACGCTTATTATGAAGATCATGTGGAATTTGTGACGAGATTGAACCCTAAGAATTATATGCCCTATCATGGTGAATTTTATATGCTTGAACATAATGCAGAAATGGCCGAAAATGTGATTGGTCTACCTAAAGAGCGAATTTTGATTTGTGATGATGGTGATGTGGTGGAATTAACTAAAGATAAAAGGATTCGTAAGGCTGGTAGGATTAGTGCGGGAAATAAACTTTATGACGACGCAGACAAGCCAGTACATGAGGCAGTAGTCAAAGACAGAATTCATATTTCTAGAGAGGGTATTTTTGTGATTGTATTGACGCTAAATAAGAAAACTGGACATTTGATGAAAACACCAGATATTGTATCTAGGGCATTTATTTATCTTGACAATTCAGAGGAATTAATCGGTAAGATTAGGCATTATTTGCGTCAAAAGACAGATAAGTCGATCTCTACCGATCCGGAAATGAAGGTATTAAAGGAAGAAATTAAGGAAGATATTACGCATATTTTATTTGACGCAACGGGGCATACTCCGATTGTGATTCCGGTAATTAATAAAGTGTAAAGCGTTGCTTATTATTCAAAACTTTAGTGCATTTTTCTTGTTGCGTATACGTTTGTGGATATTAAATACGACTATAGATGCCGTGATTATGGTGATGATGGAAATATTAATGATGGAGTGGGTTGGGCTGTTGTTTGTGTCGGTGCTGCTACCGGTGTTTGGAACAACTATAAACTCATCGTCTTCGTCTTCATCATCGTCTTCGTCTGGGGCGGGAGTGCTATTTTCTTCCCAAACCGCATAGATAGTCTTGTCAGCAGTTAAAGTAATTTCTGCTCCTGGCTGATAGGTGGCAGTGGTGGCAGAAGCATCATTTGCCCAACCGAGGAAAGTATAACCTGCGCGAGTAGGTGTAGTGTCGCTGATGTTGATAGAGCAAGAGGTTTCAGCTCCAGAAATAGTGCAAGTTTGATCATCTGGAATATTGCTTGCATCATCGGTATCGTTAGCATCGTAGCTTAGGGTAAAGGTGCTAGTATTTTCTTCCCAAACCGCATAGATAGTCTTGTCAGCAGTTAAAGTAATTTCTGCTCCTGGCTGATAGGTGGCAGTGGTGGCAGAAGCATCATTTGCCCAACCGAGGAAAGTATAACCTGTGCGAGCAGGTGTAGTGTCGCTGATGTTGATAGAGCAAGAGGCAGTAGTGGTGCCAGTAGCGATAGCAGCGATGCAATTTTGCTCTAGAGTAGTACTCTCGTCGTAATTTTGATTTAGTGTTAATATGTGGGTTTGGATGTCTGACATTGCTTCATAACCGCAGTATGTTGTGCCGGCAGCATTGATAATGCAGCTGATTCCGTCTGCAGAATGGCCGGTGTATAGCTTGACGGCTTTATCTAGGGCATAGTATTGATATCTGGTCGCGTCGAAGGTAATTCTGTAACCACCAAGATTGTCTCTATATGTGGCAATGGAATAAGTAGAAGGTTTGTTTAGGTTAACTTCGTTGATGGCATCGGGGGCATTATTTAGGTGGTGATGAGCGGCTTGATAGATGGTGATATTGTTGACGGCTGCTTCACCAAAATCGGTTTTGATTCTTTTGGCGATGTTGGTTTCACTTGGGACTTTGATGGTAGGATTAATGTTCGAAGGGTTAATTTCTCCGGTTTCGGAATTGTAAAAATCTTCTGGATTTTCGTAAAGCACCGTGTATCCGTTGGCGTAGATTCCGTCTTCTGGTGTTAGTCTATACCCAATATTTTCTAGATCGCTTGGGAAATAGGCGTATTTTTTGGTATTAGTATTGTCTGTTACTTCTGCAAAAACAGCTAGGGAATTGCCGTTTGAATTACAATTTGAAACATTGCTGCTGACGTATGCATAAAAGTATCGATCTAGCCCTCGTGCATTGTCGTTTTTTCGTATAAATTCGGGAGTAGTTTTGAGCTCAATATTTGGATATGTGCTTCCGTCAAAATAGATATATTGGCCATTAAATTTTGTTATGGAGGCAGAGCTGTCTATTTGTTCTTGGCTTGAATATGCCGCGAATCTAACCATGTAACCTTTTTGGCAGGTTTGATTTTCGAAGACATCAGAAGTGTTGTAAATGTATAGATTTAGATAGTCGCCGATTGGGAATTTTTGTCCTTCTGTTAAATAGGAAAAATCATCATCTTGATAAACACTGGTTCCGACATTGTCGGTAGTGTAGATGTTGGCGCTAGCTGCTTTGGCGGCATTAATGATGGTCTCGAATTTATATGAGTTTAGATTGTTTTCTTCGTTGGTTTTTTCATATTTGACGATAACATTTTTTACTTCGAATCTACTTGTGTCTTCAAGTAGGCTTCTCGCATTGCCTACGTGGTCTGAGTGGAAATGAGAAATGATGAAATAGTCGATTGTGACTTTTTCTTTTTGTTGGTAGTCGTATAAATTATTGTAGATGGCATCTAGAAACTCGGAGTTTTTGCTGGCCGTATCGATAAGAACGTACTTGTCGTCGAATGTTTTTAAGATGATTGTTTCGTTGGAACGGTAATCGGTGCCAGATGGTGTAGTGTTGGGGAATTTGACTTCGAACATGTTGTCGGATGACAAAAACGAGCCATCTGACGAGCCTGAGGTGGCGTCGGTGATTTCTTGTAAGTGAAGTGTGGCGGTGCTGGCGATAGTGAAAAATGTGGTTATGAGAATGAGGCTCAAATATTTGAGGTTGTGAGATAATTTTTCGCCTCTACCTAAAGATCCATATATAGATCTTTTAGACCTAAAAATTTTGTTTTTCATTTTTGTGTGACCTTGTTTGTATTTCTAGTGTAGGATGTTTTGTTAAAAAAAGCAAGAGTTTTTTGGCTTTTTTGATTTTTTGTAATATGAATTTGTTGAAAAAATAAGATTTTTGGGCAATAATAAAGATGTATAGGGAGATAAATTTGTGAAAGAAAAAAAGCATCATGATGTTGTAGTGGTGGGGGCGGGAATTGCTGGGATGACGGCGGCCATTTATGCTCGGCGGGCTGGCAAGACAGTGTTGGTCTTTGAGAGTAGCATGCAGGGTGGACAAATAGTCAATACGTCTAGTATTGAGAATTGGCCGGGTGATTTTGGGGTGTCGGGTATGGATTTGTCGCAAAAAATATATCATCAGATGAATAATTTGGGGGTAGATGTAGAGTTTGATGAAATTTTGACTATTGAGAAAAAGAAAGAAGATGAATTCTTGGTTTTAACTGAACAGGAAAGTTATTCGTGTAGTGCGATAATTCTGGCGGTAGGAACAGAACCACGCAAGATGAGTGAAAAACAAACCAAAGATGCTGGAGGGCGAGCGATTTCTTATTGTGCTACTTGTGACGGGGCACTTTATAAAGATAAACCGGTGGTAGTGGTGGGTAGTGGTAACACCGCAAAACATGAAATGAAATATTTAAAAAATATTGCCTCGAAGGTTTATCATATCCACCATGATGATCCGATACCAAAAGATGCAGAGGCGGTTTTTGTGGCGATTGGGCGCGTGCCGAGTACGGCGTTTTTGGGGGATTTGGTAGAGTTGGATAAAGATGGTTATATAGTGGCGGAAGAGGATTGTAAGACTTCTCTGTCTGGCGTGTTTGTGGCGGGAGATTGTCGGACGAAAGATGTGCGACAATTGGTGACTGCGGCAGCGGACGGTGCAGTGGCGGCGATGGCGGTGGTGGAATATTTGGATAGGTAATTATGGCGGATCAAGAAACAGAAGAGTGGGCAAAAAAGTCAAAACGTATTGAGGCGGAACGGATGAAAGCCGTGAAGGCTTTGGCTGAAGAAAAAACGGATAAGACAAATTTAGCATTTTTGGACCCGTCTACGAAAGTGAAGGGTTGGTCTAGTGATTTGGATGTGATATTTGCGAGAGCAGAACGGATGAGTAATGTCAGTATTTTGTTTGCCGTGCTGGGGGTTGTGTTTGGGCTTTTTTCTGCTGTTTTTGGTGTAGTGGCTGAGGTGAATAATCTGGGGTTGGCTGGTGCCGGAATAAGTATCGTGATTGGCGTGGTAAAAGCAATAGGGATTGGTGTAGGTGTTTTGACTGGTTTGGTGGCGCTGATTTGTACGCTCGTGATTGCACGTAGGACTAAGCGTAAAGTTAAACACATTATTATTGCGTCTTGTTTTTCGTTGGGACTGATTGCGGTGTATTATTTGGTTTTGTATTTGGTTAATCATCTGTAAATATTAAAGTATGATATAATAATAGAGTGCTCGGATGGCGGAACTGGTATACGCGTTCGACTTAAAATCGAATGGAGAAATCCGTGCGGGTTCGATTCCCGCTCCGAGCACCAAGATATGAAAAGAAGCCACTTGTGGCTTGTTTTTATATCTTTAGCGAGATCAGGGAAGAATTTCCCGCTCCGAGCACCAACACCTGATGGTGCACAAAAAATTGGAATCGTTTTTCAAATCGATTCCCGCTCCGAGCACCAAGATATGAAAAGAAGCCACTTGTGGCTTGTTTTTATATCTTTAGCGAGATCAGGGAAGAATTTCCCGCTCCGAGCACCATTTTTTGTTGGTGGTTTGATATAATAAAGTTATGAATATTCTTTATTGTGGTGATGAGGGAATTAGTCGAGGGGTTTTGGTGTCGATTTTGTCGCTTCTTAGAAATGGAAGAAAAAAATATGATGAAAAACTTAAGAAAATGGTAGAAAGTGGAGATATTGAAGAGCCGATTTATCATATATATATAATGACGATTGATTATGAAGACACAAAACCCTTTAAAGATAAAACTGCGAAATTTTTAAATGATTTAGTCAAAGGGGCGAACTCAAAAAATTTTGTGAAACTGATTGATGCGACTGAGGTTTTTGTAAAGAATTTGCCTAAAAAAAATATGGGTTCGTATTTTACGCCGTGTTCGATGCTCCGACTTTATATAGACAAGGTGCCGGAGTTCGCTAAGCTGGATAGAATATTATATTTGGATTACGATGTGATGTGCCGTGGTGATTTGTCTGAATTTTATGAAATGGATTTGGATGGGATTGAGGCTGCGGGAGTTTTGGATATTTATGGTAAGAATTTTTATCATTATCATGGTTTACTTAAATTTGATTATATGAATTCCGGGGTGATGTTATTTAATGTGCCAGAATGCCTGAAGACCGGAATGTTTGAAAAAACAGTAAAATTGTGTGCTGGGCGATGGATGATGTTGGCGGATCAGGCGGCTTTAAATAAATCGATTATGCGTAGAAAATTGGTAGCACGAAAATATAATGAGCAGGAAGAGCGGCCGAGACCCGACACGATACTGCATCATTTTTCTAATAATTTTAAGTTTTGGCCTTATTTTCGCGTGCAAAAAGTAAAATCGTTTGAAATTGATAAAATTCATACGATTTTGAAGATTTATGAGTATGATGATATACTTAAGGAGTATAAAAAGTTAGAGGAGAATCTGTAATGGCTAAGGCTGAATTATTTCAGAAGGACATTCCGAAGGATGAACGAGTTTTTTATTATGAATCCGAAGAAGATGATCCGATTCAGACTGACGAGCAGGAAAAAAAGGTAGAGGTTGGTTTGCCTGAAGGCTATAAATTTATTCCAAAAAATATATTTGTGAGGATGTATTCTTCGATTTTGTATAGGATGTTTAAGATATTTGGGCAATATTATGAACGGGGGTATTGGCAGGCAAAGTTTTATGGGCGAGAAAAATTAAAAAAGGCTAAAGGTAAGGGCTATGTGATTTATGCTAATCATACTAACCCCTTTCATGATGTGTTTGGGCCGGCGATTGCAGCGGATAGAAGAATTTTTACGATAATTAGTCCAGTAAATTTATTGGTGCCGGGAATTGGTAAATTTTTGCCATTGATTGGGGGGTTGCCGCTTGGAAAAACTAAAGAAGAGAAGCAAGCTTTTAATGAGGCAGTAGATAAAAGATTGGCGCAGAAAAATTGTCTAGTAATTTATCCAGAGGCGCACGTTTGGCCGTATGCGACTAAAGTGCGTAAGTTTCCGGCAGGTGATAAATCTTTTAAGTATGCGACGCGGAATAACTTGCCGATTTTTACGATGACAACTACATATCATAAGCGTAAGGATAGGAAGCGTGGTGATTTGCCACGAATGGATATTTATATAGATGGGCCATTTTATCTTGATGCGAAATTAAGTGAGGAAGAGAACCGTGTAAAGTTGGCAAAGGAAGCTTATGAAAGCATGGTAAAATGGAGTAAGAAAAATAGCTACGAGTATTTTGAGTATATAAAGAAGATGAAGAGTAAGTGAAATGAGTATTTTTAATACTGGTAATCCGATTAAAAAACATGTTAAGGTGGTGCCAGTGTTTTTGACGATTAATAGTGCTTATGCGCCATATGCGGCGGCGGCAATTCATTCTTTGACTGAACACGTGGATCCGAAACGATATTACCGAGTGATTATTTTGCATGATGGGCTTAATTTGGTAAATCGTTGGAGGTTGAGGAATTTAGTAACAAAGAACGTGGCTTTGCAATTTAAAAAAATGACACGCAGTTTGCATTTAAAAGTGATTATTGCTTATTGCACTAGGAGACAGAAAGGCGCTGGGGATTTCTTTTCTTCGGCGGTGTATTATTATCGGGCGTTTATTCCACTTATGTTTCCGCTTTATAAAAAAGCAGTATATATAGATAGTGATGTGATTTTGCGTGGAGATATTGGAGAATTATTTGATATTGATTTGGGTGACAAAGTGTTGGCAGCGATGGTAGACCCGAAGGTGACTGCGGTTCCGGAATTTCGGGATTATGTGAACAACGCTGTGGGAGTGCCACATACAGAATACGTGAATTCTGGTGTGCAAGTGATGGACTTAAAAAAGATGCGAAGAATAAAATATCTGCAACAGATGATTAAATTAATTCGTGATTTTGACGCGGATTTGGTAGCGCCAGATCAGGATTATCTGAATGTGATTTTGAAGGGGCAGATATTGCACCTTGATTCCAAATGGAACGCAGAGCCTCAAGAAGATTTGTCCGAAGATACGAAGTTAGTGCATTTTAATTTGTTTAATAAACCATGGCATTACAAAAATGTGCCAGGTGAGAAAATTTTTTGGGATGCAGCTAAGGGCACGGGGTTTTTGGGAGATTTGAAACGACAGCAGGCTGCGTTTGATAAGAAGAAGCAAAAGGAAGACCATGAGAAGGTAGAGGCATTGATTAAGAAAGCGGCTAGATTAGCAGAGGTTGAAAAACCATTGCTGGAGCCGTAGTTTTTGGCTTTGAAAAAATCCAAGTAGAGTCTTGGATTTTTTTGTTTTTACCATACTGGAGGTGCCTACCGGAATTGAACCGGTGTACGCGGTTTTGCAGACCGCTGCGTAACCACTCCGCCAAAGCACCGCCTGGGCTTATTATATCATGAAAACTTAGACTTGGGTTTGTAAAAACAATAATCTTCTAGGCTAGTGCTTCATAGACGATGTAGCCGTAGTAGGCTAGGAAGAGGGCTAACATGATGAAACCTTCGTAGCGAAGGATTTTGCCTTCTTTGCCTTTGCTGCCGCGACGAGAGAAAATCCAAAGTAGGGCAGCTGAACCAATTAGCATGGCTATATCGATAGCTTCGAAGCTGTCTGGAGAGATAGAACCAAAGATGGCTGCCGGAAGACCAAGTACTATACAGATATTGAAAATATTACTGCCGATAATGTTGCCAACGAGGAGCTCGTTTTCGTGTCGGCGGGCGGCCGTGATGGTGGTGACTAGTTCTGGTAGAGATGTGCCGAGGGCGACGATGGTGAGAGCGATGATGCGGTCGGAGATACCAATGGCAGAGGCGATGGTCGATGCGGAATCGACAACGAACTGGCTACCAGCGACGACGCCGACAAGGCCAATTATGGTAATAAGTAAAGATTTTTCGGTTTTCCATTTGGGTTTTTCTACTTCTTTTTTGGAGTTGCGACCTTTTTTGATCATATTGAAGATGTAGTAGGTAAAGATGGCAAAGAGTAAGACGCAAATAATGCCATCGCCACGTGTGAAAATGTTTGCGTCGGCGCCGGCCAGGCCAGTGTCTAGGAAGAGTACTACGAGGGACGTAGAAATAAGAAGTAAGAGCGGAAGCTCCTTGGAGATGGTGCTTTTTTTGATACGGATGGGATGAATCATGGCGGCTACGCCAATTAAGAGAAGGATATTGATAATATTGCTGCCCATGACGTTGCCGAGAAGCATATCGGTATTTCCGGAAATAAGTGCGGATATAGAAACGGCAAGCTCTGGGGCGCCAGTGCCAAAGGCGACAATGGTGAGGCCGATTATTTGTTTTGATACTTTGAAATTTGAAGCAACGCTTGAGGCGCCGGACACTAACCAATCGGCACCCTTAATGAGGAGTATGAATCCAACAATGAGTATTATGATTTGTAGAAATATTTCCATAATTTTTTATTTTAAGTGTTTATGGTTATATAATATATAATTTTTGAAAAAAATGCAAGAGTTGTGTTATAATGGGGGCATGTGCGAGCGTAGCTCAGTTGTTTAGAGCGCTTCCTTGCCAAGGAAGAGGTCGAGAGTTAGAGTCTCTTCGCTCGCACCATGCTTATTAAAAAGGACAAAAGGAGAAAAAATGTCTACAGGTGGAATTATCGCGATTGTAATTGTGGTAGTCATAGTTTTGATTATTGCATTTATCGTGGGTATTTATAACAGTTTGGTTAAATTGGACGAGCGTGTCAATGAGGCATGGTCAGACATAACCGTACAGCTAAAATACCGTGCAGATTTGATACCAAATGTGGTGGAGACTGTTAAGGGTTATGCGAAGCATGAAAAAGAAACTTTTGAAATGGTGACTGAAGCACGTACGGCAGCGATGGGTGCAAAGACCGTGAAGCAGGCTGCTGAGGCTGAAAAGGAAATGCAAAGTGCTTTGGGTCGGATTTTTGCGATTGCGGAGGCTTATCCAGAACTTAAGGCAAATGAAAACTTCGTAAAGTTGCAATCGCAGCTTCAGGACGTAGAGGACAAGATTCAGGCGGCACGTAGGTTTTATAATGCCGGAGCTAAAGATCTTAATACTAAGATTAAGACTTTCCCAACCAATTTGGTTAACAACTTTATTGGTCATTTCAAGAAGCGTGATTACTTTGAAGTTGATGAGGCTGAGAAAGCTAAAATCAAAGAAGCTCCAGAAGTTAAGTTTTAAAAACTTAAGGTTAAGATTTTTTCTTTCTCTATTAAAAGGCGGTTTAAGTTTTTAAAACATGAGGTTGAGTTGAAATGTATAAACAAATTGCCGAAAATAAGCGTAGGACTATTTATATCATAATTGGTTTTGTGTTGATGATTGGTGCTATTGCTGGGATTTTTGCTTATGTTTATGGTGATTGGAAAATTGCGGTTTGGACTTTGATTGTAGCGATAGCGTATGCGGTTTTTCAGTATTTTTATGCTGGTTCGCTTGCTGTCATGATGACCGGGGCCAAGGAGATTGAAAAAAAAGATAATCCGAGATTTTATAATATCGTAGAGAACCTTAGTATCACGACTGGTTTGCCGATGCCAAAGGTTTATATTATCGATGATCAGGCGCCGAATGCGTTTGCTTCCGGGAGAGATCCTAAACATGCTTTGGTGGCGGCGACGACTGGTTTGCTTGATATTATGGATGATAAAGAGCTTACCGCCGTGATGGCGCACGAAATGTCACATGTGAAGAATTATGATATTAGGGTTTCTATGATTGTGTTTGGTTTGGTGTGTGTAATTGGTTTGATTTCTGATTTGGCATTTAGGATGATGTTTTATGGTAATAGGAGACGGAACGAAGAGGGGAGTCCGGTGGGATATGTTTTGATTTTGGTGGTGGCGGTTTTGTCGCCAATAGTAGCTGCAGTGGCACAGATGGCGGTATCTAGGCAGCGGGAATTTCTTGCAGATGCTTCTGCAGTGAATATCACGAGATATCCGGAAGGAATGATTAGTGCTTTGAAAAAATTACAATCACACTCGCAGCCGATGAAGAGTCAGAATGTTGCGGCGGAGGCTATGTATATTAATAATCCTTTGCGTAAGAGTTTTTTAAGTAATTTACTTTCTTCTCACCCGCCAATAGAAAAACGGATTGAAAGACTTGAGCATGGCAAAACAACGTTCTAAAAAAGAAAAACAAAAATCAACTAATCCGCACAAATCTTTTAAACGATCGTATCGGGAAGATTATTTGCGTGAGGCTCAAACTCCTGGCATAATGCAACATGTCGTAGCAAGTTTTAAAATAATTTTTAAGAACTGGAAGTTGTTTTTGCCGTTTTTGGTGATTATGGTGGTTTTGTATGTAGTTTTGGTGGGAATTACGAGCGAATCTAGTTATGTGAAATTTCAGGATACTTTGAATCAGGCAAATGTGCAAATGGCTGGGCAGGAAATTGGTGGTGTGGCGAAGGCTGGAATATTGCTGGTTTCGATGGTGACGACTGGGATTACTGGTGAATCTTCGGGAACAGCGGCGGTGTTTGGAGTGCTGTTGTTTTTGGTGATTTGGCTAGTGACGATTTTCTTTTTGCGGCACAAAATGGCTGGACATCAAGTGACGTTGCAAGATGGATTGTATAATGCGATGACGCCGATGATTTCTACTTTTGTGGTTTTTGTGGTGGCATTGATTCAGTGTGTGCCGATTTTTATTTTGATAATTGCGTATTCTGCGGCGGTGCAGACGGAGTTTTTGGCTACGCCATTTTATGCTTTGATGTTTTTTGTTTTTGCGGCGTTGATGATTTTGTTGTCTGGGTATCTCTTGTCTAGTTCGTTGATGGCTTTGGTAGCAGTGAGTGCGCCGGGGCTTTATCCTGCGAAGGCCCTTCGTACGGCTTCGGATTTGATGATGGGGCAGAGAATAAGATTTGTTTTGAGGCTAGTAGCTTTAATTATTGTCTTGGTGATTTTGTGGGTGGTCATTATGTTGCCATTGATTTTGTTTGATATGTGGGTTAAGTCATTTGAGTGGACGGCTGGGATACCATTTATCCCGATTTGCTTTACTGTTATGATGTGTTTTACATATATTTATGTGACGACGTATTTATATATGTATTATAGATGGATGTTAAAGATTTAAGGTTGTAAAATATGGACAAAAAACAAGCGCAAGCGAGAATTGAAAAATTGAGGGAGCTGATTAATGATTATAGATATCATTATCATGTGTTAGATGAATCAATTATGAGTGAAGCGGCGGCGGATTCGTTGAAGCATGAGCTTAGTTTGTTGGAAGCAGAATATCCGGATTTGATTACGCCAGATTCACCGACTCAGCGGGTGGCTGGAAAACCTTTGGATAAATTTACAAAAGTAAAACATGAAAAAAGAATGATTAGTCTTGCAGATGTGTTTTCGGAACAGGAAATTGAGGAATGGATTAATCGTAATGAAAAGTTGGTTTCTGGTGGTAAAATTGCAGAGTTTTTTACCGATATTAAAATGGATGGGTTGGCTTGCGCGTTGAAATACAAAAATGGGATTTTTTATCAGGCGGTGACTAGGGGGGATGGACTGGTGGGGGAGGATGTGACGTTAAACGTAAAAACTATACAAAATATTCCGCTCAATTTAACTTTAGAAAACTCCAAGCCGTCTTTTTCGGGCACGGCGTCCTCGCGCTCGTCGTTACGGGGCTCGGATGCTCACTTGCTCCTCGTTAGTCGCAAAAGCCCCTCAAAGGAGGGTATTCCTTCTGAAGTTGAAGTACGTGGTGAGATTGTGATTTTTAAGGAGGATTTTGAACGCCTTAATGAAATTCAGCGTAAAAATGCTGAGGCGGAGTTTGCGAATCCGCGTAATCTTGCGGCGGGGTCGATTAGACAGCTTGATCCGAGAGTGGCGGCTGCGAGACCACTTAAATTTATTGCGTATGATTTGGTGACGCCAGATTTGCCGACATGGAAAGAAGCCTATGAAATGTTGAGGCGTTTGGGCTTTCAAACTTCAAACGAGGATAGGGTTTTTCAAGCTTCTGAGCGAAAAGAATTATTTGAATATATTAAAAATCTTGACGAATATCGTAAAGGTTTGAAATTTAATACAGATGGAATGGTAATTAAGATTAATGATAGAAAAATTTATGATGAACTTGGGATAGTGGGTAAGACTCCACGTGGGGCGGTGGCGTTTAAATTTCCGGCGGAGGAATCTACTACGGTAGTAAGAGATATTGTGATTTCGATTGGAAGGACTGGTGCGGCGACGCCGGTGGCGATTTTGGATCCAGTTTTGGTGGCTGGTACGACGGTGCGGCATGCGTCTTTGCATAATGCGGATGAAATTAAACGACTGGATGTGAGAGTTGGCGATACAGTAATTGTTTATAAGGCTGGTGATATTATCCCGCAGGTAAAAGAAGTTTTGACTTCTCTCAGGCCGGAAAATACAAAACCATTTGATTACGTTGAGGCGTTAAAAAATCAATATCCGGATTTGGAATTTGAACGACCTAGTGGGGAGGTGGTTTATCGGGTGAAGGGGGAGTCTAGTGATTTTATTTTGAAGCGGGCGATAGAATATTATGCGAGTAAGCCAGCGCTTAATATTGAGGGTTTGGGTGAAAAAAATGTGGTAGCGTTGGTGGATGCTGGATTAGTGAAATCAATCGCGGATCTTTATAAATTGGATGAGAGAAAGGTTGCGCAGCTGGAGAGGTTTGGTGAGCTTTCGGCACATAATTTGATTACGGCGATTCAGAAATCAAAGGCGCCGTCGCTCAATAAATTTATTACGGCGCTTGGGGTTCGTCATGTGGGGGCGCAAACGGCGATGAGTTTGGCACGCGAATTTAAGAGTTTGGATAATTTAATCGAGGCGGCTGAGGATGATTTGCTGAGAATTCCGGATATTGGCGAAGTGGTTGCAGAGTCGATTTTGGCGTGGTTTGCGGATGAAGATAATTTGAAATTACTTTCTGAATTAAGAGAAATGGGTGTTTGGCCGGTTGATGAAAAAAACGATAATTTGCCACTTGTGGGAAAATCATATATTGTGACTGGGACTTTGGCGAGTATGGGGCGTGAAGAAGCGGAAGACAAATTGCGTGTGCTTGGCGCCACGGTAACTTCTTCGGTGACCAAAAACACTACGGCACTTATTGTGGGGGAGAAGCCGGGAAAATCTAAGATTGATAAGGCGGAGAAGTTGGGGATATCTCAAATTGATGAAAAAGAATTTTTGAAGTTGGTGGGGTGATTGGGTTTTTGATCTTGGCGGGAGTTTGATTTGTGCTTTAGTGCAAATCAATTTGTGGGGCGTTACTTAGGCGTCGAGAGTAAGGATTTGCTTTGCAAATCCTTTCCTTTCTGCGTCGCTTGAAAAAAGAAAAATAAATTTTTCTTTTTTGCTCACTTCCTTGAAAGGGCGAACTTCGTTCGCCTCTCGCTGAGAATCGTTAGCAATAAAAATAAGACTCAAAGAGTCTTCTTTTTATTGCTGGTGATCTCGGCGGGAGTCGAACCCGCGTTGTCGGGATGAAAACCCGATGTACTAACCGTTATACTACGAGACCGCGGTATTTTGTGATATTTATTATAACAAAAAAAGTTAAAATTCGCAAGAATACTTGTATTCTATATGATATGAAGTTTTGGTGTAGGGTGGTTCGGGGTAGAATTTGATAGTGGTGCGATCCTCGTCGCAATATTCTTTAATCATAGGCGCAACGTCGGCGTTTTTTTGATGATCGTAGAGAAGAATTTGTCGGAGAATGACGGAGGCTAGGCCATGCTCTTCATATTTTGACATGGTTTCGGCTAATTTTTCATCGGAGATATTGCTGTTTTCGGAAATGAAGTTTTGATAAAGATGATTTTCGTAATAGTCGCGGGAGAGTTCTGATATTTTGGATTTGACCAGATCTTCTGGTTTTAATAGGAATGAACAAACAAGCGCCACGACAACAGTAATCATGGCTGCAATGATGACACAAATAATTGTTTTTTGAGAATTAGTAAAACAATGTTTTTTTGAATTTGTTTTTTTACGTTTACGGTTAGCCATGTTTATATCTTAGCATAAAAATAAAACTTATGGTAAGATATTATTATGAGTAAGTTTTTTAAGCGAACAAAAATTTTGGCAACAATTGGGCCGGCAACAAATTCGGCAGAGAAAATTGAAGAAATAATCATGGCTGGAGTGAATGGTTGTAGATTGAATTGCTCTCATGGTTCTAATGAAGAGCGCGATCAGCAGATTGAGTGGATTAGGGCTGCGGCGGCTAAAAAAGGTCGTAGTGTGGCGATTTTGCAAGATTTGCAAGGGCCAAAAATTCGGTTGGGTATGATAAAAGATAATCATTTGGATTTAAAGGCCGGTGATGAAGTGATTTTGGAGTCCAAAGAATTTGAACATGATGGTGGCTATACCATTCCGGTGCAATATAATTTGGCGGAACGGGTAAAAGTGGGTGAGCCGATTTCGATGTTTGATGGAAAAATAAAAAGTGAGGTGATAGAGATTGTTTCTGGTACGGCGATAAAGGTTAAAATTTTGAACGATGGTTTTGTTATGTCTAAGAAGGGGCTAAACTTGCCGGAGACAGATTTTGGTGGAGATATCTTGACGCCTAAAGATTTGGCAGATATTGAGTATGGTGCAAGTTGCGACTATGACTATGTGTCGTTGTCTTTCGTGCAGTCGGCGAATGATATTTTGAAATTAAAGCAACTTTTGCTGTCTTATGGTTCGACAGCAAAGGTGGTTGCCAAAATTGAAACTAAAAAAGCAATTGAGAGCGAAAAGAATTTAGAAGAAATCGTGAAAGTAGCGGATGGCATTATGGTGGCTCGAGGTGATATGGCGGTTGAGGCTGGTGCTGAGGTGGTGCCGATTATTCAGCGCAAATTAATTGCGATGTGTAGGGCGAATGCGAAGTTTTGTATTGTAGCAACTCAGATGATGGGTTCGATGGTGGAGGAGTTGGAGCCAACGCGGGCAGAGGTTTCGGATGTGGCAACGGCGGTAATACAGGGTGCTGATGTGGTGATGCTTTCTGATGAGACGGCGAATGGAAAGTATCCGGTGGAGACAGTGGAAGAAATGAAAAAAGTAATTCTTTATGCACAGAATCATTCTAAAGTTGCTTCGATTGCTCAGTTGCCAGTAGGGGGGAAATCGGAGATTTATGATGCGATTTCTGATGCGGTCGCGAGGCTGGCAGAAAGAATAGATGCTGATGTAATAGTTTGCCAGACGGCGACTGGCGCAACTGCTACGACAATGGCGGCGCAAAGGCCGAATTTGCCAATAGTCTCAGTTACTTCTAATCAAAGAGTGGCAAATCAGTTGGCGCTAAATTATGCGAGTTCGGCTTTTTATAGACCTTATGCGGAAGATTTTGGTCTTCGGTTGACCGAAGAATTAAAGGCCGCTGGTTATTTGCAAACCAAAGAGGGTGAGAAAAATTTGTTGGCAGTGATAGTGTCTGGTGACAAAAATCAAGCTGGAACGGACACAATTAAAGTTAGAAAAGTATAAAACTATTCTTTGATAGCAACTAATCCGGGTAGTTTTTTGCCGAGAAGAAATTCGAGGGCAGCGCCGCCACCCGTGGAAACGAGAGAATATTGTAAGGTGGGGTGATCTTTCATGAGGTTTTCGACAAAGCCAGTGGTATCTCCGCCACAAACAACGGTGGTGGCGTCTTGTTTTTCGCCAATCATTTCGGCTACAATGGTAGAAGCGGTGGCGTAAGTAGGGTCTTCGGCGTATCCGAGTAGGCCGTTCCAGATAATAGTTTTTGCGTCGGTAATATGGTCTGTGAATTTTGCGGTTGAAATGGGGCCAATATCTAGCTTTTGGCCTTTAGAATTTTCGTCAAAATCTTCTGCGACATAGATTTTGGGATTTTTAGCCTTGTATCCATCGGCGGCGATTTTGCCACCAACGAGAATGGTGTCGGCGATTTTAGTAAATTTGTCGATGAGTGGTTGTTTGTCTTCGACTTTTGCTCCGCCAATGATTAATAGGACTGGTTTTTCTGGATTTTTGATGATTTTTTCCAAATTAGAAACTTCTTTTTCTACTAGTAGCCCTGCATAAACTGGAAGATAGTTTTTTACGGCATCAGTGGAAGCGTGGGCGCGGTGCACAACAGCAAAACCATCTTGGACGAAAGCGTCGGCATGGATCGCCTCAATAATATTTTGGATGAATTCTGATGAATTGGCTTCTTCTCCGGGATAGAAACGAAGGTTTTCAAGGACAGCGATTTTAATTTCTTTTGGAATATCAGGGAATTTATCACCAGTTTTTGGAATGGGATAATGACCAATAAATTTTTGATCCGGCAGTAATTTATGTAAACAATTTACGACTGAGGTTAGGTCGAACTTTGGGTCGTGTTTGCCTTCCGGCCTACCAAGATGAGTGATGATAAAAATTCTTTTGGCGCCATGTTCTAATAAATAATTAATAGTTGGAAGACTGGCGCGAATGCGTAAGTCGTTTTCGACTTTACTGTCTTTGAGCGGAACGTTGTAATCTGTTCTAAGTAGGATGATTTTGTTTTTGATATCTAAATCTTTGATAGTCTTCATATGCAAGATGTTACTATAGATAGAGGTAAAAATCAACAGTTTACAAATATTCGTTCTGTGATATAATGTTTTTATGAAAAAGCAGAGGTCTTATCAACAAGTAATTGGTGAAACAATCGAGCGTATGCGACTTGAAAAGGGGTGGACTCAAGGGGAATTAGCCAAAATAGTAGGCTCTAGCCAGTCGGCGATTCATCGTATTGAGAAAGGTGGGCAAAACGTATCTTTGGAAATGATAAAGAAACTTTCGGAGGCATTAGGGAACCAAATTCTCTCTATAAATGACTCGGTTTCGCAGAGCTTTAGGATAAACGGCGGTAAGGAATTATCTGGTGAAATTACAATTAATACGTCTAAGAATGCAGCTGTGGGGCTACTTTGTGCGGCGCTTCTTAATACTGGAAAAACAGTTTTTCATAGGGTGGCTAGAATTGAGGAAGTGTTTAGAATCATTGAGGTTTTGGAGTCGATTGGGGTGAAATGTCGCTGGACAAATCGTCGTAGAGATTTGGAAATTATATCACCACGCGAATTAAAATTAGATGAGATGAATATTGAAGCAGCAAGAAGGACGCGCTCTATTATTATGTTTTTGGGGCCACTTTTGCATCGATATAAAAAATTTCATATTCCATATGCGGGGGGATGTTCTTTGGGGACGCGCACGGTAGAGCCGCATTTGCAGGCGCTAAAATCTTTTGGCTTAATGGTTGATGCGGAATGTAATAGTGGCTTCTACGAGGTAGCGGTAAGGCAGGAAACTTTGCATAAGTATACAGATAGATATATTGTATTGACGGAACGGGGCGATACGGTGACCGAAAATGTATTGATGGCGGCGGCTCTTGCTCCTGGTAAAACTACAATCGTGGGGGCTTCGCCTAATTATATGGTGCAAGATATGTGTTTCTTTTTGGAAAAGTTAGGAGTAAAGATTTCTGGTATTGGCACTACTAGATTGATTGTGACGGGGCGATCTAGAATTGAGGCTGATGTTGAATATTATCCTTCGGAAGACCCAATAGAAGCGATGTCGTTTATTGCGGCAGGGCTTGTGACGCATTCGGAAATTACTATATTGAGAGCGCCGATTGAATTCTTGGAGATTGAGCTTGAAATATTGAAGAGTATGAATGCAAAGATTATTAAATCGGAAGAATACTTGTCGGCTAATGGAAGAACTAGATTAGTGAACTTGACACTTAAAAAATCTGATTTAGTGGCACCAATAGATAAGATTCATCCGATGCCGTTTCCGGGGCTTAATATCGACAATCTGCCATTTTTCTCAGTGATTGCGGCAGTGAGTGAAGGAAGAACTTTGATACATGATTGGGTATTTGAAAATCGGGCGGTGTATATTACGGAATTGTCTAATTTGAATGTAAAAGTAGAGCTTTTGGATGCGCATCGGGTGTATATTGAGGGGCCAACTAATTGGCGTCCAGCGGAATTGGTGGCGCCGCAGGCTTTGCGGCCAGCAGTGGTGGTGTTGATTGGGATGTTGGCGGCACCGGGTAGATCTATTCTTCGCAATGTGTACCCGATTAATCGTGGATATCAGGATTTTGCGGTGAGATTGCGGCATCTCGGGGCAGATATAATGCCGCTTACTGGTATATAAGTGCTATAATGGTAGCATGATTAAGATTTCTCATGTAACAAAAAAATATGGCGGAAAAAAGGCTCTGGACGATGTTTCTTTTGAGGTTGGAAAGGGTGAAATTTTTGCCTTTATTGGGCATAATGGTGCAGGTAAGACTACACTCATCAAGGCGATGACAGGGATTCATGATTTTGATGAAGGCGAAATTTTGATTAATGGAAAGTCGATTAAAAAGGAGCCTGTAGCTTGCAAAAAGGAACTTGCTTATGTGCCTGATAATCCGGAGTTGTATGAAAATATGCGCGCGATTCAGTTTATAAATTTTATTTGTGATATGTATGGAGTAGAACAATCACGTCGAGAAAAAAACATCAAAAAATATGCCGAGATGTTTGAAATTACGAAAAATTTGAATGATACAATTGATTCATTTTCGCACGGAATGAAGCAAAAGACTGCGTTGATTGCGGCTTTGGCACATGATCCAAAAATTATGATTATGGATGAACCATTTGTAGGATTGGATCCAAAAGCTGTATTTGATATGAAAGAAGTGATGCGAGAAATGATTAAAGATGGCAAGACGATTTTCTTTTCTACGCATATTTTGGATGTGGCGGAAAAATTATGCACGAAAGTGGCAATTATTAAAAAAGGTAGAATTATGAAGGTTGGTAGCATGAGGGAAGTTAAGGGTGACAAGAGTTTGGAAAATGTGTTTTTGGAGTTGGAAAAATAAATGAATAAAATGTTTTCATTGCTGAGAGCGTCGATGTCGGAGGGGATGAATATTTTTCGAATCAGCGGTAGAAAACAATCAAAAGTAATGAGGATTGGGTTGCCAATTATTGTGGCTGTGCTTTTGATGTTTTCGGTAGGTTTTTATGCAGATATGATGATGGAGCCACTGGCGGAAGTCGGTATGGAATTCGTAGTTTTGACTTTGTTTGTGGTTATTGGTGCGCTGTTCATTCTCGTGGAAGGAGTATATAAAGCAAGTGGGTTATTGTTTAATTGCCGTGATGACGACATGCTACTTTCCTTACCGATAAAAAAGTCGACCGTGTTGTTTGTGCGGATTTTGAAATTCTATTTTTTTCAGGTGATGGTAAATGCCTTAATATTGTTGCCGGCGATGATTGCGTATGCGATGAGGGTGGATGTGGGGGCAACTTTTTATTTGGTGTCGGGAATGGCGTTATTGGTTTTGCCGATGTTGCCGGTGGCGATTGCGTGTGCGATAGGTAGCGTGATTGCGTTTTTTTCGGCGAAGTTTCGGTTCAAAAGTTTTGCGCAAATTATCATAACGACTTTATTTCTTTTGGTGTTAATGTATGCGTCGTTTAATATGCAAGACATTGTAAGATTGTTGGCGGAAAATGCAACAAGCGTTAATGAAATTATTACGAAATTATATTTTCCAGCGGGAGAATATGTTGGTCTAGTGGCTGATTTTAAGGGCTTGGATTTGGTGAAGTTTCTTGGCATTAATTTTGGGATTTTTGGAGTTTTGGTGGCTATACTTGGTAGCGTATATTATAAAATTAACTCGCGCGTGAAGGTGGTGAAGAGCGATATCCGGAAAAAAGAATATAAAATTAGGGCTACATCTCCGCTACTAGCCTTGATAAAAAAAGAGGCTAGTAAGTTTACAAGTTCGCCGGTCTTTGTAATAAATGCAGGATTTGGCTTAGTTTTATTTGTGGTGGCCTGCATATTGATATGCGTTAATATTCAAGAAATATTAAAAATGTTTGCTGGGTATGGGGTTGGGGTGTCGGCGGAATTTATTATTGGGAATATGCCGGTGGTGCTATTTGGTTTGGTGGTTTTTGCTTCGATGACGTCGTCGATTACAAGCTCGATGATTTCGCTTGAGGGAAAGTCGTTTAATATTTTAAAGAGTTTGCCAGTAAGACCCGTGACGATTATTTTGGCAAAAGTTTTGACAGCGGTGTTTATTATGGTGCCGTTTATTTTGTTGGGGGATTTGATTATGTTTGTTAATTTCGAGTTTAGTGTTTGGCAGATTGTGCTGATTTTGGTCGCTTCGGTAATTTGGCCACTAGTAGCGGAGATGGTTGGGATAATTGTAAATTTGAAGTATCCAAAAATGGATGCAAAAAATGATACCGAAGTAGTGAAACAAAGTATGAGTTCGGCGGTGTCGGTGTTCGTGGGGATTGGGGTGGTTGGTGTGATGGTTTATTTGATATATATGGCGATTAAGAATGGGTTTGACATGACTTTGTTTATTGCGATGGGGACTTTGTTTGGTGCGGTGATTTTGGCTGGTCTTTTGATTTATTTGAAGCTTAAGGGTGCGAAGGAGTTTAATTCTATCAATGTCTGATGAAATTTTGGAAGGATTAAACTCGCGCCAGAGGGAGGCGGTGGAGATATTGGAAGGACCGGTGTTGATTTTGGCTGGTGCTGGTTCTGGAAAAACTAAGACTTTGACACATAGAATTGCGAATTTGATTGCCCATGGAGTGCAGCCATCTAATATTCTCGCTGTAACGTTTACGAATAAGGCTGCGAAAGAAATGCGTGAGAGGTTGTGGTCGCTTATATCTCGTTCAGGGCCGCGTCCGTCCGGCCCGTCGCCACGGGCGGACGGCGCTAACTCTCGCGCTGCCGCGCTCCGAAATATCCCGAACCGAGACATAAGCGACCAACCCCCACGGAGTTTCATGCCTTATATGGGGACGTTTCATGGAATTGCGGTGAGGATTTTGAGGATTGAGGCTGATGCGATAGGGCTAGACCGAAATTTTGTAATTTATGATACGGATGATCAAATTTCTTTGATTCGGCGAATTATGCGAGATTTGAAATTGTCGGATAATAAAAATTTAAAGCCAAAATCGATTCAATCGATTATCTCGGGCGAAAAAAATCAAGGAAATGGGCCAGATGAGTATGCGGCGAATGCATTTTATCCGAATCAAAAAAACATTGCAAAGATTTTTAGAAAATACGAAGAAGAGAAGACAAAAGCAGGGGCATTGGATTTTGATGATTTGTTGTTGAAAGAATTGGAATTATTACAAAAACATCCGGAAATTAGAAAAAAATGGCAGGAAAAATTTAAGCATATTTTGGTTGACGAATATCAGGATACTAATCATGTGCAATACAATATAGTAAAATTGCTTACCAATGATAAAAAGAATGTTTGCGTAGTGGGTGATGATTGGCAGTCTATATATTCGTGGCGAGGGGCGGATTTTATGAATATCTTGAATTTTGAAAAGGATTTTCCGGGGGCAAAAGTAATAAAATTGGAGCAGAATTATCGTTCGACAGGGAATATTTTGGAGGCGGCACAAAAAATAATTAATGAAAATAAGACGCGGACGGAAAAGATTTTGTTTACTGAAGCGGGGAAGGGAGAGCCGGTAGATATAGAATCTTTGAGAGATGAGACGGCGGAGGCAAACTATGTGGCGCTTTCTATTTTGAATATGCAAAAGGAATATCCAGATTTTAGTGATTTTGCGGTACTTTATCGGACCAATGCGCAATCATATACTTTTGAAAAAGCGTTTATTGATTTGCATATTCCGTATAAGATTGTGGGTGGGGTGAGATTTTATGATCGGAAGGAAGTGAAGGATGTGTTGGCGATTTTGAGGTTAATCGTAAACCAACGCGATAAAGTGAGTTTGACTAGAGTAGTGCAAAATGTGTTGTCGGGAATTGGGGAGGCGTCCTTGGCGAAAGTTTTGGTAGCGATGGATGCGATAGGTGGCACGGAGCCGCTACTTGATGCGGATTTGCCAGAAGTATTAAAAGCTGGTAAAGCTAAAAACGCCTTGCTTAGATTGGTGAATTTTGTGCGAAAAAATTTGGGAAGGAAAGACCCTGGAGGTATTGTAAAAGATGCTGTGGAATATTTTGATTTTAAAGTTTTGACCGATGACGGAACGCCAAGTGGTGATGAGCGGATGGCAAACCTTGAGGTTTTGGCGGCGAATGCGGCTACATATGGTGATTTGGAAGATTTTTTGGCGGATGCAAGTTTGATGTCGTCGGTGGATGAGAGTTCGGGCAAAAATGCTGTGACTTTGATGACGATGCATGCAGCTAAAGGTTTAGAGTTTCCGGTGGTATTTATGGTGGGGATGGAAGAAGGGCTTTTTCCTAGTTCGCGAGCGGCCGAAGAGCAGGAGGGGTTGGAGGAAGAACGGCGGTTGGCGTATGTGGGAATGACGCGGGCAATGCGAAAGTTATTTTTGACATATGCGGCATCTAGATATGCCTATGGGAGTAGAAACTACAATATGCCATCGAGATTTTTGATGGAGCTGGGGTACAATCCGTATGGGTCGTCTGGATATAGGGACGAAGACGGTGATGGATTTACGGATGGGGGTGGTTTTGACGATTTTAGTGAAGGCGATTTTGATCCGTTTCCGGAAGATTTGCCGATTTACGAGTAGGGTTCTTTGGGGGATTTTTTGAATTTTATATGTGGAAAAGTGTGGATTTTTTGTTATGGGGGTGGCTTGAAAAAAAATTGAAAAAAGGCTTGAATAAGATAACAATAAGTATTATTATAGTAAGTATAAGAGCAATATAAAAAGTAAATTATGAAAGAAAAAAAGGGAGTGAAATCTTTTAGTACGAGGTTTTTAGGGTCTTTTGGTCTGCTGATGGTGGCGTCTTTTGTTGTGCTTTCTTTGATTTGTGGCGATTCGGCCTCGGCGATTTATTCGATGTCACTCTCTACGGATGGTGCGGTAAATTTGGACGTGGTGCCGACAGTGGGGGCGACGGTTGATACGGACAATGTGGTGGTGAATTCTACTTGTCCTTTGGGATATACGTTGTCTATTGGTGGGCCGAGCGACACTACGCTTTATATGGGTGGAGATAGTACTAGCGGAGATACTATTAATACTAGTACTGGTACCGTATCTACGCCAACAGCAATTATGGGGGAGGGAAAATTGGACACCTGGGGATATAGTGTAGCTTCTGGAACGGGGATTTCTTCTAATACTTTTGTTGGTTTGACGAATACGGCGACTAGGTTGGCGACGTCTAGCTCCGCTTCTGCTGTGGGGGGCGATACGGTGCCGGTGCACTATGGCGCGTCGGTTTCGGCGACTAGGGGATCTGGTATTTATAAGATGGCTAATAGTGCCGGAATCACGTATTATTTGACTGCGAATCCGAACTGTATTTATTTTACTGTGCAGTACGATGGTAATAACGCTAATTCTGGCACAACCATGAGCGTACGACATACCAATGTACAAGAAGATGATGAGATTAACCTTTATCCCTCTAATTATAAAAGAGCAGGATATGGATTTGCTGGGTGGAGTACGACACAGATAAATCCAGATGCTGCCAATGCTGCTTCTCTAATTAGCGCAGCGGCTGCTAATGGCGAAATCTATGGTCCGATGGCTACTATTACTGCGGATAGTAATTTTCTTGGTCTGGCAGACAATACGAATACGATTACACTCTATGCCGTATGGGTAAAGCCGGTTAATAATGCCACCATGCAGAGCTGGACTGGTTGCAGTACAATGAATCAAGGCGAAGTAATTGCTCTAAAAGACCAACGTGATAATGATGTCTATGCCGTAGCTAAACTAGCTGACAATAATTGTTGGATGATAGAAAACTTAAGATTAGATTATGATGCAGAGCACAATGCAGATGGTTCACTAGCACAGGGCTATGGTACTTCTACTACCTATGGCAACTTTATTGGACTGGCTGAACCGGAAACAACTAATTTCTCTAACTCCACTACCGCTAACTCATTATACAAATCTGATGGCTCTGGCGATATTAAAGGCATTAATGGAGCTACACTAACTGATATTGGTACAGCAGACTATCCAGGCTACCGATTCCCACGTTATAACAACAACAATACCAATCCTACTGCCACTGCCGCTAATCCTAACACTACCGTAGCTGATATGACTGGGCCTAGTGATAGCGGAAGTTATAAAGCTAACATCTACAGTTATGGTAACTACTACACCTGGGCTGCAGTCATTGCCAATACTGGTTATTATAATACCACTACAGTAGATGCTAATGGATATACTCCATCAGAAGCAGCTGGTACTTCTATATGTCCTAAAGGTTGGAAATTACCCTATGGTAGAAATACTGGTAAAGGTGCCACAAGTGGAGGATTCTATAATCTTAATTATAAAATCAATAATGATTCTAATGTCACCGATGCAACTGCGAGTAATAATATAAGAAGTTATCCTAATAATCTCCTCTACTCCGGCCTCGCCGGTACTACGTCGGTGGATCGTAGGGGCAGCAGCGGGGACTATTGGTCGTCTACTGCTGGCAGCGGCCTCTATTCGTACAGCCTGAGTTTGAATAGCTCAAGGGTCAGTCCAGGTATCACTAACGGCAGCAAGTACTACGGCAGCTCTGTTAGGTGTATAGCCAGCACAGACTACACAATTTCTTATGACGCTAATGGTGGAACAGGAACGATGGGGGATCAATTGGCCTTTAATGATAATCTAATTGAGTTGAACGCTAATACCTTCACTCGTCAGGGATGGGAATTTGTTGGTTGGAATACAGCGGCGGATGGTAGTGGTACGGCGTATACTAATCAGGAGAAGGTGAATAATTTAGCTGCGGCGGGTGGTGTGGCTGTCTTGTATGCGCAGTGGAATCAACTTTCCTATACGGTGAATTTTGTGACTTCCAATGCTACCGGTATTAATATTGATGGAGTTACTTATACTAATGGGCAATCAGCAACGATTTTATCTGGAAGTCACCGAATTTATGGTGAATATGCCACTAAATACAGCTTTTCTTCTTGGACTACTACGGCTGGTTCGGTGGCAAGTAATATACCGGTGACTACTTATGATTTGTATGCTAATACAACAATTACTCTTACTGGACAGCAGGCTACGGTGAATATGTCTTCTTTGATTCCTTCATCTGATTCGATTAGTAGCACTTGTAAAAATGATCCTGTAACTCCACAATTGGTTTATGACCCGCGTGATAACGAGGCTTATTGGGTGGCGAGGCTTTGTGATGGGAATTATTGGATGTTGGATAATTTGAGACTGGATTTGGCTGATTCTACTACACTGAGCAATCTTTCTACTTCTAATACTAACGCGGATGAGCATTCTTTGTCGTGTTTGAAGACTGGTTCTTATAATGGTAGTGCTTGCGGTGGTCAATATGCCAGGAGAACGGTGGTCCATTCGGATAGCTGGGCTTATTATGTTAATCCGCTGATCAATAATACCTATAAAAATAGTGTTGTAACGAATTTTGGCGTTGGTAGTGGTAGGGTGGGGGTGTATTATAATTATTGTGCTGCTTCCGCTGGCTCTTTCTGTTATGCTAGTGGGAGTGGGGTAGATAAAGAGGATACTTACCGTGACATAGATGGTGATATTTGTCCGGCTGGATGGCATATGCCTACTGGTGGTGATTATGATGTTGCAGAATATAGGACTTTGCTTATGTCCTATTATGGTGCTTCTGGTGGCACCTGGGTTGCTGCTCGTAATGCTTTGTCTGCTAATCTTACGGGATATTGGGATCTTACTGATACGGCTAATTACGAAACAACTGGTTGTGCCTGGACTTCTACTTGGTATGATGTTAGTAGGGCATATCGTTTAGCTGCTAGTACGAGTAGTGGAAGTGCAAACTCTGGTCTTGTGCGGGGTAGAGGAGCACCTGTACGTTGCGTGATGGATTCGCAATAGTATAGGGAATGTGCTATAATGTGAGCATCTGGGATTGGCGCAGTTGGTAGCGCGCACGCCTGGGGGGCGTGAGGTCGCCAGTTCAAGTCTGGTATCCCAGACCAGATGTTTATCTGGGTGTGGCGCAGTTGGTAGCGCGCAGCGTTCGGGACGCTGAGGTCGCCTGTTCAAGTCAGGTCACCCAGACCATTTTAAGATTTGAGTTTGACTTTTTTGATAATGTATGATATAATGAGGGTAGGCTACTTAGTATTTGCTAAGTGGCAGTAATTTATAATACGGAAAGGAAGTGATGATTATCTTGTTTTACAAGATAATAGCTAAAACAGCATTACTGCTTGCTGTTTTGGTTTGCGTCAGTATGTTCGGTGGTAGTGCATGGGCCGCATTTTCTGTTGAAGATACGGTGGGGCCGACGAAGTCTTATGGAAAATCCGCCATAAGAAATGCAGTAAAAACCGTTCTGATTATGCAAAAAACAGGAAATTTGCAAGAGGACGGAACGCTGGCGAAGACGTTGGTAGGAGCTTCGTTAGAAAAAGTAGCAGAAGCTTCAGCGGAGGAGCCAGTGGAATTATCACAGGTGCCAGAGCCGGAACCGGTGAAAGATTATGAATGGTTTAGGAATAATCCAGATGATCCGGAGGCTTTGGGATGGGTAAAGGCTAATCTTGACCAGTTTTATACGGCCGAAGAAATTCGTCAGACCTCTTTGATTGTAGAGGCGGAGGATTTGGTTGCCTATTCTTATACGATTTGGGCTGCTCATGTTTGGGTGGTTTTGAATCGCGTGGGGGCACCGGGCTTTAAACAAAATGGCAGCATCATTGGTGTGTTGTCGGCGCCCGGGCAGTTCACGACTTATAAGAAGAAAAATCTGGAAAAAGCGGTTAATGCTGATATAGAATGGCTAGTAAGAGACGTTTTTGCCAGAAAAGTACTGGAAGATTGGGGGGCTAGTCCAGAAACAGTAGGTAGAACTTTGCCGGCTACGCATAAGTTTTTCAAAGCGTCAGGTGGTAAGTATGACTACTTTTATGAAAAATGTTGGAAGGGAAGATATGATCCCTTTAGCTCGCCTTTCAATCCGTACGACAATTAGACAATTAGAAAGAAAAATACCCTGGTTTTGCCAGGGTTTTTTCATGATGTGTTTGCACGTCACCATGGAGAAGCAAATTACCGCCGTTCCCACATTCTCTGCTTCTCAATCCAAATTACTATTTATCGTACACCTTATCATAAATGGGTGCATAAGTAACGTCATGTCATAATCGGTAGCGGCAAGCCACCGTCCGTTCCTCCGCGACGCTGCATATTCAAATCTTATGCTGCCAGTATGAAAAAGCCCTCATATTTACAGAGGGCTTTAAAGGGGCTATTCGGCTCTTTTGGGGCCACCGCCATGTTTATCCGCTCGGAAACGATATACTTCTTTACGCCATTGATCAAATTCTTCTCTCTGTCTTGGGCTAAACCTTGTTTGTTTCCATTGATAACCAAGCCGTTTCATTTCTTTCGTAACGGTTTCCAGTGACGGGCGCGTGCCGGGTTCTATGTAGAGTGGGTTGCGTGCACGATTAAGAGCGACGTCCAGATTCCCTTTTTTTCGTTCTTCTCTGAGCGCTGCTGCTCTTTCCCAGAACCAATACATATGACTGTCAAAAAACAACTGAAACGCACTATATCCAACGGGGCCAAATGCTTTGCGAACGGTGTCAACGAATTTGATTTTTGCTTCGTCGGGCATCGCCATAAACTCATCCCAACTTACCATGGGTATGGACGCAATTAAGTCCTCTCTGGTTTCTGGTTCAACTTGTTTTCCTTGAGTATGTTGCACATTATTCACTTAGATCACTCCTTAATATTTTTCTGCGGAATAAACTTAGCCGCAGGATAGGAACGTCAGATTATTATGACGCGTCCTATTCTGCGGCCAAAACAATAAATTAAAGGGCAATTTATATGAATAAATACAGTTAATATTGTAGCATATTTTCTTAAAAAAGCAAATTTATATCAATTCAACACTCTAGGAAATATTTATTCTCCATTAGGTTGGGCTATGTCTATGCTATTTTTTGGTCTAGGTTATTAAATGAGGTTTTAACAGCTCCACAACAGAGAAAAAACGACCTAAAACGGTCGTCATTTATCCTATGGTCTGGGTGACAGGACTTGAACCTGCGACCTCGACTTCCCAAAAGTCGCGCGCTACCAACTGTGCTACACCCAGATGTTTTTATTTTATCATATTTTTGGTAAATATGGTAGAATAAAAAGATAAAGGAGAAATTTACGTGGCGGAAAATATATCTAAAAAGCCGACGAATCGGAACGGGAAGAATGCTTCTAATACGGTAAGAAGTGTGCTGTTTACGTTTATTTTGATTTGTTTTGGTGCGTTTTTGATTGCTAATATGAATTATGGCAACGTTGAAAAAAAGGAAGTGCCGATTTCGGAGGTAGTGGCTAGGGCTAATGACCCCGAGGGTAATATTGCTAAGATTACTGTGGTGGGTAATAATTTGGAAATCACCTTGAAGGGTAATGATTTTGCGACGGAGACATCAAGAAAAGATGGTGCGGGCACTTTGTATGATCAAGGGTTGATTAACTATTGCGACGGGAAGGAAGGCGATGAGTTGTCCGATTGCCAGGCGAAATATCCAACGATTGAATATAAAGAGGATGTGGATGTTTGGGGGATTGTGTTTAATGTCATGTTGACTATTTTGCCAATTATAGCAATCATATTCTTCTTTAGTTGGATGATGAGGCAGGCTAATGCGGCCAATAATCAATCAATGTCCTTTGGGAAGTCACGGGCAAGATTGTATGGTCCAGACAAGAAAAAAGTGACGTTTAAAGATGTGGCGGGTAATGAATCTGCCAAACAGGACTTGGTGGAAATTGTGGACTTCTTGAAGAATCCAAAGAAATACGAGAAATTGGGTGCGAAGATTCCTCGAGGGGTGCTTCTTGCTGGCGATCCGGGTACTGGTAAGACTTTGATGGCTAGGGCGGTGGCCGGAGAGGCGGATGTGCCATTCTTTTCAATTTCTGGTTCGGAATTTGCGGAAATGTTTGTGGGCGTGGGTGCGAGCCGGGTACGAGATTTGTTCTCTAAGGCAAAGAAGAACTCACCGTCAATTATCTTTATTGACGAAATTGATGCGGTGGCACATAAACGTGATGCGAGAGGTGGTGCAGGGCGCGAAGATGAGCAGACTTTGAACCAAATTTTGGTGGAAATGGACGGGTTTGATAATGATTCTGGGGTGATTGTGATGGCGGCAACAAACCGCGTAGATATGCTCGATAAAGCGTTGCTTCGTCCGGGGCGATTTGATAGGCATGTAAATGTAACTTTGCCAGAAAGAAAAGATCGTTTGGAAATTTTGAAAGTGCATTTTAAGGGGAAGCCAGTGGAAGAAAACGTGGACCTCGAGGCTTTGGCAAAGAAGACGGCTGGGTCTTCGGGCGCGGACCTTGCGAATATTGCAAATGAAGCAGCGATTACGGCGGCGCGTGAGGGGCATAAGGCGATTTCGAACCATGATTTAACTGAGGCATTTGAGAGGGTGGCGATTGGACCAGAGAGAAAATCAAAAGTCATGAACGATAAAGAAAAGAAAATTACGGCATATCATGAGGCGGGGCACGCCATTGTGGGGCATGTGTTGCCGGATTCAGATCCAGTACATAAAGTTACTATTATTCCGCGAGGGTCTACTGGCGGTGTGACGTGGTTTTTGCCACCAGAGGATAGAAACTATAAAAATATTTATGAATTGAAAGATATTTTGGCGCGAGCGATGGGTGGCAGAATGGCGGAAAAATTGATATTTGGTAAGGATGCGGTGACGACTGGGGCTTCGTCTGACCTTAAAAACGTGGCAGAGTTGGCAAAGTCTATGATTACACAAGAGGGAATGGGGGAAGGATTGAGAAACTTGGTATTTCCTGGTGAGGAGACTGGTTATTATACGATTACGACCGGTAAACCATATTCGGAAAAAACTGCTGAGTTGATTGATGCGGAAATTAAAAAATTGTCAGATGAAGCATCAAAGCGAGCTGAGGATGTTTTGAAAGCTAATAAAGCAGTGTTAGATAAATTGGCAGAAGAATTGTTGGCGCATGAAACATTGGAAGAAGCAGAACTTGCGCCGATTTTGAAGCCAGCAAAAATGCCAGAATCAGCAAAATTATATAAATAAGTTGGAGGTAGGCGTGGAAAAATTATTGGATTATTTTGTGCCAGAAAAGTATATACTGGATATTGCGATTGATAAGCATGCAAAGACGATTGATGGGGTGGTTGTGGTTTTGGGCGAAGTTTTGCAGGAGACGGTGAAGTTTCATGCGGTTGATTTGAAAATAACAGACGTACTGGTGAATGGTAAAAAAGTCAAATTTGAGGCGGATGGAGAGGTGCTGGAGATTCCTGGAACGAAGCTAGGCGAAGCGGAAATTACTATATATTATAATGGTACGTTGAATGAAAATATGGAGGGGGCGTATTTGTCTACCTATGAACATGAAGGCAGAACCGAAACGATTGTGGCGACGCAGTTTGAATCGCATTATGCGCGAGAGGCGTTTCCATGTATTGATGAGCCAGCAGCCAAAGCGGTGTTTGAGTTGACACTGTCTGTGCCGGATACGGAGGATATGATTTTGGCTAATACGCCAGAGGCTAAAGTTCAACTCGGGGTATTTCGGAGCGCGGCAGCGCGAGAGATAGCGCCGTCCGCCCGTGGCGACGGGCCGGACGGACGCGGCCCCGAGGTGAATTTTAGCTCTGGTGGTAAAACAATATCGTTTGAACCGACGCCAAGAATGTCAACATATTTACTAGCTTGGGTGATTGGGAAATTTCATGGTAAGACAGTGACAAATAAACATGGCGTAGAAATTACGACTTATTGCGCTTTAAATCAAAACGTAGATGCGGTGGATTTTGCAAATGAAATTGCGGCTAAGAGTTTGGAGTTTTATGATGATAATTTTGGGGTGCCATATCCTTTAAAAAAATTGGATCAAGTGGCTTTGCCAGATTTTGAAGCAGGTGCGATGGAAAACTGGGGATTAGTAACTTATCGCGAGTCGATGTTGCTTGTTGGGGAATCTGCGACTTTGGGAGATAAAAAAAGCGTAGCAATGACGGTGGCGCATGAGTTGTCACACCAATGGTTTGGTGATCTAGTGACGATGGCATGGTGGGATGATTTGTGGCTGAATGAATCTTTTGCTTCAATAATGGAGTATTATGCAGTAGATGCTATCCATCCAGAATACAAAATTTTTGAGGGATTTTTTACGCGAGATTGCTGTGCGGCGCTACTGAGAGATGCTTATTTTGGCGTGCAGTCAGTACATCAAGAAGTGAAGGACCCGGCGGAAATTGCAACATTGTTTGACGCTGCAATTGTGTATGCAAAAGGGGCAAGGTTGATGCTGATGGTGATTAGGTTGATGGGATGGGAAAACTTTTGCAAAGGAATTAAAGATTATTTTAAGAAGTTTCAATATAAAAATACAGTTGGCGATGATTTGTGGAATAGCCTGAAGCCGTATGCAGATTTTGATCCAAAGAAATTGGTACATGCGTTTATTGATGAGCCTGGTTATCCGGTAATTACGAATGAGGCTGGGGATTTTGATAAGTTTTCGCAGAAGAGATTTTTGCTTGACGGGCCTTTGGTGGAGGAAGAGTGGCCGTTGCCAGAGATTGCGGAAGACATGTCTGGGCATTACATTTTGAATTTGAGCGAAAAAGAATTTAAACAGCGTTTAGAGAATTTTGACGAGTTGGGGATTGAAGAAAAATTGCGGTTACTGATTGATCGGGATTTGGTTACGAAGTCTGGATTACAAAGTGCGACATCTTTGGTTCCGTTGGCTTTGGAATTTAAAAATAACGATTCGGCTTCGGTGTGGAATAAAGTTGCAGGGTTGATGGGCAATTTGGGTATATATTTTGATGATGATTCGGAAGAAGAAAAGTTATTTAAGAAATATGTTTTGCAGTTGGTTGATGAAAAATTAAACGAAGTGGGGATAAAAACGAGACAAGGCGATGATGAAAATATGATTCGTCTGCGAGCGAATTTGATGGGGTTGGATTATTTTGCGGAGGACGTGGATAGATTTAAGATTCTCGCAAAAATGTATGATGATGATTATAACAAAATGGATTCGGAGGTTCGGAGTGATATTTTGAGCGCAAAGGTCTATTTGGAGCCAGAAATTGTAGATGAGTTTTTGGAAAAATATAAGACAATAGTGGATCCGGATGTGAAATTTGACTTCTTGGCGGCGGCGACTTTGGTAAAGGATGAGAAATATTTGGAAAAAATGCTGAATTTGCTTGGAGATATTAAGATTGTGAAGCCACAAGATCAGTTATATTTATTTGTTTATCTTTATCGGAATCCCAAGTCCAAAAAACAGACGTTTGAGTGGTTGACGAAGCATTGGAAGCTGGTGAAAGAGATGGGCGGAGAAAAAACGCTTAGCGATTATCCAATGTTGGTTGCAAGGTTAGCGAGAACGGAAGAAGAATTGGAAAAATTTGTGGAGTTCTTTGGGCCAATGCGAGAAGATTCGGCTTTGAAACGGGCGATTGAAATCGGCGAAAATGAGATTCGGGCAAGGGTAAAATTGATTCGTGAGAATAAAGACGCGGTATATAAAACTTTGAAGAAATATACTATTGTATGATGATGTAGCATGGCACTAAGATTTGTAGTTTTCGGTGTTGTGACATAATTTAAGCATGAATGTTTTTGAATATGCTAAGAGGGTGGAAAGATTGGTTGATTCGATGGCGGTTGGAAAAACGCATTATTTGCAGACGAAGCTTTCTCATTATTTGAGGTTTGTGGTGTAGTAATTTTTCAGTGATGCTGTATAGTCACATTACAAAACAGTGTGGATTACTTTTTTTGCTAAGTAAGCTTACGTTCTATTCTTGCTCAACAATCTAATCAAGCGATTGTTTTAAGGTTTCTAGTGATTTTGGAGGTACCTGAGCTTCATAAAGAGCGCCATTCCACCCTCCAACCAGCATATTACCATTAGGAAGAGGGGAGATGGCATAGATGTTAGTTTCATCGCCATCTTTATCCTCAAATCCTTCAATACGATGTTCACTTAGTTTATAAGAGCCATCTGGTTGTTTTTGGTATTCATAAAGAACACTATCTCCTCCAATTAGCATATTACCATTAGGAAGAGGGGAGATGGTATGGATGTCTGTTTCATCGCCGTCTTTATCCTCAAATCCTTCAATACGATGTTCACTTAGTTTATAAGAGCCATCTGGTTGTTTCTGGTACTCATAAAGAGCGCCGTAATGTCCTCCAATTAGCATATTACCATTAGGAAGAGGGGAGATGGTATGGATGTCTGTTTCATCGCCGTCTTTATCCTCAAATCCTTCAATACGATGTTCACTTAGTTTATAAGA
>JAFWIQ010000012.1 GCA_017511865.1 Candidatus Saccharimonadota bacterium
CACAAATGCCAAGAAATCGACTCTCCTTCGCGGTCTTCGTCGGTCGCTAGCCAGATTTTGTCGGCGTTTTTTACCTCTTTTTTTAATTCGGCAATAATCTTCTTGTGGTCTGGGTCAATCTCGTAAGTTACATCAAAAGTCTCCTTGTTGACTTTTGTATCCTTTCGAATATGTCCTACGCTGGCTAGTACTTTAAAATCAGAGCCGAGATACTTCTCAATCGTATGCGCCTTCGCCGGGCTCTCTACTATTACCAAATTTTTTGCCATATAATCAATCATACCATATTAACACAAGCATAACCACTAAAATCCATGAGCCAGGGGCAACGATTGTTCCTCGGCCAAATTCATATGCCATAATAAAACCATGCGAATTTTAGAAATTAACTCAATTTTTGTTAGCAATAGAAGATAGATGTTTTTTGAGCCCATCCACGGTTAATATTGGCATGGTAGCGTGATAAAGAATGCCGTTAGATCCAAGGATGTAACTTCCTACTCCCCCAATCATTACACTACCATCTGGGAGGGGAGAGATGGTGTAAATAGGATATATGGAATCAATTCGGTCCCCAATATTAAGCTTTAATTCAGGATTATGCTCTTTGAAATCATCTAAATATTTTTCTAGTATCTCATCGGAGGCTTTATCTAGTTCAGATGATGTAATATTTGTAGTTCAGTACAGTTCATAAATTCTCCTAAATTACAATATCATTCAGTGAATCTGCTAGTGCTCTCATCAAACTGCCCGGCAACTTATCTATCTCGGTTCCGATGAAAATACCTTGTTTATTACCATCTCCACCGTCGCTAGCCCAAATTTTACGGAAGGTATTTCGCTCGTCCTCGCTGACATTGCCAATTTGGAACCCAACCACAATCACTCCTGCCTTTGCTAGTTCGTTTAGCCACTCGGAGGTTAACTCAGGATTATTCGGCTCCCCGTCGGTAATTTCAAATACAATCTTCTTCAATTTCCCCTGCTGGATTTTCGCTCTTTCATCACTCGTGAGCCTAGAAAGGATATCACCGAGCGGTACAGCATCATTCGTGCCGCCGCGGTCACCATTGATTTCCGAGATTGATTTGATAATTGCCGCATCATTATTATCGTAGGAACTCTTTTTGTCGAACTGCTTTACCTCTGCAAAATTACTTCCAAAAACCAGCACTTCTGTATTTGCACGTAGCTTTGAACGTGTCTCGCGCCTTGTTCTTTCAAGCTCATCATTGAAATCCTTGATTGAGTACATGAGAAGTGCCGCCGCTCTTTTGGCCGCTTCGACTTTAGAATAATCCATCGAGCCGGAGCAGTCTACGAGTAGGGTTACATCAATCGTTTCTGGCTGGTCCACGATTAATCTTTCTAGACCATTGCGGTCATAAACCTCAAGTGACCTCAAGTCTCCTTTTCGCTCTGCCTCGATTGCCTCTGGGTATTTCCTGATATAACTCCCGACATTCAGCTTACCCTTGCGTTGTTCACGGATTCTGGTTTGCCGATATTCTATTGACTTTCCAATCAGTCTTTGCCAAAATTTGCGCATTTCTTTTCGTGCTTTGGTAATCTCGGTTTTTATGCGGTCATTTTCTGCTCTCTCTTTTTGAGTTATACCATGCTGCTCATCGAACTCTCGAGTTCGTTTTTCGCTCAAGTATTTTTCCCGTTCCTCTGGCGACATTTTATCAATCTTATCGGCCTCCTTGAGTCCTTCTAGAATATCTTTTACGACTTGGTCGTTGTTTTCTCCGTGGTCCAAGATGTCTGGCTGCTTTTGGCCGCCTTTTTTGTCGTTAAATGGGTTAAATTCATCGCCGCTGCCTCCGTTTTCACTCTGTTCACCCTGCTGTCCATCGCCGCTGCCTCCGTTTTCGCTCTGTTCACCCTGCTGTCCCCCGTTTCGATTCTCACCTTGTTCGCCTTGGTTTCTCTGTTCCTCTTGTTCACCCTGCTGCTCTTCGTTTTGTTTCTCTTTCTCTCTCTGTTCGTCTAAGGAGGCCTCTAAGAGCTTTAGGTATTCTGGCTCAATTAAAACCTGAATCTTTTTATATCGCTCTGCTGGGTCAACTAGGATGCCCTGTCTCGGCTTTAATTCCTTATCGATTATTTCCCGAACAGTCTTTCCAAGCTTCTTTTTTCCTAGTATTCCTTCCACTCTCTCATCGACAATACTTTTGCTATGTGTTCTTCCGAGCATTTCGTCCCTAAGCAAAGAATAAATCATCTGCCGATGGAGCGGCTGTTTGGTCTGGTCGGCTTTCTCAAAACCCGCTTTTTCATACAAGGTTACAACGTCATCTCGCCCATCTCCCGAACCAAAAAACTTATTGCGCTGTAAAACCAAATTATTAACATAGATATCATCCAGGACATTGTATAGACTATGAAGCTCCCCATAGTAAAACTTCTTTACCGCATCTAAGCTTGTTTTATCTGGATGTTTTGCGAGGTAACCCTTCGCTAACTCCTCGGCCTTTTGCTCCATATGCTTAAAGTTCTCGAGATACGCTTCTGGGTTTTTCTTCATATCAATAAAGTGCGCAATTTCGTGATGGTTGGCGAAATTAAGTTCATCATCGTTATATTTTTCGTTCGCAAACCAGCTAAGCGGTGTCTCTACCTTGAATTCTTTCGGATAAAATGCAAAAGTATCTGCCGAAATTGACGGTACGAAGGTAAGTTTAGAATCCTTCGAAAAAAGCGCCAGTTCTCGTCCATGTCGCCGTAGGAATAAATCTGCTTTAGTTTTTTCTGGCGCCTCAGTCTTTAAAGCTACTGCACCAATCTGTGCATTTTGCTCACGCGAACCATCGCCGTCGTTTTCAGCCATCTCTATGTTAGGGCGAAAATTTCCCCCGTTCATTTTACACCTCCGTATCGCTATGTTCTACCGTGCATCCACACTGTGCTCCCAAAACTTCTAGTGCTGCAATCGTTTTATTTATTTCCTCAATTCTTTTCTCGTAAGTCTCCAAATCATCAATCGATATTTCATCGTCCACCTCGTCCATAACTTCGCCAAGATCAACGTCATCTGGATAAACTTCTCGCTCCGGCCCTGGACCATATAATAATTCCACAACTTTACGAACACTATAAGTCTCAAGCGGCGAGCGCTTAAAGCTTGGTTCTCCTGGATGAACCTCGTTAAATGTTGTAAATCCGGCTCCGCGCTCTTTTATCTTAACGTTATACCCATTCGACTCGGAGAAGAACCCATAGCTCTTCGCAAGCGCAAGTATAAGGTTTTGGTCATCCGCATTGGTAATTCCCGCGATAAATCCGTCAAATAGCGCCTTGTCCAAATCTTTTTCGCTTCCCTTGTCCCATTCTTTCAAGACATTTAGAATATTTCGAATTGATAGTACTGATTTTTCCAGGTCCGCTTCAATTTCCTCGCCGGAATCCATCGTAATAGAGCTTTCTACTTTGCCACCGAAAATAGTTTGCGTTTTGTGTGCTAGTTGACAAAGCGAGAATAGTTTTTCAAGCGACTCATCCATCTCCGGGAGTCTTAGATCCCCTTGCCTATCCGCTAAATATGAAATTATGACATGGAATAGCTCGTTTTTTCTCGGGTTGATTTGGTTTTCTAGATTTCCATCTTCCGACATCGGCAAATAATCGTGCTCGATAATATCAAGACGCGACAAAAAAGCCGGGTTTAAGTCTTCAGTGCCCTGATAGCTGATTCTCCCAGAGGACAAGTTGCCAGTCATAATAATTGAAAACCCAGGTTGGATTTTTACCGCCCCTGCTCCCGGGATGTAGCAATTATCTCCAGGTCTTCTCTGTAAAACATCGTTCAATGAAATCAAAATCGCCGACGGAATCGCATTAATCTCATCGATTATCACCGGGCGACCTTCTTCGACCCCACGATAAATCGCTCGCTTGATAGTCTCTACTTCCGTGCCGAAGGCTTGATTCTTAAGTTTATATAGTTCTATAATCTTATCGGCTTCAGCTTTCGCTTTCTCTGGGTCACTTGCCTCTTCTGGATGTTCCTCTTGCCACCCTTCGATTAAAGCATCCAAATCTTCTTTGTGCTCCAATAGTGATTTACCGTTAAACTTTGTGAGTTTCAAAGACTTATCCGTAAACAAATCTTGACTCGTTAGGTCCTTCGAGCCAGAAATTACTAGCGGGCTGAATTTGTCACGTGCCACCGAATCTCCGTCCGAAAACGCCTTTTTTAACTCCGCTTGACGCCTACGATAAGCTCGTCCAAGTTCAGCCCTGTTTTCTTCTTGGCTCGCATTTGGATTCGCCTTATGATATTCTGCAACATCCTTCATCGCTTCCTCATAAGCAGTTTTATTTATTGAGGCTTCTCTTGCCGCATTAATCGCAAGCTCAGTTTTACCACTACCAAGATGCCCATGTAGGAACGTCGGACGCCCTTCGGTGATATTTTTCTCAACTCGTTCCAAATGTCCCGCCACATAAGGCGTAGTCACCATTTCGCCAGATTGAACTTGTCTAATGTGCTCTCGAAGTTCAAGTCCGTGAACTAGAGTATAACTTTCCGGCGTTTGCTCGGCTAGCTTTTCTTTGGCGCCTTTCATGCTATCGATTTGATTGCGAATATAATCAGTCACTTCAGAACGCGAAGACACTCTACCGCGCCCTTCTTGTTTTGCCATTTTTAGGAGTAAACTAAAATCCGATTCTTGTTTTTTTAGCCTCAAGTTTTCCCTCGCCGCAGTCATAAGGTTCTCACCGATCATCTTCCGCATTGCTTCAATCGCTTTCCCTTCACGCTCACTAATCTCGTCAATCTCTTCTCCCGTTTCATTTGTTACATCCTCTGGCTTCGTTAAGAATAAATTAAGTGATAATACTTCTGCATTACCCAAAGTCGTCTCCGTAGATTCATCGATATTTTCGGCGAGCTCCGCACCTGGCTCTGTTTCGGCTTCATTCTCCCCCTCGAACGATCGCCACGCCGCTCCCGCTAAACGCTGTGCTATTTCCCGCTCATAATTTTCATAATTTTTCTGTTCCGCCTCTTCAAAATATTGGCGGAGAGTAGTATTACCATTCTCCATAATTTCATTATACCATAAGTGCCATAAAAACAAATAAAAAACCTCAAGCAAGTCATCGCAGCTGGCACAATCACGGCACACGGGCAACGTACCTCTTAACAAAGCAAATCACCCTAGAAACAAAAAACCCTCAGGTAAGGGTGGGCATCACCTGAGGGTATTTTGGCCCTCTAACTCTTCTCACTATACCGGGTGAACCCCGGAAGCGCGACCCACCTCACACAAAATTGGGGCCCGCCGGTTAGAGGGATTGCTAAGCCTTCGAAAAATCCTTTCAAAGTGGAGGTAATACTTATTAGTCTTTAAACCATGAAGAAATTTAAAGCCTGAAAGGGTTTCAAAAGCTCGCAATTTCTGCTACACTAGGAGTAGTATAGCTGAAATTATAACTTATTTAGGTGCGGTGTGGAGCTTTTTTGAGCTCCAACTGACTTAATTATATCACGTGAGGTAAAATATGTCAACACTTTTTTCACACTTTTTTCAAAAATTCAATCAAATTTCACCCCTAGAGACGCATTTTACAGAGGTGTTAGACTCTATTGTGCTTAAGCCTAAAACATTGTATTTTTATGGAAAAATACCAGAAAATATGTCAAATACGGCGACTTCGGAAAAAATAGAACAACATGAAGACACGGAAACGTCAACCCAGAAAAACCGAACAAGCTCCCTTCGGCCCAAGGCAGTCGCCATTGTTGGTTCGCGCCATAATACCCACTACGGTGAAGATGTAGCTTATAGACTAGCTTATGAGCTTGCCAAACGAGGGGTTGTAGTAATTTCTGGTTTAGCTTACGGCATAGACTCTATTGCACATCGTGGCGCATTGGCAGCCAACGGCAAAACCATTGCTATTTTGGGTACGCGCATTAATGAGATTTACCCCAAAGCACACCTATCTCTCGCTCAAGAAATTATAGAGAAAGATGGTGCTATTATCTCTGAATACGCCCCAGATGCAAAAATATACCCAAAATATAGCTTTCTTGAGCGCAATCGTCTAATTTCTGGGCTGTCCGATGCAGTGGTGGTAGTAGAGGCGGCTGAGAGATCTGGCTCTCTCAACACTGCCGCTCATGCGCTAGAACAAGGCAAAGAGGTTTTTGCTGTTCCGGGTAATATTACTAATCCTTATTCCCAGGGGTGCAACAAATTGATCAAACAGGGTGCCACCCCCTATACTGACCCTAGCGACGTTTTAGAATTTCTTTTCCCTGAAGAATACCTCAAAAAACATCAAAAACTTCACCAAGCCAACTTATTTGGCGACACAGACGTAGAGACATCGATTCTCCAGGCTATAGCCAAAGGCCTATATTCCGGAGAAGATATTATGAATGCCACACATCTACCACCAGAAGTATTCAACGAAGCCGTTACGCTTCTCGAAATTAAATCCCGTATTCGTTCACTCGGTGCCAACCGATGGAGTTTAGTTTCTTGATATATTGTCAATTTTCTCTACAACTTCGCTCAAGATATCCGGTAACTCTTTCTTTTCTTCGGGCGTGAACTTAGATAGCACAAAATCTGTATCCCCGATTTTCTTTCTTAGCTCATCGTTCCCTGTACCAATCCTGACCCTTGCAAACTCTTCTGTTCCTAGCGCGGAGATTATCGATTTTAGTCCGTTGTTCCCTCCGGCGGAGCCAGAAGAACGATATCTAATTTTGCCAAACTCCAGGTTGAAATCATCGCAAATTACCAAAATATCAGAGGTCGGTATCTTATAAAAACGCATATATTCCCGTACCGCGCGACCACTTTCGTTGTAATAATCTTGCGGTTTTATAAACAAAACACCATCCTTACGGCCATAAATAGCCCCTAGACGAGGTTTTGCCCCCCAACTAAGCTTATATAGCTTAAAATAAAAATCTAGCGTCAAAAACCCCGAATTATGCCGTGTAAAATTATACTGATTACCAGGATTACCTAATCCAATAATTAACTTCATAGCTATTATTATAACAAAAATAGATGGTTTTGACTCCCTTGTGGCAATTGGTATCAAAAAATTCCACAAAAATACCCCGCTTTAGCGGGGTATTTAAGAAGGGGTTGACTCAGGTATCGTCGTCTTTTACTAAGCCATTCTTTCTGTCTTTTTGCCGTTTAGCAATAAACCTTACCAACGGATGACGAATGACCTCGTCCTCGGTAAAGCAAACTTGTGCCACCATTGGATTATCGAATAACTGCCTTGAGGCGTAAACCAAGCCATTATTTGAACGATCCAGATATGGAGCATGAATCTGCTCTACGTCGCCCGTCAGAATGATTTTTCCGTTGCTACCAATTCTCTTGATTAGAGTGTCGGCCTGGGCTACATTCTGATCCTGGAACTCATCATAGAGTGCGACTTCATAAGCAAAATCTCGGCCTCTCGCATTTTCAATCGGAACACTAGAAAACCAGTTTTTCCAAATTAATTCCACTCTGTTTTCCAGTCTGACTTTGATAGGAGTCTTTTCGGTGTCATCGTCGCCAAAACCATTGCCATTGCCGTTTCTTTTAGGGCGCTCATCTGTGCATTCAGAATCTCTCTTGGGCTTAGAATTTATCCCAAATTTTCTCATGTTTTCCAACTCTTTCTTAAATTTGGGCTCTTCGTTCAAGATATAATTCCTTAAAGCATTTTTGAGCGGCTGCACATCGGGGTCCATTTTTTCATCCAAATCTCCAGGCAACGCGCCCAACTTGCTTTGGTTTTCGCAAGGCACCGTGGTTACGCCAATATATTCGCCGTTTTTGCAGGCATTATAGCCCCAAACGGTCGCCATATAGGTTTTACCGGAGCCAGCCGGACCTGTGCAAAGTACCGCTGCGAAATTCGGAGTCATTAATGCCTCGGCATAAATAGCCTGACCGGCATTTTTAAGTTTAATGGGAAAATTCCCCACATATTTCAACGGCACAATGGCGTCTTCTTCGTAATCATACCTTCCAATGTGCAAGAAATAAGGGTTATTTGCCATGTCAAGATCTCGTGGATAATCCTCCTTATTCTCTAGCCGCATCACGATAAATTCGTTTGCCGCCAACGTCCTCTCTGAGGGCATTAACTCCTCAAATCTTTCACGTTCAATCTTCCGCAGGTTATAAAAATCCATAAACAATTCTCTCGGCACTACGATATCTCGTCTTCCGGTATAAGGTTCAGGGTATTTATAACCATATCGGCTAGTCAAGAGACCTCTTTCTCTAGCACGAATCGCCAAACCATTATCGTTTGTCAAAAGCACGATGTTTTCTGGCTTTATAGATAAGACGTCATCCATCTCGGCGGTGCCATCAATCGGTAGTCCATTCTTTAAGAATGCTATCGTAAGGGTCGCCAAGATAATCTGACCATCCATATCGTCCTCGGACGGGCTAAATGGCAGACAGCGTTTAAAGTTTTTATGCACAGGCAAAACCGATATTATCTGATTGCCATCAGTAATCGTTATCGGAGCCTGCAAACGATAAACTTCATCCATGCTGTGTATTTTGCCCTCGACCATCCTACGGATACGTCTAAGAACGATTCTTGCTGATTTACCACGTTCACTTCTCTCTCTCTTGAAGCTCGAAAGCTCACGAATTACCGCTGTCGGAATCACCATATGCGCTTCGCTCAGGTCAACAGTGGGTTCCTCTGGCTGCTTATTTGAGCCACTCGGAATAATGTCTACATAGTCAACCAAAATATTGGTATCGACCACATAGGTTATTCGATTTTTCGACATACTTCTCCCTCCTTGTTAATGTGCGTTTACTCTAAAAAACAAGAGTATATAAAATAATATACTCCCACTTGGACATATTATAACACATTTGTCTCTTAAAAGTCTTCTTTTTTATCGTTTTTGAAAGAGAACATAATCGGCGTACCCACAAACGGATATTTTTCCCGTATTTTACGTTCCAAAAATCTCTTCCAAGACCAATGCAAAAGTTCCATGCTGTGGCCATGCACTACAAACCATGGTGGGCAGGTGTCTGTTTGTACGATGTATTTCGGTTTTGGGCGGGTGTTTTTTAGTCCCGCTGGGGTATGCGAAAGAATGGTGTCGTTCAAAATCTTATTTAATTCCGAAGTTTTAATTTCTAGATGCCTATTTTTGTCGATATCTATAGCTAATTCAAACAATTGAGTGACATTTTTACCGGTCTCTGAGCTAGTTAAAATTACTGGCGCATAAGGAATAAAATCAAAGTCTCGCTCCAGTTGGTCAAGCAAAAAATCCGCCGCAGTACGATTCTTAACATTCTCTTCCCCAAAGAAATTAGTTGGAGTTGAATCATCTAATAAATCGGACTTGGTTATTATCAAAATGATACCTTTCCCTGCCTCGATTATTTGTCCGGCTAGCGATTGATCAAGCTTGGAGTGTGGTTCGGTTGCATCCACCAAAAGGGCGCAAATATCGGCCTCTTCGATTGCCGATAATGTCCTAATCGCGGAAAATTTCTCGATACCCACCTCACGTTTGCCAGGCTTTCTTAATCCGGCGGTATCTAGAATCTCCAAATCCCTACCCTTATACTTAATCGTCAACCTATTTATATCCCTAGTTGTTCCCTGTTTGGAGCTTACTATTGCTTGTTGTTTTTGCCCTAGCGTATTAAATAAGCTCGATTTCCCCACGTTTGGCCTACCAATTAACGCAATTTTTAGAGGGGCTTGGAAATTCTCCTCTCGAGGGCTCCTGGAGGCTGCGGCCGAGGATGAGTGTGCGAGTGACCCTTCCCGAGAGAGGATAGACTCTAAACTCCTCTTTAGTTCATTAATCCCTTGTCCAGTCGTTGCGGAGGCGTAAAATATATTTTCTGGTGCGATGCCAAGTGCCCTAAATTCCTCTATTGGCAAGGATTCGCCAAGATCGCATTTATTTAGTACCAAAAATACCGGTTTGCTAGATTTTAATGCGTCTTTAGCAATTTTTTTGTCGCGATGATCAAAATATTTAGATGAATCTAAAGTAACTAAAATTACATCAGCCGACTCGATTGCATCTTGGATTTGTTCTTGGATAGAAGCTTCAAAATCATCGCTCGGGTCCTTTAATCCGGCAGTATCTATCAAAATAAAACGATCGTCAATCGTAGCTATTACGTTGTCACGCGTGGTTCCCTCTTCACGAGCCACAATTGCAATATTTTTTTTAGCCATGCGATTAAGCAGGCTGGATTTTCCCGCATTGGTTTGTCCAATCAAAGCGACGACAGGTAATTTTTTCATACTTATATTATAATATAAAAATAAATAAAACACAAAAAAGCTCCTATGGAGCTGTGGTGATTATCTAGGTTAAAAAATGACCTAAAGGTCATTGTTTTAATCCTGGTGATCCCGGCGGGAGTCGAACCCGCGATTTTCTGGATGAGAACCAGACGTCCTAGACCACTAGACGACGGGACCATACTAGCCTAAGGGGGGTTAGGCTAGCGATATTATTTTAACATAACTTAATCTAATATTCAACACTCCCATAAGTTGGAACTGCCGAAACAAAAGTTTGCCCAGGGGCCAATTTTATTTCATTTCCCTCTTGATCTAGGAATTTAATTTGCTCGTTACGCGAAGATTTATTCCAGGTTCCCTTGATCGCTATCCCATTTTGAAAAATATAGGCATCACCAGAGCCAATCGCAGTAATGTCCTCATGGTAATTATCAGAAGCTCGTCTCTCAGAAACAACCATTGCTATCACCACGGACGGATTGACTTGCGTTAGCGTGCAAACGTCTTCCGGATTGCGCTCGCCTAGATTTTCCGATGGACATGTATAAACTTCGTGCGCAATGCCACTTTCGTATCCCCTAAAATAAGTATTAGTGTTAAGGTCGTACGAATACTTTACGTTGAACGACGATGCGCTATTAAAACCTAAATATATATTCGAGACTTTTGCTGCCAAATTTGAAGTATTCTCTTTTGTGGGTTTAGTAATCGCTAGCTTGTCGTCAACTAGGTTATCGACTCGTTTTTTCTCCGCTTCTACCGGAGTCATGCGAGCGAATCCCTGAATCTCGGAGGAGGTATACCCCATATTGTCGCTAAACTGTTTGAGGTTTGCAGAGGTTGTAAACAGGTTATTCCAAAGTCTTGACCCATAAGTCCCACGATACATATAAGTATAATTTTCTGTTAAGTCTTTGTATCCACCAGACGCTACTGCCGCCAAAGCATCGCCAGCTCCACCAGCATGCACAATTGTACAATCAAACGGCGTATCCCATTCTAGATAATAAATCCTCAAAGAACGAATCGGCCCAATTATCGCGGAACTGGGATTTTGGTAAATCGCCGCGAAGCGCGTAATCCCGGCTTCAGCAATCGCCTCAAACACTACCCCAGCCTCAGTTAGCCCTGCCTGTGGTCTTGCGCCATCAGTTCCATTTGGCGTTTGAATGCAGTATGCCGGCGCATTTTTTAGAGAAGGCTCGGCCAGTACTTCGCCAGTCAGTGCACTATAGGTGGAATTTTCTTGCTCTGTGGAGGGTATATTTGGAAAGGTTAAGTTTTTTGCCTCTTCTTGTGGACTCAAAAAAACAAAAAGCAGACAACCTGCACCACCCAAAATGCCTAGAATTCCCACAATCAAAAATACCAACCATCCTTTTTTTGCTTTTTCGTCCGCATCCTTTTTGATGTCGACATTTTCAGTGGTTTCATTTACTCTTCCGGTATCATTGTCCAAATTGAGTGTTATTTTTTCATCCATATAATATACTCCAATTTAGTTATGGTGAATTCATAAAATAATTTTTCAATCATTTTCTATAATTTTAACACAAAAAACAAAAAGGTTGTGCTATAATCGTAAATATGAAAAACACAAAGGTCACACATATAATTTCTGGTGTCATTTTAAGCGTAGCGGTTTTGTGTTCTAGTTTTTCTTATGCCTCTGCAACCGAAGGAGGCACTACGTTTCAAGTTAATGTCAAAGAGGTACTTTCGGTTTCCGTTGCTACACCTACCAGCTGGATGGCTGGGAATATAGATACCTTCCTTTGGAATAAAGTCAGTCTTAATGTGACCTCTAATAACTCGGCTGGATTTGTTGCTACCATGACCACAAAAACCTCAAATACTTCATTAACCAATACCTCCAAGAGTACTTTTACTTTGCCAACGCTAGATGCCACATCTTATCCGTCAGGCGTGGCCAGAAATTCTTTTCCAGCTAACTATTGGGGATATTCTTTTGATGACACTGATGCCGGCAGCGGCACTAGTACCTACAAAGCCCTAGTTGGCGCCGGTAGTACGCCTATTACTGTCCTTTCCAGCAATACTGCTACTACTGGAAACAGGGATTTTTATTTTGGAGCCAAAGCTGATGCCACCAAGGCCGCAGGTACTTATGTTGGCACAGTAGTTATCAATGTCGTCTCTGGCGTTAGAGATGAGAATACAAATCCGACCACCCCAACCAATCCGGTAACACCTTCCAATAACGAGATTGCTGTCTACAATACTTCACCAATAGGAGGATCGTCTAATGGCACTACTTCGTACTCGTATACCAATACATCTGGAGGTGTCTCTACTACCACTACGGAAGTCAGTGACGGGAACAACGTTAATTCTTATGATAACTACACTCCCCCTCAAGGCGTGACATACAAAACCACTTCCGATGTTAATGGCGGCATTTCCCTTGCAACCGGGCTTGCTGTAACGGCTTCTGTTGCTGCTGCCTCCGGCATGTTCTTCTTTATTCTCGCCAAGCGTAAAGAAGACGACGAAGAAGAGGAAGAGGAAGAGCAACAACTATAAAATATGGTATAATATACCACATGGAAATAGTTACTAGATTTGCGCCTAGCCCAACTGGCTATATTCACATTGGCAATGTCCGTTCGGCCATTTATCCTTATTTGCTCGCACGTCAGAACCATGGCAAGATGATTCTTCGCATCGAAGATACTGACCGCGAAAGATATGTAGAAGGGGCAACCGAGCTGATAGAAGACACTTTAGAGTGGTTGGGGCTAAATTGGGATGAGGGCCCAATTGTTGGTGGCCCAAATGCTCCATATTTTCAAAGCGAACGTAAAGAAATTTATCATGCTTGGGCCCGCAAACTCATTGAATCCGGCAGGGCTTATGCCGATCCGACTCCACCAGAAAAAGTTAACCAATATCGCGAAGAGTGTAACAAGAAGAAGATTCCGTTTTTGTATCGCAATTTTCGTCCAGACACCACTACTGAATGGGAACCAGGAATGCCCCTCAGGTTTAAGGCTGAGCCCAAAGACTATGAATGGGTTGATGAAGTTATGGGCGAGATGCATACTGGACCAGAAGTTTTAGATGATATTATTTTAATTAAAAAAGACGGCTTCCCTACTTATAATTTTGCACATATTGTAGATGATTATGAGATGGGAGTCACGCATGTTATGCGTGGCGTAGAGTATCTCTCCAGTACTCCAAATTATCTGGCTATTTACGAGGCATTAGAAATTCCTCGCCCAAAACTAGTTTCACTTCCCCACATTTTGGCTCCTCAGGGCAACAAAAAACTCGGCAAGCGAGATGGAGCCAAATCAGTCACTGAATATCGTGAGGATGGTGTGCTTGCAGAAGCTATGTTAAATTATTTGGCTTGCCTAGGTTGGAACGATGGCACAGAGCAAGAGATCTATTCAAAAGAAGAGCTTATTGAGAGATTTTCCCTATCCCGTATCCAGAATTCTGGCGCTCGTTATGATGAAACTAAGTTGCTTTGGCTAAATGGTCAGTGGCTACGTAAGATTTTTAACGAACAAGGACCAAGAGCCTTATATGAGCGTACTTTGGGTTTTTGGCCAAAAGCCGCAGAGGCGTATTCAGAAGACTATAGAATAAAGGTACTTTCTATTATCTATGACCGCCTCAAGACCTTGTCGGATCTTCGTGAGATGACTGGATACTTCTTTGCCGACCCAACAATCAATACAGAGATGCTCTTAAATAACAAATTTCTTAAGAAGAATTCCAAATCAGAAATCGAAGAAATGCTCAAAGTCGTAATTTCGCGTCTTAATAAAATTGATGATTGGACTTCAGAAAAACTACAAGATGCCCTCAATGAGTTATTGGAACAGACGGGCAAAAAACCGGCCGAACTATTTAGCTTAATTCGTATTTCGCTCAGCTTTGCTCCTTTTAGCCCGGCACTTAACCTTACCTTAGGGGTATTGGGGCGAGAAACATCCCTAGCCCGCCTAAATGCCGTTGCTAGGGCTATTTAGATAAACAAACTTATTATAAAGAAACCGCAATTGAGCAAATTTGTTTCTTTGTAAGGGTTCCCTTGGTGGTTTTTATCTTGTATACTACTCCGCCATTTACCCACGCAGCATCATTACCGCTAATATAAATAGTCAAACCCTGCTCCTTTATGGCAGTGTAATTGTCTTTGTATGTGGTTTTGATATAGTTATTAAGTAATGCATTAGAATCCCAAGAAGATTTCTCTTCGGTCAACGAAAATTCACCGTCGACAGATGGATTTGCAAAGTTTAATACTATTTTTCCTTCTTCCGAAACGATACCGGACAGGTTATAGTCTCGCGGTACATAACCTGGATATGATGCATCAAAACCGGTTTGCATTGCCGCTACTCGCAACGAAATGTCCGGCATATTTAAATTCACGAAATACGCTATTGCAAATACTGCGACCGCCGCACAAGACAATGCCAAAACTATACGAGGAAAACCAAAATGCATCTTCGTCTTTGTTTTTTTCTTGTCCACTTCCTCTTCATTCACATATTCCGGACTAGTAGTCTTTGAAGCCGCAGCTAAAGCCTTTTTGATTGCTTGGTCTTTTAATTCTTTCGCGCTGGGCCTCTGTGCCTCGTTGCTGGCCACCCTAAGGTTCTTGCGTTCTTGCAATCTGGCATTTGCGGCGGATTGTATGGGGTGCGCTTTGATAGGTTTTATTGGATCGTCATCCATGGCGCGTCGCGAACTATTTATTTTTGTGACCGTGCTACCAAAACGATTAATCTTTGGGCTTTTCGAGACAGAAACACTAGTTGTCGCACTTTTGACTGGCCGCTTCACATATCTCCGATTCAGCGTAGTGGAAGTTTTCACCTTCCTGTGAGCCACTGCGGCTGACTGATTGTCGTTTGATTTCTGCATCTTTACCTCGCTTATCCTTAACGTCAATGATACTATTTCTCAAACAAAAACGCAAGAGCTAAAAAAGATATTTTTTTATGTTATAATATTTATATCTATGGATTTTGATAAAATTAAGCGTAGGCAAAGTCTCAAGGTTATCATTTCCGAAGCAATTATGGTCCTTGCGGTTATAATTACTGTCATCGTTTTAGCCTTTGTCGTATCTGGGTATTGGTTGAATTCCGATTTTAAAATTGAACGCCAAGGCCTATTACAAATTTCTTCATTCCCGACCGGGGCAGACGTCGAAATCGATGGTTCCGTATCTTGGCTCCAAAAAACAAACACCTCAAAAGTACTATCTAGTGGCGAGCATACGGTGGCCCTCTCCAAAGAAAATTATGATTCTTGGTCCAAAACCATAAATATATCGGAGGGATTACTCTACCGTATTAATTATCCAAGGCTTTTCTTGAAAAATCGTTCGCTAGAAAATATTTATGATACCGCTGGTACTATTTATGCTACTTTTTCTCCCAACCACGAGACGCTTTTATTGGTCAACGAAACCACAGAGTGGACCTTAATCAATTTGAATAATGATACTTTGGAATCTAAGAAGCTTGACGTTTCCAAATATTTTTCCACTGTCAGTTTAGCCGACGACGCGACAATCGGGCTATTTACAGGCAAAATTTCCGAAGCCATTTGGGACCGTGACGGAACCCATATTCTTTTTGCTATCGATGCTGGAGATTATATAGAATGGAGCTTAATCGATGTAAAAAATGTCACGAGTAGCCTTAACCTCACTAAAGAATTTGGGGTTAATTTTGACAATATAAAAATTCTGGACAACTCTTCCAATAATCTCCTAGTTTTACAAGACGGCAACCTCCGCAAGGTCGATGTCTCTGGTAAATCTATCTCCGCAGTTCTGGTTGACGGGGTAATGGACTACGATTATTATAACAATGAAGTTGTGTTCTCTGCTAAAAACAACGACGCTGACGATTATTATATAGGATTAACTAGGCTAGGTGATGAAAAATATACCGAGTTATTAACAACTGCGTCTCCGGCCAAGGTGGCTATCAGTAAATTTTATGACGACAAATATATTTCGGTTTTGTTAAACAACGAGATATCTTTATATAAAAAAGATAATTTCGAAAAAATATCTTCACACGAGATTAACTTCAACCCAGAAATCATTAAAGTAGGTCATGATGGCGAATTCATTGTTTTTTATGCTGGCAATAATATTGCTACTTTAGATATGGAGTCTTCTTCCGTGTCTGAATGGCAGGCCGAAGGCGATACTTTTGGTTGGGTAGACCAATATATGATTTATTCAGTCGCGGACGGAGAGTTGATAGTTTATGATTTTGATGGTCTTAATCGCCGTATTATTTCAAAAAATGTTTCAGCCCGATTCCCCGCTTCAATCACAAACGACAAATGGTTATACTATTTTAGTAACGATAATCTAATTAGAGAGTGGTTAATTCCCCGTTAAGAAATTCCAAATCCCTTCAAAGAATGAGGGCTCATTGGATGGCAACGATTGCTCTTCGTTGCGGTCTACTGTTGGCAAGTTCTCCGACTCTTCCGCGCCGTCGTAACTGGGCGAGATTTGTTCACCGGTTACGAGTAGCCTGTATCTTGAGGTTCCCAACGGAGTACAAGTCACCAGTGTAAGCAATGGCTTGTCTGTGTTTACCACCAGCGATGCAACATTTGATGGCTCAACTACTTCCTTTTTTATCACCTTATATGTATAACGGACGGAATTATAATTTACATAAATTAAATCTCCATCTTCCAATCGCTCCAAACCAGAAAAAATATATTTGTAAGGATTGGAGCTATAAATGTCGCCGGCAGAATGACCAGTGATAACCAAATTACCAATTTCACCCGGATAAGCACTAGCACCAGCTATTCTATAATGCGCCACGCCATTGTTCATCGCCGACATGACCTCAGACAAAGGAATATCAAAATGTATTGGCACGTCGACATTTAGCTTTGGTATAATGAGGCGCGGCTCACTGGAGACTGCCTGAGTGATTGTCGGGTCTATCGCATCAATCTCAGATGCCGGTGCATTCCCTGGCGATACATAGGCCATTATAGGAGCAAAAATCAAACGATTGTACTGCAGGAACAACACTACCAATACGGCCACTAGACCAGCTAAAATTGGAATTAGGTGTCTGTTGCGACGAGCCTTCTTTGCATTGTCTGTCGCCTTCTTACGAATAATTTTTCGCAAATTACTTCGGATGCTCTCCTGCTCAACACCAGAACCATCGGTGGTTTCGCTATTCATATTACCACCCAAAGACAAGCCAGAATTTTTATTTATCTTCGCACTCGATCTAGTAAGGGAACTCAAAATCTCTTCTTCTTCAGCCTTTTCGCGCGCTGCTTTCAACTTTTCTTTTTCGATGTATGTTCTAGCGGCTTTTGAATAATATTCGCTATAATATTTCTGATAATAATCTTGCCATGCAGAATGATACCTTTTCCAGGATTCAGAATTAATTTTTGGTGAAATTGGTTCATTTTTCATATGGGCATCATTTCTACTGGCCTCTTTCGAAGCTTTTTTAGCCGACTCAGCATAAGCCGCCAGTACCTTTCTCCTGGCAATTGCTACCGCAGCTTGTCTTTGTAGGTCGCTCGAAGACTGCCCACCATTTTCAGAATTCATAGGTTAATTATAGCATATTTTGCCTTTTTATGTTACAATACGAACACGGGCGAGTGGCGGAACTGGTAGACGCGCTAGACTCAAAATCTGGTTGTAGCAATACAGTGAGGGTTCAAGTCCCTCCTCGCCCACCACAGGAATTATAGTATAATTACGCGATTTTAATCTAAAACGAAACTAAAAATCCGATTTTCGTTTATTTGTGTCTATTTCTACACTATTCCGCATTTGTATAGACATTCGTCACGTCATCCAAATCATCAATCGACGCAAGTAACTTTTCTAGTTTTTCTGCGTTTTCACCCTCAATTGGCACATAAGAAGTTGGCACGTATTGTAACTCTGCTGACGTTACGGTTGTACCCGCCTCGTCCAAAGCTTTTTTTACTTTCATCAAATCCGATGCTTCTGTATAAATCACTATGCCATCATCCTCTTCATTGGCATCTTCTGCTCCAGCCTCCAAGGCCATCATTAGAGCGTCTTCACCCTTTTCGGAAATTTCAATTACGCCCTTTCGTTTAAATTGAAACATTACGCTTCCGGGATCGGCCATCCTGCCACCATTTTTGTCTAGCGTATGCCTTACTTCTGGCATGGTGCGATTTTTGTTGTCCGTTGCAACTTCGATTACGATACCTACTCCGCCGGGACCATAAGCTTCATAAACTTCTTCAATTAAAGTTGCCGCAGACTTATCCGCCACACGCTGAATCGCCCGTTCAATATTTACCTTCGGCATATTTGCTAAACGAGCCTTTTCTAATACCATAGCAAGACTTGGGTTCATTGCCGGATCCGTTCCGCTACGCGCCGCAATTGCAATCTGGTTGCCAATCTTCGTAAAAAGCGCTCCTCGCTTTGCGTCTACTACTGCCTTTTGTCTTTTTGTTGTCGCCCATTTACTGTGTCCAGACATCTTCTTCTCCCACTTAATTTTTTTCTCTTCCTTTAATTTTAACATTTTTCTTCGTATAAGTCCAATTATTAGCGATATAAAAATAACAATATATAATGAAAATACCCACGCTTGGTAGGTTTGTATTTCTATGATAAATTGCTTCATTTCGCCAAAAAAATTCACTACCAAAATGTGAAAAGCCAACAATTTAGTAGTCAAAAAAGAAACCATCGTCCCTAGCCATGGTATTCCAGAGAATATTCCTGTCACAAAAGTCAATCCCATTGCATACGGCAAAGTTGGCAAGATTAATAAATTTGCTACTACAGAAATTAACGAAAATGTTCCGAAATAATAAAGTGTAATCGGCAAAGTCATTAACGTTGCCGCAACCGTCGTGATTATTGTCGAAGCTACAAATTTAGGCTTCTTCGCTCCATAAAAAAAGTTTGTCAGCTTTGGTCCAACTATCATAATTCCGGCAAAACTCGCAAACGAAAGTAACCAACCCAGGTTGATGATGTATGTCGGGTCCATCATCAAAGTTATTGCTGCAACGATTAATATAATTCTCCACGCAGCAAATTTTCTCCCTACATGCTGTGCCACAATCACCAGGATGGACATAATACCAGCTCGCATAATCGATGGCGTAAAACCTATCATTACCATAAAAGATAAAATAAAGAAGGTTGCAAAAAATGTTCCTGCGAATCTTGAAATTTTCCCAAAAATCCTTCGCGCAATCTCCACCAATATTGACAAATGCGCGCCGCTAGCCACTACGATATGTACTAGTCCAACCATGCGAAGTTTTTCATTTAATTCATTTGTTAATCCCGTTTTCATGCCCAATAAATACGAAAGTCCCAAATTTACTTCTGGCTCAGAAACGACATCTTTAATTCTTCCAGCAAACCAATTTCGTATTTTTAGTATCAAGTCACCTGGTTCCGGATGTATTATTCTTAACAGCCTCGGTTTATACATGTAACCAGCAAATGTTCCGAATCCTTCAGTTAGTTTACCGGACAAAATTATTGTGTCGCCCCTCATCAGAGCTTCATCTTTTCCTCCAGACACATATAAACTTCCAGACACATTATAACAATCCCCATCGTCGTCTGTGCAGCCTTCACCAAATCTCAGATTCTTTAGTTTAAAACTTACGTCTTTTTCGCTTGTTCCCGGATCGCCATCGACTACTCCCATTAGCTGTATTTCTTGACCATAAAATTGTTTAATATAATTTCCGTCATAAACCTCATCCGAGATTCTAAATAATGCCAAAATCATACCTGCAACCAGAGCTATTATTACGGAGCCCATTCGGGGTATCAAATAAACCCAAACTAATGCCCCCACTGCTAAAAATACCCACATTGTAGAGACAAAAAACCCTATCTTAAATATTGTCCCCAATATAACTCCCATTACGATTCCTAAGCATGCCCAAACTACAAACCAGGATTGGTGAATATGTTTTCTTAAAAAATCAAACATAGACAATGCCTAGCGCGTTTCTTCGTATTTTTCAACCCGAGCATTCCGTCTAGGCTTTCAAGCAAACAGGTAAAATGTTATAATATCTTCGCATATTTATTATGCGCCCGTAGCTCAGTGGATAGAGCACCAGCTTCCGGAGCTGGGTGTCGTAGGTTCGACTCCTATCGGGCGTACCATTTTATTCTGAATATTTACATCCATTTATAAAATTAGAGCATCCATAAAATTTCTTACCATCACTACTTCGTTGTCGTTCTATCAGTATTCCAGTTTTGCAACGCGGACAAATTTTGACATTCATCCCTTCAAGCTCTGGGCCAATCTCATAGACAAAATTAGATATTTGATTAGCCTCAGCCACCAGAATTGTTTTTTCGGTTGCCCGCGTAATTGCCACATAGAATAGTCGCCTTTCTTCTGCAAACGGATAGGGGTCTAGCTTTGTCAGCATTGTTGACATTACTGGATCGTCTCCGCGTGTTGCGGGCATTCCTAGCATTCCACTATTCATATTGATTACAAAAACTATATCTCTCGTGATTCCCTTTGCTTTATGCATACTACAAAAAGGAATTTTGAGTTTAAAACCTGTTTCCGCGATTCGCCATTCTAATTCTACTTTCCCATCTACATTGTTCGTTAATTTTGCGTTTTTATAACGCCCTAACTTTTGATCCACTAGTCTATAGATGTCACGATTATATCGCGAGATGATTTGAATCCTCTTTGTTGATAGATCGTCCCCATATTTGTCGTATAGCTCTCCAAGCTTCTCATTTACTGCTTCGTAATCCCGAGGTGCATCTACTTCATTTTTTGCAGCCAATTTTATTTCTATCGGCGTTTTGCGTCTACTATGTGTAGTTACGTTTTTCTTTGATTGATACGGATTTTTTTGAATAAATTTATTGCTGACCCTAGCGGTCGGTTGACCAAAACGATAAGTTAGTTCAATCAATCCACGATATGTTTGATATCCAAAGATTTTTTCAAAATCATCCAATATCTTTAAGTTGCTCCCAGCAAAACGATAAATTGATTGCCAATCGTCTCCCACTGCGAATAGTTTTACCTTCCGACATTTTTCTAAAATCGCTTTCAGCAATAAATATTTGCTCGTAGATAAATCTTGCGCTTCATCCACCAAGATATATTCATAGTTCAAACTATTTTTTGGCAACGCCTTGATTATGTCCGTAGCCTCCCCCAGCATATCGGCAAAATCATACATGTTTTTGTCTTTTAAATATTTAGTATATTTTTCAAAAAGTGGCGCATATAAATTAAAAAATTTTAATGAGCGTTCGCGTATAAAATTATTTTCGATTTTTGTGATTCGGTTTTTTAACTCTTTCAAATCAATTTTTTCGCTTTTTTGTAGTTGCATGACCGATATAAACAAAGCTTCGAGCGCCTCCATGTCGGCGCGGTACTTATTGTCATAGGCAATTAGTGCGGCAATTTCCTCTTCGTTGCGACGTTTTACTATATAGTTCAGATTCTTTTTTAAATCAGAAATATTGGCATGTTCGTATAGATGTTTGTGTCTATCATCGATTTGATTAAGAAATAACCAATCCGCAATATTTTGTTCTCCCTTAGATTTAATATATTCTTTACATGAAACTAGTTTTTTGTTTTTGTGACCTTCTTTTTCTGCCGCAATTTCTTTTAGCGTCCGTCTCAAGAAGGTTCGGTTGAACTCTATTTTTTCTCGTTCATTTTTCAGAGTGTTTAAATCTATTGGCACCGACTGATAAAACAGTAGGTAGTCGTCATACCTACGCGCATATTCGCTATTCTGACCGCGTAAATCCTTTATGGTGTCATGGAAAAATTTTGTGATTTCTTTATCGCTTATCACTTTTCTATTTTTGCCACTAATTTTATAATTCTTTAAAATTTTATTGCCGAGCGAATGAAAAGTTCTGATTTCCACGTTTTTATTGGCCACCCGCTCTTTTAGTTCGGCAACTACCTTATTCGTGAAAGCGATTATTAAAATTTGCTCAGCCGGTATTTTTAATTTGTCGTTTAAATATTCTACTTTTGCCAGTAGACTTGCGGTCTTGCCACTTCCAGCTGGCGCCAAAAATAATCCTGCATCCTCGCAGGCCACCACCGCCTCAATTTGTTGTGGATCTAGTTTGTGGCCTTCGACCTCGTAGCCCTCACGTTGTTTTTGTTTTATGAATTTTTTGTTTAGTTTCTCCCGATGATTCAGATAAAAGCGAATTTTTCTTGTGAGCTTCGCGAGCCGCCAAAATTGGATAAAATGTAATTTTAGCAGTAATCGCTTTTTTTCATTTTTTATTCCTACCTGCTCCGGTAAACAATCCGAAAACTCCTTTTCCATTTTCTTTAAATCAAAATAAGAGACATATTGTTCTTTGTATGAATTTTGAAGCCTCAGCGATAATTCATCCAATTTGTCTATGTGGAAATTTTTCACCCCTTTATTGTATCATGGGGATATGGTATAATTACACCTATTAATAAGCATCCGTAGCTCAGTGGATTAGAGCACTTGTCTTCGGAACAAGGGGTCGTGGGTTCGAATCCCTCCGGATGTACCAAATAATGAAAAATAAGAGCTTGCTCTTATTTTCTATTTTATAGGTATAGCGGAGCAGGATATTATATCCTATCTGGTATACCAATATTAATTCCGTATCCCAGTATCAATAAAAGAATCTAAAACTTCTCCAGTTTTTCCATCTACATATACAAAACCCTTAGGATAATTAGACTCATTGCTAAAATTAAATTCATAATGATAATGAAAATTAGAAGCTGGTTTATTAATTACACCATTGTCTCTATCCGTATAAAACAAAGTGTAAGAACAAGCTCCTTTAACCCCTTTATTATTTTGTTTTGCCACAGCTTCAATTGCAGAATATGCAATATTTTCCGCCTCATTTTCTTTCATTAGTCCATCTAGTTTTATTTGATCAGGATTGATAAATAATGGAAGATTAGTAAAATTATCAGACTCCTCAGCATCAATTGCAAAAAATGTATTTTCAAGCACCACTCCATTTACTATTTGATGGCCCATAACAAGTGCTGAACCACCTGGCCATTCCGACATACTCTCAATTAATACTTTTATATTTGAATCAGGATACTCCGTTGTTAAGCCATCAGAGAACATAGATAAAAAGTCTTCATTTATTTCTTTCAAATCACGATGGTAAAATACTCTATCGTCAAATGCCTTATATTCCTCAGTGGTGCATGGTTTATGCTTAGTTGTTGTGTTAGTGACATTACTACTGCTGATAGAAGTTTCAGAGTGACATTTTACTAGTAGGACAATCGTTAAGCAAATTATCATTACCAACTCAAACAAAAACACCAAAAACAAGACTTTATTCTCTTTTATAAAATTTAAACTAAATTTATTAACCATAAATGATATTGTACACTACTAACAGGTTCAATAAAAGATAATCGATTAAAGTGAACAATTCCCACCCATCAAATCTACCTTCAATATAGTTGCAACTTCTTTTACTAGGGTGTACCATAGAATTAAAAATAACCCAAATGGTCTTTTTTAATTCTCTAACATATCCAAAAAAAATGAAAATTCATAGTAATATACCGAAACAAAAAAATGGTGGTACCGGGTGGGATTGAACCACCGCACCGAAGGTTCGCGTGGTTCCCAACTAAAAAAGGCTCACTTGAGCCATGTCGTGGTGGTACCGGGTGGGATTGAACCACCGACCTCGGGCTTATGAGTCCCACGCTCTAACCAGCTGAGCTACGGTACCAACTCTTTTCATTATATCACAAAACCATGATATAATAAAGCCATGGACAGCAAAAAGGGCTTTACTATTCTAGAAATTATCATTGTTGCGGTTTTTGCCAGCCTACTCTTTATCTTTTTCTTTATCCAAAAATCTAACATTGATGCTATGGAACGCGATGAAGATCGCAAAATAGCCATTAATGCTATGTATTACGCTCTGGAAGAGAGTTTCTACAAAGACCATGGTTATTATCCAGAAGCTATTTCCGAAGAAAACATTAAGGTTATCGACCCATCTCTTTGGACTGACCCTCTTGGATTTAACCTCGGCGATCCAAAAAGTTCCTACTCTTACGAACCGGCCAACTGCAAGGAAGGCAAATGTAAAGAGTATATTTTGAAAGCTCAACTAGAAAAAGAAGACACTTACACCAAATACAATCGCAATTAATTTTTATTTTTCTTTCGTTTTGGCAAACTTTTTTGCATCGGTGATTAATTTTGTGACACCCTCTAGTTCGGTTGTCGAAACATCTGAATATTTAAAAGTATAAGTTGTTTCGTCGCCAACCGTGGCTAGCCTGAATGTTCCATAATGGAATATAGTTTGCAAGAAACTATCCTGCCTAAAACTGGCATCTTCAATAGAAGCCAAATCAATAATATTGATTGAGCTAGAGACCAAAGAATTCATCAAAAACTGGATTACGTGTTTGTTCGTAACAAAAAGCTTGTTGCCATTATATATTCTAAGTGCCACTATACCAATTATAAACGCCGAAACAAGCAGGGCTGTCAATATGATGAATAGAAAATTTTTACCCATTTCATCTATCATTGATTGCCCCAAAAGCACCAATAAAAACATGAACAAAATCACAATTAAGCTGATTGCTATTCCACCAAAAATCATTTTTAGGCAAACTCGTGCTCTTCTAAAAGCGAACTCTACATATTCATCGTCATCAAGTTTGAGCCCAGGAAAATCCTTTTTGCTCCTCTCATGACGGATCTTAGTCAAAGATGAATCCATACAAAAACTCCTTTTTATAATTATACATTATTTTGGGGATTTTGTAAATGCCTCTTCCCTTTTTCCGTTATTATTCTCCCCCGTGGTGTTCTAGCAAGTAAGCCTAATTGTAGTAAATATGGCTCATAATAATCTTCAATCGTAGTTGCTTCGTCACCGGTCAAAGCTGCAATGGTCGTAAGTCCTACCGGGCGATCGCCATAATTGTCATGAATCAGTCTAAGCATATTTCTGTCTGCCGGATCCAGACCCAAATAATCTATTTCCATTAAATTCAAAGAATGCACAGCTACTTCCTGATCGATTATTCCGTCACCATTTACATCCGCAAAATCGCGCACCCTCTTAAATAGTCTATTAGCAATTCTGGGTGTCAGTCTAGATCTGGTCGCCAGCAATTTTGTTGCCTCTGGCTGGATCTTGGTATTCAAAATTTTCGCCGTTCGGTTGATAATTTGTTCAATTTCTGGCTCTTTATAATATTCCAAACGATGAATTATGCCAAACCTATCACGCAGAGGACCAGCCAAAGATCCAGTCCGAGTAGTCGCCCCAATCACTGTAAAGCGGGGCAAATCCAGCCTCACAGATCTCGCTGCCGGACCTTTGCCGATTACGATGTCTAGCTTGTAATCTTCCATCGCTGAATATAGAATTTCTTCCACAGCCCGGCGCAATCGATGAATCTCGTCAATAAACAGCACGTCACCATCTTTTAGATTGGTCAGGATTGATGCGAGGTCTCCAGCTCTTTCAATTGCAGGTCCAGAAGTTACCCTAAGCGACGCACCTAACTCATGCGCTATCACGCCCGCCATGGTGGTTTTTCCTAGCCCCGGTGGACCATATAATAATATATGGTCTAATGCCAAGCCGTCATTTCGCTTTTTTACTGCCTCAATCGCCAACCTTAAATTATTTTTAAGTCGTTCTTGACCAATATATTCAGAAAAAGACATTGGGCGAAGCGAGATTTCAATTTTCTCTTCTTCAGAATCACCCATAGAAGCCGTCGGCTCCACTAACCTCTCAATTGCCATGTTCTGATTATAACACGTTCCACGCTATTCAATTCTGTTTTCAGGGTACAATATCTACGAAAAATGTTAAAATAAAAATATGAAAATAGCTTTCTTTTCCGATTGCTACTTAGACTTAACTGGTGGCATCGTCAGTTCAATCAATGCTCAAAAAGCCGCACTCGAACAAAATGGCCATCAAGTCTATATTTTTAGTACTGGATTTCTACGCGCTAAGTCAGAATTAAAAAAACTTGCCGCCCAGAACATCTATCAAGTGCCAAGTTGCAAATTATTTTTTCGTGGCCTCACTCCAGTCTCGCGTCGCCCAAAGGTTATCGAAAGATGGCTGCTAAAAACCCACCCAGAAATTAAAGATTTTAATATTTTCTATATTCATTATGAGTCTGGTTGTTCTATTGCTGGGCTCCGTCTTGGCAAAAAACTAAAAATTCCAACCATCCAAGTCATGCACGGTAGAGAGGATATGGGTGAATCAAATATTATTCCTTTTGGTTTTCGTACCATAGTTGCTTATTGTCTAAATTGGTTCCACTCTTGGTACCTTCCACACACCGTCAGTATTCATCGAGACAGTTATTTGGCCGACACTATTGCGAAGGCTAAAATGTGGACACTCATGGTTAATCATGCAAATTTTGCCGACCTTGTTCTGACGCCCTCCAAGCATTTTTGTGATAAGCTTATTCATTATGGCGTCAAGAAAGAAATCAAAGTTTTTCCGAACGGTTTTATAGATACAAAATTTCCTAAATCACCAAAGCCAAAAGAATTGAAGCCTGGCGATGAGCTGAAAATTATTTGGCATTCGCGCGTTTCTGCCGAAAAACGCATGATGCCGTTTCTCAAATCCTTATTGATACTCAAAAAAAATAACAAAAACCAAGAACTACCCAACTTTGTATTAGATGTTTACGGCGGTGGCGGTGATTTTTTTCGCGCACAACGTTTTGCCAAGCGTCACCATTTAAACATTAATTTTCATGGCAATGTTTCGTTTGAAAAATTAACTAATGCTATTGCAAATTCCCACCTCGATATTTTGGTCTCGTATAATTTTGATACTTTTGGCATGACTCTCATTGAGGCCGAAGCCTACGGTGTTCCGGTTTTCTTTTGTGACCCAGATATGAAGGAAATCGTTCCGGAGGGCAGCTACATATTGAGCGCGTCTGAAACTCCCGAAAAAATGGCAGAGGCCCTAGATAGTTTATTAAGACATCCCGAAAAAATTCGCAATATGAGCGAAGTCATGTTGGGTTGCCGTAAGGAGATTTTGATTTCTCATCGCATCAAAATCTTAGAAGATATATTTAATACGATGCTATCTAGGCGCACGAAACTTTCATAAACTTTGGTATAATAAAACTATGAGATATCTAGCCGACATATTAACTTTATCCAGATTTATTCTGTCTATTATTTTGCTAATTTTAGCTTTTACTGGCGGCACGCCAGAAGCTGCTTTTGTAATCTTTTTAACTGCCGAATTCACCGACGCCTTTGACGGTACTTGTGCTCGCAAATGGCCATTTCCAAAAAACAAAATTCCTAAATATCGCAAATATGCGGCCATATACGACATGGTTTCGGACGTTCTTCTAGCTGCTGCACAAGTCTTGTTTGTAGCACTCCAAATCAATTGGATTGCGGGACTTATTGTGATTATTTATTACACTATAATTTGCGGCACTATTGAACTCATCGTCTATGGCAAACTTTTTGGTCACCCAGACAATTGTACAAAAAATTCCCTCGCCAAACGTAACTTCCCTCTTGCTAAAAAAATCATTCTTACTCGTCGTTATTTATATACCATTTGTCTTGGTATTATTAACGCCTTCATTTTGTTTGCAACCAATTGGCCAGATCCCGTCAAATACGGACTCTTTGTCTTTGGATGTTCGATTTTCGTGTTTATTTGGTTTTTCCTTCGTCAACGTCGTAAGCATATTTCCCGTGACGCAGTAGAAATCGAGAAGCAATTATCCAAGAAAAAAACTTCAAAATAATTTACTTCCAAATCGCCGACACGGATGCGTTTATAAAGTTACTAGGATTATAAAGATTTAGTGCTGCAATTTTTGCGGCAATTTCGCCACCCCAAAACATTAAGGGAGAATAGCCGGTTCTTTCAAGCGGGATAGATTTGACTGTCCCACTTTTGGCAATCAAAACTTGCCCACCTTGTAAAGTAATAACGGAAATTGGATAACTTAGAGTAAATTTATGTAAAGCGTCTGCCACCTGAATTAATGATTGCGAGAGTAGTAACATTTTTGGATAATATACTGCACGGAATATTTTTTGAAGTTGAGGCATTGATGCTAAAAATATTATTTGTTCATTCATTAACAATCTTTCCGGATGATTTTCTATAACTAAGTCTATCGCATCTCGCGTAATCAATAAAGGTTTTTTGGCGGAGCTGCAAGCGTCAGTCATAGCTTTGCTGGTGATAGAATTTTTTGATAAATCGCCAATCAACAAATTAAAATCAGAGGCTTCAAAAGTTTTTTCTAATTCTTTCCCGTCTGCAAAAGAACCGGATTCGGTCGACCTTAAAAAAATAAAATTGGGCAACGACGGCAAACTTTTTTCTAGTGCATCAGGTAATACGACCTGGACTATTTTTATAGGGTATTGTTTTGATAGAAACTCAGAAACTTTAATTTCGGTTCGGAAATTTTGTTTGCTACCGCCAACCACTGCGACGTGCCCCAACTTTTGCTCCGGCACATTCCATTCAAAATCTCCCGTTGGCTTTGTATCAATTTTTTCAAAGAAATCCATTCATATCTCCAGTGTCACCGAAATCGGGCAATGGTCTGAACCTTTGCAATTTTCATAGATTTCTGCTGATTTCAGATTTTTGCGCAAACTTTCAGAAATAAAGAAATAATCAATTCTCCAGCCGACATTATTTTCGCGCGCTTTGCCCCAATGGCTCCACCACGTATATCGTACCTCTTCAGGGTGCAGAGTCCTAAATGTATCAATAAAGCCCGCATTGATATAATTAGTGATTCCCTTTCTCTCCTCGTCGGTAAAACCAGCAGAATGGTGGTTTGTTTTTGGCCTCGCTATGTCAATTTCCTCGTGTGCCGCATTAAAATCGCCACATACCACTACGGGTTTATCCTTTTCTAGTTCCTTTAAAAATTCCAAAAACCACGGATCCCACTCTGTTTCGCGCAGCTTTAATCGCGACAAATCCGGCTTGGAATTTGGAACATAAACATTTACTAAATAGAACTTTTTAAATTCTGCAATGAGGGTTCTACCTTCAGGGACGGCAATATTAGTTTCCGAAGCATAAAGTTTCGGATTCGGCTGCTCGAGATGTGTATTCCTGACGTCGCCGAGAAAGTTGCCAGGATGGCAATCTTTCCCGGACGACCAGCGTATGACATCGAGAGCAGACGAGCCTGCTGAGGAAACTAATATTGCCGTCCCGGAGTATCCAGCTCTTTTCGCCGGATTCCAAAAAACCTTGTATCCCGGAAAATTATAATCTACTTGTTCGGGTTTTGCTTTTATCTCTTGCAAACACAAAATATCTGGCTGATGTTCCTCGATAAACTTTTGCAAAGCTTCTTTACGTAAAATAGCACGCAAACCATTGACGTTCCACGAGTAGATTTTAAGCATATCTCCCCCGCTCAATATCGCGTTTTTTGATGGTTTCACGCTTGTCGTACTTCTTTTTTCCTTTCCCAACGGCAATGACTAATTTTATATGTCTTGAACCACCCAAAAGCTTAACTGGCACGATAGTTGATCCTGCTACCTTTTCTCTTTCCAAAGCCAATATTTGTTTTTTCGTTGCTAATAATTTTATATTTCGTGCCGTCTCGGCGCCCAGAGTTAAGTTATTTAGCCAAAGCTCCCCATTTCTGATTGTCACAAAAGAACCTTTTAGTTGCACATGATGGTCTCGGATCGAACGCACTTCTGGACCAGCAAGAGCCATTCCTGCGGTAAGTTCATCCCCCAAAATATAATCGTACCTTGCCTTACGATTGAGCGTAACCGAATCTGACACCTTCTTTTTCTTCATGCCTAAATTATACCATTTTTACATTATCTGTTCCGACTAAATCTCGTAATTTACCAACTAAGTCCTCGGATACGTCTACTCTAAATGGCATTCTAAGTGGACGCTTCGTGTCTCCATCTTTTAAAACCAATATCACTTCTTGCATTCCGAGGTGTATATCAGCCAATCTCCTTATGGCGGTCAGGACTTCGGTATTATTAGGGTCTTCAACCAGTATGTATAGTCTCTCTTTCCTGGGGTCTTTTGGAGGATTTTTCAATACTCTAGGCGCATCATCAACCGAAGCGCCATTATTCATTTTCTTCATGCCATTTCCACTATGGACTTTTTCGGCTGAAGACTTACTATATCTTCTTCTGCCATTTTCTGGCGCAGCCACCGGTGCGGCTAATTTTGTTCCAGTGGATTCATAATTATTTAGCGTTTCGTCCGATATCACTTCCACGGCCTCTGCCAGAATTTTTACATCAGAAGTTACATTTCCATCTTTATCTTTAGCGTTGACTTTGCCTCGCACTTTTAATACATTATCAACTACTAGTTTGCCGCCATACTCTTCAAATACACTTGGAAAAACTATAAATTCGGTCTCATCGGATTTATTTTCTATTTTTACAAATGCCATTTTGTCGCCTTTTTTGGTCAGAATTGTCCTTACTGCTGTTACGATACCCCCAATTACCACTATCCTATTATCGTTTTCTGCCGTAATTAAACTCATTGGATGCGTTTGCTCTTCAAAATATATATCGTATTTATCTAGTGGATGCGCCGACAAATAAAGCCCCATTAAGTCGCGTTCCCAAAGAAGTTGCTCTTTTTCCGGATGTTGCACGGGCGCAGTTTTTATTTCTACTTCTGGCACCATGCCAGCTTCACCCATCATTCCAAATAAATCTGTCTGCCCAGAACCTATGTCTTTTTGAATCTTAGCCCCATAAGCCTGGATTGACTCTAAATTAAACAGCAAGTCCGATCTTGTTCCCTCGAATCTATCAAACACACCGGTCTTAATCGCCGCTTCCCATGATTTTTTATTAAATTTGGTCGCATCCACTCGCTTAGCGAAATCGCATATCGACTTAAACGGTCCACCTTTGTCTCGTTCTGGAATCACAATATCTTCCACTAGTGATTTCCCCATATTTTTGATTCCAGATAAGCCAAACCTAATTGTGTTTTCTCCGCCCACAATACCAAAATCACCATACGACTGGTTAATGTCCGGCCCCAAAACTTTAATCCCCATTTTTTTACATTCCGCAATCTCAATCGCGAGACGATCCGTCCATCGCATATCTGCTGTCATTAATGCTGCCATGAAGGCATCCGGATAGTGGGCCTTCAGGTATGCCGTCCAATAAGCGATCAGGGCGTAACATGCTGCATGAGATTTGTTAAAACAGTAATTAGCAAATTCCAACAATTGTCCCCAGAATTTTTCGGCAATTTCTTCGGTAGCACCACCAATTTCCACAGCCCCCTTAATAAATTCGGGTTTTACTTTTTTCATCAAATCAATCTTTTTCTTTCCTACCGCCTTACGCAAAGTGTCGGCTTGCCCTCCGGTAAATCCACACCAAGTCCTAGAAATCTGCATGAATTGCTCTTGATAAATCAAAATCCCATAAGTATTTTTTAGTGCGCCCTCAAGACCGGGGTGAAGATAGGTGATTTCTTCTTGTCCGTGCTTACGTCGGATAAAAGAGTCAATAAATTGCATTGGCCCAGGACGGTACAGGGCTACCATAGCGATAATATCTTCAAAAGTTGAGGCCTTTAGGTCTCTCAAATATCTCTTCATGCCTGCGGACTCCAATTGGAATACACCGGTAGTTTCCGCTCTCTGTAACAAAGCGTAAGTTTCGGGATCGTCGAGCGGTAGATTGGCCAAATCTATATCGTCATGATAAACTTTCCTTACCATCCTCAACGCATTATTGATCACCGACAGATTGGATAGTCCCAAAAAGTCCATTTTAAGTAGCCCCAATTCTTCCACTTGCCCCATCGGGAATTGCGCAGCAATCGGGCCCTTTGCCGAAACTTCCAGTGGCAAAAACTTTACCAAGTCATCCGGCGCAATAATCACCCCACAAGCATGAACGCCGTGATTGCGAATGGTCCCCTCAAGTCTTGATGCAAAGTCTATTACTTCTTTAGATGTAGGATTGGTCTCGTATTCGTGTTTTAGGTCTGGAACGTCCTTGATGGCATCACTTAAGTGCACATGGTGCCCTTGCACCGGATCTGGTACCATTTTCGCTAATCGATCGGCTTCTGCGTAAGGAACCTCTAGTACTCTCGCAACGTCTCTTACTGCGTTTTTGGCCATCATTTTACCAAAAGTTGCAATATTGGAAACACGTTCGAAGCCATATTTGTTCGAACAGTATTCAATTACTTCGTCTCGCCTAGTGTCCTGGATGTCCGTATCAATATCTGGCATGCTAATACGGTCTGGGTTTAAAAATCTTTCAAATAGCAAATCGTATTTGAGTGGATCCAACTCCGTAATACGTAATGCGTATGCCAAAATCGAACCCGCCGCCGAACCTCGTCCTGGGCCATAGACTATTCTTTGACTTTTGCCCCAGTTGATGAAGTCTTGTACTATCAAAAAATATCCATTATATCCCATTTTGTCCACCACAGACAATTCGTAATCTATGCGCGGCAAAATTTTATGTTCATCATCGCGCTCTTCGTCCGCCTTTGCTAGGATTTTTCGACATTCTTCTATAGTCAAATTCGTAGTGTCATCCAGTTTTTTGTCGCCATATCTATATACTAATCCTTGAAAAACTAACTTATCGAGATAAGTTTTTTCGTCTTCGCCATCTGGTACTGGGAATTTTGGAATTAAAATTCTTCCAAGTTGCAAATCCACATCGCAACGTTCTGCGATTTTTTTTGTATTAATAACTGCTTCTGGGCAAGTTTCTTCCCAATGTTCAATAATTTCTTCAGCCGAAATCACATGGAGATCGTAATCTTTTAATGTCATACGATTGGTATCTGATAAATTCGATGCCGTACCTATACAAAGTAGCACTTCGTGTGCATCTTGATCCTCATGGTTTAAGTAATGCGCATCGCAAGTTACTACTAGTGGTAACCCTAGTTCCTCGGCGTGCGCCATCAGCCAATCATTGACTTTTTTCTGCTCTTTAGAATGAGTGCTGGATTTTGGATGCCCATGGTCTTGCATCTCTAAATAAAACCTATCTTTAAAAACATTGCGATACCAATCAATCAACGCATAGGCCCTTTCATCATCTCCGGCCCGTATTGCTTCTGAGATTTCTGAACCCATACAGCCAGACAGACAGATGATGCCCTCATTGTATTTTTCTAGTTCGTCATGATCCGTGCGTGGCTTGTAGTATTTACCATGCTCCTCGGCGTTGCTCATGATTCTGCAGAGGTTTTCGAACCCCTTGTTGTTCATGGCCAAGAGTGTAATATGGAATCTTTGTTTATCATGGGCGGGGTCTTTGTCCGTCATTTTTCGTGCAGCCACATAAGACTCTAGCCCCAGAATCGGCTTAATTCCAGCATCATTGCAACATTTGTATAATTCAACCAACCCAGACATGGTGCCATGATCAGTTACCGCCACGGCTTCCATGCCATCTTTTTTTACAAAATCAACTAGCTCTGGGACTTTTGTTAGCCCATCAAGAAGCGAATAGTGCGTGTGATTATGTAGGTGTACATAGTCACTAGTTTTCAGCTTCATTTTTTCTCGCTGGTTTTACTTTTGGTGCTTTCTTTTTTTGCCTTTTTTAAGTCGTTATTTTCGTCTTTATCTTCTTTTTTACATTCGTGACAATCGCACTCTTCTTTACAATCACATCCGCAGTCACACTCACTGTCATCTTCATTGTCGGTTGTTTTGTTGCCTACAAAACGCCCCGCAATCGCTCCAGCTGCCGCACCCAACAAAGCCCCCAAGAAAAACTTTCCTGCACCACTTTTTTTCTTTTCGTCTGTCATTTTTCCTTCTCCTCTTTTTTGGTATCTTTAATCTTTTCCTTTAATTTTGGATTGATATACTTGTCGACAAACATTTCTACGGTTCCTCCAATCGAAGTCATACCCTTCACGTTTGACACAATGCCATTAGCGTTGTCGGCTATATCCTGACTTTTTTCCACGACTTTCTGAGCCTCTTTGGTAAGTCCAATCAATCTCACGATTAGAACAATCCCCACAATCAAAAACACAAAAAGCGTCACGCTTAAAATTGCTACTAAAATCCATTCAGCTGTATTCATAGTTTTTCTCCTTAAACCCCATTATAACATATTAATTTTCTGCTATAAATTTGCGTACATCATCTGCATAGTCGGTCTTAGTGAGCACATACTTTAAGTGGGCCAAGAAATAATTCTTTGGGTCTCCTGTAGTAATCCACTCGCCACTACTCTTCGTCACGATTACGTCTCCATGCTTTGCTAGTTCCGTAATCGCATCCACGGTCCAAAGTTCTCCATCTAGACCAGTATTTGAAGGTAATAAGTAATCAAACACTTCCGGAGTAAGCAAATATCTGCCGTAGCTAGTCAAATTACTTGGCGACAAATCTGGGGTTTTTGGTTTTTCTACGATATGGCTAAGCGTTCCATTATCCTTTAGCGCAATCATGCCGTATTTATGCCAGACATCTTCAGGCATTTCTTGAGCTGCAATTACGGCTTTTGCTTCAGGGTTCTTTTCGTAAGAGTCAATCAATATTTTTGCATCTCCCTGCCCCAAAATCAAATCATCGCTATATAATACCACAAAGGCTTCCTCGTCTTTAACAAATTCTTTTGCCGAAACAATTGGGGAGCCATTTCCGTATGGTAGGCTAGGGTCTTGTTCTATGACTGTAATCTTTGGAAAACTCAAAACTTGTTCTACTGGCTTAAAACGATCTAATTTTCCTTGTTTTTCAAGCAGAGTTCTTACGTTGTCAGATTTATTATGGAAGTAATCTTCATAAATTTCTTTTGATTTTGTATTTGGCGTTGCCACTATGATAATCTCTTCGATACCGGCCTCTACACACTCCTCTACGCAAAGCTGCATTACTGGCTTCGCGCCGATGGGGACCATTGCTTTTGGAATTGTCTTTGTGATTGGTAGATAGCGGCTAGCAAACCCCGCATCAGTAATTATCGCTTTTTTTACTTTTTTCATAATAGAATCTCCTTGAAATTTCATTATAGCATACAAAGAAGCATTAAAAAACAAACAGTTGTATCAAATTACAGAAATAATACCGAGGTCTATTTTTTCTTTTTCTTAGCAGGGGTCTTTCTGGACGCTTTTCTTGCAACTCTGTCTTCGATATTTTGAGCTCGATTATGTACTCCGTAAATTAAGCTTGTAGTTCCGACTATGAGCATGTAGGCGCCAAAGAATCTAGCAAAAGTTATGATTTCGAAATTGCCAGCGTTAAGAATCGCCACCCCCATCACACAACCACATATACCGGCCAACACACGGATAAAACGGTCCGTTGGATCGACGGTTGACAAAAACCCGTGAAATATGTCAATTATACCAGAAACGATGGTGTAGGCCGAAATAATAATCAGGCTCGAAACCAAATCGGCTTTTGCGAAAAATAACAACGCTATGGCAGCGGCTACATCTATCAAGGCGTCTATGACGGAATTAATCCAACCACGCTTTTTGGTTGAACTATAAAGAGCACTAACCGAGTCTACGATGCCAATTAATAGCAAGAAGACACTAATCACCGAAATCATGACTTCTATGTTGGACATGCCACTAAATAAAACAAACAACCCAAAAAGCCCCGCTAAGATTCCCCTTACTACAAATACCCCCCAATGCTTGTCGATAAATCGTCGATTAATATGTGCCATAAAATTCCTTTTTTACTTATGTTTATTTTATCACAAATAAGTATTTTTAGTAAACAAAGAAAACGTCCCTAGTTATCTAAACGTGACGTATTTTTTTACGAGCTAATTCCACGATTTTTGTTTTCTGATAAGCCACAGGCTTCAAAATCATATCATGTGCAGGAGTATATTTTAATTCTTCACATCCAAAAGATCTTTTGAATTCCGAAACCCCATAAAACCGATGTGACTTCTCGTCTGGCTCCACAATCCCCCATAAATTATATCTCACACATCCTCTTTTTCTAGCTTCTTCCATTGCCTTCATGTGGAGCAGTGGTGCGGCGGAGTATTTGGTTCCTAAATCCGAAGAAACACCATAATGGTAACTCGCTTCTGGTCCGTAAAAAATCATGAAGTTCATCGCTAAAATTTGACCATCTTTTTTCGCCGTATAAATCAATACCTCATCGTTTTTTCTGAATGCCTCAAATTGCTTAGTCAAAAAACTTGCAGAAAATGCCACATATTTTTGTCTTTCCGCGTGTTTTCTTTCTAGCTTACAAAATTCATCGATAGCCTCATCGCTCGTCTCGGCGCAAACTTCAATATCGGCTTTTTCTGCTTTTCTCAATTTTCTCCGAAATCCTTGCGAAGCTCCAGCCAAAATTTCCGCATCGGTTTTCTCGAGATCCAAAATCCCCGCGTATTCTACCGAAAGATACATCGGAGCTTTTTTGAGTCCCAGCTCTTGCATCAGCTTCATGGATTTATCAGATAATGGGAGCTGTGGTCTTATCCTCGCAAAAGCACAGCCATATTTCTTGCCAACATTTTTTATATCATCAAAAATTTTTCTTACCTCTTTTGTTTTTTCCCAATCAAGAATCGGCCCCCCCGCAATCGCCAAATGTTTTCCACGCTTGGCTGTCTCCACCACTCCAGCATAAGCCGCGCATATTTGATTATTATCATCAACAATTGCCCTTCGGACAATTGTTTTGTCTCGGCTTTTGTGAAATTCGTAAAAATCATAAGACTGCAAAAAATTTGCCTCTTTGTGTGATTTTATAAAATCATCCCACTTGTTTCTATCTTGAATTTCCTCAATGTTCATAAATGCCTCTTCTTCTTTCGCACTGTTTCTACAGCTAAATTTTTAAGATATTTTATTTTGGACACAATCATATCGTGAGCTGGCACATATTCTACAATTTCCCCACCAAAACCAGTTTTAAAAGTTGTTACGCCGGCATAGCGGTGATTAGGCTGGTTGGCTGGAGCGATTCCCCACAAGTTAAATCTTTCATATCCTTCTTGTTTGAGGCCTCGCATCGCTTGCCAGAGCAAAGCATACGCTCCGGGCAGTTTGCGATTCAATAACGTTGATGCCGCTTCGTAATAATCTCCCTCCATACCAGCCCTGATGATTAAGCCATATGCAATTTTTTCGCCTTCTTTGGTACTGGCGACATAAATTTCAATATTATCACCAAAAGCCTCTCGCTCTGCCATTAGGGTATTTAAGTCTGGCGGTACAAAATTCTGACGTTTTGCCGTTTCGACTTGTACAGCATGAAATTCTCGGAAAACTTCCTCTGAATTACTTTTTGTTACTTTTATACCAAGCTTTTCTGCCCTCCTCACTTCATATCTCGTTTGTCGTCGCATGGCAGACAATAAATCCTCTTCGGACTTCGTTAAATCTATCATTACTGTATGTTCTGCCGCTAGGTGCATCGGCGATTTTTTGAGGCCTTTCTTTTCTAAAATCTTTGCATCTTTGGAGTTCGCTTTTAGTTGTGGGCGCATCCTTACGAATACGCATTTCTCTTCCAGTGCAATCTTCTGGATTTTAGCCAAAACATCATCCACCAATTTCTTATTTTGCCAATCAATCAATGGGCCACAAGGAATCTCCAAATACCTTCCTCTTTTGGCATTTCGCACGACCATCAGGGCGTATCCCTCTTTCTTGTCTTTGCCATAGCTATCTGTGATTACCTTATTCCCTAAAAGCTCATTCATTTTGCCATATTCTGGTGATTGCAAAAAGTTTGCCTCAGGAAACTCATCAATCACTTTGCCCCAATCCATTATTTATCCTCCAGGTAATCTTTTACTATTTTTAGTGCTGGCGCCAATTCTTGTTTGGTGTAATGAGACGGAAAATTTATGATTTTTTTAGTTACCTCTACCGATGTCGGACATTCATTCTCGGGAAAATGCACCTTCTTGTAATATCTTTCTGGAGAAACCGGTCGTTCATACCAAAACCCATCAAAATAATAACCAGCTTTTTTTAGTTCTTTCAAAACCTCATCTTGGTTTTTGACTAAATAAAACTCTCTAATTTTACCTTCCCCAGACTTTTTTAATTTTTGAAGTTGCTTTAGGGCCATTTTTGCCTCAAATTTACTAATTTTCCGATTCAAATCCAATTTATTGTCGGCAGATTTTTCAACCCAATGAATCTTAATTAATAGCCCCATCCATGGCCCACTCAAGCGAATATAGGACAGTCCTCTAGCGATTGCTCCAAATAGTGGATAGAATCTTGCTCTTAGTGCATCGGATATTTTTGGCTTTAAATATGGCTCTTTAATTTTCGGAAAGTCGCCATGCATCTCGCTCGTTTTTTGAATTCGCTCACGCAACACCACGGCACCACCGGATATCGTATCGATTGATTTGTCTTTGCCAAATGACAATATCGTCGCAGCTCCTATGGTGCCAGCCTCTCGTCCATCGGCATACTTTACTCCGGCACAATGAGCCAAATCTTCAACAATCGTTAAGCTGTGCTTCTTCGCAAATTTCTCAATAGCCCCAATATCCACTGGATTGCCAAAAGTATTTTGGACTATAATCCCACGAATTTTCTCACGAGCTGGTGACTGAGCTGGGCGATCCCCTACGGAGTCCTTAGATGACGTGGGGGAAGCCACGACGGCATGACTCGCTCGGAGAATTTGTTGGAGAGATTCACTATCAAAATTCAAACTATTTTTATCTATGTCAACAAATACCGGAATTAACCCCGCAGCCTTTATCGCCTCATATACAGCGTAGCACGTAAAGCCATTTACGATAATCTCATCTCCGGGCTCAAAATAGGCCTTTAATGCCATTGCTAAAGCCGACCGCCCATTTTTGGTAAGAACAGCCTTTCCCTGATATTTCTCTGCTAGAAACTTTTTTAATTCGTCGCAGTCCTTTTGTTGCCCTATGGCAAAAGTATGCGCAAGTCTTTGCCTCCTAGAATAATTAGCCGCCAAACCTAAAAAATAATGTTTCACCCCTTCATCCTTTTTACTAAATTTGTTAAAACCCGTGCCAGCTCGTCCGGATTAGAAATATATGGCGCATGGGTCCAGTTGGCATAAAATTTGAGTTCGGCATTTGGCAATTTTTCGTACATAGCCGTAGCTTGTCTTGGGGGCGTCGTCGTATCTTTCTTCCCCCATAGTATAAAGGTTTTTGTCTCAACTTTACTAAAATCAAGCTCCTTGTCGGACTCTAACATGTTCGATAAAGTCTTTTTCATATTTTCGGGGGCCTTAGAATAATCAGTTGAGCCAGTGAGTTTATGGAAAACCTTATCAATAATTGGTATTTTTTTAAACACCTTACCAATTTTTGCTACTTTTGTTACTATTTTTTTTCTAACGGACGGCTCATATATGCCGGCACTATCTAGCAAAATCAAATACTTGAGCTTACTGGGTTTTTTTGCACAAAGATTTAGTAATATCCTGCCACCATTTGAATGGCCAAGCGCAATAGCCCCGTCTGGGATATTTTTGTTGGCCCACTTCACATAGTCATCTATCGAAAAAACTTTTTCTGACTCTTCCGTTAGCCCTGGAACGTTTAGCATTTTTACGTTAATGCCGTTCTCTTTCATTAGGGCTAAAGTCTTTTCCCACGGCTTTGTTGTGTAAGTCCACCCATGTATTATGTATAAATCTATGATTTTTTTTGATGAGGACGACATTATGAATCTAGCCCCCAACTTTTACGCCTATTAACAGCTGCTTTTTCGCGACGACATAATTTTTTAGCATCCTCCGGATTCGCCAATAATTTTTCTATAATCCATTCTAGATACTGGCTCCCCTTAAAAATCAGCGTTTCCTTCCCTGTAATATGCTTTTCTATGTATTCCAAGGCTTTTTTGGGATCCAGGGTAGCTACGGCTGATATACCAAGTTTTTTTAACTCCGGAGCAGTGTATTTTTTGGTTCTTCTTCCGACCAAAACCACTTTCTCCGGCTCTACTTCGGCAATCAATTTGGCTAGTTTTTTGTGTTCTTCATCCGTAATTGACCCCTGGTCTACGATGTCGCCAATAATCAACCATTTATGGTCTGCATGCATTCGCCGCACCATGTCTAGAATGGAAGCCACGGAAATAATATGAGCATTATAACTGCTATCTACGATTTTTATACCTCTTTTCCCCTCAAAATAAGAACTCCGCCCAGGCGCTATCCTGATGTTTGAAAAATCCGATTTAAACGGCAATTTTAGATATTTCATTAAATCTTGCAATACTAATAAATTGAAAGATATATCTTTTGGTTCGGGGTGATCAAAATGAAAAGTGGTGTCTCCATAGGTAAAATCAGTTGAATCCGGATAGACTACGTATTTTTTTATCTCATTCTTCTTGATTGGAATTACCTTCGCTTTGATTCCCTTGGTTGCAGTTTTCATCAGGGCGGAATCCGCATCTATGTAGACTAATTTTGAAGTATTTTGAGGCAAATTGGCGAATTCGGCTGCAATGGCTTCATCCAAATCTTTAAAACGTCCTTCCTCTACCTCTTTTTCAAATTGCACCGCATGTGACCTGCCTATCGATACCCAAATCGTCACCTCCGGCTTTAGCCATTCCGCCAAAAACTCCGCCTCATGCGGTCTTTCCCCATCTATCTCTACGACGTAGAATTTTTCTTTATGACGTTTGAAAAGGGATTTTATGGGGGCAGCAGTAAACAAATAAAGCCAGCGCAATTTAGAGCCACGGACGCCTTTTAGCCCCAATAAATCAAAGGATACGCCAAAGGCAGAGTTGGCATCATGCGAATAGTGAGCCTTTTTGCCCATTTCGTGCTCGACCAGATTTAACATTGTGGTCTTACCGGCCGAACCGGTAATTGCGATAATGCGTGGCTGCCATCTTCTGAGCACTCGATCTGCGAAATGCCGAAAATATTTCGCCGCAACGAAATAAAAACGCTTCTTAAAGGTAGCAACACTCATAAAAACATTATATCAAAAAATCGCCCAAACGGGCGACTTTTATCTACATCTTGATTTCTGCATCGACTCCAGCAGGGAGTGAAAGATTTTGCAGACTCTCAATCGTCTTTGGGGTTGCGTTTGAGATGTCTATCAAGCGCTTATGTACTTTCATCTCGAATGCTTCGCCGCCAGTTTTGTATACGTGTGGGGATTTTACCACGGTAAACGTACTTCTTTTGGTTGGCAAAGGCACTGGACCACTCACGGTTGCGCCGGTGCGAATCGCCGTGTCGACAATCTGCCTAGCGCTTTGATCAATCACGCGGTGATCGTAGGCCTTAAGACGAATGCGGATTTTGAGCCCCTCATCTTTTTTAGCTTCTACCATTTTTGCCTTTCCTCTCTATAATCTTAGGCTTTTGACCTCTTAGATGGGCAGCCGGTAAGTTTTTAGAGATAGATAATTAACTTTAGTATATACCCCCATTATACCACGTCGTGCGCAAAAAGTCAATCTGACCTCTTATTTTTTCTCGGAAAACAGCCTAAGCTCGCGATAATAATAGATATTCCCAAGAATAAAGACACCAATAAACAAGAAGAAAGTCCCCGCAATTGGATAAAATAGCTCGCCACTCTGCATAATCATCTCTGCTAAGACTAAGCCAATCATCACCAAGAACGCCATCAGCGGCACAAAATACGCCAAAAAGAAAATCGTTCGTCCGTACAAGGTGCTGGAAAATTCACGAAGCAACCCTCTCATTTCCTTGATACTCAATTTATAGATACTCTTCCTCTCTGCCATGTTTCCTCCTTATGCTTACATTATAGCACAAAAATTTCAGAAAAGCTTAAATTACCCCACTTTAAATGTGCTAAAATAAAACCATGAAGAAGTATGGTGGCGCCCACAGAGTCAAAAATGTTACTGGGCTAGCGCAGATTAGTATTGATTTGAAGCCTGCCCGCAGTGTTAGTGATGTCTATATTAACCAAAGCATGGATCTCACCAACCTATTAAAATATATTGAAAAAAAGAAAAAGACTGGTGACGGGATAACTCTTTTTCACGCCTTTTTGACCGCAATTGGTAAAACTGTTTATAATCGCCCCAAACTGAATTATTTTGTGGCCGATCGTCACATCTGGGAACACGACAAAATCGTGCTGTCTTTTGTGGCCAAGGTTAGCTTTGATGACCACTCCGAAGAAATGATGGTAATGATTCCGATTGAGACAAACGACGATATCTACACTATTGGCAAAAAGGTCGAACAAAAAGTCAATAGTTTTAGAAAAAAGCATTCCGAAGGCGTAAGCAAAAAAGGCGCCAATTCCGCGATTGATGTTTTTGGCAAAATGCCGAATTTTATACGCGTACCACTAATCGGATTTCTTAAGTGGACAGACAAAAAAGGCCTGCTCCCTGCCTCTCTAGCGGAAGACAACCTCTACTATAGCACTATGATTGTTTCCAACCTAGGCTCTATCGGCTGTGGCGCCATTCATCACAACATTACCGATTTTGGCAACTCCTCTTCCCTGCTTACCATGGGCGAGATCGAAGACAAAGAAGTTATTCTTAATGGCAAAAAAGAAACTCGCAAAATCTGCGAGTGGGGTATGAACTTTGACGAACGCATTGCGGACGGTTATTATTTTGCCAAATCTGCCGATTTGCTCCAATATCTTCTCGAAAACCCCGAAGAGCTCGAAAAGCCCATCGGCGAAAAAATCGACCTCGCCGAAATCCGTTAAATATTTAAAAAACAAAAAATCTCCTCTGAAAGGAGGAGATTTTTATCTAGCGACGATGATTACTTAATAACCTTAGTAATCACACCAGAACCAACCGTCTTGCCACCTTCACGGATAGCAAAGCGATCCTGATCGTTCATGGCCACAGGAGCGAGCAATTTAACCTTGAAGGTTACCTGATCGCCAGGCATCACGATTTCCTTATCGGCTGGGAGCTCTACCTCACCAGTAACGTCCGTAGTGCGGAAGTAGAATTGTGGCTTATAACCCTTGGAGAATGGAGTGTGGCGTCCGCCTTCCTCTTTCTTCAAGATGTAAACCTCTGCCTCAAATTCAGTGTGCGGAGTGATTGTGCCAGGGGCTGCAATTACTTGACCACGCTCAATTTGATCGCGTTCAATACCACGAAGAAGCAACCCAGCGTTGTCACCAGCTTGACCTTGATCCAAAGTCTTGTGGAAAGCCTCAATACCGGTTACGACTGACTTCTGAGTGTCCTTGAGACCAACGATTTCTACTTCGTCGTTCAACTTAATCACACCTTGCTCAATACGACCAGTGGCTACCGTACCACGACCTTTGATTGAGAAGACATCCTCAATTGGCATCAAGAATGGCTTATCAAGATCGTGCTCAGGGATGTCAAAGTATTCATCCATAGCCTTGACGAGCTCCATGATAGCATCTTCATTCTCTTTGTCACCCTCAAGAGCCTTAGTAGCAGAACCTTTGATGATAGGAGCATTGTCGCCATCGAAACCGTACTTGTTCAATAATTCACGTACATCCATCTCGACGAGTTCAACCAACTCTGGGTCGGCCAAATCCATCTTGTTGAGGAATACGATGATTTTTGGTACGTTCACCTGGTGAGCCAAGAGTACGTGCTCACGAGTCTGTGGCAAAGGACCATCGTTCGCAGCAACTACGAGGATGGCGCCATCTACCTGGGCGGCACCGGTAATCATGTTTTTAATATAGTCAGCGTGACCAGGCATATCTACGTGTGCATAGTGACGCTTTTCTGATTCATACTCCTGGTGAGAAGTCGCGATAGTAATACCACGAGCCTTTTCTTCAGGCGCGTTATCGATTTGATCATAAGCAACTGGCTTATTAACGTCCGACGGAAGTCTCTTCGCAAGAACGCTAGTGATTGCAGCTGTTAAAGTGGTTTTACCATGGTCAACGTGACCCATGGTGCCGACGTTAATATGCGGCTTGGAACGGTCAAAATTTGCCATTCAATCTCCTTTTTATTATTACGTTTGGAGCGCTAATAAAAACCAGCTCCAAAGCTCTACATTAATATTTTAGACTATTTTCCAAATCTTGTAAAGAGGAAAAACGCGCGAAAAATCAAAAATCCTCTGGCTGGCTGCCAGAGGATTTTCCTCATACGACAATTACGCAAGCGAAGACATATCAAATCATCGACTGGCTGCCGGATTGTCAATACCTTCGTATGAAAATTCGCTACACCCCTTCTCTTAACTTCAGGCCGACCTCCGCAAGCCCCCTTTCTATCACGTCTACGAATTCCCTCCTCACGCGGAGGTTGGTCAAATTCCTTCTGCTGAGTTTCGTTAATGTCCGCAGATCGAAAACGTTTGCGCGTTTCAGACTTTCGACAATCTTCTCGTCGAAGATTTTTTCCAGCTGGAGTTCGGCAATTTTTTTCGCCGGTTCCGCTATTTCGCCAAAAATCCTCTTCAACGATCGGAAATCCTCTTTGTATCGCGTATTTTCCGCCTCGCAGGTTTGCAGCTGTTTGCGCAATGCAGCCACTTCCTTGTTCAATCTGTCAATCTCCTCGCCCAGCACGAACGACTTTCTCCTCTGGAGGTCATTATCTTCCTTCAAGTGGGAGATTATCAATCCCATTTCGTTTATTTTTTTACGAGCCTTATCTAACTTCGCCTCCATCTCCTTTCTGTTATCGCTTATCTCTAGGGCTTCGTAAATTTCTTCCCTGGTGGGTACCAGCGCCTCAAGGCGAGTGCGTACGCTCTTTTTCTGGAGCTTTTCCTGAACCTTGGCCAAGGTTCGACTCACCTTGTTGGGGTTAAACTCGGTCTCACGAGCGATTTCCGTATGGGTGAGCCGTTCTCTTCCTAAGCCATAGCCCATCAGGGTTATCGCAAGTTCATCCTCGCCGAGCTCCTCTCTGAGGATCTTGATTGCCTCAGTAATCTTGTGCGGAGGTATGCCATAGATGGCGTTCTTGGGGTTTTCGCCAAGTATAGTTAAAAATAGATTTACGCCCGCAGGCAATTCTCTTGACCCACAGGTTATTTTGCTTATTTTAGCCATAGTTATCTCTCCTTTGCTAAAATTGCGTATATTTTTTTCTGTGCCCAAACCCATAGCATAGCTAGGTTCACTCCTTCTCACCGACGCATCAGTGGCTATTTGTCGTATTTAGGTTTAGGCTACAGAACGGTTTTAGTTTTGTACTAATCACCCTTCAATAGCCTAAACTTAAGAATTTTAAATGTGCGACCACAACTGGTTACATATCACAATTATACCACAAAACAGCATAAATATCAATAATAATATCATTATATTGTCAATATGGAAGTTTAGTGCTATAATCAAAGAACTTCTCAAATTTTTGCAAGGGGGTGCAAGAAAAATGGCGAGAAGAACTTTAAGTATGGCCGAAGCGATCTATAAAATAGAAAGCATATCGACCAGTAAAAATAATGATTCCGATAGAGAATCGGCAAAAAGTCTAGAAGTTCAATTTGCATCAGCGACCATTTATCTTCAATTAATGATGACCACTATCGTAATGTGTGATAGGGCGACAAAAGAAGGGGAGCTTACGCCAGAAATGGCACAGCTTATAGGAAGCCTCTCTGACAATCTTCGTCAATCAGTCTATGGCTTAGATAAAGCTATAGGCGATATTGCTGATCAGTATAATTTTGATCGATGGGTTCCAATCTGTTATTTTGAAGAAGATTTAATCAGGCATCTTGAACAAAACTAATCCCAAAAAGCCCCCAACGATTGGGGGCTCTTTTCGTGCTAAAGATGAATTATTTCGAATTCCTCTTCTCGATAATCTCGGCAGCCACATTTGGTGGTACTTCCTCGTAAGCGAAGAGCTCCATGCTTGACGCTGCGCGCCCTTGTGTCATACCACGAAGATCACCGGTATAACCAAACAGATTTGCCAAAGGACAAAACGCCTTAATCAGCTTAGCTCCTCCATTCAAATCTTCCATCTCATCAATACGGCCGCGACGCGAGTTGATGTCGCCGATTACGTCGCCCATGAAATCTTCTGGCGTAGTAATCTCGAGCTTCATCACTGGCTCTAGGAGTACTGGATTAGCCTTCTTGATACCCTCACGCGTTGCTAGACTACCAGCAAGAGTAAAGGCGAGCTCAGAAGAGTCCACATCGTGGTAAGAACCATCATATAGCGTAGCCTTAATATCTACTACTGGATAACCAGCAATCACACCACCAGCAAGAGTGTCTTCGACACCTTTTTGTACTGGTTTGCGGTATTCTTGCGGAACGACACCACCTTTGATTTGATCAATAAATTCAAAGCCTTTACCAGGTTCGTTTGGCTCAAATTTGATCCAAACATCACCATATTGACCACGACCACCAGACTGCTTAATATGCTTACCCTGCGCTTCAGCTGTGCTACGAATCGTCTCACGATAAGCCACCTGTGGCGCACCAGTATTAGCCTCCACGCCGTGCTCTCTCTTCAAACGATCGATAATAATCTCTAGGTGAAGCTCACCCATACCAGAAATAATAGTTTGTCCAGTCTCTTCGTCGGTGTGAACTCGGAAGGTTGGGTCCTCTTCGGCCATCTTAGAAAGCCCAATGCCCATTTTTTCTTGGTCTGCCTTAGTTTTTGGTTCTACGGCAATTGATACTGGAGGATCCGGGAATTCAATGGACTCTAGTAAGATTGGATGTGCTGGGTTGCAGAGAGTAGTACCAGTGGTACAATTCTTGAGCCCTACTACGGCTGCGATGTCACCTGCTCCAATTTCGGAAATATCCTTACGGTCGTTTGCATGCATTCGCACCAAGCGGCCAATGCGCTCCTTGTCTCCGGTAGAAGCATTCAGCACCGTATCGCCAGATTTTAATTTTCCGGCATAAACACGGATAAAGATTAACTTACCCACGAACGGATCCGTTGCAATCTTAAATGCTAGGGCAGTAAGTGGCTCAGAGCTGTCGGCTTTGCGGATGATTTGGTCCCCAGTCTTTGGATCAGTACCCACAGTTTGACCTTGGTCACGATCGAGCGGAGAAGGCAAGTAGTCAGTCATTAGATCAAGCACCTTTTCTACAATCACGCCTCGGCCATCGCCACCAGTAACCAAGAAGAAATCGCCATCGAGTACGCGCTTACGAAGAGCAGACTTTAACTCATCTACGGTAATAGCCTCTTCGCCTTCATTGAAGTATTTGTCCATCAATGCTTCATCCGCCTGGACCGCCTCTTCGACTAACATAGAGCGAGCATTCTTAGCCTTTTCCAACATGTCGGCTGGGATTTCTCCTACGGTCAATTCGTGGTCTGCATAATCTTTATAGGTGTAAGCTTTCATATCAATCAAATCTACTAGACCGCAAATATCCTTCTCAAAACCAATCGGCAGGTGAATCGCTATAGCATTTTTCGACAAACGCTTGTGAATTGAATCAAGGGATTTGTAGAAATCACCACCAATCTGGTTAATTTTGTTGACAAAACAAATACGTGGCACACCATATTTGGTAGCTTGGCGCCAAACCGTCTCGGACTGCGCCTCGACGCCCATTTTTCCGTCAAATACCACTACTGCGCCATCGAGCACGCGAAGAGAGCGTTCAACTTCCGCTGTAAAATCAATATGCCCCGGGGTATCGATGATGTTGATTTGGTGATTTTTCCAATATACCGTCACCGCTGCCGAAGTAATAGTAATACCACGTTCCTTCTCTTGTTCCATCCAGTCGGTATCAGCACCACCGGTGCCGCCCTTAACTAGGTCAATTTTGTGTTTCAATCCAGTACGATACAAAATCGCTTCCGAAGTTGTTGTTTTCCCTGCGTCGATATGGGCAATAATCCCGACGTTCCGCAGTTTGCTTAAATCTTTGATTTCAGTAGCCATATGCTCCTTTATTTATTATTGTTTTCTGCCGAGCTCCACACTCAAAAAGAAGACAGATTTTCTTCATTCTAGCATATTTTTTAGCAAAAGAAAAGCCCCGAACCTTTTAGGCTCGAGGCTTTTAAGTTGGCTGGCACTAGATTGTCTTCCAGTGTCTTCCCGTCTTTGTTTCCCAACATACAAAGGGGGGCTGGATATCTATGTCTTCAGCTTCTTTTTCGTAATCGGGGAGACGTCGGGCGTAATCCTTTCTCATGAAGAGGAGAATGCTCTTCAATAAGGATTTTTGCTCTCCCAGCGGGATATCCGTCCATTCGGATAAATCCGCCAGTCTGTCATCCAGGCTGGTGGCGGTGGTATACGCCCAGAACAAATATTCCCCAATCGGGATTGTCGCCGCAGGTGCGGATGACAACCTGAACCTTTGGTCTGGGAGTTCTATGCCCTCTTTCCATTCTTTTCTTGTACGATCTTTTCCTACGTACAAGATATGGTATTCTCCTACATCCTCCATAAAGCGGGTGAGGAAAATTCCGCTCTTCCTGGCAAAATCCAGGTCTTCTAGTAATTTCTCCCTTAAGGGCTTTGGTACTCCGGCCAAGCTCACCTCTTCGATCAGGGCGAGGCCCATCTTCGGGAGTCTTCTCGGAGGGGCACTTGCCGGGAATCCTCCCAACCCCAATGACCGTAAGCCGAAAATTACGGCCAGTTCTTTCTTGCTGAAAGAATATGGCGCCAATTCTTCGGCATCCAGTATCGTTTTTGCTCCTCCATAACTCAGGAGCTCAGTATAAGAAAGCTCCCTCTCTCTTTCTTCCTTTTTTCTAAAAAAGTTCAAAGTCATCTCTCTTTCCCCCTTCTAATTTATTTTTTAATAAAAAATGACTTAATACCCCAATTATAGCACCAATCACAATTTTTGTCAAGAAGCGCGAAGTCTCAGGAGAGTTTCTTTCTCAAGATTTCTTGCACTGCCGAAGGATTAGCCTTGCCCTTAGACTCCTTCATTACCTGACCTACCAAAAACCCAATCACCTTCTCTTCTCCGTTTCGGAAATCATCTTGAGCCTTTTTTGTTTCGGACTTAGCCAACACTGCATCAACTATTGCCTCTAGTGCCCCTAGGTCATTTTCTTGCATTAATCCCAGCTCTTTGGCTATATTCTTCGCGCCTCGTCCTTTCATTTGCGGATCAAACAATCTCAAAAATACCTCTTTTGTTGCGGTAGATGATAGTTCTTTTTGCTCATTCATCTGAGCCAGTTCGTTTAGATCCTTCGCATCTGGCAGGCTGCTTAGATATTCCACTGATTTTTCTTCGGCCAGTAGCACCGAAGTAAACAAATTAGCGATACTTTTTATATATTTTTCGTCAATTTCGCTCATTTTTCTCATTAATTCAGGGTAGTCTAGCAAAATTTCCAAAATATCATTATTAATGCTACCAGTAAACCTTTTGCGATAATCTACCGGCATTAATGGTAATTTTGCCGCTTCTGCCTCAATTAGCTCATCAGTTAGGTTTATCGGTGGGATATCTGGTTCCGGCATATACCGATAATCTTTCGCTTCCTCCTTAGACCTTTGCGGCGTGGTTTTTCCAGTTGCGTCGCTCCAGCCACGTGTTTCTTGAACGACCTTCTCTCCGGCATCCAGAATTTTGGTTTGTCTAGTGATTTCGTATTCTACCGCTCTTTCTACAGACCGGAACGAGTTAAGGTTTTTGATTTCCGCCCTTGTGCCTAGTTTCTCTGCTCCTTCTGGCGCCAAAGAAATATTGACATCAAACCGCATATTTCCGTTATATAAATCTCCGTGAGTCACACCAGCAAAGCACATCAATCTCCAAAGCTCTTTACAATAATCATGTGCCTCCTTGGCTGAGTGTATGTCTGGCATTGACACAATCTCAATTAGCGGCGTATCTACTCTATTTAAATCCACCAAAGAGTAGCTGTCAAAATGTGTTAATTTTCCCGCGTCACCCTCTAGATGGGCGTGCTCAATCCGGATTTTTGTTCCAGACGGCAGCTCCACGTAGCCAGCCCCAATAATTGGTGCATAAAACTGAGTAATCTGATAGCCTTTAGGTGAATCCGGGTAAAAATAATGCTTGCGATCAAAACGCGAAGACCGGTTAATCTCGCAATTCATCGCTTTGCCCGCCCTAATTGCAAATTTTATAGCCTCACCATTCAATCTTGGCAACATCCCCGGCAGAGCGTAATCCACTGGAGAAACGCAAGAATTAGGTTCCTTCCCTCGCGCATCATTATCAACCTCAGAAAACAACTTTGTTTTAGTAGAGAGTTGCACGTGACATTCAATGCCGATTGTTGGGGTATATTTCATTATATTGCTCCTAAGTCTTTTAATGCCTGCTTATAAATCGCAAGAGCATTAAAGGCTTGCTTATAGGTGATTTCCAAATCGGCTTCGTGAGCAATCGCATTGCGCAACTTGTGAGCCCTCCAGACACCATTCAGATTAGAAAAACGATCGCCAGTCCGTTTTAGTCTATCTCCCATTGTCTTGCCTGGCATGCCCATCTCAATCATTGCTTTATCGAGCAGCTTGTCAGCTTCTATAATGGTAGCCGTAAAGCTGGACGCATTATCCTGTTTTAATTTATTTTCAATTGCCAAAAATCTCGATTGATAAGCCTCAATATTAAAATGATAACCACGTTTGCCAGTCAGCAATATAGATACAAAAACCAACACCGCAACAATCAGAATTGCGATTATAAAAGTTACCACTCCACCATCCATTAGATAAGCTCCTTTGCAAATTCAATAATTTTTTTATCACTACGCCTGGGCCCTACCAATTGCAAACCCAGTGGAAGACCGGTCTTATTTTTGCCGGCTGGGATTGCAAGACCTGGCACACCTGCCAAATTCAATGAGACTGACATCATGTCCTCTAAATACATCGCCACCGGATCGTTAATCTTCTCCCCCAATTTAAAAGCTGGATTGGGTGATACCGGTGTCAGGATAAAATCACATTTTGAAAAAGCTTTCTCATATTCATTAATAATCAAAGTTCTTGCTTTTGCCGCCTTCAAGAAGTATGCATCATAAAATCCAGAAGATAGCACAAAATTACCAATCATGATGCGACGCTTATTTTCTGGCATAAAGCCTTCACTTCTGGTGTTTTCGTATAATCCGTCTAAGTCTTCAGAGTCCTCCGCCCTAAATCCATAGCGGACTCCATCATATCTTGATAAATTTGAGGCAATTTCTGCTGGTACGATAATGTAATAAGCTGCAAGCGCATATTTAAGGCTAGGCATCTCTAATTCCACGATTTCGCAACCCTTAGATTTTAGTAATTCGCATTTCTTCTTCAATGCCCCACGTATTTCCTCGTCAACCGACTCGTTATCAAAATCCTTAATGACACCAACCCTTAGCGAGCTTATATCGGCGAGCGAACTCATTTCCGAGTCTTCATTGTAATAATCTGGCAATGTGGTCATATCTTTTGAGTCTTGTCCCGATGTGATAGACATAAGTAAATCCATGTCTTCTGGTGTTTTGGTAAAGAACCCAATACAATCCGTCGAAGATGCCATCGCTACAACCCCGTATCTCGAAATTGTACCATAAGTCGGCTTTAGTCCATAAATACCGTTAAAAGCTGCCGGTTGGCGAATAGAGCCTCCGGTATCTGTTCCCGTAGCAAACTCTACTATATCTAAAGCCACCGCCACCGCAGAGCCACCAGAAGAACCTCCGGCTACGCAATTTTTATCGTGCGAATTTAGGGTTGGGCCAAAGTAAGAATTTTCCGTAGAAGAGCCATGGGCGAAGGCATCGAGGTTTGTGCGCCCTATCATAATGGCCCCCTCCGCCTCTATTTTTTTGACAGCCGTAGCTTCAATCGGGCTGACAAACCCTTCCAATATGTGAGCCGAGGCCGTAGTTTCCCCTTCTCTACTCAAAAAGTTATCTTTTAGTGCGTAGGGTACGCCAGCAAGTCTACCCACTTCTTCCCCTTTTGCAATCTTGGCATCAATCTCGCGTGCTTTCTTAATTGCGCCCTCTTCGTTTAAAAAAGTAAAAATGTTGTAATCCGCAAAATGCTTCGCCTTTTCCAGGGCATCTCTCACTAATCTTTCCGCAGTTACTTTTTTGTTGGCTGTCTTCATTTTTATAATACTTTCGGGACTTTAATTTGATGATCTTTTTCTTCTTTAGTTAGAGCAAGCAGGCTTTCTCGTTCAGCTTCTTGTACGATAATTTCATCCGGTCGCCACACATTCTCCATCTCAAAAACCTGATAAGTTGGCTCAATGTCGTCAGTATTCAATTCGTTAAGTTGAGAAATATATCCAATAATATCTTCCAAATCTTTGCCTAGGCTCTCAATTTCTTGATCCGATAAAGAAAAATTAGACAAACTAGCCAAATGCACAATATCTTCACGCGCTATTTTCATAAACAAATTATATCACATATCCCCATAAAATCTTTGCATAAAGCGCCAAGGTTGCTATTTTGCGTTTCTAAACAGAATTTTTTTAATATATTTAAAGACCGGCTTTGCTTCTTTGAGCTCCAGAAAATAACTCGCTGCAAGATATGCCAACACCGAAATCACGGAAATAAGTAAGAACTTTGGTACCGTAATCACCAACGACGTATCGGTCGCCATCAATGGTACAAATTTGGTCATAGAAAATGCCACGCATCCAGTAATAATGGTCGCAAATAGCATCCTACCAAAAGCCCTCCAGAATGATTTGTTGATCAGTTCGCCACGAGAGCGTCTCTGCAATATATATAATAATATGATAATTTCTATAATCGCTCCAATTGATTGCGCTATACCTAAGCCATCAATGCCCCAGCCCATCAAATAAAACCAGATCGAAAGTAGAATAGTTAGCCCGATGGCTACTATTGATACGATGAACGGAGTTTTTGTATCCTGAAATGCATAAAAACCCCTTGATGCAATATGGAATACCGATCTCGCAAAAATCGCAACCGTCAAAGTGCCAAGCACCGACGCAATTGTGCCATTGCTATCGTTATTACCGATGTTTGAAATAAAGCTGACCACATAGCCTCTTCCAAAAAATGCAATTGCCGCCACCGGCAACGAAATCCAGATGATAGCCCTGAGTGCCTCGCGGAAAGTTTCGTAAAACTCTTTCTTGTCTCCATTGCCAAGCTGCTCAGTAAGTTTAGGAAAAAAAGCAGTAGAAATCGCTACACCAATGAGATTGATTGGCATTTGATGTAAGGCTGAAGCCTGATTAAAAGAACGTACCGCCCCCGCCCCCATACGAGAAGAAAGGTTGGTATTTACGATGCCATTGATATAATCAATACCTTGGTCAAGCGAACGCGCGGGCAATAATTTAAGAATCGAACGAAATCCCTGATTCTTCCAATAAATTTTAAATTCGTAATCCATCCCGAGACCAAACAGGCCAATCAGAGCGACAATTAATTGCATTACTGCCCCCAAAATTACTCCCAATGCCACACCCATGATGCCCCCTTCAAAAATTTGCAAACCGAACAAATTGATTCCACCCGTAAAACAAGTGATACCGATAATAATACCTATATTATATATAGCGGGTGCAAATGCATAAAACACAAATCTCCCCACTGCTTGTTGTACGGAGGTTAAAACGGTCGCAATAGAAAACAAGAACGGATTTATCGCAATAACCCTCGTCATATTAATTGCAAGCACCATCCCAGATTCATCAAGGCCAGGGCTTACGATATAACGAATTAATGGGTCAGCAAAAATCATTATTAGAATACTAGTAATGAGCGTTGCAATTGCTAGTAGGTTTAAAAGGCTAGACGAAAGCTCCCAAGCGGATTTTTTATTGCCAGTCGTTAGTCTTTGATTAAAAACTGGAATGAAAGAAACGGCCAACGCTCCAGACGTCAAGATAAAAAACATAAAATCAGGAATGGTAAATGCTGCCGTGTATGCGTCGATGCCGGTTGGATAGGTCCCTAAATAGTAAGAGTTCAATAAACGATCGCGAAATAATCCCAAAAGTGCAGAAAATAAAGTTGATACAGCCAACACGATCGCTGCCGATTTTACCGACAGTTTCATATTAGCAAGCTGCACTACGGAGCGAAACTTAAATCTTCTCACGATATTTATTATAGCACGCGTTTTCTATTATTTTTGTATGCGCTTTTTTATGGCTTCAATCATGGCATTTAGCATACGTTTTCTTTCCTCGCCTTTCAATAAATAATAGAAAAGTTGAGGTTCAAATAGCTCCACTTCCATAATTATGTATTCATTTTCTCTTTTGACGACATCAATCCTTATATAAAGTTGATCATCAAAATCTTTTACAGAAATAACTTTCTCGCACAATTTTACTAATTTGGAATCCAGCTTGGCTGTGTCGATATGCCTTACTGTATATCGGTCTTTCTTGTCTAGCACTCCAGGAAAACGCACCACAGCGTTTACTATGTTTCGATCTATTGCCACTACAGAAATTTCGCCATTTCTTATTTCGGGTAGAAAAGGTTGGAGTAAGATATCTCCACTCAAATTAATTTCTTGCAATTTCTTTTTGAACTTTTTTATGGCACCGGTATCTTTTATTAAAAAAGTATTTTCTCCCCCACTAGAAATACTAGGTTTAACTACTATTGGGAAACCACCAATTTTGCTAATAGCTCCATCCAATATTGGTTTTTCTGAATTGCTTAGCTCCCCCTTTTTTATAATTACGGTCGGTATAGTGGACAGATTATTTTTTTCTAAAATTTTAATTTGGCTAGATTTGTCAAAATTATTACGTATAAGCTGTGTGTTATTGAAAATTTTTAAATTCTCAACTTTTTTTAGCCAAACCCTTAAGTCATCAATATTTTCTTGGTACCCCCACATAGAGGTAATCAATAGCGCATCGTATTGAGTAAAATCTATGTCTTTATTTTGCCACGATATGATTTCGGCTCGTATCCCAGATTTTAAGAACGATTTTTGCAACAGCAAATCATCATACACTCGCTTTTCCCAGGCATCGCAAGAGACCAAGCCAACGCTCGTTTTGGTATGTATACGTTTTAGTTTTATTGAATTTATTTCTTGCAGATATCTGCGTCGCAACTTTTGGTATATTCTTTTTATTTTGCTCATTTCAACTTCCGTATAGCCTTATTCATCAATAGCATATTTTGCACTATGGCCTTCCTGCTAATTCCAAAGCTAATTCTGCCGACCATCTCCTCAGATTTTGGCCAACAAATATTGCCACCCATTAAGTATGTTAGCCCGCCACTTTTAAAAAAGTATTCTAATAAATCACGCTCGCTCTTAATTTTGTTACCAAAAGGCGTAAGTTTGCCTTTGAGCTCCGTAAAGTCAAAAACCGTGAAAAAACCCGATTCTGGTTCCGTGCCGGCTCTAATTTTTAAATTCTTACAACCAGCATAAAGTATATTTCTGTCAGCCGAAGCTTTTACATAACGATCAATTGTACGCAAAATAGAACGGCGCTTTTTTAAATCTTTTATTTTTTTGACGCCATAAACTAGCGCATAGATTAACTCATATCTATATTGGTATTCACGAATTTGTTTTTGCATATATTTCTTATATTCGCGATATCTTCGATTACTGCCATTAAAAGCGCCACTTACCGATGCTACCTGCAGTACTGGCATAGAATCCATCGTATCGTGAATTTTTTGAGCCAACACCTCCGCCACGGCGCGCGGGGCAACAATTACTGCTGCGCGAAAACTCGCTAAGCCGTAAGCCTTAGAAAGTCCAAACAAGCTAATGGTACTATCAAAGAAATCCGGCATAATTGCTAGCGGAACAGCAAGATCGTTCAAATCATAGGTCAAATCTCGATAAACCAAATCATCAATTACGAACACGTCGCGCTCCTTGCATACTTCTCCCATTCTACGCAAAACATCAATATTTTTATGGTTCAAGACTTTACCGGTTGGGTTATGTGGATTAAGATTTAGGAATGCTGCAACTCGGTGTTTTTTGCCAGTAGCACTGGCAAGTTCCGCATTTAATGTATCAATTTTTTTTGCTAGAGCGTCAGGATTAACCAACCAATCGTCTTTTTCATGTAAATCCAGAAGCTCCGTACGATAATTCCCCATTTCTGAGATAATCGCAAAAAGCCCGTAGTTTGGGGCTGTCATTAATACAATGTCGCCAGGCTCCGCAATTACGCTAAGTATTAACGAATATGCGTGGGTGGTAGAACACGCAAAGACCACATTGTCCACCCCAATACCATCATAGTGCCCCCCATTTTTTAGATTTGCCGGTTCCGGAGAAAAACCCTCTCTAATTAAATAATCTACAATGCTTTGCTGAGCATAATATCCGCCAGCGCTTCTCGGATACCAATAGAGATTTTTTCTTTTTAATACCTTTTTTACCGCTCTCATCGATCCCGGAAAGGCCCTATATTCCATTGGCGTCCCGCTGTGGAAATTATCGTATTCAAAAATAGCTTTTTGTTTTGGATTTCGTGTATAAATGTCGCTATTAAAAAAGTTATAATCCGGTTCCATTTTTGCAATCGCATTACTGTATGGCGAATTATCGCTACGTTTTTCCAGATGGTGCTGATTCAACAAAAAACTACTATGGCGTTCAACAAAAACCTTTAAGGCGCCACTAGATTTAGCATAATCCGTCGACGCAAATCTGAGATTTGGTTTCCCCATTAGGCGTTTAAGTTTTTCTTTAACTTTGTTACTCATAAAACACTCTACCCCAAATTATAGCACACGAGCTTTTTATGTTGCAAAAACGTAAATTTTAAAAGTATTGTGTGTTATACTATTACCATGAAGAAGAATAAGCCGGATGTTATTTTGCCATCCAGTAGTTTCGATGCGGCATATGACTCAAAAGCCGATAATCCGAACATAAGTAATCTGGACGACAAAAGCTCAATCGGCAATTCTCCTCTGGAGTCTATCAACAATACGGAACCAAAAAAGGTAGAGGATATGTCAAAAAAAAGAAAAAAAGAAAAAAGATCAAACAAAGGGAATTTTTTGGTTGATTACAAAGACAAAAGAAAGTCCCGCAAGGAATCATCTAGGCGTCGTCGTGCCGAAGAGATGGCAAAATTACCAAAAGATCCAGTGAAACGCTTTTTTGCTAGACTACATCCTAAGCGTGTCTTTAAGTGGTGGTTCTCCTGGCGAGGACAAAAAGCCATTCTTAAGTTCTTTGCTGCCTGTTTTCTTATTCTTATAATATTTATTGGTGGTCTATTTCTTCATTTCAAAAAGGATCTCGACGAAATCCGTCTTGACGAAATGAGCATTTCAGAGACAGTCAATACTTATCTCGACCGCAATGGCGTAGTTCTTTGGAAAGATACCGGCAATGAAGATTATCGTCTAGTGGTTGGTGCTGACGATATATCTGAATATATGTATCAAGCCACGGTCGCAATCGAGGATAAAAATTTTTACAATCACATTGGTGTTGATTTTGGCGCGCTTATCAGAGCTACCTTCTCTACCCTCTCCGGTGGCGGAGTGCAGGGTGGTTCTACTCTTACCCAGCAATTGATTAAACAGGTTTATTTTTCCGACGAGGCCGCTAGTGAAAACCGAGGAGGCTTAACTCGCAAAATAAAAGAGTTAATTCTTGCCATCGAATTAGAGCGCATGTATTCCAAAGACCAAATCTTAACAATGTATCTAAATCAATCACCTTACGGCGGGCGTCGCAATGGCGTGGAGTCGGCAGCCAAAACCTACTTTGGGAAATCCGCTAAGGATTTAAGCCTTGCTGAATCTGCCCTCCTCGCGGCAATCCCGAATAACCCAGGAGTACTTAATCCATACAACGTTTATGGCAACGAGATGCTTATCTCACGTCAGCACAAAGTTCTTGATGATATGGTTTCTATGGGCTACATTACCGAAGAGGAGGCGAATGCGGCCAAGGAAGTCGCCATATTAGATACAATTAAACCAGAATCTAGTCAATATGCAGATATGCTGGCTCCACACTTCGTGCTCGAGGTTCGTTCTCAGCTTGAAGACAAATATGGTATTCAGACTATGCGTGCTGGTGGTTGGACTATTAAAACTACACTAGATTATCGCGCTCAGCAAATCGCTGAAGATGCCATCGCAGTTGGTACTAGTCAAATGCATGTTAACCGTAGCGACGATGTTGCTTTGGTATCGTTGGATGTTGAAACCTCTCAAGTTATCGCCATGGTCGGCTCGGTTGATTTCTTTAACCCTACATATGGCGAGCTAAACGTTACTACCGATTCCTTAATCGAACCAGGCTCCACAATCAAGCCCATTTTGGATTATGCTCCACTCTTCATGCAACGAGAAGGCATTAATTATGGTCCAGGCTCCATCTTGAAAGATGAAAACATAAATTCCATTTATTGTGCCGGTAACAGTGGACGCTGTTCGCTGGCCAACGTCACTAATAGGTTTTATGGTAATGTTACCATCAGGTTTTCACTTGGACATTCACTCAATATTGCTGCGGTGAAAGCATTATATATTAATGGCATTGATAATTCGCTCGAAATTGCACACGCTCTTGGCGACAAGGCATATTGTGAAAATGGCTCAGGATATGGTCTTTCTATCGCCATTGGCTCCGGGTGCAATGTTCGCATGGTTGAGCACGCAAATGCCTACGCTTCGCTTGCTCGTGGCGGTGCATACAAAGATATTGCGTATGTATTGGAGGTCAAGAATTCTGCCGGCGAGGTTATTGACTCGTGGGAAGACTCACAGGCTACTCGTGTCGTAGATGAGCAGGTAGCATACATGATTTCCAATATCCTAAGCGACGATTCAAATAGGTGGTTCCATTCTACTGGCTTTATTGTGCCGGGTGTGTGGACGGCTACCAAGACCGGTACCACAACCACTACTAATTCCTCCGAAACGAAGGATTCTCTCATGGAGAGTTATTCTACTGCCATTTCCACTTTTGTTTGGAATGGTAACCATGACGGTTCTGGGTTAACAAATAGCAACGCTGTAGTCACCGCACCGGTTATTGGACATTATATGGAGCGTGTTCATAAAGAAATCTACGAACCAGAAGGCAAATGGCATTCCGGCGACCAGCCAGTTAAGCCAGCTGGCATCCAAACCCTCACCGTCAACGGCAAGACTGATATCTGGCCAAGCTGGTACAACGCTTCCAAAAACTCTGGTGTCGCTAAAGAGACGCTTACATTTAACCGATACAATCACTTACTAGCTTCTGATTGTACTCCAGAAGAATATAAAATTGAAATCGAAGTCACTAAGGTGACCGATCCTATGACCGGAAAAGAAGTGTACAACGTGCCGGAGCCGTATGATCGCGACAATAGCGATACATGTAATTACGAACCGCCACGTTTGTCGTTATCTACCAGGGGCGACCATATTATTGCTACGATTGGACGCGGTAGCTATGAGATTACCGGTTATACATTATATATTAACGGAGTAGAACAAAGCGGTATATCAGTTGGTGGCGATGGTGTCGTGAACGGTTACACTTTGGATGGGACCGAATCGTCTATCAAGCTTGTTATCTCGGACTCAGCCGGATACACTGCATCCAACGAAATGACCTTAACGCCATCAACGAAACCCAATGTCGACCAAAACTCATCAGATTAATACCAAAAAAGAATAACCCACTCGGGCCACAAGATTATTTTCGTACAATTTTAGCAAAAATCATTTTACCAGAAGAAGTCTCGTAAAATCTGACAAACTCCACTAGGACTTCCTTGCCAATTCTATTTGATGCTTTATCCACTACTACCATTGTTCCGTCTGGCAGATGGCCAACACCCTGCCCCGGATTGGCTCCTTTTTCGATAATTTTTAGTTTGATTTTTTCGCCAGGCAAAAACTCGGTTCTTGTAGCCAGAGCTAAGTCATTGATGTTTAGTGTTTCTACTTTTTCCGCTTCCGCAACTTTTATGAGGTTATAATCAATCGTTAGCACAGTGCCTTTGTTTGCTTTAGCAAATTTCAGTAGTTCTTCATCTACTTTTTTGTATCCGTCACCATCATCTATGATTTCGGTATTTATCTTTATTACTCTTTCAAGCTCAGAAACTGCCTCAAGTCCAGCCCTGGCACGACTGCGTTTTTCTGAATCTTTCCCGTCGGCTAGTAGTTGAAGCTCTCTCAAAACACTTTTCAATATGATCAAATCCCCATCCAAAAACCCAGAGCGCGCAACATTTAATATGCGCCCATCTATCAATACTGACGTATCTACATAAATTTTACGTTTACCACTATTCAGCGGACGATGCTCGCGCACAATCAGAAAAGTTGTTTCAATAAAAATCGCCAAACTAATTAATAATATAAATAATTCCATAACGAAATTATTTTATCAAATCTTCACCATATTGAACAGCGTGCGCATGATTTTGGCGCAATATGTCCTCATATTTCAAAACTAAATCTTTTCTATTTTTTACTTTTGCAATATCAATTGCCAAATCATAACGCGAGGCCATATTGCGCCTGAGCATTTCAAATGGCGTCGTGGTAGAGCCTTCTTCATTAAATCCATGTACACGGAGCCTTCGTCTTTCTGTGTAATTTTCCAAGATATTTTCAAAAGTTTCTGGATAACCATGAAAATTAGCTAGTATTGGTTTGTCTGGCGTAAATAGCTCCAAAAATCTTTCCTTAGACAGCTTATTTTTAGTCGTACCAATTGCGCGGTAGGATAAGGAATTAACTCCTACAAACCGAATTTTTACATCTGGCATATCTTCTTTTATAATTCTGATAGCTTCTATTGTCTCATGCGCCACAATATCCCCGGCAGCCGTAAAGATAAAATCCGGATTGTCATCAGAGATAAAATCATACACTGAAGCCCCACCATTTACAAATTCAAAATTCGCATGATTTGAATCTATGTATCTAGGTCGGTCGTTTTTATCAAATGTTGTAAGATTTACAACATTTTTCGACTCCATCATAAAATAAAATGCCTCCTCTGCTGCCACATCGTCTATCGGGAAAATGCAGTTTGCCAAATTTGATGGCACTGACAACAATGTAGAAATCAACGCTGGAGACTGATGTGTAAACCCATTATGGTCTTGTCGCCAGCAGGTGGACGTAGACAGTAGATTAATCGCTGGCAAAAACCTTCGCCATGCCACCATGCGAGATTGCTTGATGAATTTTATTTGCTGCAACAGTTGCGATGTGATGACTGGGAAAAACGCTTCGTAGCTACCCATCATAGCTTGCTCGCCGTTCATCAAATGACCCGTCATAACGGAAAACAAAACATTTTCTGATAGCATTTCTACAATCCTGCCACCTTTGCTTTCTGGCAAGTCCCAGGGCTGTTGCTCTAGCCCCCAAGCTCTTTTTTCTACTTCAAAAATCTTATCAAACTTATTTGAAGTAGTCTCATCCGGCGAAAAGAAATAAAAATGTGGATCTTTTTTAAATTGCTCAGTCAGCAATTCTCCGATTCTTTTTGCTGGAGAAAACATTTCTTTACCAGGAATTTCTACTTTATCGATCATGTTGTTTTCTCCTCCATCCCTCAAGAAGCTCACATGTGGTTTCGTTTGCCTCCTCGGCCTGTTTGATTATTCTGTCAAACAACTCTTCCGGACCATAACTTTTTAGCCAGTCTTCCAGAATTCTCAATTCTCGTTCGTCAGTTTTTGGGTTCTTAAGCGGTATTTGATGGGCTTCATGGTGACGGTTGGGACCACCCTCGCCTTTTTCTGTCTTTAGAATATAAAATGGCGAATCTGCGCCTGTACTCAATGCATTCTGGAAAGCCTCCGTATCCTCGTCTCCCCTAATTGTTATTGGCGTAAAACCAAAACCCCGAATCAACTCATTTAATTCCCTTTCGGACTTTCTGGCGTATATTGATGGAGCAGAGATTTTATAACCATTCAAATGAAGAATCGGCAACACCTTTCCGTTCCTCGCACCAACCAGCAAGCTACGTAGATTTAGAGAGTCAATGGCCGTAGCCGTCTCTAGTTCGCCATCCCCAATCAGCACGGCCACCGTCTTTTCTGGGTGCCCCAAGACCAATCCATAAGCATTAGCCAGTGCATACCCAAGTTCCCCGCCTTCGGTGATTACGGTCGGAGTGATGGGGCTTGCGTGAGATGGAAACCCATCGGGCCAAGAAAAATTTTTACAAATATATGCAATCCCGTCTTCGTCAAATGATGCTTTATAGTTAAATTTGGATAATTCCCCGTCAATAAATAAATTGGCCTGTAGAGCCGGAAAACCATGCCCTGGACCGAGTACAAAAGCAAAATTATGGTCATCGCAAAAAAAGCTCTTTAAATTTGCATATGCTACATTTATACCATGACAAGTTCCCCAATGTCCAAGCAATCTAGGCTTAATATCGTCAAAAGTAAGAGGCCTCTTTAGTAAAAAATTATCCTGCAAAAAAAGCTGCGCCACTACCAAATAATCACAAAGCCTAATTCGCTCCCTGATTTTTAGAATAGTTTCCGCATTATTTTGCCCACTCACACCAATATTATAGCATAATCGCTTTGAGAATCTATTTTTTTGATTCCATATAATCTTTTATTTTTTCAATTTCATCTCGGATTAATGCGGCTTTTTCAAATTCCAAATTTGCCGCCGCAAGTTGCATCTCCGAAGACAAAGATTTTATCAAGGCTGGGAGCTCATCTTTTGGTATTCGCTTAATATCTAATTTGTCAATTTTTTCTTTTTCTGGAATAATTGCGCGCAGTCCTGCCCCAACCTCCTTCTTGATAGAAGTTGGTGTAATATTGTTTTTTGAATTGTATTCTTTCTGAATTTCTCGCCTTCTATTCGTTTCCGAAATCGCCTTCTCCATACTCTCCGTAATAAAATTTGCATACATAATCACTTTGCCTTCTACGTGGCGCGCCGCTCTCCCAATTGTCTGGATGAGCGCCGATTCAGACCTTAGGAAGCCTTCCTTATCTGCATCCAAGATTGCCACCAAGGATACTTCTGGCAAATCTAGCCCCTCCCTCAAAAGATTTATGCCAACCAAGACGTCATAAACCCCAGCCCTAAGGTCTCGCAGGATATCGCCTCTTTCCAAGGTGTCAATATCCGAATGAATATAGGCAGTTTTTACCCCACGCTCTTTTAAATGGTCGGTCAAATCTTCCGCCATTCGCTTGGTCAGAGTTGTAATTAGCGTCCTTTGTCCTTTGGCGATTCTTTTGTCTATCTCCTCCATTAAGTCGTCAATTTGCCCATCCGAACTCCTAACTTCAATCTCAGGGTCAAGTAATCCTGTTGGGCGGATCACTTGTTCGGCTGGCGCCGGCGAATGTTCTAGCTCGTATTCTCCTGGGGTTGCAGACACATAAATCGCTTGGTTAATGCGATTTTGAAATTCGCCATAGGTCAGAGGTCTATTGTCTAACGCTGAAGGCAAACGAAATCCATAATCCACCAAAGTCATTTTTCTTGCATGGTCGCCGTTATACATTCCCCGCACCTGTGGCAAAGTCATATGGGATTCGTCTACGATTAGCAAAAAATCGTCTGGGAAGAAATCCAGCAAAGTCGCAGGTGGCTCTCCGGGCTTTCTTCCATCTAAGTGTCTCGAATAATTTTCAATCCCCTTCACAAAGCCAGTTTCTTTCAGCATTTCTAGGTCATATTTTGTTCTTTGGCTTAATCTTTGCGCTTCTAAATATTTTTGGTGTTTTTCAAAATACTTCAATCTTTCATCAAACTCTGCCCGAATGGTCGTGAGCGCCTTTTCTAGCTGATCTACTGGTGTAGCGTAATGCGTATTTGGAAAAATATGGACACGTTCTGGCTTCTCTCGCACGTCAAAAGTTAGCGGATCTATAATTTTGATATCCTCCAGAGTATCAAATCCAAATTCAAACCTATAAGCATGTTCTCCGTTCGCCGGGTATAAATCAATCGTATCTCCCATTACCCGGAAATTCCCCCGCTCAAACGCCAAATCATTCCTGTGGTATTGTATATTGACTAGTTTTCGGATAAATTCAACTTGAGGTATTGTTGTTCCGCATTTAATTTCAAAAGACATCTCTAGATAATGCTCTGGCGAACCGATACCATAAATACAAGACACTGAAGCAATCACGATTACATCTCGCCTTGTTAATAATGCCTCCGTCGCCCCATGCCTTAATCTGTCAATTTCATCATTAATCGCTGAGTCCTTTTCTATATAGGTATCAGTCGATGCGATATAGGCCTCTGGTTGATAATAATCAAAATATGAAACAAAATAATGCACTTCATTTTCTGGGAAGAAATCCCGGAATTCAGAATATAATTGTGCAGCCAAAGTTTTGTTGTGCGCCAAGATTAAGGTCGGTCTACCTGTATTCTGGATGATATTTGCCATGGTAAAAGTTTTACCAGAGCCAGTCACGCCTAATAGCGTCTGTTCATGCACGCCACGATTAACCCCATCGGTCAGTTGCCTAATTGCCTTCGGCTGATCACCGGTGGGTTGGAATTTTGACACTAATTTAAACTTGGCCATATCTATTATTATATCATCTAGATTTGAATAACACGAAAATACTCTTCTGGGGGCATAAACTCGGGCTTTGTAGTCCTTCAGGCATGTCCGAGAAAAAGTATTTCGTGTTATAATTGCGCTAAATGAAATATAAAGTTATAGTCAAGCCCGGCAGTTCGCAGGAAAAAATTATCGAAACCGCCCCCGGCGAACTTACGGTATATCTTCGTGCCAAGCCTCATGATGGCGAAGCGAACGAAGCTCTTATTAAATTATTATCCAAGCACTTAAAAATCCCAAAAACCACCATCAAAATCTCTCACGGCACTCACTCCCGCATCAAAATTATTGAATATTAAGATTTTGACTTAATCAATGGGAATGGCACAGCTTCACGACCAGATACCCCCTCAAGCAACCAAAAATTTCTTTCACTATTTCCCCATCCGCAAGCTGGTGGCATACCATATTCAAGCATCTCCACAAAATCCATATCCATCATTTGTGCCTCTTCATCGCCAGCATCACGTGCTGCTTGTTGTTCTTTAAACCTCTCTAACTGGTCTAGTGGGTCATTTAACTCCGAGAAGCCATTCCCCATTTCGGTTCCAGCAATCACTGGGTGGAATCTTTCTGTCACCAAAGGATTTTCGGTGGATTTTTTGGCCAGCGGCGACAAACTGAGCGGCTCTTCAATTACCCAATATGGCCCTGCCGAAGTCTTACGAATTAATTTCCATACGTGGTCAATCAGGTGAGGCGTGGTCATGTCAAAATTGGACTCTACCCCATTCTCTTTCAAAATCCGAATTAATTGTTCACGTTCTGGATTAAACACATCCACGTCAAACTTTTCGCGTAGTAAATCTGCATACTTATAACGTGGCCATTCACAATCCAAATCAATCTCAAATCCACCTACATTAAATTTTAGCGTACCCCACGTCTCCATACAAACATACTTCATCATTTCTTCATAAAACTTCATTCCATCTTCATAATTCTCGTATGCCGCATAAGCCTCAAACGCAATATGCTCTGGCAGATGCTCGTCGTCTACACCCTCATTTCTAAATCTTGGTCCAATGTCATAAACCTTCTCAAACCCACCACCGAGCAACCTTTTAAGTGGTAGCTCGTGCGAAATACGCAGATAAAAATCCTCATCCAAAGCGTTCATATGTGTAACGAATGGATTCGCGTCTGCTCCGCCCGTAGTATGCTCAAGTACTGGGATATTAATTTCAATAAAACCATGTTTATTCATAAAATCGCGTGTCGCTTGCCAGAATTTTGACCTTCGCACCAATCGTTCGCGTACTTCTGGGTTTACATTCATATCTACATAGCGTCGGCGATACCGCTCTTCCTTATTGCTGAATTTTTCTGGTAATGGTCGCAAAGATTTGGTGAGTAATCTTACGAAATTCGCAAATACCGAAATCTCACCAGTTTGTGATTTATCTACAGTTCCAGTTGTCTCAATAAAATCACCTATATCTAGGAGCTTTATATCCTTCGCCCCAAGCAAACCTTCCGGCGTGGCCTCCGGCACGACTTTCATAAAAATCTGTACCTCGCTGGTATAATCTCGTACCTTCAAAAAGACCAATTTGCCAAACGAACGAATCGCTACGATTCGCCCAGCTATACAAACTTCTTGACCCTTTTTCTCATCAAAATGATTAACCACTTCGGATATCTTGGTATTCCGATTCGATTTTGCCGGGTATGGGTCAATTCCTCTCCCTTTCAGTTCTTCTAGTTTTCTAAGGCGTTCATTGCGATAATCTTCAAGTAACATAGCTACATTATACCATAAAGACAAGCATTCCTAAACATTGGGTAAACTTGGTCGCATAACTTGTTTTTTTTGTCTTTTTTTGTTCGGATTTACGACCTGGAACTTTTGTTCTCATTTTTTTGATTCTTGGGCTGATTCAATGTTCAAAATTTAAGTATTGAGTTCTAACTTAATTATTGCTCTTTCCTTTAGAGATACGGCCCACTAACTGCCCACCATACACCTGACAGAAGCACCGTAGTACTTATTATAACTATTGACACCAGGCCTAACAAACGAATTCCTAAAATACAGAATAAATGAGCCCGTAGCACCATCTGTAGTAGACGACCAATAAAGACCACCGGTAGCCCTAAGATTCATCGACGTGGTAAGAACATAACCAGAGTAGAGGAAATTATTCGGGAAACTTCTAACTAACTTAGATACCGGACCAGCCTCATTGTCACCATCGTAGTACGGTCGTGCAGAACTACTATAATTACTTGGCAGGGTCCCATTATTTAACCCATCTACTACTAAATTCCAGAACTCGTTATCATCATAAGGTTGCTCTATTCTGGTTTTGGTACCTCCCTTTGGCAATCTCCAACCAGTAGGGCACAGTGAAGTAGTGGTTACTGATTTGTTGCTAGTGCTATAGTAGGCGGTATCAGCTATTGCTGCCGCCCAGGTATAGTAATTGCCATAGCTGTAAATATTTTGATTGACACCAGTCATATTGTCTGTAGTAGTATTTGGGTTCACAGTAGCATCCGTATTGGTATTATCGTTACGGTATCTTGGCATACGATATCCGGCATAACTGGTCTGCGTGATATCTATAGTGGCAGTAGAACCAGATGATTTAGTATCGGCATAATAGAGAGAGTTATCCGGAGTAGCAGCAGTAGCAGAACTATTGTCCGCCGTAAAATTAGCCGTCTCTGGTCTAGCCAATCCAGAAAAATTCCCATAAGTAGTAGAAGTACCATAACCTTGTGCTAGCGAACCATCTGCATTATGTTCTGCATCATAATCTAATCTTAAGTTTTCTATCATCCAACAATTACTATCAGCGAGTTTTGCTACAGCATAAGTATCATTATCTCTTTTATCCGTAAGAGCAGTGACCGTACCTATCGGCATAGTTGTATTATTAGGGCAAATCCAATCTTGTATATCTCCAGCCGAAGGCGCCCATACAGCATAAAGTGATAAGCCTTTAGTAGTATATTGCCCTGCAGTGAATTCTATAGTCTGCATTGGGCCATAGATATGATATCCCGCATTAGCTCCGGTACCATTACCATTTGCATCATTCTCATTTAATACCCAATCATATTTATCACTCCATCCCGCAAAGCCATAACCTTGGCGTTTAAAGTTAGTAGGCCAGAGAGTAATAGATGTAGCAGTGGAACCTACGCTTTGATCTGCCATAGTATCCGTCACAAAGCCATTCCCATTCGGGAAGTAGCAAATCTTGTTTGCCGAGCAATCCTTAGGCATATTAGGCTCCGCACTAGCCGGATGCACCAACGTATACTTCACCTGCCCAGTATAAAGTCCAACTGGTTGTGTACTTTTTATGTATATCGCATAAGTAGACTGTATGGCAGAACCAATGGTTCTGTCTGTAGTAGAGCCCAGTGTAGCTACTTTAGTATATGTAGTGGGTACTACGTGGTAATTGGTAAAGTCTTCCGTATCTCCTTGTGTTTCTCCAATAATCGTAGGTCTATATGGACTAGAGATAGTAGAACCAGGA
>JAFWIQ010000013.1 GCA_017511865.1 Candidatus Saccharimonadota bacterium
CGAGAAGATTAATAATGCCACCGAAACCGGTAAAGGTAAAACTGAAATCGTAGCTCTTGCAAAAGAAGCTGAAGAGGAAACTGATGCGGTTCTGGAACAATACTTAGATGATTTCTTTGAGAAAAATCCACAATTACTTTCTGTAAAGCTAAGCGAACATTGTATTGAAGGGTTTAGGGATGACAGAGGTCGTGCAACTACTATCAATGCCATCTCCCCTCTTCCTAATGGCAATATGCTAATTGGAGGACACAAAGACGCTCTTTATGAATACCAAAAACAACCAGATGGTTCTTACAAGCTAAGTAAACATCGTATTGAAGGGTTTAAGGATAAAGACGGCGATGAAACTACTATCCGTGCCATCTCTCCTCTTTCTAATGGTGATATGCTAATTGGAGGACATTACGGCGCTCTTTATGAGTACCAGAAACAACCAGATGGCTCTTATAAACTAAGTGAACACCGTATTGAAGGATTTGAGGATAAAGATGGCGATGAAACTCACGTCTTTGCCATCTCTCCTCTTCCTAATGGCAATATGCTAATTGGAGGACACAAAGGCGCTCTTTATGAATATCAAAAACAACCAGATGGCTCTTACAGACTAAGTAAACACCGTATTGAAGGATTTAAGGATAAATACGGCGATGAAGCTACTATCAATGCCATCTTCCCTCTTTCTAATGGCAATATGCTAATTGGAGGACATTACGGCGCTCTTTATGAGTACCAGAAACAACCAGATGGCTCTTATAAACTAAGTGAACATCGTATTGAAGGATTTAAGGAAAAAGACGGCGATGAAACAGACATCTATGCCATCTCCCCTCTTCCTGATGGTAATATGCTAATTGGAGGACATTACGGCGCTCTTCATGAAGCTCAGGTACCTCCAAAATCACTAGAAACCTTAAAACAATCGCTCGATCAGATTGTTGAGCAAGAGTAGAACGTAAGCTTGCTTAGCAAAAAAAGTAATCCACACTATTTTGTGGTGCCCTGGACAGGGGTTGAACCTGCACGTCCCGAGGGACACTAGCACCTGAAGCTAGCGCGTCTGCCAATTCCGCCACCGGGGCACGGGTTAATTATATCATAAAAAAGTTCCCCGGCAGATAAACTGCCGGGGTCAATTAAACAGGATGGCATGGTATAGGGCATCAAATTGTCTTGGGAAAAAATTTGATAAATTTAATAAAAGGGGAAGAAGGAGAATGTGGAGGTCTAGTTTTCATCCTCCTCTAGTATTATCTCGATATCGACTTCATTCGCCATCCTGAGTAATTTGTTAAAGAGCTTAGACGCGGCTTCCGCTGGGAAATCTGCCTGATTTATGATGCACTTTAGTTGTGCATCTTTTTTGTTGATTGCGATTGTTCCGGAGTTGATATTTTGTATATCTCCGGTTAGCCCGTCTATTATGTAGACGGTTCCGAATTTTTGTAATTCGGAGAAGATTGCGAACTTCTTTGCAGTTAAGAATTCGCAATTTGCCATGACTACCATATTAAACCTCATTATTCTAACCCCCTTGTTTTTTGATATGGCGTGTTTATATTGTATCATACTTTTAAAAAAATGCAACCATTTTCTTGAAAGAATGTATTTGGTATAATATAATCTGAGATTTGGAGGCTAAAAATGATAAAAATTAATTTCAATATTGAAATAGATGAAAAGAAGACGACGGAGATTCTGAAAGATATTGCTCGAGATAAAATGGGGGGTTGGATGGAGTTGCCAAAAAAATATGATATGGGTGAGTTTGCCAGAATAAAAGAGGCGGCGAAGAAGATCAATGAAGAGAGCGAGTATCTAGTTTGTATTGGGATTGGTGGGTCGTATTTGGGGCATCGAGCGATAATTGAAGCACTAAGGCCGCAGTCTGGTACCAAGATTGTATATGCTGGGAATTCTCTATCTAAAAGAGAGTTGGATTATGCGCTGGAGGAGGTTGGAGATCATGATTTTTCAATTAATGTGATTTCTAAGTCGGGGACTACTTTGGAGCCGGCGATAGCATTTGGGGCTTTTAAAGAGAAATTGATTGAAAAGTACGGAAGCAAAGAAGCGGCAAGTAGAATTTATGCGACAACTGATGCAAAGAAGGGCGCATTGCATGATGAAGCTGTGGCGGAAGGGTATACGATGTTTGTGGTGCCAGAAAATATCGGTGGAAGATATTCGGTGCTTACGGCGGTAGGACTCTTACCTTTGGCGGTTGCCGGGGTGGATATTGATAAGTTGCTAGAGGGGGCAGCGGGAGCAGTAGAAGGTGTGGTGGAGCCTGCGGTTAAATATGCTTGGATGAGATATAAACTTGGCAAAAAAGGGTATGATACGGAGGTTTTTGCTAGTTTTGAGCCTTCCACGATGTATTTTAATGAATGGCTGAAGCAATTGTTTGGTGAATCAGAGGGGAAAAACAAGCAAGGAATTTTTCCAGCCTCGGTGGTTTATTCGACCGATTTACATTCTTTGGGGCAGTTTATGCAAGATGGAAGGCGTAATTTATTTGAGACAATTATTGATTTTCCAACCGATGAATTGAATGCGAAGGCAGTACAAGCGGTAAGATTGGCCCATACTGAGGGGGGGATTCCTGTACTTAATATGGGAGTTCCTTCGTTTGATGAAAAAGGATTTGGTGAATTAATCTACTTTTTTGAGTTGGCTTGTGCGGTTTCGGCGAAATTGTTTGGGGTAAATCCTTTTGATCAGCCAGGGGTGGAAAATTATAAAAATGAATTGAAAAAAATAATGGCGGAGGAGTGATGAAGAAACGGGTGGTACTAGCACTGGGCGGAAATGCTTTACAAAAAAACGGGGAAACGACAGCGGAGGCGCAAAAAGTGGTGGCGGCAGAGGTCGGTGAAGTTGTGGTAAGCTTGGCGGATAAATATGAAATCGTGATAGCGCATGGAAATGGTCCACAGGTGGGAAGTATTTTGATTCATGAAGAGGCAGCTGGTACCGAGAAAGCACCAGCAATGCCGCTTGAGACGGCGGTGGCGATGAGTCAGGGGCAAATTGGTTATTGGTTGACGCAGGCTATTAATAACGCTTTTTTGAAGAGGGGTAAAAATCCAAAAGTGGCAACAGTGGTGTCTCAGGTTGTGGTAGATAAAAAGGATTCGGCCTTTATGGACCCGACTAAGCCGATTGGGCAGTTTTATACACAGAAAGAGGCTAAGAAGTTGGCTAAAGAGAAGGGCTGGGTGGTAAAAGAAGACGCTGGGAGAGGGTGGCGACGGGTGGTGGCGTCACCGAGGCCGGTAGATATTGTGGAGAAAAAGTCGATTTTGGAGTTGGTGAAAGATGGGGTAATTGTGATTGCGGCTGGAGGTGGAGGCATACCGGTGTATCGGACGAGAGCGCTGAAAAGATTAAAAGGCGTAGATGCGGTGATTGACAAGGATTTTGCGGCAGAGAAATTGGCGGAATTGGTAAAGGCTGATATTTTTGTGTCGGTAACTGCGGTGCCGAACGTGTATATTAATTTTGGGTTGCCAAGCCAGGAGGCTTTGACGAATGTTACGGCGGATGAAATATTGAAGTTGAAGAAATATGGCTATTTTAAGGCTGGATCGATGCTGCCAAAGGTGGAAGCGGCGGCTACGTTTGCGAAAAAAGGCGGCACGGGGATAATTACGGACATTGAGAGCCTAAAAGCTGCGTTAGCGGGAAAGGCTGGAACGATAGTACAAAAAGGGTAGTCGGCGCTATTTGGTTGTGGAAAACTTGTGGAAAAATGAATAAAAATTTTGTTCATTTTTGATTGGCAAAGTGCTTGTGTTTTTGAAATTTTAAGATATAATAAAGAGGTAAAAGAAGGGCATCAAATGAATTTTTATGGTCGTGATTTTCTTAGAATTTTAGATTTTAGTGAAGACGAACTTCGCTGTTTCTTGGATATAGCAAAAAAATTTAAAGAAATGAAGCGTGAAGGGCGGAGCCATAAATATTTTCCAAATAAAAATATTGCGATTTTGTTTGAAAAGACTTCGACTAGGACGAGGTGCAGTTTTGAGGTGGCGGGATATGATCTTGGGATGGGGGTGACGTTTTTGGATCCTTCTGGTTCGCAAATGGGGCACAAAGAGTCGATTGCGGATACTGCTAGAGTGTTGGCGCGACTATATGATGGTATAGAATATCGTGGTTTTGATCAGAAAATTGTGGATGATTTGGCGAAATATGCAGAGGTGCCAGTGTGGAATGGACTAACGGATGAATGTCATCCAACTCAAGCGTTGGGTGATTTTTTGACAATACAAGAGCATTTCGGTGAATTGAAAGGGTTAACTTTGGCGTTTGTGGGGGATACCAGAAACAATGTGGCAAATTCTTTGATGGCGATGAGCGCCAAAATGGGAGTGAATTTTATTGCTTGTGGTCCTGCGGAGTTAAGGCCTTCTGATGAAATCGTAGCGGCATGTAGGCCGATTGCGGAGAAAAATGGCTGTACGATTACAATAACGGATGATATTGCAGAATTAGAATCGCGGGCGGATGTGATTTATACTGACGTATGGTTGTCTTTGGGTGAGCCACAGGAGAAATGGGGTGAGAGAATTGAGCTTCTGAAATCATATCAGGTGAATGCGGAGATGATGAATAAAGCAAAGGATTCGGCTATTTTCTTGCATTGTTTGCCATCGTTTCATGATTTGAATACTTCAATTGCGCGGGATGTGAATAAAGTTTTTGGAATTTCGGAGATGGAAGTGACAAATGAGGTGTTTGAGTCGGATAAATCGTTGGTGTTTGAACAGGCGGAGAACCGAATGCACACTATAAAAGCAGTGATGTTTTTGACATTATATAAAAAGGAGGAAAAATAATGAAAAATTCAATTTGTAATTTTAGTGAGATTAAGCCTTTGAAGAAGGTTTTGATGCATAGGCCGGGAGATGAGTTTTTGAATTTGACTCCTAATACTTTGGAAAGACTACTGTTTGATGATATACCTTACCTTAAAATTGCTCAACAAGAGCATGATGCTTATGCAAATGCTTTGAGGGCTGAGGGCGTGGAAGTGGTTTATTTGGTTGATTTGGCAGCGGAAGCTTTGGAGGCTGGCGGCAGGACGGTGCGGCGAAAATTTTTGGAGCAATTTATTGCAGAGGCTGGGGTGACTTCGCCAAAAGTAGCTAAACACTGTTTTGATTTTTTAAATGCAATAAAGGATACTCGAGATATGGTAAAAAAGTGCATCGCTGGGATAGATATTTCGGAACTGAAGAAATTAGGTGAGGTTTCGGGATTTTATGCGACGCGTGATACTGGAAGAATGATATTAGATCCCATTCCGAACGTTTTGTTTCAGCGTGACCCCATGGCGACCGTGGGGCGAGGGGCGACACTGCACCGGATGTGGTCAGTGACTAGGACGAGGGAATCGATTTTTGCAGAATATATATTTAAATATCATCCGTTTTATGATGATACTAAATTGTATTATGATCGTATGGAGCCATATTGCATTGAGGGTGGCGACATTCAGGTGTTGTCTGATGAGGTGGTGGCGATTGGGGTCTCGCAGAGGACGGAGCCGGATGCGATTGCTGATTTTGCAAGGCGATTATTTAAGGATAAAAACAATAAGTTTAAATATGTGCTAGCGATTGATATTCCGGACGAGCGGTCTTTTATGCATCTTGATACGGTGATGACACAGGTGGATGTAGATAAATTTGCTGTGCAGGATGCAATTATGGATATTTCAACGATTTATGAAATTACTGCGGGGCGAGGTGGAGGAATTGAGATTGTAGAAATTCATCAGAGTTTGTCTAAAGTTTTGGAGAAATATTTGCACCTAAACCATGTTGAGTTAATAAAGTGTGGTAATGGCAAGAGGATTGATGCAGAGAGAGAGCAATGGAGTGACGGGGTAAATCTTTTATGTATCCGTCCTGGCGTGGTAGTGGCTTATGATAGAAATTTTGTAACTAATCAGGCTTTGAAGAAGCATGGGATTAAGGTGATAGAAATACCGAGCTCGGAGTTGTCGCGTGGCCGAGGCGGCTCGCACTGCATGACTATGGCGTTAGCCAGAGAGGAGGCGTAGAAGTAGGTGTGATTTTGGGCGGGGGATAAATATTAAAGATAAAGGGATGAAAAATGTTTAAGAAGAAAAATCGTAGTAAAAAACGTAGTCGAGCGATGCTTTCGGCGTACTCGATTATTATGATTTTGATTATTCTGCTTGGTATTTTGTCGCACGTTTTGCCAAAAGCAGAATATGCACCAATTGCTTCTGATACTGCAGAAGCGCCAAGTGTTGAAGTTGGTCCAGGTGAGTGGGAAGGCGAGGCGCCTAGTGATGAGGCTTCTGGCGAGCTACTGGAGGATGAGTCATTTACCCCGGTAGTGGGCGATGAAGTGACCGGTGAGAATTTGTCAGAAAGTAGAATGATAACTGAAGCTCCGGTTAGCGATGATGAGATGTCGAACCGAAGTAGTGATGACTTGATGTTGATTGCGGAGGATGAACAGGTCAGCGCTGATGGTGTGGTTTCTGGTAGTGAGGAAATGGTGATTGCGCCAGCTCCGGAGACAACAGGAACGGAGACGTATGATTCGCTTGAGGCTTGTGAAGAAGTTTACGGCGAGGAAGGTTGTGCGATCGTGGATGGTTCTGGTGTGGTTGGGGCAGAACTTTATCAGATTTTGATGGCACCAGTACTCGGATTTGCTGACGCAATTGACGTCTGTATCTTTATCATGATGCTAGGTGGTCTTTTGGCGGTAGTGTCTAGAACTAAGGCTTTAGAAACTGGGATTAAGCTTTTGGTACAAAAGTTGCATGGTAAAGAATATCTTTTGATCGTGCTTTTGATGTTTATTTTCTCGATTTTGGGTACTACTTATGGATTCTTGGAGGAAAGCGTAGGGTTTTATGTGCTAATTGCGGCAACGATGTTTGCGGCTGGACTTGATCCATTGGTGGGCGTAGCGACGATTCTCTTGGGTGCTGGTTCTGGTGTACTTGGTTCGACGATAAACCCATTTGCGACTGGCGTAGCGTTGTCTGCAATGAAGGACGCGGGAATTGAGTTTAATCAGGGTACGGTGATTTTGATTGCTACGGTTTTGTGGATTACAACGCTTGCAATTTCGGCATTCTTTGTGATTCGTTATGCAAAAAAGGTGCAGCGTGATAAAGGTTCAACTTTCTTGTCGTTACGTGAGCAGGCGGCGGCGGAAAAAACTTACGGTAGATTTTTGAAGGCACAAGGTGACGAAGCGAAACTATCTGGCAAGCAGATTGCGACTTTGATTGTGTTTTCGATTACTTTCTTGGTGATGATTGTTGGGTTTATCCCGTGGGGTGAATTTGGAATTACATTCTTTGACTCGTGGACAGGATGGTTGACTGGTGCATCACTGGGTAATTGGTGGTTCTATGAAGCGGCTCTGTGGTTCTTGATTTGTGCAATTATCATTGCAATTATCAATCGTCAAGGTGAGCACGGGTTTGTGGATGCGTTTGTGGATGGTGCGGATGATATGATTGGTGTAATCTTGGTGATTGCGGTGGCACGTGGTGCGTCGGTCTTGATGGCTGAAACTAGCCTCGACAACTTCCTCGTGGTAAATGCTGCGGCTGGATTGGCCTCATTGCCAGAGATGTTGTTCGTGCCACTAAATTATTTGCTCCATGTAGTATTGTCTGTATTGGTGCCGTCATCTTCTGGTCTTGCAACGCTTTCTACGCCGATTATTGCCCCTGTAGCATCAGCTTTAGGATATAGTACCAACGTAGCTGCGATGACGATTGTGTCGGCCAATGGTTTGGTGAACTTGATTACGCCGACTTGTGGTGCAATTATGGGTGGTCTTGCTCTTGCTAAGGTTGATTATTCGACTTGGTTTAAATGGGGAATTAGAGTTGTAGCGTGTATTGCGGTGGTAAATATCGTAGTACTTTGTCTATTCTCGCTATAGATTTAGAATAATAAAAATAGCCATTACGAAGCTTGGACTTCTAAATTGTAAGACCTGTTACATAAGTCAAGAAAAAATCTCCTTATTCGCTCTTCGGGCTGAGGGAGATTTTTTCATTGTTAAGTAGCAGAGCTTACAATTTAGAAATCTGGTCTAAATCTCAGTATGCTTTGCAATGGCTATTTTTATTATTTTATGATACAATAAGCTTATGGATAAACTACAGTTTGATGGGCCGGTAGTTTTGGCGATTCTTGATGGGGTCGGGTTGGCGCCGGATTCGGCTGGGAATGCGGTTTCAAAAGCGCGAACGTCGTTTTTGGGGCAAGCAGCGAGAGAATATCTGCATGTTTCTTTGAACGCTTCGGGTGAGGCGGTGGGGCTTTTGCCTGGTCAGATGGGTAATTCTGAGGTGGGACACAATACGATGGGGGCTGGGCAGACGATGAAGCAAGGCATTGCGAGGATAGAAGAAGCTTTTAATACGGGTGAGGTTTTTAATTCTGATGCTTGGAAGGGGGCGATGACCAGGATTCTATCAGAGAACAGGGGTAGATTTGACAATTTTGGTAATTCGTGGTATAATGAGGAGATAGGACCTGCGACTTTGCATTTTGCAGGTATTTTTTCTGACGGAGGGGTACATAGCCATATTTCGCATTTGGAGCAGATGGTTGAGAAAGCTTACAGCGAGGGGGTGCGAAGAATGAGGGTGCATGCGATTTTTGACGGACGTGATGTGCCGCCACAATCTGAGCCGAGATTTATTCGGAGATTTGAAGAGTTTGTGCGAAGGTTTCCTGATGCAGATATTCGGATTGCGTCGGGTGGGGGGAGGATGACGACAGTGGCGGATCGTTACGAAAATGATTGGTCGGTGGTGGCGCGTGGTTTTGATATGATGGTGAATGCCGAGGCGGATTACTATTTTAAGTCGGCCGAAGAAGCGATTATGATGCTGCGGCGAATAGAGCCAAATGTACAGGATCAGTATTTACCGGCGTTTGTGATTGTAGATGAGAAGGAGCGTCCGGTGGGTAAGATTGAAAAGGGTGACGCGCTGATTTATTTTGACTTTAGGGCTGATCGGGCGATTGAGATTGCGATGGCGTTTACGTATTATGATTTTCCGTATTTTAATCGGGGTAATTATAGTCCGGATGATGTGTATTTTGTGGGAATGACAGAATATAATTCTGATACTCATGTACCGGAGCATCGTTTGGTGGAATCAACGCAGATTTCTCAAACTTTGAATCAATTTTTGAGCAAAAAAGGAGTGAGTGAACTGGCGGTTTCGGAGACGGTGAAATTTGGACATATAACTTATTATTTTAACGGTAATAGTTATGATAGGGCTTTTGGTGAGGATTTTATTCAGGTTGATTCGTATACAGAACCATTTGAAACGCGTCCATGGATGAAATCGGCAGAGATTACGGACAAAGTTTTGGAAAATTTGTCAAAGTATAAATTTATCCGGATTAATTATCCGGGTGGTGACATGGTGGGGCATACTGCCGATATGGAGGCGACGATTGTGGCGATAGAGGCAATTGATATTTGTCTAGCGAGGATTGCGGCGGAGGTGGATAAATTGGGTGGGGTATTGGTAATTGTGGCGGATCATGGCAATGCGGAAGAACTTTTGGATCAGAATGGAGCGAAGAAAACTTCTCATACGACAAATAGGGTACCTTGTATTATTTATGATAATACAAAGAACCGATGGAAGTATAAAATATCTGACATTGAAGATCCGGGGTTGGCTAATTTGGCCGCTACGATGGCGGTGCTTTTGGGACAGAATGATTATCCAGAATCCTGGGAGCAGCCTTTGATTACTGTGCTATAATATGGGGTATGAAGATATCTAAAGCAATAATTCCGGTCGCTGGTTGGGGTACGAGGCGGCTTCCGATTACAAAAATTATCGAAAAATCAATGCTTCCAGTGGGGAATCGGCCCTTGGTGGATTATTCTGTGCAAGAATTGATTAAGGCTGGAGTGAAGGATATTTATATGGTGGTATCCAATGTAGAGCCTTGTCAGGTGCGGGAGTTTTATAAGGATAATTTGGCCCTCAATCAGTATTTGATTGAACGTGGTAAAGAAGATAGATTGGCGTTGGCTAAAACTTTGCCAGATGATGTGACGATTCATTATACGGTACAGGATCCTTCGGGTAAGTACGGAACAGCAGTGCCGATTGCGATGGCGGTGAAAGAATTTAAAATTGACGAGCCAGTGTTGGTGTTTATGGGCGATGATTTTGTTTGGAATCCGGATGGAGAGTCGGCGGCGGAAGCTTTGATTAAGGTAGTGAAGGATGGTGAATCTGCTATACTTGGCGTGGAAATTGAAAAAGACAAAGTTGAAAAATATGGCGTATTGTCAGAAAAAGATGGAAAACTGGTGGGGGTGGTAGAAAAACCAACTCCGGAGGAAGCTCCGTCTAATTTGATTAATGTCTCTAAATATATTATGGCGCCAGATTTGTTAGAGCGGATTGTAAAGTATGTAGAAGAAAATGATTTTGGGCCGAAAAATCAAGAGTATATGGTGACGGATCCAATTGATGATTACATCAAGGATGGTGGGGTAGTGAGAGTGGCGCCTGCGAGTGGTGAATATCTTGATGGGGGTTCGGTTGAAGGCTGGCTGCATGCAAATAATGTAGTTTGTGGTAAAATATAATCATAAGTAGTTTTATATAGAAAGGATGACAATGGATCAGGATATGAAGGCTGAAAATATAGAACCTAGTACTCCGGTAGTGGAGGGGGATAAGATGTCTAAGAAATCTATTATTGGAATGACGATTTTGACGGTAGTGGCTTTGGCGGGTGTAGCATTTGGTATTTGGGGAATTAGCGAGAAAAACCGAGCAGAAAATGATTTAGCTGTAAAAATTACAGAGGCAACCGGCAAGGTGACGGATTTTGTGACTGATAAAATCACCAGTGTGAGTGAAGACGGGACTGTAACTGAGATTATGGATGCGGTTGCAGGTAAAAGCTATAGAAACCCCATTATAGAATCTAATGATTCGAAATATGGGTATTCTGAGAATTTGACGTCTACGAATGTCTATGTGGGTCATACTGATCCATATACGCTACGGATACGTATCAAGGATGGGATTGTTTCTCGTTGTGTTGTGACCGCTGCTGATGGCAGTAATTCTGAAGATTGTCAGATTACTGGTCTTACGGACTCTGTTTACAAAGTGATTGAATTTGGTAAAGGTCAAGACAATGGGAATAATTACATTGGTTTTATTTTGACAGATGGAACGGTGGCATATATTCCGTTGTATGAGGCTGTGGAGAATAAAGATTTTGCCATTCGTGGTACATTGGATATTGATGGATATGTGACGGATGCAGTTGAGGTTTCTGTTAGTCCAGAGGATGGTGCGATTGGAGGACATGGTTCGACGGTCTTTGTTTTAAGTGATGGTACGTATGTAGAATTTGACGAGTCGATGCTAAATTAGAACAGAATAAAAATGATGAAATTAGCACTCTTGACACGTGAGTGCTAATTTTATATAATGGACGTATGGACAATTGGTGCTAGGGGAATAGAACTTGTCTAAAGAGAGGAATATATGCAAGCAGAATTTAGTGAAATTATGAATAAATTATCCGAGAATGCAAGGTTTGCTTTGCAGAAGGCGGATTTTTATAGTAAGAGATATAACAATGGTTATATGGGGACTGAACATTTGCTACTTGGAATTATGTCGATAGATATTTCTACTGGTGCAAAGATGATTCGTGAAGAGGGTGCGACTTTGGAAGAAGTTGAGAAAGCACTCAATAAGGTGGCCGTGGAAGTACCCGGTAGTGATATGGCGATGATGTCTTTGTCTGAGGCGGTGATTTTGACACTTCGGATGGCGCAGGGCTATACGAAGGAGCAGGGTTTGACAGTGATTGGAACTGAGCATATATTATATGCTCTGCTTTCTCAGCCAAATTCGAGAGCGTCTTTGATTTTACGAGGGCTTAAGGTTGATAATGAAAAAATTTTGGACGAAATTGAAGCTTTGGTGGAAGAGCAGACAAAAGATGAAAAATTGAAAGCCGAGAAGGCGAAATATTTGAAGAAGACGCCTTTAAAGTTTTTAAATCGTTATGGTAAGGACTTGACCGAAGAAGCTAGAGCGGGGAAGCTTGATACGGTGATTGGTCGTGAGAATGAAATTGAACGTGTGGTGACGGTTTTGTCGCGGCGGACAAAATCCAACCCAGTGCTTATAGGTGAGGCTGGAGTAGGCAAAACGGCAATTGTGGAAGGTTTGGCAACGCGTATTGTTAAAAATGAAGTACCCGGAAATTTGATTGGTAAACATATTTATCAGGTAGATTTGTCTAGCGTGGTGGCGGGAACAAAATTCCGAGGAGAATTTGAGGAGAGGATAAAAGGAATTGTGGATGAAGCCACTGGCGACGATAGTATATTGCTATTTATAGATGAGATTCATTTGCTTTCTGGTGCAGGCTCTAGTGAGGGGAGCATGGATGCAGCGAATATTCTAAAGCCAGCATTGGCACGTAATTCTATTAATTTGATTGGCGCGACGACGCTTGACGAATATCGTAAGTCGATTGAGAAGGATAAAGCTTTGTCTCGACGGTTTCAGACTGTGATGGTGGAAGAGCCTAGCGCAGCGGTGACTCTTCGAATTCTAAAAGGAATCAAAAGTCATTACGAAAAACATCATGGTGTGATAATTCCAGATTCTATTTTGGAAACAGCAATTACAATGGGGCAAAGATACATCAACGATCGTTTTATGCCCGACAAGGTGATTGATATTATTGATGAGGCTAGTGCGATTGCTAAGGTTGCGGCAGACAAAAAAGGTGGTGGTAAATATAAGAAATTAAAGATTGAAAAATCTACACTTGAGAATAAAATTGCTGAAGCGGCGGAGAATGAGGATTACGAAAAAGCGGCTGGCTACAAAACCGAGCTTGCTAAATTGGAACAAGAAATTAAAAAGTTAGAAAAAGCTGGCGTGAAGAAAACCGAGAATCCAAAATTGACGGAAGAAAATTTAGCTACAGCGGTTTCTTTGAAGACCGGAATTCCTGTATCCAAGGTGCATGGGTCCGAGATGAAAATGTTGATGAATTTGGAAGATGAGCTTAAGAAGTCGATTATTGGGCAAGATGAAGCGATTAAGGCTGTAGCTAAGGCGATTAGGAGAGGGCGAAGTGGCATTGCGGATGCGAGAAGGCCGATTGGTTCGTTCTTATTTATGGGCCCAACTGGCGTGGGCAAGACAGAATTGGCAAGGGTGATTGCAAGAGAGGTATTTGGTGGCGAGAATGCCCTGATTAAAATCGATATGAGTGAATTTGGCGAAAAACATAATGTATCGCGCTTAGTGGGTGCGCCGGCTGGCTACATTGGCTATGATGATGGGGGAAAATTAACTGAGGCGGTGCGTCGCAAACCTTACTCGGTAATTCTATTTGACGAAATTGAAAAAGCACATCCGGATGTATTTAATTTATTGCTTCAGATTTTGGAAGATGGCGTATTAACGGACGGACAAGGTAATAAAATTAAGTTCAATAATACGATTGTAATTTTGACTTCGAATTTGGGTTCGGCGGATATGTATCGCGAAAGCGAACTTGGTTTTACGGCAAAAACTGCTAAGGATAAAAAAGCGTTAGAAGAAGAGTATGAAGAGAATAAGGCCTATGCGATGAAGGCACTCAAAAAAGTGATGCGACCAGAACTTATTAATCGTTTGGATAATATTTTGGTGTTTCATGCGTTAACAAGAAAAAATGTGGAGAAAATTTTTGATAATTTGATTGACGATTTGAGGAAGCGTCTTGCGACAAAGGGGGTTGGAATTAAGATTGATGAAAAAGCAAAGGATTATTTGATTCGTGAAGGTTATGACCCGAAGAATGGAGCGAGGCCATTGAGGAGAAAAATTGAAGACGAAGTGGAATCATTGATTTCCGAAGAAATAATTGCTGGGAATTTGAAGAAGGGTGACATTCCGGTTTTGAAATACGTAAACAAGAAATTGAAATTAGTAAAGGAGTAAATATGGCAAAAAATTATTTAGTACCTACGGTGATAGATGAAACCAATAAAGGTGAGAGAGCATATGATATTTATTCGCGACTCTTGAATGATCGGATTGTGTTTCTTGGCGAAGATGTAAATCCGCATACGGCGAATCTTGTAATTGCGCAGTTGCTTTATCTTGCGCATGAGGATAGCAAAAAATCTATCAAATTGTACATTAATTCGCCTGGTGGCTCGGTGTATGATGGATTGGCGATTATTGATACGATGAATTATATTGAGCCGGATGTGGAAACGATTGGGATTGGGCTGCAAGCGAGCATGGGGGCGATGCTTTTGTCTTCTGGTGCAAAGGGGAAGCGCTATTGTTTGCCTAATTCTAGGATTATGATTCACCAGCCGTCATCTGGTACGGAAGGTAAGATTACCGATCAGGAAATTATGCTTAGGGAGGGTGTGTTTTTGAAAAAGCGATTAGCAGAGATTTTTGCAAAGAATACTGGTAAAGATTTGAAACAAGTAGAGAAAGATATGGATCGAGATAACTGGATGAGCGCGGAAGAAGCCTTGAAATACGGAATTATTGACAAAATTATAAAATAAAAAGACTTGCATTTTTTTAGAATAAGCGTTATTATATTTTTGTAAAGGTCAAACACATTAAAATAAAAACAAAATGTCTCCACACTATAAAACAAACATTATTTTTGTGTATAAAACGATTTTTAGCTTATTAGCTGTTTTTGCTGGTGGCTTAGTTTTTGGTGATAACCTGGTTTTTGCTTATTCTACTTCTATTTCTACTTCTGGGACAGTAGAGATAGAAGTTTCGGCGTCTGGCAATAACGCTGGTTTGGGTACCGATTCTGTAGTGGTGGATTCTCCTTGCCCACTTGGATATACGTTATCCATTAGTGGTGGCGCTGACAATAATTTATATAAAGATGGGGACGACAATAGTGATAGCAAGATTATTACTTCGGCTGGGACTTCAGAGAATCCGCTTCCGGTTGTTGGCGATGGCTATTTGAACACTTGGGGATATACTACTACTAATGACGCCACGATAAATTCTGGTTTTATTGGTTTAACTGGTTCTATGACTCCGATATTTACCAAGGATACTGGTTCGGCTAGTGGAGGTGATACTATACCGGTCTACTATGGTGTGTCTGTGGGCGATTTATTGGAGTCTGGTATTTATAAGATGGTGGAAGGTAATGCTATTACATATTATTTGACGGCTGACCCCAATTGTTCTAGTTACGTTGTAGAATATGATGGCAATAATGCTGATGCTGGTACGACGATGAGTGTACAGCATACCAATGTGCAGGAAGATGATGAGATTGATCTTTATGCTTCGAATTACAAAAGGGCGGGATATGGGTTTGCTGGGTGGAGTACGACACAAATAGATCCAGACGCAAGCAATGCCGCTTCTCTTGTTAGTGCGGCGGCTTCAAATGGTGAGATTTATGGTCCGATGGCTACTATTACTGCAGATGCAGATTTCTTGAACCATGCTGTAGTATCTAATAATAAATTGATTGTTACTCTGTATGCTGTGTGGATAAAACCCGTCAATGATGCTACTTTGCAGGGTTGGACTGGATGTGGTGCAATGAGTCAGGGAGAGGTGATAGCGTTGAAAGACCAGAGAGACAATGATGTGTATGCCGTAGCAAAGTTGGCTGATGATAATTGTTGGATGATAGAAAACTTAAGATTAGATTATGATGCAGAGCACAATGCAGATGGTCTGCTAGCACAAGGTTATGGTACTTCTGCTACTTATGGCAACTTTATTGGACTAGCGGAGCCTGAGACGAATAATTTTATAGCTACCAATGGAGCTAACGATGCTACTACTGCTAATAGTCTATACTACGCCGGAACTCAGTCGGGTACAGCTTCTGTCAATATTAGTCAAACTAGCTATGCTGGTTATCGTATGCCACGCTATAACAACAATAACACTAATGCTACTGCCACTACTGCTAATCCTAACACTACCACAGACAATATGACTGGAACAGATCAAAACATCTACAGCTATGGTAATTACTATACTTGGGCGGCCGCTATGGCTAATACTAGTTATTATGATGCTACTACGGTAGACGCAAATGGATATACTCCATCAGAAGCTGCCGGTACTTCTATATGTCCTAAGGGTTGGAAATTACCGTATGGTAGAGGTACCGGTAAAGGTGCCACAAGTGGAGGATTCTCTTACTTAGATATACAACTGGGTGATACTGGGATTGAATTAACACCAAGTACTACTCCTACTGATACAGAAATGTCTAAGGCTTGGCGAAGCTTTCCCAATAATTTCCTCTATTCCGGCGGAACCTATTATATGCAGGGTACTACGTTGATGCATGGTAGGGGCAGCAGCGGGCACTATTGGTCGTCTACTGTTTTCGGTCGCAGCAGTTCGTACTATCTGTCTTTGAATAGCATATCTGTCAATTCGGGTTCTAATGGCTACGACAAATATAACGGCATCTCTGTTAGGTGTTTGGTTGACGCTAATAGTGGCGCGATGAGCACAATGAGCAGTCAGAGTGCCCCTGTGGACACGACGATGAGTTTGCCTACTGGCGTTGATAATGTTGAGCCTGATAATCTTGATGTTGCTCAGGGTTTAAATAGTGATATGGATAGTGGAGATATAGAGGAGCAACCCAAGGATAGCGATGTGGATGATGGTGGCGTGGACGATGATACCAGTATGACTATGCCGTAGCCGATATTGGGATTTAATATATGATATAATTTTGATATGAAGATTTTGTGGACTGATGGGAGTGCAAGTCCGAATCCGGGACCGGGAGGATTTGCGGTAATTGAAGTTGATGGTGGTGGGGCTCGTCCGGTGGTTTTGGGACGAGAGAAGGATACCACTAATATTCGGATGGAAGGTTCGGCGATGATTGCGGCGATAAAATATGCTGGTGATGAAGGTTGCGAAATTCATTCGGATTCGGAATTTTGGATAAATGTTTTGACGAAATGGGCTGGTGGTTGGGTGGCAAATGGCTGGAAGAAAAAAACTGGTGCAATCAAGAATTTGGATTTGGTGAAAGAATTATATGAATTATATAATAAGTATTCGGTGAAATTGGTTTGGGAAAAAGGGCATGATGGGATAGAGCTTAATGAGATGGCGGATGAGTGGGCCAACAAAGCTAGGCAGGGGGAGGAGTTGTGATATAATTATCACATGAAACTATCAGAGGAACTTATTTATCGTGGTTTTGCCGCGGAAACAACTATTGAAAATCCTGCGGATTTGGATACTAGGGAGTCAAAGAAGTTTTATTGGGGGGCGGATCCTTCGGCGGATTCTTTGACGATTGGCAATTTGGCGGCAATCATGATGTGTGCTTGTTTTGTGCGGCATGGATATCAACCATATTTATTAGTGGGTGGAGCGACAGGACAAATTGGTGATCCGAAAGAAAATGGCGAGCGAGATTTGAAATCGCTTGATGAAATTGAACATAATAAAGAATGTATTAGAAAACAAATATCAAACATTTTTTCGATGGGTCCTGCCACCACAGTTTCCTCCACATCGGCTAAAGCCTCTGTGGGGGTCCCCCCAGTGGTGTCACCCGTCGATGTAACAATGGTTGATAATTATGACTGGTTCCGTGACATGAAATATCTCGATTTCTTGCGGGAAGTGGGGAAGGTGTTTTCGATGACGCAGCTGCTTGATCGGCAATTTGTGCAAAATCGGATTGGTGAGGGTGGATCTGGGATAAGTTATGCGGAGTTTTCTTATACTTTAATTCAGGGTTATGATTTTTTGCATCTTTATCGTGAGTATGGAGTAGATTTGCAACTTTGTGGGGCAGATCAGTATGGAAATTGTACATCTGGGATTCATTTGATTAAAAGATTGGAAGATGGAGTGGCGGATGTATGGTCCACACCATTAGTGGTTGATCCGGTAACGGGGCGAAAGTTTGGCAAGTCTGAGGGGAATGCTATTTGGTTGGCCGCATCTGATAATGGGTCAGGGAATTACACTTCGATTTTTGATTTTTATCAATTTTGGTTGAATCAATCGGATGAGGCGGTGGAAAATTTGATTAAGATTTATACGCTTTATGACAAAGATAAGATTGAGGATATTTTAAAACAACACTCAGAGGCGCCGGAAAAACGAATTGCGCAGCGGGCTTTGGCGCGTGGCGTGACGGAAGTGGTGCATGGACGCGAGGCCGCTGAGGCGGTGGAGAATTTGACGGCGATGCTATTTGACCGTGAGACGAATTTTGCAGAATTTACGGAAGATGAAATTTTAGAATTTGGTGAATATTTGCCAACGGAGAAAAAAGGTGTGATGTTGGTGGACGCTTTAGTAAATAATGGTTTAGCTGATTCAAAAAAGAAAGCGCGCGAATTTATTGCACAGGGGGCGATTACGGTTAATGGCGAAAAAATAAAAAATGATATAGAGCTAAATCAAGTAGCAATTATTAAAAAGGGCAAAAATAAGTTTTTGATTGTAAAATGAAATATTTAGCGGTTTTAGGTCGTCAGCCAGAGATTTCAATCGCAGAACTCGAGTCCATAAGTGGTGTTGAGTGGCGTCAAATACCTTTTACAGGTCGTGTCGCTCGCGCCCGTCGCCACGGGGCTCGCGCACTAAACCTCGCGCTGCCGCGCTCCGGAATACCCGTAAAAGGTATTTCGACACCACTCGATATCAGTCGTTTGGGTGGAGTTCAGAAACTTGCGGTTGAATTGGGGCAAAAACCGTTGGAATATTTGCAAGCTTTGCCAGAGGGGAAGATTACGATAGGAGTGAGTGATTATTCGGATAAAGCGACAAAAAGAACGGCACAGGGTGAGGCGTTAAAATTAAAGAAGATTTTGGTAAGGCATGGAAGGAGTGTGAGGATGGTAGAAAACAGAGAAGCCGTGCTTTCTACGGCGACTTCGCTTCATAATGGGCTTAGTGGCAAGAATGAGCGTAAGGTAGAATTAATTAAGCTAAATGATGAATGGTATAGGGTTGTGGGCGTGCAGGATATTGAAGCCTATGCTAGGCGAGATCAAAAACGACCGGCACGAGACGCTAAGGTTGGAATGTTGCCGCCAAAATTGGCACAGATTTTGATCAATCTTTGTGGGGCTTTACCAGAGGATGCGACGATTTTGGATCCATTTTGTGGAACTGGTGTGGTTTTGCAAGAGGCGCTTCTCATGGGATACCGAGCGTATGGCACTGATGTTAGCGAACGGATGGTTGAGTATAGTAGGAAGAACTTGGAATGGCTGATTGCCAATTCAGAAAGGCTGTTTTCGGGGCATTTCGGAGGCTGCTGCCGAGAATTAGGGCCCGAGCCCCGTGAAGACGGGCGCGAGGGACCCGGCCCCGAAAATACGCCTTTTGAATTGGCTGAGGGCGATGCGACTTCTTTTAAATGGAGTCAGCCGATAGATGCGGTGGCGTGTGAAGGATATCTCGGAAAGCCGTTTTCGCATATTCCTACCGAAATGGAATTAAAAGAGCAAAAGCAGGAATGTGGGGCAATAATTTTAGGGTTTTTGAAGAATCTGAATAAACAAATTAAGTCTGGAACTCCAGTAGTGATTGCGGCTCCGGCGTGGTTACGTAATGATGGAACGTATGAGAGGCTAAATATCATTGACGAAATTCAAGATATGGGGTATAATGTTGATAATAAGTCGCGCGAGGGGCTTCTTTATTGTCGAGAGGGCCAGATTGTAGCGAGAGATATATTAATTTTAAGGAATAAATAAATGTCACACGTAAAAGCTGGCGGTACCGCCAAGAATGTTCATAATAATGCTGGTCAGCGCCTTGGCGTGAAGCGTTTTGGTGGTCAGAAAGTTAAAAATGGTGAAGTATTGGTACGCCAGACTGGTGCCACTAAGATTGCTGGTCCAGGCACTTATATGTCACGTAATTTTACGATTCATGCCGCTAAAGATGGGGTGGTAACTTTTGTAAAGACCAAGAAGACTCATTTTTCTGGTAAGTCATTGCCTAGGGTTCGCGTAGAAGTTCGCTAATATGATATAATGTAGCTTATGGCTAAGAAAAAACGAATCGGATTTTCTTTTCGGTCGATTTTGATAGTTTTGACGGTGGTTCTGGTGGGCTATGTAGTCTATTTGAATTGGACAGACATTTTGGAAACCCTGAATCATCTGCAAGACACAAATGTGTTTGTGTTGCTGTTGTTGATTCCTGAGCAACTTTTTATGTATTACGCTTGTGGCCAAGTGTTTTTTTCTTATCTTAAAAATCGGCAAAATGTAAAAAAGTTTTCCAAAGGTGAGATTTTAAGTATTTCTACGGAATTAAATTTTGTTAATCATGCCGTGCCGGCTGGAGGGTTGGGTGGATTGGCTTTTTTGACATATAGATTATATCCGTTTAATGTGTCTGTAGGGCAGGCGAGTTTTTTATATATTTTTAGGTATGCAATTACTACCGTCATAAATTATTTGCAAGCATTGATTGCGATTTTGGTTTTGTTGGCGTTAAATTTAATTCCAGAAAATGCGATGTGGATTATTCCGGTAGCCTTGATAATGAATTTGGGTGTGTTTTTTGTTTTGTGGATAGTGGTATACATCGCTAGCAGCAAAAAGCGGACGGAATTTTTTTCGAGGGCTGTAGAAAAAATATCTAGTACTTTGATAAAAATCGTGACTTTTGGTCGCAGGAAACACTTAATAAAAAGTGAAAAAATTAAAGATTATTTTGCGGACATTCACGAAAGCGTGAAGATAGCCAAGGATAATAAAAGGTATCTCAAGAAGCCCGCAATGTGGGGGCTTGTTTATAGTTTTTGTGAAATTGCAACGTATTGGATTGTGGCGATTTCGTTGGGGCGCCCGGAACTTTTGCCGTTTATTATGGTGGGGGAGGCGATTGGGTCGGTGTTTGATGGGATTGTGCCTTATGGATTATATGAATTAGGTATGGCTGGCGTAATGATTGCGCTTGGAGTGGACTTTCCGACTGCGACGATTGTGACGGTAATGACGCGCGTGATTACGCTCATGTTTACGATAATTTCTGGTTCATGGCCATATTATAAGGCGATAAGGAATAATAAATGAGCAAGCAGCTAAACTCATCTTCTTCGGACACGCTCAAGGGCGCTCGCCCAAGCTTATGGTCCTCAGAAGATGAGCTTACGTTGCTTGCTCGGTTTACTCCTACCGAATTTATTAATGTCGTGAATCAGACTTTGGATTACGCATATCATGAGGCCACGATTGTGGGTGAAGTGGCGAGTTTTAAAATAAATCAAGGAAAGTGGGTGTTTTTTGATATAAAAGATGAGGAATCTTCGATCTCTTGTTTCATGACTCTTTACCAGTTGAGAATTCCAATTGAAGATGGAATGAAGGTGATGGTAAAGGGTGTGCCAAAAGTTACTAAGTGGGGAAAGTTTTCTTTTACCGTGCAAGCGGTGAAGCCAGTGGGTGAGGGGAGTTTAAAAAAGGCATATGAGATTTTGAAAAAGAAATTGAGCAGTGAGGGATTGTTTGACGCGACAAAGAAGAGAACGTTGCCGAAGGATTTGACTAAAATTGGAGTAATTTCTAGTACAGCAGCGGCTGGGTATGCAGATTTTGTAAAAATTATTAATGCGAGATGGGGTGGCTTGAGGGTGCAGGTGGCGCATACGCAAGTACAAGGCCTTGACGCACCAGATCAGATTATTAGGGCGCTTAATTATTTTAATGAAAAGAGCGAAATGCAGGTAATTGCGATTTTGCGAGGCGGTGGTTCGGCTGATGATTTGTCTTGTTTTAATGATGAGAAACTGGTGCGAATAATTGCTGCAAGTAAAATACCAGTGATTACGGGAATTGGGCATGAAGTGGACGAAAGTTTGGCGGATCTTGCGGCGGATGTGAGGGCTTCTACTCCTTCTAATGCGGCAGAAATATTGACGAGAGACAAAAAAGAGGAAAGAATAAAGCTTGAAAAAAACATTAATCGTGTAACTCAAGTGGTGTTGCAGGAAGTTGGGCGGGCAAAAATGGTGAATGCGGAAAAAGTTGAAAAAATTTCTAGTGGGATAATTTCTAAATACATTGAGCCGATGGTAGAGCAATGTAGGAAAAAGATTCAAGAATGTGTTGATAAGATTAAGGTTGAATTTAGGGAAATGGAGAAAAATTTGCAACACAAAATAAAATTATTGGAAACACTAAATCCAGAAAGGATTTTGGCGCAGGGTTATGCAATTTTGAGTGGTAAAATTTCACCAGGTAATGTTGTAAAAATTACAACAATTAAGCAAGAAATTGAAGCGGAGATTAAAAAAATTAAAGAAAGGTAAAAGATGACCGAAAAAAGTAATTTAAATCAAAAGATTGAGAAATTAGATGCTGAAGTGGAGTGGTTTTATTCGGATGATTTTAAGTTGGAGGAGGCGGTGAAGCGATACCGGGAGGCTATTGAGATGGCAAAAGAAATCGAAAATGATTTGGATAATTTAAAAAATGAGATAGAGATTTTGGCGGAAGACTTTAGCAAATAATGTGATATAATAAACTTATGGATAGTTCTCAAATGCCACCAGTACAACCAGTTCAGTCTTTTTCGCAGCCTGAATATTCGCCGGTTTCTGGGGCTACTCCGGGTCAAGCTATGGTACAGCTTAAAACACTTCCTAGTCAGAAAAACGATACGGCTGGGCTTATAAAAACTATCGCTATAATTGTGGTTTCATTAATTGCGGTGACTTTTGTTGGGCTTTTTGTTTGGATGTTTATGCAATATAATGAGGTAAAGACTGACGTAGATGGACAGATTGCGGTGGCAGTAGCGGCAGCAAAGGATGAGCAAGCGAATAAAGATGAGGCGGAATTTTTGGAACGAGAAAAATATCCGTATAAAACTTTTTCTGGTCCTGCGGATTACGGACAATTGACTTTTGAATATCCAAAGACTTGGAGCGTTTACGTTGCGGCCGATGCATCAACTGGAGGAGATTTTAGTGCTTATTTCAATCCGATTCAGGTAAATACTGTATCTGCGGGCACGATTAATGCATTAAGGGTAACTATTAGAGATAAAAGTTTTGATGAAGTGGTGGCGGAATATCAAAGATATATGGATAGAGAGGATTCTGGTTTGACGGTGGAGTCGATCACAGTAAATGGAACTGCGGCGAATCGTTATTCTGGTAATATTCCGAATACAGAATTAAATGGTTTGATTGTGATTTTTAAGATTCGAGACAAAACTGCGGTTTTGCAAACTGATTCGGTGTTGTTTAAAGATGATTTTGATAAATTAGTAGAGACGGTTACTTTCAACGCGTAGTGAAATAGTGTTATAATGGGGGCATGGATTTGGAGGTAGATGGAATTTTGGTGGCTGCGCACGAGTTAAAGACTCCGTTGGCAGTATTGAGGCAGCTCGCCTTGTCGTTTGAGGGCGCAAATGATGGCGATGAGTATATTCGTTCAGAAATGGTTAAAGTGTCAGAGAGGGCAATAAGGCAAGTGAACGATTTGACGAAGATTAGAAGGCTTGAAGATGGGTTGTTTGTGATGGAGCCGGTATCGGTAAGGTCTGTGTGTGATGAAGTCTCTATGGAACTTAAACATTTATTTGGATATAACAATCGAAATTTATCTATTAAGTATTCAAATCGAGCGCCTTTGGTGACGGCAAATCGAGATTTGCTTATAAGTGTGATTTATAATTTTTTGTCAAATGCAATAAGATATTCTGGGGAGGGAACTCGGGCGGAACTAACAGTAAGGGATAGTCATGACAAGGTAAGGGTGGCGGTTAGAGATTATGGTCCGGCTTTACCGTTTAATTTATGGAAAGAGATAAAAAGTGGTAGCATAGAAAAACCTACTTCTGTTGCTATGCGACCGGGTTCTTCTGGATTAGGATTATATATCGCCTCAAAATTTTCTAGATATATGAATGCCGATGTGGGGGCAATTAGACATCGGGATGGAACGAGTTTTTATGTTGAGCTGCCAATTTCTAGGCAGGCGAGTTTGTTTGTATGATTTTTGTAATCGATGACGATAGGGTAATGGCCGAATGCATGGTGCGAGCTTGTGGTGGTGAAGTGAAAGTTTTTTCGGATGCGATTTCGGCAATTGGGGCTATTTCTGATGGTTTACTGCCGGATTTAATTTTTTTGGATATACTACTGGATGGGCCAGATGGCTTTACTTTTCTGAACGAACTAGCGTCGTATGTTGATACGGCAAAAATTCCCGTGGTAATAGTTTCTTCATTGGATTATGCAAAAATGGATTTATCTGAGTATGGAGTGGTGGGATTTTTGAGTAAAGAAAAAATGATACCAAAGGAAATTCGGGATTATGCCAAGAAATACGCCGGATAAGGATTTTAGGACACTTGGATATGTGCTTCGGCGAACAAATTACGGTGAGGCTGACCGAATTTTGAACATTATCACACCAAAAGGTAAAATTGCTGCGATAGCTAAGGGTGTGCGACGGGAAAAATCAAAACTGGCGGGTGGAGTAGAAATGTTTTCGTTGGTTGACTTAAATATTCATCGTGGGCGCAGCGAGCTCATGGTGGTGACTAGTGCAAAAATGATAAAGTATTATAGTAATATTCTGAAAGATTTTGCAAGAATGGAGCTAGCTGCTTTGATTTTGAAAAAGATAAATATTGCAGCGGAGAGCTCGGATAATTCTGAATTTTTTGATATAGTTGATCAAGGATTGGCGGGACTGGATTTGGGATTAAACCTTGAACTAGTGGAGGCTTGGTTTTGGTTGAGATTGTTAAAGGGGTATGGTGAGGAGATAAATTTGTATTGGGATATAACAGGACAAAAGTTGAGTTCGGAGAAAAGGTATAATTATGATGTAATGGAAAAGGCTTTTGTGGAAGATGTATGTGGAGAGTTTGGTGTGAATGAAATTAAGATGTTGCGATTAATGTTGACTACAAAATTGGTCGTAGTGGCGCGTGTTAAAGATGCGGAAATAGTAATACCGAAGGTCTTGCGTCTTGCAAGAATAGTTAGTGGTGCGATATAATATACTGTACAGAAAGGAGAAATAAATGGCAGATTTTAATAAAGTTTTAACGCCTGGGGATTATGAAAATGGTGAGCTGAACGTGGTGATTGAAATTCCAACTGGCTCTAATCATAAGATAGAATGGGACAGGAAACACGCGTGTTTTATGTTGGATCGCGTGGAGCCGATTGCTTTTGCAAAGCCTTGCAACTATGGTTTTATCCCGCAAACATTAGATGAGGATGGTGATGAGCTCGATGTTTTGATGATTACGGATCAACCATTGACGACTGGTATTTGGATGAAGGCAAGGATACTCGGAGTGATGAAATTTGTGGATGGTGGGGAAGTTGACGATAAAATTATTTGTGTGCCAGCAGATGATCGTAATAATGGCGATTTGTATCAAACTTTGGAAGATTTACCAAAGCAAATTTTGAAACAAATTGAATATCATTTTAATCACTATAAGGATTTGAAAAAGCCTGGCAGTACTGAAGTAAAAGCCTTTGAAGATTTGAAGTCTGCGAAGAAGGTGATCGAGGCATCAATTAAGCGGTATGTTGAGGCTCACCCTGAACTAAAGGTGAAGAAAAACATTGAGAGTGCGGTCAATGATGCAAAAGATGCGATTTCTGATACCATTGAAGGCGTTAAGAAAGCTGTAAAAAACGCAACTAAGTAAATAGTTGGGATAAAAATATGACATATATATTATATATATGTCATATTTTGTGCCTTAAAGAATTATTTATTCTTCGGCATCTTCGGTTGTTTCGGTGTCTTCAGTTTCTTCGACTTCGTAATCATCGCCTTGTCCCATATTCCTGATCATTTCCATAAACTCAATTTGTTCTTTGACGTCGTTGGTGGTGAGTTCTTCGTATTGGGAATCTGCAGCGGTAAGGACAACGTATTTTCCGTTGACGGAAATATCTTTGTAGTTATCATCCTCTTCATCGATGTGTTCTTTGAAATAGTCGTAAGCGGCTTTGGCGGCTGAGTTGTCGGCGTATTCGTAGTAGGCTTTAAGATCGGTAATATTGTCGCCAGAATAAAGGTAAACTAAGTGGGCTTTGATAGGATCATATTGTTCGTCTTCCATGGAGATGTCATTGGATTCTAATGTGAGTACGTATTTGGTGCCATCGGAAACAAAGTAGGAATCATTGATGCCGGTATTGCGGGTAGCGAAGATTATTGCGACAATGATAACGATAACTGCTGCTAAGGCTGCACACGTCCAGATGATTATATTTTTTTTATTATCTTTTGCTTCTTCAGCCATAATATTCTCCTTTTATGCTTATGATTTTAGCATATAAAATGTTTTTTTGAAATAAATTACAGATTATCGATTTTGATTCTGGTTTGTTTGGTAGTGTCTCGATCGCGAACGGTGACGGTGTTATCTTCCAGGGTATCGAAATCGATAACGATGCATTTGGGAGTACCAATTTCGTCTTGTTTGCGATAACGCTTGCCGATGTTGCCGGAATCATCCCAGGTGATACTGCTGTATTTTTGGCGAAGGATATCGTAAACTTCTTTGGCTTTGGTAACTAGTTCTGGTTTATTTTTGAGCAGTGGGGAAACACAGAATTTGTATGGTGCGAGATTTTCGGGAAGTTTGAGGACGATACGTTTCTCATTGTTGATTTCGTCTTCGGTGTAGGCTGTGGCTAGTATTGCCAAAAATAGACGTTCGACGCCAATGGATGGTTCGATGACGTGGGGGATTAGGGTTTCGCCGGTAATTTTGTCGCGGTATTCCATAGACTTGCCGGATTCGCGGGCAATGTTTTGGAGATCAAAGTCAGTACGGTAAGCAAGCCCCATGAGCTCTTCTTCGCCGTTTGGGTAATCAAACATAAAATCGATAGTGCGTTTGGAGTAGTGTGCGCGGTCTTCGGCGGGGACTTCGAACTCGTGAATTTTTTCTTTTGGAAGTTTTACTATTTCTTCCAAAAATTCATGTTGGGCTTTTCGCATTTTTTCGAAATTTTCTTCCCAGGCATTGGGATGGACAAAGTATTCGATTTCCATTTGTGAACATTCACGATCGCGCAAAATGAAGTCGCGAGGGCTGATTTCGTTTCTAAAAGCTTTGCCTTGTTGGGCAAGACCAAAAGGAAGATTTGGGTAAAAAGTGTCAACGACGTTTTTGTAGTTAGTGAAAATACCTTGGGCAGTTTCCGGGCGAAGGTAAGCGATGTTTTTTGCGGCTAGTTCTTGGTCGTCATCTGGGAGCACTGCGCCGACGTGAGTAGAGAACATCATATTGAATTTGCGGATTGGCCCCCAATTTTCTTTGCCGCAAACGGGGCATTTGGTGTGGGTAGCGAGGAATTCTTCGGTAGTGACTGATTCATTGATATTGTTGGCGATTTTGTCGGCACGGAAGCGAGATTTGCATTCTTTGCATTCTACGAGTGGGTCTGCAAAGGTGGCAGTATGCCCTGAGGCTACCCAGGTTTTGGGATTCATAAGAATGGCGGCATCGATGCCGTACATATCATCGCGGTCTTCAACGAAGAATTTCCACCAGGCGTCCATGATTTTTTTCTTTAATGTGACTCCGAGCGGACCGTAGTCCCAGGTGCCGGCGAAGCCACCGTATATTTCGGAACCGGGGAAGATGAATCCGCGGCGTTTGCATAAGCTAACTATATCTTCTAATTTATTCATATTTGAGCTCCTTTTCTTCGCCGGTTTCGAAATTTTTGGCGTTTAGGATTTTTGTATTGACTTCTTCTTCGCCTATAACGATGCCGTTTTCGGCGATTTTGGAAGCATAGGCTATTTTGTCGCTAAGTTTTTTGTCTATTAGGACGATGGTTGAGCTGTGATTTTTTTCACGGAGCTTTTTTGCGACGTTGAAGGCTTCGTCAAATTCGTGTTCGGAAACTGGGATAACTGCGTAGTCGATTTTTTCTTTTGTGGAGTCTGGAAGTAAATGTTTTTCGTTAAGAACGTAGAATAATCTTGTGAGGCCAATGGATCCACCAACGCCAGGGAAGGATTTTTCAGAGAAGTATCCGGTGAGGTTTTCGTAGCGTCCACCACCACAAACTGAACCGATACTTTTATATTCTGGTAAGATAAATTCGAAGACGGTCCCGGTGTAATAATCAAGGCCGCGGACGATTTTCATGTCGGCGATGATATTTTCTGTGAGACCTAATGATTCAAGAAGATAGAGGACTTGGTCTAATTCGGCTACGCCGGCACTGAATTTTTCATTTTTAATTTCTAAATTATTTAATTCCTTGATGACCTTGAAGCGATTGCCATTTAATTCTATGAAATTAAGAAGTTTTTGGATGTTATCTGGTTTTAACTTCAACTCTTCAAAATTCATTTTAGTTTTTTCGGGGGTGACTTTTTCGGCGTGGTCGATGATGCTGTAGATATCTTTTGAAAGGGATTGGAGACCCAAGGCTTCTAATAGACCGGAAAGGATTTTTCGGTTGCTGATGCGAGCGAGGACTGGGGTGTTTAGATTAAAAGTGGAGAAAGTATCGAGTAGAGTTGAAATGACATCTGCGTCGTAAGCTATTGAAAGAGTATTGCGTCCAATGATATCGATGTCGCATTGGTAGAATTCGCGAAAACGACCTTTTTGGGCACGTTCACCACGGAAATTGAGACCGACTTGGGAAACTTTAAAAGGGAAAGTGAGGTCGTTTTCGTGTTCGACGACATAGCGGGCGAGTGGAACGGTGTGGTCGAAACGAAGGGCCTGACTGGAATCGGTTTCGGTTTCGGCGGTTTTTATGACCTTGTAAATTTGTTTTTCGGTGTCGCCGCCAGCTTTGGCAAGGAGGATTTCGGTGCGTTCGATGGAGGGGGTTTCGATATTAAAATAGCCGTGCTGGTTGTAAGAATTGTTGATTTTGAGTTTGAGGGCATCAAAAGTCTTTTGAATTTCTGGTAAAAGCTCTTGGGTGCCCGAGATTGGCGTAGTATTAATTTTCTTGCTCATATACTTTAAATTATACCACAGGTGTGATATAATGTGTGAGATGTGGCGCTGTAGCTCAGTTGGTAGAGCAGAGGCCTGAAGAGCCTTGTGTCACTGGTTCAAGTCCAGTCGGCGCCACCAGATTATATATGAGTCGGCATTTTTGCCGATTTTTTAGTAGTAAGTTTCCGTTAAGTACTCTACAAGTTCTAGGGTGCTTTTTGTACCAATTTTACGCAAAAAATGCGTCTGAAAACGCATTTTACCCTTATAAATCATCTGTTAATACCCTAAACAATTTGGTCTAAACTTTTTCCAAAAAGAGAGCCCCCGGCTCTATCCACACTGGATGCGTGGAAGCCGGGGGTTTTAGATGTGTTAGGCAGGGTCAATCTTCGAAAGAAATCCGATATCGTTGCCTTCCTCATCGCAGACGATGTAATCCTGGTAGGATTTCTCAGTCTTCGTGAGGATGTTAGCATCCGGGGTTCCGTCCTCTTTGGTGCCGTACTTCACCCAGTATGCCTGTCCGGGGAAACCGGTGCTTACGCCCCAGTCGGTCTTGATAGACCAAGAGCCGTCGGGATCCTGGGTGATATTTGCACCCTCAAGAAACTTGGGGAACTCCTCTGTGACTGCCATAGCCGACATGACGGTGGCCTTCTTATAGAAGACGCCGTCGATCTCGACTAAGTTGGTTGCGGCATTTCCGATACACCAGCAGTTGTACCCGCTAGGAGTTTTATCGGAAGTTTCATAACCGATTACCGACCCAAGTGGGCAGGTTTCATTGCCCTCGACGCACGTAAGATATAACTTACCGTGTGCGATATCGACGGAACTCCTGAGGAAATCCGGGATATCGCTGGCTTTGCTGATTCTTATTGCATCTTTCTTCTGGCCTGCCTGCTTATGAATTCTTATCATTTTTGCCATAATTTTTCTCCTTTCGGCGTTGCCGCCTCTAAAAAAATTTTTTATTTTTTGAGCCGGCTTTTTGCGGCTCATTTTGATTACCATATAGATAAACAAAATGAGTCGCAAAATTTCCGTAAAGGAGAATTAAACGCATCTTCTTAATGTTCTATAAGCTCTCAACGAACTTATGTTTTCATTATACCACACATGCTTATTTTTGTCAATATTTTTGTAATAATTCAACGCTTTTGCAATTTGCTGTAAATGCGTTAGGTGGATGCGGCGGTATTAATGGAATAAAAGAGGAGGCAACCCTGAACTATAGCGCTGACATTAGGTCGTTACTATTTTTATTTCCTTATTTTCTTTAAGAGATTTTTTGTTTTTGTGTCTACGCGATACGAATCGCAAATTTTTGAGATGGTTTTGTTAAAAGTCCACGTTGGCATCTTGTTTTTTGATAAATAATCCATTGTGCCCGAAGGAAATTTGATAAAACATTCCGAAACTAGCCATGCCAAGCCCATTCTTACATAATATTCTTCACGGTTAGATAATTTATCTACTTTGGCAAAAATATATTTTAAATAGTCAGGTTCTATGTAGCAACATTTGAGAAGAACTAGGCCTACCCGTGTGGTAAATTCGTATTCATTGTCTAATAATTGTGTGATTTTTTTCTTGAAAAAGTCTTCTTTATTTTTTTGTATGGGTTTGCTTATTGCTGAGCAAAAAAGATCACAGGTGCTCCAATTATCGATATACTTTAAATGGGAATCGAAGCGCTTTAGTATATGTTCATAAGGTAATCTCGCAATCAGAAAGCCGCGTAGTAGAATTCCTTCATGAGTGGTGGGATGGATTGCGATAAATTCTTCGATTTTTTCCGATGGAACTTGTTTGGCATATTTTCGTATTTGCGGTACTTTGACGCCCAGAATTGGGTATTTGCTCGTGCAGATTTTTATTGTAAAATCACGGTATTTATTGTCGGCGCTTTGGGCTAATTTGGTTTTTAGCGTTGCGTAGTCGTTGATTGTGTCCATACAATATATATTATCACAGTACGATGTCTGTATTTTTTGCGGAATTTTTGATTTTTGTGTTATAATAGTGGTAGATACTTGTGTGGGCGGTTAGCTCAGTTGGCTAGAGCGCGTCTTTGACGTAGACGAGGTCACAGGTTCGACTCCTGTATCGCCCACCACGCGTTTAAGATGCGTGTTGATAGAGGAGTTTGTTCTCATTAATAATTTGGGTCGGTAGCTCAGCTGGTTAGAGCACGGGCCTTTTAAGCCCGGTGTCGAGGGTTCGAGCCCCTCCCGACTCACCAAGCATTCGAGAGAAATGAAAAAAGAGAGCTTGCTCTCTATTTTTCTTTTCCGAGGATGCGCAGGTGAGGTAGATTTTTGCGAAGCAAAAATCATACTCACCACATTTGTTATTTTTTTAGATATGCTAGATAATATCCGATACCGACGATGCCGGCGCCACCGATGATGTTGCCTATGGTGACTGGTAGGAGATTGTTTGTGAGGAATAATTCAAAATTCAGGTTTTCTAGAATAATGCCGTTTTTTAGGGCGACGAAGATTCCGGCTGGACCATAAAACATATTAGCGATAGAGTGTTCAAAGCCACATAAAACAAATAGCATGATTGGTCCGAAGATGGCAAGGATTTTGCCGGAGATGGTTTTGGCACCGAAGGCCATCCAGACCGCAATGCAAACTAAGAAGTTGCAAAAGATGCCGCGGATTAGGGCTTCTAAGAAACTCAAATTGGCTTTGGTGGTAGCGGTAGATATGACAGCGTCGGATATATTATCGAAAATGCCACTATAGACCGCTAGAAAAGTGACAAAAATAGCACCGATGAAATTCCCTAAGAAAACCAGGAGCCAATTTTTGAGGAGTTGCCACAGACTGATTTCGCCTTTAATCCAGGAAGTAACCATGAGATTGTTGCCGGTAAAAAGCTCGCTGCCAGCAATGACTACCATGATTAGGCCAACTGGGAAAATTAGGGCGCTTACGATTTTGCCGCCGTAAATGTTGCCAAAGGTAGCGCCGACTCCGGCGAGCGCAATAAACATGCCTGCGAAGATGCTGAGTAGTAGCATTTTGCCAATTGAGAGACTGGCCTTGGTTTTTCCCACCTCGACGGATTTTTTAGCGATTTCGTTTGGCGCTAACACTTGACCTCCTGTATTGATTTGCTGCTATATATTATATACTATTTTAACAAAAATCCCCTCAGTTTTGGGCTGAGGGGATTTTGTGTTATTGGCGAAAGATTGCTATTTGGTAACTTTATCAGCGATATCCCTGGTGTTGCGCCAAATCATGATGAACATCATGGTCATCTCGTAGGCCAAGCGGACACCGACTGGTCCGAGGATTAGACACATGAAGAATGCAAGGATACCAGGTCCACCTGCGGCTAGGAATGTGAATGAGAATAGTATGACAAAGATAGTGCCGATGTAGTAGAGGACCTTAAGAATTGGTTCGATCCACATGATTTTGAATGATAGGAAATCTTTGAGCCATTTTGCGAATTTGCCTTTTGGTTCGGTTTTGGATTTGACGAATAGGAAATAGGTCAGAATTCCACCGACGATAGCCAAAATAAAAGCAATGATGACCCAAATGCCGGCACTTTCTAGACCTGACATTGATGAGCCCATCCCCATTACGTCTAAATCTGCTCCCCTGGTGGTATCTAGGTAGTAGGTACTACTCGTAGTCGCAAAGTTTATCATTTGATAACTCCTCCTTTATTATATTAACTTAATTTTAGCATAAAAAATTTAACTTTGTAAAGATTTTTATTATAATATACACATGAACAGGGTTCCATTGGCGGAGAGGATGAGGCCAACAAGATTGTCCGAGGTGCTGGGGCAGGATGAGATTATAGGCGAAGGAAAGATTTTGACGGAAATCGTGAAAAAGGGCGAACCGGTGAACTTGATTTTTTGGGGGCCACCCGGAACCGGCAAAACAACTTTGGCGAGGATTTTGGCGAAAGAATTTGAGGCAGATTTTGTGGAGATTTCAGCAGTGACGGCTGGCAAAAAGGACGTGGAAGAGGTGGTGGCGCGGGCAAAATTGAATTGGAATTTGAAAACGCGAACAATTTTGTTTGTGGATGAAATTCATCGTTTTAATAAAGCACAGCAAGATGCGTTTTTGCCACATGTGGAATCTGGTTTGATAACTTTGATTGGAGCGACGACAGAAAACCCTTCGTTTGAGGTGATTTCGCCGCTTTTGTCACGCTCTAGAGTGGTTGTGGTTTCGGCGTTATCTAAGGATGCAATTTTGGAAGTACTGAAAAGGGCGATAAAATCAGAGAAAGTTTCGAAAAGAGTTTCGAAAAAGGCTTTGGAGCTGATTGCGGAATTATCGGGCGGAGATGCGAGGTCTGCACTTGGGGATTTGGAGTTGGCGCTATCGCTTGCTGAGAAAGTGGATGAAAAAGTGGTCATTGAAGCGGCTGGTAAAAAAATGCCCGGATATGACAAAAAAGGTGACAAGCATTACGATACGATCTCGGCTTTTATTAAGTCTTTGAGAGGATCGGATACCGATGCGGCGTTGTATTACTTGGCACGTATGGTGGAAGCCGGGGAAGATCCAAAATTTATCGCTAGAAGGATGGTGATATTTGCCTCAGAAGATATTGGTTTGGCCGGAAACGGGGCTTTGTCGCTTGCGACGGCGTGTTTTCAGGCGGTGGAGAGAGTAGGGATGCCGGAGTCTGGATTGATTTTGGCGCATACTACAGTGGCTTTGTCTAAATCAAAAAAATCAAGAGCGACGACGGATGCATGGTACAAGGCCCTGGATCTCGCGAGAAAGGCACCAAATGAGCCGGTACCTGTGTGGTTAAGAAATGCGCCGACTAAATTGATGAAAGATTTGGGGTATGGTAAAGGACAAAAGTGGGAGGCGGGTTTTCACTTGGACAAAAATTATTTACCAGATAGCATTAAGGATGTAAAGATTTGGGGCGTTGATAAATAATCTTGTTAGCTTTCTAGGCCGGCCTTGAAATACATTTGGACATATTCCCAACCCCAGGAGAGGTCGAAGCCAGAATTGACGTAGTTGTTGAGTTTGAAATATGGCATGCCATTGGCGAGTTTGGCGGTTTTGGCGGCATTTTTTTGAATTTCTTCGAGCGGGTCTTGGTTTTTGACGCAATTTTCGAAATCTTCGCTCAGGCCGACTTTTTTGCCAATTTGAACCCAGTAATCTTGACCGTCGCTATTTAGTTTGGCGAAGGCGGTTTTGCCAGAGTTTTTGAAATAATCATTCCAGACACTGGTGACGGCCTCATTGTAATAATCCCAGAATTTGCCTTCGTTTTTGGCGCAGTAGGTGGCGAGGGCGGAATGAAGGGAACTAATAGGCCTAGATTCGCCATATTCGTAGAGGAAGTCGGATAGGCGAACTTCTACTAGGATGTCGTTTTCTGCGATGTATTTTTGGAATTCGTCTTCGTGTTCGACGATGGCGTTTTCGAAGGCGATACAGTATGGGCAAACTAAATCTGAATAGATAATGAAATAATTTTTGGCTTCGAGATTACCGGTAGTCATGGCGGTATCCCAGACTTTTTCGGCATTGCTTGGTTTGCTGTTCATACTGGTGACAATGGCGGCGATAATTACTGCAACGACTGCGATGACACCAATAATTCTAAGAGCTTTTTTCACTGGCCTCCTTCTTGGCTTTTTTAGCGAGATATTTTTCATTAATGATTATAACATAGGTTTCTTCGCCGAGGCGCTTGAGAGATAGAAGTGCGATTATGATAGCGAGCCAAGTAACTATGGTTGATACTGCGCCAGCTATGGCGAGGCTACCGGTGGAGAAGATGGCTCCGATGAGCGGAGTGATTAGGGTGGCGCCACAGGTGGGGCAACCTGCTCCGAGTGCGATGAGCCCCGTGATGATACCAGCGCTGCTTAGATTGGCGGAATTTTGGTCGCGTTTTTTCTTCCATAGGAGTACAATTAGGCCGATTAAGATACCCTGCAAGATTGAAATGGCAAAAATCGGCAACCAATCTAGAAAAGGTTGGTTGACACCGAATACGGCAATGAAGCTGTTGCCTAATATTTTGAGATTGTCTGGGAAGCCTAGGGCGCCCATGAGCTCAAATTTGGAAGTGCCACCGGCTAGTAAATTCATGAGGACGCCGAAAAATAGAAAACTCGGTACAAAACCGTACCAAAAACGTTTTTCTTTGGTGGCAAGGAGTATGCCTTGTCCGGCAAGGATGCATTGATCTAACCACTTCCTCCAATTCATGATTATTATATTATCATAAGTTTTATGAAAATGTCAACATATTTTTGTTCGGTTTTTCTCTGTTACGGTGATAAAAATTAAACCATAAAGATTTTTAAAAATCAAGGTTGACAAGCTTTTTGCCTATGCTAAAATAGAATTAGGTTTGGACCTGTCCTAGACGTTGAGAGAGGCCTGAGCCGTGGGAGAGGGTGGAGAGTGTAGAGTTGTTTCTGGCTAGATTTTTATGCTATTCACCTAGAAATTATTGGGACTAAAAACTTGTGTATATCACAAGTTTTTTGTGTTTATGTGATATAATGTATTATGTATGAAGCTTGCGAGAAGAATTGATCGAGCTTTAGCTTTGATAGTAATAATTACTTTGTTTTTGCTTTTTGGTTGTCTTTTGAAGATTTACTCAAATCTTACCTTTGCAGAGGGAGAGGACACCACATTTGATTCTGTAGGTGCGAAATATGTGAGTTTTTATGACAACAGTGATAAATTGACCATAAAAACGGAATCGAAAACAGTAAAAGAAGCGATAGATCGTGCAGGGATTATTATTAATGCGGGTGATAAGGTAGAGCCTGGGTTGGATGCTGAGATTAATGCGGACAACTTTTTTATAAATATTTATAGAGCGAGGCCAGTAATTATTAAGGATGGAACGGTTGAAAAGTATCTGATGACGGCTAGTTATGATGTAAAAACTATTGCCGGTGAGGCGGGGCTGTTGATTTATGATGGTGATGAGATTGAAATGCTGCCAAATACGGATTTTTTGGAGGTAGGAGTGGCTAGTATGTATAAAGTAGTCAGAAACGGGGGGAGAACAGTGACTGAAGATGTGGAAATTCCATTTGCTGAAGAAACCGTGAAAGATGCTAGTTTGGAAACAGGGAAGTCTGAAGTGCGACAGTTGGGGGAAGTGGGGTTGAAGAAGGTTACTTATAATGTATATTATATTGATAATAAGGAAGTTTCACGCGAGGTGATTGCCGAAGAGGTGGTACGAGAGCCGGTGGCGCGCGTGGTGGCTGTAGGGGTAAGGCGCTCTTTGCCTCCGGCGTCTGAGACTTGCGCGGAGTGGGTGAGGGCTGCTGGAGTGGCAGAGTCGGACGTGGCGGCAGCGATTGATTTGATTTATCACGAGAGTGGTTGTAGGGTAGATGCTAGAAATGCTTCTTCTGGAGCATACGGAATTCCGCAAGCTTTGCCTGGCAACAAGATGGCTGCGGCTGGCGCAGATTGGGAGACGAATCCAATTACGCAGATTCGTTGGATGTCTGGTTATGTGAGCCGTTATGGTGGTTGGACGGGGGCGCTTAACTTTTGGTACGAACATGGTTGGTACTAATAAGAACTTGGGGCAGCATTGGTTGAAGAATAGGGCGATTTTGGATGAAATTGCGGATTTGGCAGCTGAAGAAAGCGCGTATGGTTTTTCCGATAGTAGGGGTGACGGGGCAAAGGTTTGCCTTGAAATTGGGCCAGGGCTTGGCACGCTGACTTCTAGTTTATTGAGGCGATTTGAAAAGGTGATTGCAGTAGAATATGATGAGAGATTGGCTGGGAATTTGCCAAAATCTTTTCCCGGGAAGAATCTTGAAGTATTAAACCAAGATATTTTGAAATTTGATTTCTCGACAATTAAAGAAAAGTATGTCATAGCAGGAAATATTCCGTATTATATTACAAGTCCGATTATTGAAAGGATTTTGTTGGCGGAATGGCGTCCAGAGAGAGCGGTGCTACTAATACAGAAGGAAGTGGCGGAGCGAATCGTGGACAAAAAAGAAACTATGCTGTCGCTTTTTGTGAAAAATAGAGCCGAGATAAATCTTGGCCCGGTGGTGGTAAAAGGTGAATTTACGCCTCCACCAAAGGTGGATAGTCAGGTGATTATATTGAGACCAAGGGAGAAACCCGAAGTGGGTGACGATGTTTTTGGAATTATCAAAATGGGGTTTTTGGCACCAAGGAAGAAATTGATTCATAATTTAAGTGGATTAAAATCAAAGGAAGAATTAACCAAAATTTTTAGCGAAATTGGTTTGAGCATTGACGTTCGGCCGGGTGATTTGGGCTTGAGGGATTGGGAAAAATTATATTTGTCTTTGTCGGCTTGATTTTTGAATTGTATGTTATAATGAACTTATGGTTAAGGACGTGAGGTTTCGTGGTGGTGGTTTTAGCGTTTTTTCTTATGTTTCCTTAGGTCTAGTAGCTTTTACATCTCTTTCATTCTTTCTGTTATCTAGTCCAGCTTCTTTAGCAGATAATATCATTGGTCCTGATATGTCTGTGAATTCTGATGTAAATATAGTAGTACCAGTATCCTGTATGCTAACTACTGCAGTAGATACACCACATACTGCTACGGTAAATAATGGTACATATATGGCAGATATCGGTACTACTACATTTAAAACTGTATGTAATGATAGTAATGGGTATTCTATATATGCCATAGGCTATTCTGATAATGAATATGGTAATACCAAGATGATAGCTAAGGTAGGAGGAGTACTTACA
>JAFWIQ010000014.1 GCA_017511865.1 Candidatus Saccharimonadota bacterium
GAGGCGCAGTTTCTGACTCCAGAGCAAGTAGACCAATTAATGATAATCACGATTAAGCTTAATATTCCGGTGATGGCCTACGGACTTCGGCTAAACTTCCGCCAAAAAGATGGCGGTTTTGAGGGCGCAACTCGCCTTCTTCAAATTGCTCATGATATTGAAGAAATCAAAACAATTTGCGAATGTGGCCATAAGGCGACCTTAAATTGTCGATTCTCAAATGACAAATTGGTTACTGACGGTCCGGACATTTTAATTGATAATGGGAAAAGTAAGATTGAATATCGTGCGCTTTGCCCGGCTTGTTATGAAAAATATTTGGAGAAAAAGTAATGTATATCGTAATAGAAGGCCAAGATGGCACCGGAAAAGATACCCAGGCAAATTTACTTAAAGAATACTTTGAAAAACAAGGCAAGAAGGTCGTAGCTTATTCCGAATCTGGTACTGCTAGCCAGAATGAGTTTATTTCTACTATTGCTAAACTAAACTACGGCTCGAACCAAAACATAGACCATCGTACTAGAACGATGCTGTATTTAGTTAATCGTTATGAGCAATGGCGAACCCTTGCCGAACCGGCTTTAAAAAACGGCGATATTGTAATTACGACTCGTAACTGGTTTTCAACACTGATTTATGAAGGATATGGTGGCGGCGTCAGCAAATCTCTCATCATTAAGCTTCACAAACTAATTATGCCGGAGCCATATTTTCATCCTGACAAAATTTTCATGTTCACGTTAAGCGAAGAAGAACAACAAAAAAGACTTGGTACCCAAATTGACAAAAAATGGAATCGCAGAGAAGAGGTTTGGAAATCTAAAGGTAACGATTTTCAGCAGAAACTTAACCATGCCTATCTAAAAATTGCTAAGGATTATAACATCCCAACAATCGATGCTTCTGGTACGATAGAAGAAGTGTTTGAGAGAGTTAAAAAAGAATTAAATAAATAAATCTTTCGTATTGAGCAAGCCCGGAATAAATCATATTCTATCTAATTTTCAGCAAACTGCGAATTATATAATTCCGCATAAAACCCATTAAGCTTCAGTAGTTCTTCATGATTCCCTTGTTCTACGATATTTCCATCTCGCATTACTAGAATCAAATCCGAATTACGAATAGTTGAAAGCCTATGCGCAATCACGAAGGACGTGCGACCATGTGTTAATTTTTCAAATGAATCTTGAATCAACTGTTCCGTGCGCGTATCCACATTGGAAGTTGCTTCGTCTAATATCATCATGGGTGGATTTGCTACCATTGCTCTTGCGATTGTGAGTAGCTGCTTTTCTCCAGCCGAAATATTATCAGAATCTTCCGAAATTTCTGAATGATACGCTTTTGGCAAAGCCTCAATAATATGATTGACATTGCTAGCTTTGGCTGCTCTTTTTATTTCATCCAAACTAGCCGAGCGATTGCCATAGCGCAAATTCTCCTCTACGGTACCAGAAAACAGCCAGGTGTCCTGAAGTACCATACCAAATAACTTTCTCACGTCGGCTCGCTTCATTTCCTTGGTTGGCACTCCGTCAATCGTAATATACCCAGAATCAGGTTCATAAAAACGCATTAATAAATTAATAATAGTAGTTTTTCCTGCCCCAGTTGGACCAACGATTGCCACTTTCATGCCCGGCTTGACGCTTACCGAAAAATTACGAATCACCGGCGTATCCTTTAGATAACCAAAGCTCACATCATGAAATTCCACCTCTCCTTTAATGCTGTCAATTGTCCTGGCATCCTTTTGGTCCGGCTCCTCTTCTGGCTCGTTCAAAAATTCAAAAATTCTTTCCGAAGCTGCCAGCAGGGCTTGCAAAGTAGAAGTAGTAGAAGCAATTTCTGTGATTGGGCGATTAAATCTCGAAACATATTGAATAAAGGCTTGAATATCTCCGATATTGATTTGGCCCTGCACTACAAATACACCACCAAGCGCACAAACCGCTACGTAGCCCAAATTAGTAAAAATGTGTGTAACCGGAAAAGATAATGAAGAAAAAATCTGAGCCTTTCTTGTTGCTGTCGCTAACTTTTCGTTTGTTTCGTTAAAATCGTCAAAAGCCTTATCTTCGTAAGAGTTTGATTTTATAATAATTTGTCCAGAATAATCTTCCTCAATCTTGCTATTTAATACGCCGAGAGTATTTTGCTGTTCACGGAAATATTTTTGGGCAAATTTCATAATCTTAGCTACTACCACTACGGAAATCGGCACCACGATAAACGAAATCAAAGACAAAGGTACACTAATAGAAAGCATCACTATCATTACTCCAACAAGTGTCGTAAGACTAAGCGAGATATCTGCAATTTCTTGAGACATGGAGGTTGTCAAGACATCCACATCGTTAGACATCCTAGACAAAGTGTCGCCATAACGATGTTTGTCAAAATAAGAAATTGGCAACTTTGATATTTTGTCTAATATTTGCTCGCGTAATTCTTTTGTATATTTCGCTGAAACTACCGCCAAAATAAAGGCTTGCCCATAATTTAATGCTGCAGAGGCCAAAAACAACACGATGGCTAAAATAGCCTTGCCACTCAATGCTGCCCAATCTAAATCTGGATAGCTCTCAACCGCAATCGTTGTCATGTCGCCTAGGATTTTTGGGATGAATAGTCCAAGTATTGCCGATCCGACAGTCAAAAGTATCGCAAAGATAATTTGGAAACGATATCCTTTGATTGATTTCAAGAATATTTTAAATGCAGCACGGGATTGTTTGGGCTTATTGTTGTGTTTTTTATGCATGTGCCACCTTTCCCGCAAGCTTCAATTCGTTTTCGTATTCTTTATCCGACAACTGAGATTTAACAATTTCTTGGTATACTTTACAAGTTTTTAAAAGCTCCAAATGTTTACCTTCACCCACTACTTTTCCATCATTCAATACTACAATCCGGTCGGCTTCTTTTATTGTGCTCACTCGCTGTGCAACTATCAAAACCACTGCCTCGTTTGTAATCTCCTTTAGAGCTTCACGTAATTTGCGGTCGGTTTTCATATCGAGCGCCGAAAAAGCATCATCAAAAATAAAAATATCCGGGTTTTTACAAATTGCTCTTGCGATTGATAATCTTTGTTTTTGTCCACCAGACACATTAGTGCCACCTTGTGCAATCAAAGAATTATATTTTTTTGGTAGTTTTTCGATAAAGTTCTTTGCCTGGGCAATCTCGGCAGCTTTATGCACTTGCTCATCGCTAGCCGAAGGTGCACCAAACTTAATATTTGACTTAATCGTACCAGCAAAAAGCATTCCACGTTGTGGTACCAAGCCGATTTTTTTCATCAAATCATCTTTTGCATATTCTTTGATTGATAAGCCATTAATCAAAATTTCTCCACCCGTTGTCTCATAAAATCTAGGCACCAAATTAATTAATGTAGATTTGCCTGAGCCAGTTGAGCCGATAAACGCCGTAGTCTCGCCAGCCATAGCCTTAAAGGATACTTTTTCTAGTACGTTTTCGGCCGCCTCAGGATAACGAAAATCTACATTTTTAAATTCTACCGATGGTGATTTATCTGGAACGCCATTGGTCTTGCTTTTCCAATTGATTTTTGGCGTTCTTGTGAGTACGTCGTTAATTCTATGTGCAGACACATTAGCGCGCGGCAACATTACAAACAGTATTGATAACATTAGGAATGAAATCATTACGAAAGTGACATACTGAGCAAAGGCCGTCATGTTGCCGAGATAAGCAAAATCCTTTGTAAGCAGCGAGATCCCCACCCAAGAACATAACAAAGTCGTCCCGTTAAAAATAATTCCAACCAAAGGATTTTGTAATTCCAATATCCTGTCAATAAAAATCAAAAGCCTCGTCATCTTATCGTTGGTTTTTACAAATTTATCCTTTTCGACTTTCTCATTATTAAACGCACGAATTACTCTGAGCCCAGTCAAATTTTCGCGCGTAAGCAAAGTTATTCTATCTACCAAAGTTTGAAAAATTTTAAACTTTGGCATCACAATCGACATAATCATGATGGCGGTTCCAAGGATTGCCGCCACGCCCACCAAAATAATCCAAGACATATCAGGTGCAGTTTGAATCGCCATAATAATTGCGATTATGCAAAACATCGGCGCACGCAGCATCATTGATAACATCATCATAGTTACCGACTGCACTTGGTTTACATCGTTCGTAGTGCGCGTAAGTAGTGATGCTGTAGTAAAATCTTTAAGGTCTGACATATTAAAACTAATAATTTTAGTAAAAACTGCCGTTCTAATATCTCGAGAAAAGTTGGCCCCCACTCTTGCCGAAAAATAACTAGACACAAAAGAAGCCACCGCTGATATTAGTGCTACCAAAATCATGTGAAGCCCGGTCATCCAAATATAATCAGTGTTGCCAGGTACTATTCCATTGTTTATGATATCCGCCATCAACGCCGGAAGACGCAAAGTAGTATAAACCTGCACCGCCGTTGCGATGAGCAATATAATTATCTGCCACCAGTATGGCTTCAGAAATCTAAAAAGTTTTAGCATAATACTTGCCTATTATAGCATAAGTACAGATAATGATAAATTATTCACAAGTACCGCTCTTCAAATCACCAATTAATCCCTTGGCCTCCAGATAATGCTCCAAAGAGTCATACTCGCCATTATTATATTTACCGGTTGCGATTTCGGTTGCGGCTGGAATCCCAACGTAGCGATAGTGCCAAGTTTCATAAAGCCCAGTTGAGCCATTTTCGTCTACATTTAGCGGCTCGCTCATCGGTCCACCTGCCCAAGCAACTGGAAACCTATCAATAAATCCATATTTATAGGAATTTTCTTTTAGCCACTGCCATTCGATGTGCTGATCGTATAAATCCGTATCCAGTGAAGTCCCATAAACTGGATCTAGTAGATCGCAGGTTAATCCGGTATGATGGTCGCTTGCTCCAGTCGCTGCGCAAAGCCTTCCACAATTAGTGCCCACCGACCTAAAGCACGAACGTGTTTCAATCACATGCCCTGGGTATTCCTCCATGTAGGCATTAATCATATCATTAATATGTACAGCCGCCTCGACGTCTAATAGATTATCTCCATTATAAGGATTCCCCTCTACGATACCATAAAGCTCATAAATACTAACCAATTCACTTTTTCTGGCTGCAATAAAATCATTTTCAACCATAAAATTAGGATTAATCAACATTAAATTTCCAAATTTAATTGTGCAATTATCAGACTCCGCATTTGTAATCGGCTCTATACTTATAACATCTTTTTCTGCATCTTCTTCCTTAGCAAAAATCTCCGGTTCACTATTTTCTTCCGTTTCTTTTTCCCATCCAAAAACGTGCATTATTTTTTCAAAAAAAGTTGGTTGTTTTTGGTATTCATCGGCTCTAACGTTTACTTTGTAATTGTGGTCATTAATATTAATTTCTAAAGTTCCAGTTTCCTCATACATATTTAATGCTTCCGAAGTCGTTGCCTCGGCCCACAACAATTCATCAAGGTCTTCGGTGGCCTTAATGTCTATATCCCCCGTCCACCAGCTTTCGTAATGTCCAATCTTTTCCCCGTCAGAAACAATCCTTTGGGTTTTAGCAGTTTCTTGCATCTTATCAGTGATAGCCAAACTCTCCGCAAAAGAATCCCACCTAGTAGAAGCATTCATTAGAGCCAAGGTTATAATATGTTCCCCTTCCAAATATCCAGAAATCAAACAATATCCAGAAGCATCACCAATAAACCCAGTCTTAACGCCAATTATTCGGTTTTTTCCTAAAATTTGGTTTGTGTTTGTTATTGTTCCCATAACTGGCACCGTATAGGTTTTTGTTCCCACAATTTCTTTTAAGACCGGATTCTCCAAGACTTTTTGCCCAATAATCGCTAAATCTTCTGCCGTACTGGTAGTCGTATCACTAAAGCCGCTCGCGTCCTCGCCAATTACTGTATTTTTTATTCCCCACTCCGTCAACATATTAGTTGCCGCCTCACGATAATTATCCAAAGATCCAAATGCCCAGATCGCAAGTGAATCTGCCATATTATTTGCCGAAACCAAAAATACTTCCGCCAAGGCATCGTACTCGCTAATTTCTTCACCAACTCGGACAGCAGCATTTGAGCCGTCGTTTCTCACGTACCAAACATAACGAGCATAATCATCGGCCGAAATCGTTAAAGTCTCGCCACTCTCTTCTAGCGAGAAAGGTTTTTCTCGCATTACTGCTAGTCCCAAAATCATCTTTGCTGTACTAGCGGTTGGGCGAGTCTCTGCCTGGCCTAGCTCAAAGCTCTTTCCGGTTACTACTTTTCCGTCTATAGCTATCGCATAATCCCCCTCTTCCAAATCGTAGATATCCTTCAAGCTATTTGATCCCGGCAATTTATAATCGTTAATGAGTGTTAGGCTAGTGTCAATCGTAAAAAACCTCACCAAAAACCAAGTCAAAAACAGCACAAACACAAACAAGGCAAAAAGTAAAATCTTTTGTTTTGCCGATATGTGTTTTCTAATCTCCATTATTTTTATTCTGTTTCCTTTTGCCTAAATGCATAAAATAATAAGTAATTGGTCCAGCTAATATATATACATAATACGAGAAGAATCGCCACACCAGCATTGCCCAAAACACATACCCAGAAGATAAGGCCGAAAACACCACAAAGAACGTGCCCTCCGCCGCTCCCGCATTACCGGGCGTTGGCACAAAGTAAACCGCAGCCATCACGGCAATAGTCGTCACAAAGCAAGGCAAAAATTCTACACTCCCACCAAAAGCCGTCAACACAAAAAACGGAATTGAGGCGGTCAGGATATTATATATCACAGAGATAATTACCGTCCTCGCAAATAGTCCAGGAGTCTTTAAAATTGTTTTTACCGAGCCAACATATTCCTTCACCTCATTTGCGACATTATCAAGAGTTTCTTCACGGTTTTTTACGATCTTAATTTTAGCTAAAATTTTAACCAAGAACTGAATAAATTTAGCCGTGAATTTTGGAAAGAAACTCACCCCCGCCACCATTGCCGGCCAAAACGCGTAAAACAATAGCCCAATCAGCGCCGTCACTACTAGAGCCGGATTATCTTTGATTAGTCCGCCGAACAAAAAACACAAGATCGCCACGATAATAAATCCAATTTGCAAAGATATCATGCCAAAGATTGGAATCGAAGTAGAAGAACCTTTAGACAGCCCACTGTTTTTTCGCATATAGTAAATCTGGAATGGTTGTCCACCTACGGCCGCCGGAGTGATGTTGTCATAATATTTTCCCAATATTACCGTTCGTCTTGCGACTTCGCGAGCCTTTTTGATATCAAATTTATTCTCGTCTTTAGACATCTTTCTTATCATCAAAACATACTTATGGATATCTAGCGTCATGGCAGTCAAAAAACATAGTACCGCCGGTATCAAAAACCACCAATTCAACACTACATTTGATAGTTTTTCGGCATCCTTGGAGTTCCCAAACTCAACTATAGCTGTCACCGCAATGA
>JAFWIQ010000015.1 GCA_017511865.1 Candidatus Saccharimonadota bacterium
ATTCCGTATCTTGAATTTGACTCTGGCAATGAAGAATACGATGATGGCTCGTTGGTAGTGCCGGCTGGAGCAACAATAACCGTGCGAGTAATACCGGATTATGGCTATCAAGTAATGAATGTAAACATGGCAGACCTTGAGGTAAGTGATGATGGAATAGGTGAGTTTACGTTTACGGTGCCTGGCGGTGCAGCATACTTCGTGGCCGATGTAATACCCGTGGAGGATGTTGTAAACGTAGCAACTGACAAAGTCGCGGGCGGTTCAATTAGTTTAGGCGAAGATCAGACCACCCTTAACCATGGTTCAGCCAGACTAGACATAAATGATGCAGATTTGACCAATGAAGATATTGAAGGCTTTGAGGGTGCGGCCGGAGATTATGAAATTAAGAATTTCCTAGAGATTTCGCTATTCAATGTAACTTGTAAGGGGGCCGAGGTCTGTACTGGTAGCGATGAGGACTCATGGAATGAGCAAATAGAAGATTTGAATGAGCCAGCGACCATTACATTACAGCTCGAAGATGGGGTAGATGGCAACGAAATCGTTATCGTACACCAAAAGCATGACGGAACTTACGAAGTAATACCAACTACTTATAATGCGGGAACAAATACTATTACCTTCACCACCTCAAGCTTCTCTAACTACGCGATTGCTTCACGCACGGTAGAGGAAGATGGCACCACGTTAAGCGTACCAGATACTGGCCTATTTATTACTACATCTGGCGGTGCCATTGCTAGTATTGCTGGTACTTTATCATTAATCTTGGGTGTTAGTGCGTTTATGTTATGGCGACGAAACACCAGAAAATAAAATACCCTTAAACAAGACAGCCGACATATACAAAAGTCGGCTGTCTTTTGTGTTTTTTTAGAATAAAACTATTGTCTAAATCAAAATGATTATGTATAATTGTAAGTATAAAGGTCACACACAAAAATAAACAGGAAAAAATTTATGAAAATAGACAATTTTATTAAAAATAAAAAGCTCCGCAGGACGCTTTGCAATAAGGCGGCGGTCGTTACCGCAGTGGCTGTGTTGGGTGGTGCGGGGTTGGTGCCGATATTACAAACTTTAGCGGCAACGCCGCCAAATCCAGAGAATTACGCTCGGGTGTGTCTGCTTGATTTTGATGGGGCATCTTTCCCAGATCTTAATGCTCATCCGCTTGGCTTCGATTTTGAATATGCAAATGGAACTTTACAGGTATACACGAATGACAACAACCCGATAAATACGGCTGAAAATGTGGATGGTTGTGCCCATCTTGTATACGTTCCTGGTGCTAGCCAACTTCATATTTATGCCATAGCTAATACTGGCTATACGGCGAAATTGTATATAAACGGCAATCCTATATCAAGTAATAAATATATAGATGATAACGCACAGAACGGAGAATTAATTAATGTAGGTCTCACTTTTACGAATGAGGATGATCCGACTCCAGATCCAGATCCGACTCCAGATCCAGAACCGGGCGAGACCACGGTGACGTCGACTATTGGTCACACAGATAGCGGAGAGGGTGGAGCTAAGGTGGTTTCTATAAATGGTGTTGAGCCCGACAGCAATGGCAACGTAGAATATATATATGACAATAGTGGGAACGTTACGATGACATTCGAAACGGAGTCTGATAAGATTATTACCGATTTGTCCGTCAATGGCACATTATACAGCGATCAACTACCATCTACTCAAGATGAAATCCTTGGAAATATGAAGGATGGGGTGATCACTTTTGATATACAGGTGCCGTATGCAGCTGCCTACAACGTAGAAACGACAACTGCCGAGAATGATGCCGTAGGAAGATTCTCATGGTCATACACCAACGAGGAGGCGGGTAGTAGTTATATACAAAATGGCAGTTTTGATCTGGTTAGCGTTGCCTGGGGCCAGTACGTCTACCCACCGAGCACGATAATAAATGTAGATAGAGAGGACTACCTCAAATGGCAGCAAGACGACAATGGTGGTTTTGCAGTACTGCCGACTGGCGCCCTAGTGACCGTTAAAATATTGCCAGACGCTGGATATGAATTAGCCGAGAATGGGATTATCACACCACAAGAAACACAAGACGCAGGGACATATACTTTCTCTGTCCCAGGTGGTAAATTCGATTTGGGAATCAAGTTCATAAAATCTGAAAATCTAATTATAATATCGTCCGACATCATAAAGTCTAGTACGATTGAGCTTAGCGACGATGAATTAGGACACGGTACGGTGTCGTTGGTAATAATGGATGCAGCCCCTAGTGATGAGGAAGCTGAAGGTTTTGAGAAGGCGGCAAAAGATTATGATATCGCTGGCTATCTTAGCCTTAATCCTGCCCATGTCATCAGCCAAAGATGGAGTTCACCAATTGATGAACTAGAAGAAGGCGCAGTTATCACTCTGACGCTCAAAGAAGGCGTGGACGGAAACAAAGTCGTGATGGTGTATCAAAAGGATGATGGTACGTATGAGATTATCCCGACGACATATGACGCCGAAAGCCACACTATCACGTTCAAGGCATATGATTTTGTAAACAATTACGCAATCGCCTACCGCACGGTAAGTGACAGCAATAGTGACGACGAGGACATAGTTATACCAAACACTGGTCAGTTTACTGCAGCTGAAAGCGGAGCAACCGTGGGGGTGACCGGTGTAGCATTGGCTATAATCGGAGCGGTAATATTTGCCTTCAAGCGACGAAGATATTAATAAAGAACACCCTTAACCAAAACAGCCAGCCACAAGCTGGCTGTTTTTATGACTATTACCGTTGAATATTCTGTGATTTTTGTCAAGCACAACCTCTAGACTTTGGCGCTAAAATATGCTAGAATTACCCTTATGACTTTGAATAAAGATTTAATTCGCAATGTGGCGATTATTGCACATGTTGACCACGGCAAGACTACTTTGGTTGATGGCTTACTTAAGCAATCGCATACTTTTCGCGACAATCAAGCAGAGATGAACCAAACGCTTATCATGGATTCCATGGACCAAGAGCACGAGCGTGGTATCACGATCACGGCAAAACAGACCTGTGTTTATTATGATGGCTACAAGATTAATATTATTGACACACCGGGGCACGCTGATTTTTCTGGAGAAGTAGAGCGTACGCTCAATATGGCAGATGGGGTGCTTTTGATTGTAGATGCACAGGAAGGACCGATGCCTCAAACTAAATTCGTACTCAAAAAAGCGCTGGAGTTAAACCTGAAGCCGGTAGTAATAATTAATAAGATTGATAAGCCGGCCGCCAGGATTAATGAAGTATTAAGCGAAGTAGAGAGTTTGTTTTTGGAGCTCGCCACGGACGAATCCCAGTTGTTTTATCCTGTATATTATGCAATTGCGCGCGAGGGGAAAGCCGGAAAAACCACCGATCTTGATGATGATTTACATGTGATATTTGAATCAATTATCAACGATATTCCAGCCCCCAGCGTGGATTCTGATTCCGAATCAGCCCAACTCTTGGTAGCAGCATTGGCTGCCGATAATTATCTTGGTAAATATTGTATTGGAAAAATCTTTCGTGGGAAATTAAAAAAAGGACAGAGTATCACTATCTTGCCCGCAAACCAAAAGGGCAAAATTGATCGCTTGTTTTCTTATCGTGGACTGTCCAAGGAAGAGGTGCAGGAAGCGATTGCAGGGGATATTGTGGCAATTACTGGGGTTTCTGAAGCAAACATTGGCGACACGATTGCGACCGGTGACAATCCGGAAGCACTACCAACGATTGAGCTTGAAGCGCCTACGTTGTCTATTTATATTGGCCCGAATACGTCACCCCTTAAGGGGCGTGAAGGCGAATTTACGACTTCACGACAAATTGCCGAAAGACTGGAGCGCGAGCTCGAAACCAACATCGCCCTAAAAATTCAACCAGATGGACTCGGGTACAAAGTTTCTGGACGTGGAGAGTTACACTTGTCCGTCTTGATTGAAACCATGAGGAGAGAAGGATATGAGCTAGAAGTGGGCAGGCCAGAGGTGGTATATCGGGAAATTGACGGGCAAAAATGCGAGCCAATGGAGGATTTGACCATAGAGGTAGCGCCAGAATTTGTAGGGGCCGTGTCACAAGAATTAGGAATTAGAAAGGCAGAACTCAAGTCGCAAGAGATAACGACTTCTGGCACCACTAGATTTGTTTATGAAATTTCTACTGCGGCGCTGATTGGTTTGAGAAATAATTTGTTGACCGCCACCAAAGGAACCGTAATTATGTCTAGTATTTCTAGCGGATATCGCCCAGTAGAAGGCAAATACAGGCCGGAGCGAAATGGAGCTTTGGTATCGTTTGAGGATGGAACTTCTACGGCTTATGCGCTAGATACGGCGCAAGCGCGTGGTGTTTTGTATATTCCGCCTGGAGTATCGGTTTATCGGGGAATGATTGTAGGGTTATCCAATAAGAAGGACGATTTAGATATTAATGTTTGTCGCGAAAAACAGCTCACAAACATGCGGACGCATGCCTCGGATGGCGCAATCCAGCTTACCCCTTATACGCAATTGTCGCTAGAACAGTGTTTGGATTTCTTGCTTGATGACGAACTACTAGAAGTAACGCCAAAATCTTTGCGGCTACGCAAGCGCCAGCTTGACCCAACCAAGCGAAAACGAGAGAATAGAGCTTAAGCGGTGATATAATAATTTTATGTTGATAGATTCGCATTGCCATTTGCATGATCGGGAATTTTTTACTGAGGCTCAGGCTGAAGAAATGATTAAACGAGCACATGAAAAAAACGTAGAAAAAATCATCTGTATTGGCACATCGCATGAAGATTCATTGGTGGCGCGTGATTTTGCGAATACTCATAATGACATTTACTGGACTTATGGCATACACCCAGAGAACGCCGACAAACAGTTGGAAACACGCCTTGAGGGGGATTTGCCTATTGCTATTGGGGAAGTAGGCCTAGATTATCATTATGATGGCTATAATCGTGAAGCGCAAATTAGACTGTTTGAGCAAATGTTGCAATTGGCAGTTGACAACGATTTACCCATATCGTTTCATGTGCGGGAAGCATTTGATGATTTTTTCCCAGTGGTGGCCAATTTCCCGAAAGTGCGAGGGGCGGTACACTCTTTTACGGATAGCAAAAAAATCCTAAAGCGGATTCTAGATGAGACAGATTTTTATATTGGGGTAAATGGCCTCGCCACTTATTCGACCCTGCCGATTCCTCCACTAGATAGGATTTTGCTAGAAACAGATGCTCCCTTCTTGACTCCTGTGCCATTTCGTGGTATAATTAACGAACCCCGCTATATTTACAATATAGCCGAGTGGTTAAGCAATAGGCTTAGTCTGGAGTTTAAAATTATAGAGGAGGAGACTACTAAAAATGCAAGAAAGTTATTTAAGTTTTAGAATCCCATCCTTCAACCAAGAAGGAAACAGTAATGCAGATACCACAGATGAGAGCTTGGCTATTTATCAAGAACTTAATCAGATTGCCGAGGAGATAGAGACATGTCGTTTGCGAAATTGTTAGAAAAATTCACCTTTGCGCCAAAAGGTTGGCCAAGTGGACAAAAACCTTACTCTAACAGGTTGACCTACGAAGATTTAATAAACGCTGAATCGGAACTCGGAAAGACACTATTTGGGCCAATCCCGATGGGCCATCAGAGAGAATTCTTTAAGCATAAAAATAATGTTTGGATTTGGCACGAAGGATGGACCGACCAAGCTGGAACGCCACAAGAGATTACGATTCGCTACGAGGTAAGGCCGACCGGGGTTTTCAAGAAGAATGCCGGTGGTGATTATCAAAAAATTGAAGGAGAGGAATTAGATAATTTCCGTAGGGCGGCGAAGTCTTATCTTGAACTTGTCAAATCAAAACTCTATTGCTAAAATAAAGTCATGGATAATATTGAAAATGACTTTGTGGGCAAAAAACCAAAAAGTCCAAAAAATAAGAAGACCATTATTGCGGTCATTGTATTTATCATTGGTATAGCCACCTTAGTTACTGGGGTGGTGTTTTTGGTGTTAAAATTAGTCCAATCGCCAGCGATAGCAGATGGAGAATATCTGATATCGGCAAAAAACTGGGTGTTAGAGGGCGATTCGAGTTGTTCTACAGAGGAAGCAGAAACTACAGATTGCACTCCTGGTGTGATTTGGGATTTTACCGAAATTGGCAAGGGGACTTTGACCACCAATAATCACATCAATGATTATGATTTTATCTGGGCTCTAGAAGACGGAAAGCTAAAAATTGAAACCAAGTGGCTATATGACCTGGAGAATGAATACGAGTATACCCTAAATCAAAGCGATGGAATATTGACTCTTACGAGTGGCGACGAAACTATAGTATTCAAAGCCGTTCTTGAAACTGAGTAAAAATATGTTATAATATTATTATGATTTATCTTGATCATGCGGCGGCAACGCCAGTGTCTCGGAAAGTTTTTGAGGCGATGGAGCCATATTTTTTGAGTGATTTTTTTAATCCGTCAGCGGCATATTTGCCGGCAAAAAAAGTAGCAGCTGATTATGAAGCCGCCAAAGCGACAATAGCGCATGCGATTGGCGCCAAGACCTCCGATCTCGTTATTACCGCCGGTGCCACCGAGGCGAATAATCTTGCGTTTACAGCCATAAATGCGCGAGGACGAGTAGGCGATTTTTCGGGGACCGGCGTCGCTCCGGCCCGTCGTTACGGGCGGAGCGCGCCTTCATTCTCGGTCGTAACCTCCGGACATCCCCTCAAAATACCTACTCGCCCTCGCATTTTATATCTTGTGACCGAACATGATTCGGTGCGGCGTGTGGCGGAGCAATACGGCGGAGAAGCGATTAGGGTTCTTCCGTCTGGACTAATCGATCTGGATGACTTAAAGACAAAAATTACCGATGAGACAGAGTTAATTTCAATTAGCCTGGCCAATAATGAGCTCGGCACGATTCAACCTCTGGCGGAGGTGGCCGGGATTATTCGTGAAGTCAAAATAGACAGAATGAAGCGAGGAATAAAGACTCAACTGCTACTACATTCAGATGCTTCGCAGGCTTTGAATTTACTGGATATTAACGTAGCAAGATTGGGGGTGGACTTATTGACCCTTAATGCGGCGAAAATCTATGGCCCGAAGGGAGTGGGAGCCTTATATGTATCGCACGATACCAAATTAAAGCCCCTAACGATGGGGGGTGGGCAGGAAAAAGGCTTGCGCAGCGGCACAGAAAATGTACCTGGAGTAATTGGTTTTGCAAAAGCAACAGAACTTGCAAGGGAGCACCTAAACGGGAACCGCAAAAAATATGCATCTTGGCGAAAAATTTTGTTATCTGAATTACAGGGGTGCGAAATTATCAATAAAAAGCATACGCTTGACAATTTTGTAGTTTTGTGCTATAATGGTATAGATGCAGAAAGATTAATCTTTCTTCTTGAAGAAAAAGGGGTGTATGTGGCGACTGGGGCAGCCTGTGCGGCTAGTAAAGGCCGAAAGTCACATGTACTAAAGGCGATTGGATTATCCGATGCGCAAATTGCAGGATCTTTAAGGATTTCTTTGGGCGAAACAAACACAGATGAGCAAATTCACGAGGCGGCAGAGATTATTAATTCAGTAGTGCAGTCCGAATACGAAAGGATTCGCCATGCCTAAAACTGTTTTTGTGGGAATGAGTGGCGGAGTAGATTCGAGCACGTCGGCACTACTACTTAAGGAGCAAGGATATCGGGTGGTGGGGGTATACATGAAAAACTGGTCCAAAGACTTACCTGGCATGAAATGCCCCTGGGCGGAAGATTTGGCTGATGCCAAACGAGTCGCCGTGAAGCTGGGAATTGATTTTGAGGTGTGGGATTTTGAAGATGCTTACCGAGAAAAAGTGGTGGACTATATGCTTGCAGAGTTTAAAAAAGGTAACACGCCGAATCCAGACATTATGTGCAACCAAGAAATCAAGTTCAAGTTGTTTTATGAAAAAGCGATGGAGGCTGGGGCGGATTTTATTGCTACTGGGCATTATGCAAGAGTAAAACAATCATCCTTACTTAGAGCGGCGGATGAAAACAAGGACCAAACCTACTTTTTGTACCGAATACCTGAAGAGGCGTTGGCGCATACGATTTTCCCGATTGGCGAGATGGTAAAGCCCGAGGTGAAAAAAATGGCCGAAAAACATGGACTACACAATGCCTACAAGAAAGAGTCAATGGGCGTATGTTTTGTGGGGGAAGTAGGGATGCGAGATTTTTTGAAAGAATATATAGATGTCCAGCCTGGCGAAATCCAAGAGGTTGAGACCGAAAAGACCTTAGGCTATCACGAGGGGGCGGTATTCTATACGATAGGGCAGCGGCATGGGCTTTATTTGAACGGCGAAAAGGGAGCCATTAATGACGGATTGCCTTACTACGTAGTAAAAAAAGACCTAAAAAATAATGTGGTTTATGTTTCGAAGAACTTAAATGATAAAAACCTTTGGACCAACGAATTAAAGCTCAAAGATATTTTTTTGCGTAGGGAAATGGGGGCTTCGCAGCCAGTTTTTGCTCGCCTGCGGCACCGAGCGCCACTAATTCCGGCAAAATTTGACGGAAAAAAACTGATTTTTGAGAACGAAATTAAGCGTCCTGCCCCTGGGCAAAGCGCGGTGATTTATGATGGCGAAGTTTGTCTTGGTGGTGGTATTATCGAATAATCAAGATATAAAAAAATAACCCCTCTTCTAAGAGGGGTTATTTTTTATTAGGCATTCATCATGAGCAAGTTTGCAAAAAGCAGTGTAGCAGCTAAAAAGCTCATCGAAACTACAAAGAACATGTTGGATTTTTGTTCTTGAGCTTGCTTGCTGGTGCGAGTGTTGCTCTTGCTACCAGATTGCTGTCTTTTGACAGTTTTCTTGGTCTTGGTCGCAGTTTTTCTTTTCGCTTGTGCCATTTTGGCTCCTTTTTAATTAATAGTGTTTAAGTTTATTTTAGCAAAATTATTTTTTTATTCAAGTCTTTTACTTTTTTAATTCTCATGCTAAAATGGTGGATAAGGAGCGACAAACAGCATGTTGTTGATAAAAACAAGAGTTAATCTTAGTAAGGTTATTGGTATTATTGCTGTTGTTTTGGTTTGTGTTACTTTTTTGTCAGCGTATTCGCTAAGTGCCGATATTGTATCTGCGGAAGAATCTGTAGTGGACAGAGTTATTCTTGACATACCGGATTCTTGTACTATGTCTGCCAATATAGAGACAGGTGAAGAGCACGAGGCCAACTTAATGACTAGCACGTATACGGAGGATATCGGTACGACTACTTTTACAACGTTCTGCAACGATCTCCAGGGGTATGCGATTTATGCGGTGGGGCACTCTGACGATACGTATGGCAACACCCAGATGATTAGCGATGACGCAAATGTGTCTAATATTGTAACTGGAACCAGCACGAGCGGAGACGTTTCGAACTGGGCGATGAAATTGGCTTCTGTAAGTGGTACATATGCGCCCACCATCCATTCCGATACCAGTGGAAGCTATAGTGCTTACCATATAGTGCCAAACGCGTATACCAAAGTGGCGAGTTTCCCCTCTGTTACTTCTTATGCTACAGGTAGTCAGGGGTCGCAGATGGAGTCTACTTATGCGGTATACATATCGCCATCGCAAGGGGCTGCTACTTATATTGGTAAAGTAAGATATACTTTGGTACACCCGTCTGGTAGCGCAGCTCCACCAGCGCCAATTACTTGTGCAGCAAATAAGATTTGTTATGCGCCAGACGCTACTGGAGTGACGGACACGATGGGAGACCAAACTGTTAGTTCCAATGCGACCGCAACGTTATGGCCGTCTAACTTCCAAAGGCCAGGATACGGTTTTGCGGGATGGAACACCGAGTACGATTATTCGGGAGACTACTATGGTCCCAATGAGTTAATTAGCATAGGGGACGTCTCTACGGCTGGCATTCCGCTCTACGCAGTATGGGTAAAGTCCGCTGGATATTTCCAAACTTGGAGTGGTTGTGGCTCTATGAGTATAGGTGAGGTAACCGCTCTTACTGATATTCGCGACAATAATACCTATGCGATTGCCAAATTAGCAGATGGACACTGTTGGATGATAGAAAATTTGAGGTTGGATAATACTGCGGAATTGTCGGCCGATAACACAGACCACCCGTCATTACCATTAACGAATGATGGAACACTTGGTACTACCAGTAATCATCTATCTGCAAGTTCTAATAATTGGTGCTATTCGGCTACGGATTCCTGTCTCAATCAGTCACTCATCAACACAGACAATACGGCTAATGCTGTAGCCAATATGACTACAAGAAATACAAATGTATATTCTTATGGCAATTATTACAACTGGTATTCGGCTACGGCTGGGACCGGCACATATAGCGTAGGGACAAATAATACTTCGGTGAATGGTAGTATTTGCCCATCTGGTTGGGTGCTACCTAGAGGTGGAGATATAGATAACTCCCTAAATAGCGATTATTATAAATTGGGCTTTGCTATCACTGGCGAGGCGCCTGTATTAAATAGCGATAACAATCGTTACTGGTATAAGTATTCTGATGGCGGTAATGTCCCATTCCGGGTTTATCCGAATAACTTTATATATGCTGCTCTTTATAATGCCGATACCAATACTACCACCAGTGGTACATCTTCCACATATTATACAACAGCCACTGCAGGGAGTGGCGCGATGAGATATTCTGTCGGCTATAGCAGCACTTTATTCTATCCTGGAACCTTTACCAATAGCAAAGCCCACGGCTTTGTAGTGAGATGTCTGCAAGATTACGTGGGTAGATAATTATATATCATCTGGGTAGCATACCATAAAAATGAACTCCATATGGTATAATTATCTGTATGGATGCAAATACGATTAGACAAAAATTTTTAGATTTTCAGGTAAAGAAAGGGCATAAGATAATTCAGCCGGCGCCTTTAGTACTAGAAGGCGACCCAACCACGTTGTTTACCGGCTCTGGCATGCAGCCACTCTTGCCATACTTGCTTGGCAAAGAGCACCCAGAAGGAAAGCGTCTTTGCGATTCGCAGCCTTCGATGAGACTACAAGATATTGAGGACGTGGGTGATTCTAGGCACACCACCGTGTTTGAAATGTTGGGAAATTGGTCCTTGGGTGATTACTTTAAGGAAGAGCAAATTCGGAATTTTTTTGAGTTTTTGACCAAAGAAGTTGGGTTAGACCCTAATAAAATTTATGTAACTTGCTTTATTGGTAACGAAAAATATGGCATACCCAAAGACACCGAAGCTGCAGAAATTTGGCAAAAGGTATTTAAGGAGGCTGAGGTTGAGGCGAAAATTGCCGAAATCGGCTCGGCCGCCGAGGGTGATAAACGTGGCATCAAGCCGGGGGAGAGAATCTTCTTTTATGATGATAAAGAAAACTGGTGGAGCCGGGGTGGTGGCTGCGATACTACACCGATTGGGGATCCGTGTGGTCCAGATTCGGAAGTGTTTTATGATTTTGGTGAAGATAAACAAGACGAGGAAAAATACGGTTTGGCGCATCCGGCTTCGGATGGGGCGAGATTCATGGAGATTGGCAATCAGGTATTTATGCAATACCGTCGGAACGAAGACGGAACTTTTGCGGAACTAGAGAAGAAAAATGTGGATTTTGGCGGGGGGCTGGAGCGTATTGCGGCGGCGGCAATTGGGAGTTTTGATGTCTTTAAAATTTCGCTCATGAAGCCAATTATAGATAAGTTGGAGGCTATCTCGGGGAAGTCTTATGAAACCAACACAGACGAAATGCGGGTAATTGCTGACCATATTCGCGGAGCATATCTCTTGGCGGCGCAGGGACTAATGCCGTCAAATAAAACGCAAGGTTATGCGATGCGAAGATTGCTACGCCGAGCAATTTTGAGAGCGTTGGACCTTGGAATTTCTGACAATTTTTTGGCCGAGATTATACCAATCGTAGCCAAAAATTATGCAGAATTACCAGATTCCATTTTGACTCACCGTGAAAACGCTTTGGGAGTAATGTTAAAAGAAGAAACTGCATTCAGAAAGACTTTAAGCAAGGGGCTTAGGGAATTACATAAACTTTCTGGGCGAAAAGAAAACACCCAAAAGCTTTCTGGATACGATTTGTTTAAATTGCAGGATACTTATGGTTTTCCAATGGAATTATCCGTGGAAGAGTGTTATCGTGAGGGAATTGAATTGTCCGAAAAATACCTGGAAGAATTTAAAGAGGCTTTAAAAGAGCAGCGGGAACGTAGCCAGACTGCTAGCAAAGGTATGTTTAAGGGTGGACTCGAAGACCATGGCGAGCAAACAGTAAAATATCATACCGCCACACATTTACTCTTGGCAGCCCTACAAAAGCTGGTGGATTCTGGTATTTGCCAGAAGGGGTCCAATATTACGGCCGACCGCGTGCGATTTGATTTCAACCTTGACCACAAGATGACTCCGGAAGAAATTAAATCCGTAGAAGATCAGGTGAACGAGTGGATTGAGGCGGATTTGCCGGTGGTATTTGACGAATATGATAAGAATTTTGCAAAGAACACCCTAAAAGCACATGGACAATTTTGGAATAAATATCCAGAAAAATTAAAAGTCTATACGATTGGCGATTTTGATAACCCGATTTCTAGAGAGGTTTGTGGTGGGCCGCACGTAGAGCATACTGGGCTGATTGGCAAGTTTAAGATCAAAAAAGAGGAATCTTCTTCGGCTGGAGTGCGAAGAATCAAAGCGGTGTTGGAATAGTTTAGTTTTGAAGCAGTTTGGCGATTTTGGCGCGTATTTTGTTTTCTTCTGGAGCGCCGACCAAGGTATCTGCGCCAACTCGGAGTAGCCCCAGAGCCGTGGCAAATGAGTGGTCGAGCTTGGTATCGTTTTCAATGGTTAAATTTGGGAGACTTTCAACATCGATAAGATGAATAACTGGACGACGAGAAAAAGGTAGATTTTGATACCAGTCAGAAATAGCCAAAGTTTCTTGGAGAAGAGATAAGCTGGCTCCACCGCCGCAGAGCAAGATGTTTCTGGGCAGACTGCCTAAATCCTTAAATTCCTCGAGGGTCACTTCTACTCCAGCTAGCCAAACTGATAGATTGTGCGAAATCGACGTTTCTACTTTGGCCTTGATGCGGTCGTCTAATTTGCCGGAATCAAAATCAAGCTTGTAATTTTCGGCGGTGTCAAAATCCACACCTAAGGATTCGGCGATTTGGCGGGTGAAGCTGCGACCACCAATGCCGAACATCTTGGTGCCCTCTACGCCACCGTCTTCTATGATAGCGATATCGGTAGTGCCACCACCGATATCCATAACAATACTGGATAAGTTTGACTCTGAATCGTCGCCTAGGCAAGCCCGACAAACCGCAAAAGGCTCTACGGCCACCGTGAGCAAATCTAGATTTAGTTCTGCGCAGACTTTTTCGATAGCGGCAACATGAATCATTGGAGCAAAAGCGGTATAGAACTGAATCGCCACATCGGAGCCCTTGAAATCGATTGGATTACTGATTTTGTAGCCATCGATGGTTAGGGATACGATAGCTGAATTAATCAGCCTAATTTCTACATTATTATTGCCAGTCTCTAAGGCTACTGCTTTTTGGGCGACTTCTTTGGATTTTTGTTGAACTTTTTTGATGATTTCGTTCATTTCTGACTCGGTGATTGGTTTGTTGGGATTTTTGCGGCTATAGTTTACTGAGGTAGTGTTACCCTTAACAAGCTCTCCAGCTATGCCGACCACGGTAAGACTTGCTCGCTCACCGGCCTGTTCTTCGACCTGGACGAGGGCATCTTCACAAACGGAAACTACTGCTGGGATATCCGCCACGGCTCCGGCGTGCATATTGCTTTCGGCTTGCTTGGCTTTGCCGACGCCTAAGATTTCGAGATTGCCCTTTTTGGTAGGCTTAGCTAAGATCGCTTTTACAAATTCGGTGCCGATATCTAGTGCCAGAATAGTGCTCATGGTTCGATTATAACATATTTTTTCGGCTTTAGATTCCCAAGCTCATATTTACCGAAGTGAGTGCGGTGGAGTTTGGTAACTTTATATCCGAGTGCGGCAAAAGTGCGGCGGATTTGACGGTTGCGACCTTCGGTTAGAATAACTGTGTATCCAGAAGAAGGCAACTGAGTGCTATTGTCTCGTATTATCTTAAAACGGGAAACGCCATCTTCAAGCATGACTCCGTAATCGGAAATCATTTGTTGATGGAGTGGCTCTAAGGGTTTATCCAGTTCGATTTCATAAACCTTGGTTTTACGAAATTTAGGATGAGTCATTTGGTAGGCAAAATTACCATCGTTAGTTAAAAGAATTAAGCCTGAAGAGTTTTTATCTAGTCGGCCTACGGTTTTTAATTTTTGATATTTTGCCGGCAACAAATCATATAGGGTAGGAGAATCACCCTGGGCGCGCCTAGAACAAACATAGCCAACCGGCTTATTAAAAGCTAAATATAAAAAATCCGTCTGAAACGGTATCGTCCTCTCATTATAGCACACTTTTGAAGAATTGTCAACTTTGGCCCCTATTTTGGCGGTTTTTCCATCGACTTTTATCTTGCCGGAAGAGATTAAATCGTCGGCTTCCCGGCGAGACACGCCTAGGCGTTCTGCTAGGAATTTATTAAGCCGAAGACTTGAGTTTTGCATACTTAATTAGGGTTGGTTATTTTGCGACATTTGGTTGATTCGCAGGAGGGTTGACGGCGAAGGGTGCCGGCGCTGGTTGCGTAGAGGCTGGTTCTGGCTGAGCAGCATCTTTGGCATTTGCGGGGCGATCGCCAAGAACCTCATGTATAACATTGACGACGTCTTCTATGCCCACCTGGGATTTTACCAAATAACGATCGGCCCCTAGGCGCTCACCACGCTGACGCTGATCTTCAGCCGAGAGGGCCGTCATCATAACGACTTTGATTTTGGCGGTTTCTGGAGTTGAGCGGAGAATATCCAACATATCAAATCCTGATATTTTTGGCATCATAACATCAGATAAGATTAAATCTGGCTTCTCGCGCACTGCAACGGCCAAAGCTTCCTCTCCGTCGCCGGCCGAAACTACGTTGTAACCTTCGGCTGTGATACGAATGCTGTAAATTTCGCGTAGACTTGCATCATCTTCGACTACCATTATTTTACTCATTTTACTTCTCCGTTTAAGTTGTTATTGATTTGATTTTGAACAGGGGTTGTAGTTGGCGATATTGGTGGGGTGGGGGAAATGGGTGCGGACGCGGGCGTAGGTGATGCTGGTGCGGGTGCAGGCGTGGGTGATGTCGGTGCAGGTGCAGGCATAGGCGATGCTGGCGTCGGTGGAGCCGATGCCGGCTGTGGAACCGGTTGGGGTGCGGGGGCCATTTGGGACACAGGTGGCATTTGGGGTGTAGCGGCTGGTTGGGGGGATTGAGGATTTGATAGTTGTTCTTGCATTTGTTGATTGCGAACCATAATCATGCGTTTTTCATACTCATCGCCAGACAGACGTGGCAAGGAGACGTAAAAAGTTGACCCTTCGCCAAAGGCGGATTCAGCCCAGACTTTACCACCCATAGCCTCCACGCGTTGCTTAACCAAATAGAGACCGAGACCATTGCCACCAATTGTACGGGTGTCAGAATTATCTGAACGATAGAATTTTTGGAATATATGACCAATGTCATCGGCCGAGATGCCTATACCGGTATCTGTCACATTGATTAAGACACGATCGCCATCGCCTCTTACATTGACGTAGATCGATCCCCCTTCCGGAGTATATTTAATGGCGTTATCGATGAGGTTGTCGAGTATCTCGCGCATAAAATTGGTATCCACAAAGCCATAAACAACTTGATCCATGTGGTGACTTTCACCAAACTGGGAAGGTTCGTTCGAACCAAAACTAAAGGAAATTTTGGCTTCTTTGGCGCGGACTATATAATCATCAGAAATCGTTTTGACCAACCCAACCATCTCGACTGGCTCAAAATGGAGTTTGATACGGTTGTCGTCTAGCTTTGTCACATCTAATAAATCTCGGAAAAGTTTACCAAGATGTTGAGACGCCGCATGTGCAGCCGCCAAATATCCCCTGGCGCGGTCGTCTATCGTAGCGGTCTGAGGATTAAGTGCCAAAGACAAATACCCCTCAATTGATGCTACCGGAGTACGCATTTCGTGAGAGGCGGTAGAAATAAATTCGGTTTGCTCGCCCTCCTCTTCTAATTCTTTAGTAATATTGCGAAAGGTAATGATGCGATTTTGCTGGATTCCCTCTACCGGAAGTACAGAGATTGCGACCGGAATACGCTTGTCGGATTGGCCAGCGATAAGACTAGCTTGGAAAGATTCAAGTGGCTGCCCAGTATTCATTGCCTGGATGAGGGGGTTTTCTGCTTCGGACAATTCACGTCCCTCTTTAGACTCTAGTTTAACAACTAGACCATAATCTAAGCCAACAGCATTGTTTACTGAGCCACATTCGGTCATGGTGACAGCTGCTGGGTTTATAAATTCAATAATGCCAGATTTGTTGGTCATGATGACGCCATCGTTAATCGCCTTAAGAGCCAGCTCAGCTAAAGCTGATTGATTATTGGCGCCGTCCTTGGTGCTGCTGTGTTTAAATAATTTCATCCATACTTATTTTAACACAAGCAGGAAAAAATGTGATATATTTTATATATGAATAAAGATGTCATTTATATCGAACCGGAAGATGATATCACTGATATCATTACTAAAATCGAAAATTCAAAATCAAAAATAGTGGCCTTGGTTCCACCCAAGAAGGCTGGGGTCTTTAGGAGCGTTGTTAATATAAAATTGATTGCCAAGGTTGGGGCTAGTGCTAAAAAGACGATTGTCCTAGTGACGACTGACCCATCAATTGTCAAGATAGCTGCGGTCACGAAGATTCCTGTCGCAAAGAATTTACAGTCGGCACCGGTAGTGCCGGTTGCCGAAGTCGAGACAAATGACACCACCGAGTCCGTAGAAGAGCCAGAAGAAGAAGAGGAGGGGGAGAAAGGTGACGACGATAAAGCCGGCGAAGAGAATACCGAAGATGCCGAAAAAGGCAACGACGAAGAAGAGCCAGAAGAAGACGAAAAAGCAGAAGAGAAAAAGCCTAGCAAAAAGAAATCCGGAAAAACTTCTAACAAATTTGTGGGTTGGATTAAAGATCATAAAAAAATCGCTATTTTTGCCGGAGTAGGTATCGTTGTTTTGATTTTGTTTCTGATTTGGGCGCTAGCGATTGCTCCAGCCGCCACCCTAACGATAGAAATTAAAACAAATTTGAATAATTTTTCGGAAGGGATTAGTTTCACGACCAAATTAGATGAAGAAAATATAGAGGAAGGAAAGTTTTACCTTGACGAAAAGAAGATAGAGTCGGTACAGGAGACTAAGTTTGAAGCGACAGGTAAAAAGAAAGTTGGTGAAAAGGCGAGGGGAGAGGTAGTTATTTATACATATTTCCCGCTAAATGTAAAAGGTACGGCAGTCGTTAATGCTGGAGAAAAATTCACAATTTCTGGGTTAGCGTATGTCGCGGATGCATCGGTTGCTCTAGTTTATAACGGGAACAGTACTGAAGGGTGCGACAATAAAGAAAATAGCAAAGAACTGGTCGAATTGGGATGTCAAGTTTCAGCACGCGTAGATGTAGTAGCTGCCGAGCCAGGTTCGGACTATAATATAGCTGCTTCTAGCTCTGGCTGGAGCGCCGCCGGAGTTAGGGCCTATTCCGATAAGGCCATGAGCGGCGGTACGGATGACACCATCACGGTAGTTCAGCAATCGGATATAGATAAAGCCAAGGCGGAACTTGCCACCGTTGATGAGACAAAAAATAAGGAAGATTTAATAGAGCAGGCAGGGAAAGATGCATTGATAATTACTTCTAGCTTTATTCAAACCACGTCAGAGGCATCTTCAACCCCAGCAGTTGGCGAAGAGGTCAAAGAGGGGACGGAGCCAGTATTAAAAGCAACGACGGTCGCTTCAATTTATGTCATAGACAAAGTAAAGGTTGAAGAGTTTATCACCAAAAAGGCTAATCTTGGCGACAACCAAAAGATTTATGATATGAAAGATCCGTTTATCGAGAACTTTATGAAGACTGATTCTGGTTTTAGCGGCAAATTAAAAACTTCTTATTCTGTAGGACCAAAGATTACAGAGAATGATGTGATTGCGATTGTTAAGGGCAAGGGCAAGGGAGAAGCACAGCATGATTTGAAGGATATAAACGGAATTGGCCCGGTAAGGATCGATACTTCTTTCCCTTGGGTAATGAGTATCCCAAATGATCCTAATAAGATAACAATTATCTTTGAGATAAAAGACCAAAATGGCAATAAGATTGAACAGAAAAAAGATGACTCAAAGAGCACCGAAACAAACGACGAAGATAGTACCAAAGATAACACAGACAAAGAAGAAAAGAAATAAATGCGAATAATTGGACTTGACGTAGGCGAAAAACGTATTGGCGTGGCCAGGGTGGATTCTGATACTAAAATCGCCGTTCCAATGGGCTTTATCAATGTGGATGGTTCGGAATGGCAGGAGATTGCCCGTATTGCCAATGTGAATAATACTAGTTTCTTTGTCTTGGGGCTGCCTAGGAGCAATGAGGGCAATGAAACAGCGCAGTCTTTATATGTGAGAAATTTTGCCAAAGTTTTAACGAGCAAAACACCGGGGGCTAAAATTAGACTTCAAGATGAAAGCTTGACGTCGGTGATGGCAGAGGAACGTCTAAAAAGGCGCAAAAAACGCTACGAAAAAGGAGAAATTGATGCCGAAGCAGCTACAATTATCCTGCAAGACTTCATCGAAAGTTTTAGTGAACCCAAGCAAAAAATAGTAGAGGAAACTAGCTTAGTAGAGAAAGAGGTTAAGAAAGTGAAGAGAAAAACCAAAAAAGCCACTAAGTGGATTTCTGGCATTATGGCCCTTTTGATTTTGGTTTTATTAGGAGTGGGGGGTTACCTTTGGCTCAAAGACATGAGAGCCAAAGAACGAGCAGAAGAATATGCAAGACAGGAAGCAGAAATGCAAGCAGAGGTATTTAATTTTACCATCCGACCAGGAGAAACAATTTTTGACATAAAAAAGAATCTGGTGGATTTAGGATATAGTTCTGCGGATGTAGAGCAGGCGTTTGTGGCAGATTATGATTTTGATTTTTTAAAAAACCGACCAGAAGATGCCACCCTGGAAGGCTATTTGTATGGCGAGACGCATGAATTTTATAAAGATGAAGCCGTAACGGAAATTATAAAGGTTTTTTTGACAGGAATGGAGCACGTAATCAAGGAAAATAATCTGGAAACAAGATACGCAGAAAAAGGGCTGTCATTATATGAAGGCATCACTTTGGCTTCTGTTGTCCAAAAAGAATCTCCTACCCAAGAAATGCCGACGGTGGCTCAGGTATTTTTGTCAAGGCTTTCCTACGGACTGCCTATGGGTAGCGACGTCACGGTATCTTATGCCGTTGATAAAGTTGACCCCGACAGACAGATTTATATCGATAACCAAACGGCTCTTAAGATAGATTCTTGTTATAATACACGACTTTATGCCGGTTTACCGTGCGGCCCTATTTCTAACCCTGGCTTAGCCGCTTTGCTTGCTGTAGCGGAGCCATCGGATACAGCTTATCTTTATTTCTTGACAGGAGATGACGGTTTGATGTATTATAGTTATACAGAGGCGGAGCACAATCAGAACGCTTACAGTCATTGCCGCGACCTCTGTAATGTATCATTATGACGAAAAAGAAGCAAAAATTTGATTTCGAAAAACTCAAGGGGGTATTACCGTATTTTGTGGCCGGCTTGATTACTTTGGCTTTGGTTTTTGTTGGGTCACTTAATAAAAATAATTCAGACACAAATTTTAGCCTTGATACTTTTGCCGCGAACGATTACAAAATATCTGTTGATCAATTGTCAGAACTTTATGTAGTGGCGGATCTTTCTGACGCTCTTAATCTAGCTAGCGCTCAAGAAGTGGCATCCAATTACGTAGTTACGACTACCCTGTATGATTCTGGACAAACATCAGTGGGTAAGTTGGAAAAACCAAACTTAACAGACGTGGGGGAACGAGAGTGGGTGATATCCTATACTGTTGGAGAAGGTGAATCGATGGAGAGTATTGCTAGTAAATACGGCATTACAACAGACCAAATCAGATGGTCAAACGGCTTAAAGAACACTGATGTCGCAGCTGGCACAGTTTTGTATATACCGAAAGAGCCAGGAATTATATATACTGTCAAAGCTGACGACACAATCGAATCCATTGCTTCTACGTATGGTTCCAATGTTGAAGAGATTACGATTTTTAATGATCTTGATGTTTCCGAGTTGGCAGAAGGAAACAAAATCTTTATTAAAGGCGGGAGTTTGCCGGAAAAAGAACGACCAGAATACGTGCCGCCAGTGGTTAGACCGACTTATACCCAGACCACAACATACACATACACATATCTTGGTAATTCGTCTTCACGAGAAAACGTGCAGGTGATAGCGACAGGGTTCTTTGATGCTAGCTATGGTTATCCAAATCCCAACCCTGGTGTACCTGGTTGGTGTACTTGGTATGCGTGGTATTGGCGCGCTACCAGTCCGCTATCCCTCGGTACCCTTGGGCACGAAGGGCGAAACGCCAATACATGGCACATCAATTATGCTTATCGCGGCGTTGGTAGAACCCCGGCCGTTGGTGCAGTCTTCCAGTCGCCTTATGGTGGCGGTGGCTTTGGTCACGTAGGAGTAGTGGTAGGCATGAATGATGACGGATCGATCACTGTACAAGAAATGAATTACGCCGGAAGATACGTAGTTACCCAAGCTACTATTCCGGCCAGTGCTGTAGGTAATTTCAACTACATCTATTAGATATCTATTAGGCCTTTTATTGACTTTTTCGTGTTTTTGTGCTATAATATATAGATGGTTCTTCCTAGTAGTCTTCTACTAGTGTAAATTCTTTGCCAGAAATACTAATGATTGAATCAGGTTTGGCCCCCTGAGCAGTAAGCTCTGCGCGGATACCCATTTTTTTCATGATATCTCTTAAGCGATTAACGGAGGCATAATTATTTAAATCTGTTCTACGGGCAAATTTTTCGATTTTTTCGCCAGTAACCACAAATTTATCATCTAATTTTTTGACTTGCCAAGTATCTTTCAAGGCATTGGGGCCTAGAGAAATAGTGGGGAGCTGAACAGGTTCATTTTGTTCGCGGTTCACTTCGCGCCGAGTAAAATCTGCGTCGCCTAATCGGGACTGCGCCGAAATTTCAGTTTCGTACTCGTCTCGACTAGTCTCCTCAGATCTTTCTCGGGCTCGTTCAATGCTCTCAAAATAAACCTGCTTCAGCTCTCGTAACAATTCCGTAAGGCCTTGATGGGCTTGACTAGAAATTGCGAAGATTTTAGCTTCAGGGTTTTTGGCCAAAATAGAGGACGTTTGCATTTTAACAATATCTTCGTCAACGCCCTCGCATTTGGTTAAGGCGACAATTTCTGGGCGGTCTTTTAGGTCGGAATATTTTTCTAACTCATTCCTGATAGTCTGATAGGCCTCGCCGGCGTCATCGTTGTATATATCAATCAAATGAAGTAAAACTGTGGTGCGATCTACGTGGCGCAAAAAATCATGCCCCAGGCCCTTGCCTTCGGATGCGCCTTCGATTAGTCCAGGAATATCGGCAATTAGAATATCCCTATCGTCAATTGTTGCAACGCCGAGATTTGGGGTAATTGTAGTAAAAGCATAGTCGGCAATCTCGGGCTTAGCGTTACTAACTACAGAAAGAAAGGTGGACTTGCCAGCGTTCGGAAGACCAACAAGACCGACGTCAGCCATTGACTTTAGCTCTAATTCGGCCTCAAATTCTTCACCCGGCTCGCCAACTTCAGCGACGATAGGAGCTTGGCGAGTTGAACTCTTAAAATGGGCATTACCGAAACCACCGGCGCCGCCGTGGGCAATGATGGCTTCCTCGCCGTCTTTTGTCAAATCAACAATCAGAATCTTTTGCGAACCGCTTCGCTCGCTCCCGTCGTTACGGGGCTCGCTCGCTAAATTGCTCCCGTTGTCGCAAATGTTCGCAAAAGATTCTGATTTGTTGAGCTTGTAAACAACAGTACCGACTGGGACGTCGATGATTAAGTCTTTGCCGGAACGGCCGGCGGAGCGTTGCCCGGAGCCGTTTTTGCCATTTTCGGCGGTCAAAATTGGCGTGAAGCGAAAATCAATTAAAGTGTTGGTGTTGCGGTCGGCACGAAAAATAATATTACCACCCCTCCCACCATCGCCACCATCTGGGCCGCCTTTTGGAATATAAATTTCGTGGCGAAAAGATACGGCGCCATTGCCGCCATCGCCAGCTTTTAATTTTACCCTTGCAACATCAATAAACATATTTATATTATAACATATTTTTTTATAATAAAAAATGCTTGACAACTTTTCGCTTGTGCTTTATTATTAGCTTAAGCTGGTATGCTTCACAGGGGTTCCACTGATTGAAAAAAGAGTGGAGTGTGGAGACTACATGATAAAAACAAACAGCGGATTAAAACAAAACAATGTGCCCCGTAGGGTGGGCGCGTATCAGCGGGGAAAGCGACCGAAAGGTCGTTTTTTCATGATATAATAAGCGTATGATTAAATTTACAATTATCACTTTGTTTCGCGAGGCGATTGAGCCTTATCTAAAAACCTCGATGATGTGGAAAGCCACGGAAAAAGGTTTGGCTCAATTTGATTTTGTAAATTTGCGAGATTTTGGCCTGGGCCCGCACAAGTCAGTAGATGATACCCCTTATGGTGGGGGCGACGGGATGCTGCTTAGGTGTGAACCAGTTTTTGCGGCGATTGAGTCGGTCAAAAAGACCGATCCGTCTGCGAAAGTAATTTTGCCTACTCCGGTCGGAGAAATATGGGAACAGAGCCGAGCGAGGGCAATGGCTGATGGGAAATTGGGGATAGATGACGAGAAAAACGAAACCCAACATTATATTATTTTGTGTCCACACTATGAAGGTTACGATGAGAGGATTTTGAGTATCGTAGATTACAAAATTTCACTGGGAAAATATGTGTTGACTGGAGGAGAATTGCCAGCACTTATTATTATTGATTCCGTTGTAAGGTTAATCCCTGGAGTTTTAGGCGGTGAAAATTCTGCAGAGATTGAATCGTTTTCGGATGGAGATAATCTAGAATATCCACAATATACGCGGCCAGAAGAATTCCGCGGAATGAGAGTACCGGAAATTCTATTATCTGGCAACCATGGCGAAATTGCCAAATGGCGGGAGAGTCACTCGGGAAAAGTTGACCCAGACGGTGCCTAGATATTCTGTGCTCTTATATTTTGACAAAAGCTATAAATATGGTAGAATACGAAAGACGCCAAGCACTACACTAGGTGCAAGTCTGGCGGTTAGCTCTTTGATATGATTGGTTCTTGCTCATATTACTGTGTATAGGAGGTTGCAAGATGAATAAGTTATGGAAAAAGTATGAGTTAACGGACGAAACGATCGAAATTTCTGGGCATACATTGTATCGTATTCGTGCACTTCGTTCGTTTGGCGTAATTGAGGCTGGACAACTTGGAGGATTCATTGAAAAAGAAGAAAATCTTTCTCACGATGGAGACTGTTGGGTATTCAACGATGCTGCGGTATACGACAATGCGATGGTCTGCGATGATGCTTTTATTGCAGACGATGCAAAAATTTTTGACAATGCCGTAGTCCGTGGTGGAGCCTCAGTTTGTGGTAGGGCTTGGATTTTTGGCAATGCCAAAATTTTTGGCATTGCCAAGGTGCTCGACGATGTACACATCTCCGACTATGCTAGAGTGCACGATCGAGCCTGGATCGAAAACTGGGCACTCATTTGTGGCCATGCCAGAGTGCATGATTGTGCCAAAATTAGCAATCATGCTACAATTGATGGGTTTGCTAGGATCTATAATAATGCCGAGATTTACGATTATGCAAAGGTCCAAGACGATGCTAGTGTGGGTGGCAATGCTCGGGTCCATGGAGATGCTTGCATCTACGAATGCGCCAAAGTGTATACGCGCGCCGAGGTATATGGACAGGCCAAGGTTTGTGGCTGTGCCGAAGTTTATGGTTACTCTGTGGTTTTTGATGACGCTATGATTTGCGACTCTGCTCAGGTTTATGATGACGCAAGGATTCTTTATAGATCTAGAGTGGGGGGCAAAAGACACGTTATTAGCGTTGTAGCAAGTAACGATATGTAATTTTGACGCACAAAAACAAAATTTAAGAACCAAAAGCAAAAAAAGAGCGCCGCTTCTAGCGGTGCTTTTTTGTATGCCACAAAATAATATTTTAGTAACAGGGGTCAAGGTCGCAAATCGGCCCAAGAAATTATAAGCAGGGTATTCAAGATAACCAGTGAAGGTTACCTTGAAGCTTTTCGCTAAGCCTAAATCCCACGGGAAAACCGTGGGATTTTTTCATGCTATAATTTGAATATGAATTTATTGGATTCCGTGGAGGAATTGAAGGGCGTTGGCCCAAAGACAGCGAAAATTTTATACAAGTATGGCATTCGGACGGTGAAAGATTTTTTTTATAATCTACCGCGAGATTATGAAAATTTTGAAGCGCCAACCTCAATTTCTGAAATTCGGCCAGGGAAGGTAGTAATAAGAGGCAAAATTGACTCTTTGACTACTAGGCGAGCCAGAAAACGCAATTTATCGATTACGGAGGGAGTGATAAGGGATAAAACTGGGGCGATTAAAACTATCTGGTTTAACCAAAGTTATCGCATGAGGCAATTTGATCCAGATAAGGAATATTATTTTACTGGAAATTATGAATTCAAAAATGGCCGTTATAGCCTCATTTCACCTTCGGCCGCCTTGGTATCCGATATTGACCCTTCTTCTGGTCTTAGCCCCGTCTACGTGGCTCATGGCAGTCTAAAATCGCACGATTTTAAGCGTCTGATGGAAAAATCTCGGGATCAATTTGCAAAAATACCAGATTTATTACCCACTGTACGCACGGGAATAAGAAAAGATGCACTGTTTTTTGCACATTTTCCCAATTCTCTAAAATCTGCCCAGGGAGCGAGAGATTATTTGGCTTACGAGGAATTGTTTGAGCTAATTTTGGCAGCAAGACTCAATCGCCGAGAAAACGAAAAATTAAAAGCGACCAGCATTCCGTTTGATGCCAGTAGGGTTAAAGATTTTGTGGGTAGGTTACCGTTTAAACTAACTAACGCCCAGAGATTGGCTAGTTGGGAAATTTTTCAAGATATGGAGAAAGACACTCCGATGAACCGACTCTTGCAGGGGGATGTGGGGTCGGGGAAGACGATGGTCGCAGCAATGGCAGCATACGAGGCAGTATTGTCAGGAGCGCAGGTAGCACTGCTAGCACCAACTGCCATTCTAGCTACACAGCATTACGAAAAATTACGCGATTTATTGGAGCCCTTCAAAATAACTGTGGCTCTCCTCACCGGGGCCAGCAAAAATAAGAAAAATCTCAAAGAAAACATCAAAAATGGCAAAATTAGCCTCGTAATTGGCACCCATGCATTACTCACCGATGATACGGAATTTTTGGCGCTCGGGTTGGTGATTATTGACGAGCAGCATCGCTTTGGGGTAGAGCAAAGGCAAAAATTAGTATTAAAATCACCGTCTGAGCTTGCTCCGCATCTTTTGGCGATGACGGCGACGCCGATTCCGCGCTCATTACAGTTGACGTTGTTTGGGGATTTGGACGTCTCGGTATTAAATGAGCTCCCCAAGGGGCGCCAACCGATTTCAACCAAAATCATAACTGAGGTAGAGACAAAAACCGAGCTTTACCCGAAGATGCAAGAAGTACTAAATAAAAAACCTGATCCAAAAGGCAAATCCACTAAGGCGCATGGGCAACAAATTTATTGGATTTGTAAAACGATTGAAGATGGTGGTGCATCTTTGGGCATGGATGGTAGCAAACTGGGTGGCGGATCGGAAGTGGTCTCAGTTAAAAAACGCACCAAAAGGCTGCAGGAGGTGTTCCCGGATAAGGTAGTAGAATTTTTGCACGGCAAAATGAAACCGGCAGAGAAGGACGAGGTGATGGGGCGGTTTGCAAATGGCAAAATCGACATTCTGGTCTCTACTACCGTGGTAGAAGTGGGAGTAGACGTACCGAATGCTACGCTTATGGTGATAGAAAATGCAGAAAGTTATGGCCTGGCACAATTACACCAACTGAGGGGCAGGGTAGGGCGAGGTTCCTCGATGTCTTTTTGCTACTTACTGACCAGCGGAGATATACCACCATCTAGGCGACTGCGAGAACTAGAGAAGTCTTCTGATGGTTTTTATTTGGCGGAAATAGATTTAAAATTACGGGGGCCAGGGGAAATATATGGCTCCCTGCAGCATGGGGCTCTAGATTTAAAAATTGCTTCACTAGCGGATACAAAATTAATCCATCGCGCCCAGGTAGACGTTGAGAAATTTTTACAAAACCCAGAAAATATGTTAAAATATAAAGAACTAATGGATGGGATGGTCAAATATCAACAATTAACGACATTGAATTAAAAATGGATACTATCAAAATCACATCAGGAATATTTCGGGGTCGGAGCATCAAAAGTCCCAAGTCTAACCTTACGCATCCAATGGGGGCACGAGAAAAGTTAGCACTTTTTAACATGATTGTAGATGATTTACCCGGCTCCTTAGTACTAGATGCCTTCGCCGGTTCTGGCGCCCTAGGAATAGAAGCTTTGTCTAGAGGATCTTCAGGGGTAGTTTTTATAGAAAAGGGGACTTCAGCTAGCAAAATTATAAGACAAAATCTGGAGACTCTAGGCATTCAAGCTGAGATTTTTGTAGGTGATGTTGTAAATTTTGCAGCCGAACAGTTATTTGATGTAATCTTGGCGGATCCGCCGTATGATAATTTTGACCCAAAAAAGATTATAAATTTGCCAAAATTCTTAAAAAAAGACGGGGTACTGGCACTATCTCATCCTGGAGAAGCCCCGGAAATACCAGGGGTAAAACTAGAAAAAACCCGAAAATACGCTCAGGCACATATTTCTATCTATAAAAGATTGTAATATTGCTAAGCGTAATTAATAAGACAGCCTTGCTAAAAACTTGCGTTTTTAGCAAAAGTGTGATATAATGGGCTTATAAGGAGTTTTTTATTATGTATTATCAGGGAGAAGAGGAGAAAAAAGAACGCCGCAAAATCATTACCGTAGCAACAATAGCTGTGGTGATTATTTTGATTTTGATTGTCGCCATTATAGTTGTGGCAACCAAAAAATCAGCAAAAACCAATATCGGTGGTACCGACAATACTTCTTTTGAAATTTCGGAAAAAACCGAAAATGGAGAGAAGACGGAGACTAAGGATGAATCTACATCCAAGGAGTCCGAGAACAAGTCTACGGTTGGTAGTTTGTCGACAGAGACAAACAATAACAACACGAAGAACAACGCTACCGATGCGGCAGCTTCGGCGTCGGCTTCGAGCACTAACAGTGCCAACATGCCGAATACCGGCCCAGAGGATATCTTGCCGGTAGCTCTAATGGTAGGAGCATTGGTAACCTATCTTTCCTCGGCGGCTTTGGCCAAAAGAGAAGCTTAATTCGTTTTTATCAATATAACGATTATCAAAAAAGCGAGACAGTCTCGCTTTTTTGATTGTTTATGATATAATTGCAACAGGCCCGTGTGGTGAAATTGGTATACACGTATGCCTTAGGAGCATATGCCGTAAGGCGTGAGAGTTCAAGTCTCTCCGCGGGCACCAGCTTGACTATTACTTATAAAAATAGTATAATATATTTAGATATTTGAGAATATTGGTACATTAAAAAATAAGGGGGGTGCTTTAATGAATAATATCCGTGTGCGAGGGGCTAGGTTTTTTATAGTTAGGCATGCAGAGGCTTTAAAAAATATCGAGAAAATGCATGGTGGCGGAACGCAGGATCTTACCATTAGAGGAGTTAGTCAACTCCTAAAGTCAATCGACGACTTAAGACCAGAGATACTCGAGCGTAAAGTTAATATATTATATCAAAAAGAAGGACGCAGCAAAAAAACAGCAGAGATTATCGGGCAAAAGTTTGAAGCTGAGACTAGGATAGCAAAACAAATCTATGGTGTAGGCCTTGGAGTTATTGCCGACCTTAATGAAGATGAACTAAAAGTTCAATATCCAGAAGTTTCACGAATATTGGAAGCTTGGAAGAATAACGGAGCGAAGCTTGACGATTATCCCGATGTTCCAGGAAGAGAGCATATGGTGGATTTCGCCGATAGAATAAGGAGTGGGTTATTTAATATATTAATGCCCGATATCGATACTATTTTGGTCGGAACCACCTCTACTATTAATATGTTAAATCATCTCATGTTGACAGACGGCGAATTTATTCACGATAAGTATGATTTTGTTTCTTTTCCGTTTTCTGGGATCAACGGATGGCACTTATCGAGTAATGAGGCGCCAAGGAAAATATTCTCAAATTTCTAAACCCTAGGTCGAGCCTATAAAGCTCGGCCTTTTCTCATGTTAAAAATTCGTTCTCATGTAATTTTTGTACAAATCAGAATAATCAACCGTATCAGAAACGTCGCTAAAATCAAACCATTTTATCTCGATACCTTCTGACGGATTCAATATTACATTGTCTTCTATGACGAATTCGGAAACGATAAATATAAGTGGTCGATCAGCCGATTTGTCTATCATTTTAAATATTTTTGGAGAAGTTTCAATTCGAAAATCAATAAGTCCGATCTCTTCTTTTAGCTCTCTTTTTAATGCCTCCTCAATAGTTTCATTATGCTCTAATCCACCACCTGGAAGATCCCATTTTTTGCCATCTTCTTTTACTAGTAAAATTTTATCATTTTGTTTTATTTTTGCTTTGACTGATACTCTATAGTATGCATTCTTTATTCGTTCTTTATCTAGGAATTCTTCTAGATAATTAGCGATTTCGCTCGCCCCATCTTTACCGAGCGGAAATCTATTTTTTACTTCATGGTCGTCAATAAGATACTTCGACATCGTATTGACCGCTTCATTAAAAATTTGTACATTTTTTAATGCTTCCATAGTATATTCTTCGACCTTCATACTTAATCCGCTTAAATGATCCGTTCCCGCCTCGAATTGCTCAGCTCCACGGTTAAATGTCTCGCTGAGCTCAATACCGACATTCGACATTCTATCTGCGATTAATTGCGGTATATGACTACCGTTGAATGCGGGTGTAAACAAGGGGTTAATGCCTGAAGCTAACGACTCCAAAGTCGTTTCTATCCCTGGCGAAATGAAAGCATGGGTAGCTGGGAGAAAATATTCGGCAGTATTAGTACAATTAATGAGATACTTAATTCCTAATGAATCCAGTTCGGCAAGTACATCCTTTTTGTTTAATTGCGGTGGTAAAATAAAAATAAAATCATCATATTCCCATCTAGCTCGTTTGGCAGATTCAACAATAACCGCAAGGCACCAATCGTAGTACGCTCTTCCATAGGCATCTCCTAAGTATGGAGATCTTAACCCGCCAGGATAGAATACTAACTTTTTATGCTTCTTTGGTAAATCCGCCAAAAAACCAGGGGATAATATTGCACCCACCTCATGAAACTCTTTTGTCCTATTAATTTCTTCCAGTAACGGGTCCTTAAAAAATTTTTGCGATAAAGTTAATATGGCTGGATAATTATATTCTCTTTCGAACCATCCCCGAAGCCAAAATAAGGAGTCTGCGAAAACTAATGGAGTGTTTGACGGATTGATTATTTTTGTGCTTATATCTAAATACGAAACTACAACTTTAGATCTTAAATCGGCAAGGTTTATTTCGGTTCTATATCTATACTCATACGCCAATACGCCAGCATCATTTGTTAGTTTTAGTGTATTTTTGTCGCCCAAGATTTTTACACTATAACCTCGTTTTATCAATTCTCGCGCAATGGCAAGTGATTTTCCGGTTGGGCCAAAGCCAAACGGCGCAGCAATAATAGTTACATCTGTTGATTTCATTTTTATTCCTTTATCCAATCCCATTTTTTATAACTTGGTAAACTTAAATCATAAACCAATCTATAATACTCTAATCTCTTATCGCGAGAGCTTATTCCCAGCTCATTTAGAAACATGCTTTCGTATTTCTTTCCAAAATTTCCTCTAATTGTCCACGATAAAATAGCAATGTCTAGCATTTTGTCGCCAATATGCATATCTCCTAGGTCGATTACCCCAATAGCATGTCCGTCATTATCGAAGACTATATTTACTGGACATAAATCACCATGCACGACTCGCAAATCTTCACTTGCACAAGTTGGTCTTTGTTGAAGTATTTTAAGAAGTTCGTTTTTTGTCTTGCTCTTAAAATCTGGATGTAAATGGCTTCTATTTTCTAAATTAGGTAACTTTAGCCATTCTGGGGTTAAATCTATTTCGGTATCGAGTTTTTCATCCCAGAGTTTAAAAATAATTTTTATATATTCTTTAATAAAGTGCTCTGGAGGATATTGTTGTTTGAAACATGTCGAGTCGCCTGCTCCAATTCTTTCCGTAAAAAGAGTTGAATTTTTGAGCTCAAACTTTTGCGGAGTGAGTAGCTGGCAAAATGAATCTTTAGCGATTTTTAATCTTTTATACTCATTTTCGAGCTCATATTTATACTCTGCCGGTCTTCGTTTTTTATATATCATTTGCATAATAAATCCAATCTTTGTTCTTCGGTTTTAAAAAGCCCATTATTGTTGTCTACATGTTCAAGAACATAGTCGACAATCTTCCGGGAAACATTATTACCGTATAAAGGCTCTGCGATGCCAGTATCGATGCCTACTATCTCGTTGATGATTTTTGTGACAAAAACATCATTAATTAACGGAATAAGTATATTATTTCCATAAATGATACTCTCAATTCTATCGGTTCCGTAACGCAAGGTAACGCATTGTTTATGTAATATATTTGTTTCTTCTTGGAGACCTCCGGAATCTGTAACCACAAGTTTGCTATTGTTTATTATTTTTACCGTATCAGAATGGTGTGCTATTGGTTTTAGCGCCATAAATGTATTTTTATACTTTTCTTCAATTTTCTTAAATTCGATTTCACTACACATTCTAACACCGCGATTAAACATAGGGTGCATTATTAATAAAACTTTGTGACCATTATATAAGATTCCTTCTAGAGTTTTGAGGACGATTTTGAAGCGTTTTGGGTTCTCGCATGTTTCCCGTCTATGTATTGTGAAAAATATATAATCCGATAAGTGTAATCTGGATATTTTCTTATCGTAAAATGGTTTTTCTAGCGCAGAATATACTGCGTCACTTATCGTATTACCTATTGTCGTAGTACCACTAGTAAGGCCACGCTCGGAAATAATATTTTGGTAGTTTATTTCATTTGGAGCTAGTCTTATAGCGGAAACAACATCTATCATGCGCGTATCAATTTGTTCCGGGAATGGCTCAAATGAACCATATTCATAATTTTTTATGTCTTTTAAATCCTTTAAATAATCAGCTATATTAAATTTGTTATTATTAATTGCGGAAATATGTTTCTGATAAACACTTGATTTCGGAGTCATTGTCCTCAAGCCGGCCTCAACGTGGACCGGTGCGATTTTCTGAAGAATTGATCCAAGCGCAGCGCCGCAAGCCGTTAGCGTATCACCATGAACGTATGGTACGATAATTTTGCGAGTCTTTTTTAGGCTAGACATGAGTAAATCTGTTTGCTGGATGATTTGGCCAAGTTTTTCATTTAAGGTCCCTCGTATCTTAAAATTTATATCCACGGTTATTTTAAGCTCAGCAAGAATACCTCTTGAGTTACTGAAGTCATAATGTTGACCAGAATGACACGCTATAACTAACTCGGATCTTTTTTGAAGCTCATGATAAAGTGGTGCCATTTTTATGATGTCTGGCTTTGTGCCAATAAAAATTAGATGGATAACATTATTGTCGCTAGCATTTATTCGCCTAATCAGTTTTTTATTCACAATGATAATTATACTAAATTTTCATAAAAAATATCAGAGTCTCTCTAGAAAAAAGGCGCCAAATTATGGCGCCTTTGAGGTGAAAGAAAAACCAAGTTTTAACAAATCTTCTTTCAGCGTTTCGCTGCTACTAAAATGAATCGATAGAATATTAGACCTATTGGCATTGTCGATATTTTGCCTAGAATCATCTATAAAAATGACATCATTACTACTTATACTATTATCCTGAAAAAAAATTGTAAAAAAGTCATCGTCGCGCTTAATTCTGCCGCAATCATATGACCAATACGCTTTATCAATCAAGTTAAATATATCGCGATGCCAATTCGTAATATGCTCACGATATTCTTTAATATGATCAGACACAATGTAGTATTTCGGAGAGCAACCATTAGGTAAGATTAATCTACTATATAAATCAAGTGTTCCAGGTATGGTCTTTTTCATATTTAATGTGAAAAGATCTCTCATATCAGCTATAGAGAGTATATCGCCCCACAGACCATCTAAATATAAACACTCCCAATATTCTTCTTCAGAAATTCTCCCACGCATTAAATCATTGAAAGCTGAATATGTGCTAGCAAATCTAATTGAGAATTCATTTCCGAAGCTCTCGCCGTATTTATTCGATATAGCATCATCTAATCCGATTATTCCGCCAATCAGAACATCCGATAAATCCGTTAGTATAGTAGTAACGGACATTAAATTTAATTCACCGTTCATAAATACCTCCTTTTAATGTGCGTAATTTTGCTAAATTAATATATGCTATATTATATCACATCCTAGAGTGAACTAATCGACTAAAAAAGTTCAAAAGTTTTACTCTGAATTTATTGATTTTTCCGGCGGGGCGGGCGCTGAGGCGCCCCGCCGGAAGCGACCTTTTAGGCCGCTAGGGGGCTTTTGATCGGGCTTAGGTCGGGGGTAAACCCGTCAAAAGCCCTCTTTGTCCTATTCTGCTTTTGTGCTAAAATAAGTTCGGATGGTGTTATATAAATGCACTAGACTACGCAAAGGAGGTCCATGGAATTTGTGCGATTGAAATATGCAAACAATAAGTTAATTAATGCCAACCTAAAAGAGCATCGCGAGATAATTGAAGAATATATTAGCAAGAAAGGTTATACTTATTTGGGATTTGTGCCAGTTTTGTTTGGGCCAAGCGGGAAAACTTTGGAAATTGATTTAATTTTTAAAAAACCAGAACTTAAAAAATAATTAGCTAAATTTTATGTTATAATCGTTAGCAGTATGGGTAAAATCGCGAAATACCTAAATCAGTTAACGGTCGGTAACGTTTTTGACAATCCAGAAATTTTGGAGGCTTATTCTACTGACCAGTCAGTACTAAAGATTAAACCGAAATTTGTGGCTTTTCCGGAATCTACCGAAGATATTCAAAAATTACTGAAGTTTTTTAGTCAACTTGCCAGTAAGGATATCAAAGTCGCCGTAACGGCTCGGGGGTCGGGGCTTGATGAGGGTGGAGCCGATCTTACCAACGGGATTATCGTCTCTACGGAAAAATTAAATAGGTTGCTTGAAATTGACCCAAGGGAAAGATTGGTGCGAGTGCAGTCGGGAATTACCTTGAAAGAGTTGAATACCGCACTTTCTGTTTCTGGACTAACGATACCGGTTGGCGGTAATAGCAATGAAACAATCGGTGGGCTGATTTCGAATTGTAAAAAAGATGAATACATGGGCAAATATGGTGGCATTATGAATTATGTCGAGCGGATTGAAGTGATCCTTGCAAATGGGGAATGCCTACAAACCGAGCGCCTAAAAAAATACGCAGTGGCCAAAAAAGCCACAGAAAAAACTTTTGAAGGGGAGATTTATCGTAAAGTTTCCAAAATTCTAAGAGAAAAGGAAGCCTTAATTCAAGAGATAGCAAAAACCAACAAAGGCCTAGCCGGATACCCGATGTTGACTAGAGTTCTAAAACGTGAAACCTTGGATTTGGCGCCGCTGTTTTTTGGTGCGCAAGGAACACTCGGGATAATTTCGGAGGTAATTTTAAAGGCGGTGCCAAGGCGAAAGCGTGCCGCTAGAGTAGTTGCTACCTTTAAGGAGATTGGCTCGGCCATGAAATATCTAGAAAAAGTAGCCGAGATGTCTCCACGTAAGCTTAATATCTATGATTTAAAAATTATCATGGAGGCTAGGGAGTCTGGTAAAAATCTTGATGGAGTCATCAGAAAGCTCGATGATGGATTTGCAGTGTTAGCGAGTTTTGACGAAAGAAGTAATGGTGCCATGAAAAAAATCATGAACCTAAGAGAAAAACTGCCGCGCAATGCAAAATTCATTTTTGAGTCTTTAGAAAATCAGGCCATTCTGAACGAATTTGAAAATTCTTTAATTAATTATATAGGATACGTTAAAAATGGCGAACGGGTGCCGATTTTGACGGATTTCTATTTGCCAAAATACAATATTGAGAATTTTTTGAGCGATTTAAAAATTTTGGAAGAAAAGTTGGGCCTAGACATGGCATTATTTGGCTCCTTTAGCTCCTCAAACTATAGTTTAAGGCCTAAATTCGATCTGAAAGATAAAGATTTCAACAAAAAGGCAGCAACATTCCTAAAGGCGGGCGCCTTTATTGTCGATCGGCAAGGAGGCAAGATAACTGGTGGAGCGCCAGAGGGCAGGCTCAAGGCCGTAGTTTCCAATATAGAGATGCCGGATGCCGAGAGGAGTCTGTATGAAGGAATCAAAAATATTTTTGATAGAAATGGTATTCTAAACCCAGACGTAAAACTCGGGGCAAATTCTAAATTTACTTTGACGCATTTTCGGAATACGAATCTGCCGAAGATTATGATATAATATACACAATATATAGGAGTTATTATGAAAACAAAGTCTAAAAAACTTTCTGATTCGCGCGTAGAAATTACTGTTACTCTAGATAGTAACGATTTGAAGCCGGCTCGTAAAAAGGCGTTAGAAAAACTAGCAAAAGAAATAAAAGTTGAAGGATTCCGAAAAGGCAAGGTTCCGGTGGAAGTTGCCAAAAAATTTATTCCAGAAAACGATCTAAATGCGGAGACCATTGATTTTGCCGTCAGAACTACAGTAATTGAGGCTTTTAAGCAAGCCGAGAAGTCACCCTTGGTGCTACCTAGCGTCAATGTCACCAAGTATGTTCCAGGGGAAATGGCTGAATATACCGCAACGGCAGATATTATCCCAGAGATTAAGTTGGGTGATTACAAGAAACTGGGCGTCAAAAAACCAGAAGCAAAAGTTACCGCTAAGGATATTGATGGGGTACTTAATAATCTCGCCAGTTCATTTGCAGAAAAAAAGGTGGTCAGGCGTGCAGCCAAGTTAGATGACGAGGTAATTATTGATTTTGTTGGCAAAAAAGACGGTGAGCCCTTTAAGGGCGGGTCAGCCAAGGATTATCATTTGGTTTTGGGATCAAAATCTTTTATCCCTGGTTTTGAGGATGGTATCGTAGGTCATGAATCAGGCGACAAGTTTGAGCTGAAATTAACCTTCCCAAAAGATTATGGCGTGAAAGACCTCGCGGGCGCGAAAACGGTATTCGAGGTGCTTTTGAAGCAAGTTAATGAAGTGACTAAAGCCAAGATTGATGACGAAATGGCAAAAAAGTGTGGACCTTTTGATACGTTGGATGCTTTAAAAGCCGACATCAAGAAAAACTTAGAAGCACAAAATGAGCATCGTTTGGGTGAGAAGTTTAAAGATGAATTAATTAAAGCCTTGGTAAAGGTTTCAAAGATTCCGGCCCCAGAAGTTTTGATTGATGACCAAATGCGCGTAATTCGCGACGATGTATCTAGAAACGCCGCCTCACAAGGGATGAGTTTTGAAGATTTCTTGGAGCGAAACAACGAAACGGCGGAAAGCTGGGAGAAAGAAGCTCGCAAGATAGCCGAAGAGAGAGTGAGAGCCTCATTGGCGCTGCAAACTTTGGCCGTTGAACAAAAAATTACCGTATCAGATGATTTGGTAGCCGCAAAAATAGCCGAACTTAAAGATGTCTATAAAAAATCTCCCGAGGCACTAAAAAGCTTGAAGGACCCAAACGTAAAAATGGATATCAAGAATCGGATGATTATTGAAAACACTATAGACTTTTTGGTAAAAGAAAACAGCAAGTAGGGTAATATTGCAAACTTATACATAATCTTGCTTTTTGGGCGTATATGATGTATAATTTGGGTTAAGAGTTTCGGCTGGTTTGTGATTGCTGTGAACAAATCGGCAACGTGGCAAACGCTATATGTGTGGTTTTGAGGTGATTTTTGGCTGACAAAACGCTATATATAGCGTGGTATAGTCCACTATATATTATATGTTAATCTAAGAAGAGGAATTTTAATGCCAACTATTAATCAGTTGATTCGTAAGCCTCGCAAAAAGGCTCACAAAAAATCCAAATCTCCAGCACTTGGTTCTATTGTAAACACCTTGAAAACCAAGCGCTACGAGAAAGCCGCCCCTTTGAAGCGTGGGGTATGTATAAAAGTTACAACTAAGACACCGAAAAAACCGAACTCCGCTATGCGAAAGGTAGCACGTGTACGTCTAACTAATGGTCAGGAAGTTTGGGCATATATCGGAGGAGAAGGTCACAATCTCCAAGAGCACGCAGTGGTCTTGGTGCGTGGTGGGCGTGTGCCAGATCTTCCTGGTGTTCGTTATCACATTGTACGTGGCACACTTGATTTGCAGGGCGTACAAGGTCGTAAACAAGGCCGTTCTAAATACGGCGCAAAGAAGGAGGATAAGTAATTATGCCGCGCAAAACTACTAAGTCCTTAGCTCGTAAGGTTAATCCAGATCGCAAATACCAATCAATCTTGGTGCAAAGATTAATAAATAAATCAATGCTAAATGGAAAAAAGCAAGTTGCTGAACGAGCCGTTTATTCCGCAATTGAGGGCGCTGCTAAAAAATTGAAGTCAGAAAACCCAGTGGAAGTATTAGAAAAAGCGATTGCCAATGTATCTCCGGATTTTGAAGTAAAGTCTCGTCGTGTTGGTGGGGCAAATTACCAAATCCCATTCCCAATTGCTGGACATCGTCAACTCCATTTTGCGTTTTCTTGGTTGGTGCAATCAGCAAGGGATCGCAAAGGCATGCCATACACAAAGCGTTTGGAGGCAGAAATTATTGATGCCTACAACGAAACCGGTGCAGCTTTCAAGAAAAAAGAAGATTGCCACCGCATGGCAGAGGCAAACAGAGCATTCGCTCACTTTGCGAGATAACTTACAAAAAAAAGAATCCCATTGGGGATTCTTTTTTTTGTGCGCACATTTGAAAAAACGTGATATAATAGGCATAAGTAGAATTAGGAGGCAAAATGGTAAAGGTAGCGATTAACGGCTTTGGCAGGATTGGCCGAAACGCACTGAAGATATTATTAGATAGGCGCGATGTGCAAGTCGTAGCCATCAATGACATTACAGACGCAAAGACTCTGGCTCATCTCCTAAAACATGATTCGTCTTATGGTACTTACGACAAGAAGGTATCTTCTACGGATAAGTCGTTGATTATTAACACTCGTGAGATTCCGGTTTTTGCCGAAAAGGAACCAGCAAAACTACCATGGAAAAAATTAGACGTAGATGTGGTGATAGAATCTACTGGCTTCTTTACCAAGCCAGAAGATGCAAAAGCACACCTTGATGCTGGCGCAAAAAGGGTGGTGATTTCTGCTCCAGCAAAAGGCGAAGGAGCAAAAACCGTAGTTTTGGGCGTAAATGAAGAAGTGGTGGAAAGTAGCGATAAAATTATCTCCAATGCTTCGTGTACCACTAACTGCATTGCCCCAATTATGAAAGTCTTGGAGGATACGTTTGGCATAGAAAAAGCCATGATGACAACAGTACATTCTTATACTGGTTCGCAAAAAATTCTTGATGCGCCAGCAAAAGATTTGCGCGAGGCACGTTCGGCGGCAGAAAATATCGTGCCAACTACTACTGGCGCTTCAAAAGCAGCTGCTCTGACTATTCCGGCTTTAGCTGGCAAGTTTAATGGTCTGTCAATTAGGGTGCCAACACCGGTAGTTTCTCTTTCTGACATTACAGCCATCATAAAGCGTGATACCACCAAGGAAGAACTAACCAATTTGTTCAAAAAAATATCCAAGGAGCCTTATTATGAAGGCATTATTGGCGTTACCAATGAAGAATTGGTGTCGTCGGATTTCATCGGCGATCCTCGTTCTTGCATAGTAGATTTACCACTAATTGACGTGGTGGGCGGCAATATGATTAAAATTGTGGCCTGGTATGACAACGAATGGGGATACTCAAATCGTTTAGTTGAACTCGCTGTTGATTTTGGAAAGGAAAACTAATGGAAGTTTTTGTTGGGGCAGACTACAAAGGGTTTGAAAAAAAACAAAGCCTGTTGAAATTTTTGGCAGAAAATAATTTTCAGGTGACTGATGAGGGGGCTTATGAATATAACGAAGGAGATGACTTTAATGACCCGGCTATTGCTGTAGCAAAAGATGTTCGCGAGAATATTGGCTCGATGGGCATATTGATTTGCGATTCGGCACACGGGGTCACTATACAAGCAAATCGTTTTAAGGGTGTACGGGCGGCACACTGTAGCAACCAAGAATCTGCACAGTTGGCCAGAGGGCACGATGATGCGAACGTGCTGTGCTTGTCGGCGCACTTTTTAGACGAAGAAACGATGAGGGGTATCGTCTTAGCATTCTTGAATACAAATTTTGTAAGTTTGGAACGCCGAGTAAGGCGAATCAATCGTCTAGATGAAAGGGAAGACTATGATTAGAACCGTTTCGATCGTGCCTGCGATCCTAACCGACAACAAACAAGATTATCGGATGCAAGTAGAAAGGATAAATGTTTTTACACGCAGGGTGCAGATTGATGTAACAGATGGAGTTCTTACCCCCACCGTGACGCTTGATATCACTAATGTCTGGTGGCCAAAAAACTGGGATGCAGATTTACATCTAATGGCCGCTAAACCGTCAGAATATCTAGACACCATACTGAAACTGAGTCCCTCTCTCTGCATATTACATGCAGAAGCTAGCGAGGATTTAACACCGATTTTTGCCTCCCTCAAGGAAGCCGGAATAAAGACTGGCGTGGCACTTTTGCCTGCAACTTTCCCCGGCGCAGTAAAATCATACATAGACATGGTTGATCATGTATTAGTTTTTGCTGGTCAGCTTGGCACGCAGGGGTCGGCCGCTGATTTGATGCAAATGGAAAAAATTCCTTTAATACGCAACATGAAGCCTGAAGTTGAAATCGGTTGGGATGGGGGAGCCAACATGACAAACGTTCGTGCACTTGCACATGCCGATTTGGACGTAATTAATGTAGGTTCTGCTATTTCGAAGGCCGAAAATCCAGCGGCGGCTTTCCAGGAGCTAGTGGCAGAAATTGACAAAAACGGAGTGGTAATTTAATGGCGCGTATTGTCTCATTGGGATCTGCTTTGCAGGATATTTATTTGATCGATCACGATGATTTGGTTCCGACAGAAATTGGTGAGTCGGCGATTTTGGGTAAAGTAATTGTTGGCTCAAAAGTTGACATCGACAGAATTCGCTACGAAGTTGGGGGCGGTGGGGTAAATTCTTCTATAGAATTTGCTAGGCATGGTCACGAAGCAGTCTTCTTGGGGAACATAGCGCGTGATCCGGCAGGAGCTCTAATCATAAAAACGCTTAATCGAGAAGGCGTCGATACAAGCTATATAAATTTCTTGGAGCGTAAATCTACTGGAACTTCCGTAATTTTGCTAGATTCAAAAAGTGGGGAAAGAACAATTTTGACTTATCGTGGAGCGTCTGAACAGTTTGGGAATTTTTATGAAAAAGACTTGGAATTAATACATCCAGATTGGATTTATGCAACAACTTTGCGCGGAGATATGGATACCTTGGCGAGATTCTTCAAGAAAACCAAAGAGCTAGGTGCCAAAATTATGTTTAACCCGGGCGTAAAAGAACTCGAAAAAAATAAGGAATTGATAGATTTATTGAAATATACAGACATCCTCACGGTAAATAAATCCGAGGCGGCCAAAATAGTGCCGGGTACAATTTTAACCGAGCTACTGTATCATCTGTCTGGTTATGTTGACACCGCAATCATTACTGATGGAGCCATGGGGGGGATCGCAAGTAATGGAAAAGAAATTTATAGATTTGGCATCTATGAAGACACCAAGATAAAAGATTCCACTGGGGCTGGAGATGCTTTTGGGTCCGGATTTTTGGCCCACATGGCGGCTGGACATTCCTTTAAGGATTCTTTGATTTTCGCTTCAGCCAATTCTACTGCCGTAGTGTCAGAATTTGGAGCCAGTAGAGGGCTGTTGACTGGTAGGGAAAAATTTCATATAATGCCAATTCAAAAGCTATAAAGGAGCCATATGTTAAAAGTAGAAGAAGAATTATTAAAGAAAATATCTATTGCAGACCTAGAAAGAGCCAATGCCTATGCTAAGGATTTGAGCAGAGGACTACAAATAGTAAGATCTTTTCCTCAGGGAGTTACTATCTTTGGTTCTGCCAGGTTGCCACAAGATGATAAGTATTGCAAAATGGCTTATAAGCTTGGCGGACTACTCGCAGAAAATGGTCACGCTGTGGTTACTGGAGGTGGGCCTAGTATTATGGAAGCAGCAAGTCATGGAGCATACGAAATAGGGGGGCGAGTAATTGGCCTAAATATCGCTTTGGCACACGAACAACACCCAAATCCGTATTTAACAGATTCCTTAACTTTTGAATATTTCTTTGCGCGCAAAGTTTCATTGGTTATGGCCTCTAAGGTATTTGCCTTCTTTCCGGGAGGATTCGGTACGATGGATGAAGTTTCGGAAGTTTTGTGCTTAATGCAAGAATGTAAGATGCCAAAAATGCCGGTGTTTTTGATTGGCAAAGATTTTTGGAAAAACTTTGACAAAATTATCCAGAAGATGGTGGAAATGAAATTAATTGCAGCCGAAGATACAAAAATTTTTACGATTACCGATGATGTGGAAGAAGTAGTAAAAGCAGCCAACAAGATTGGGCATCCAAAAATTTCTGAAAATTTCTATGATGGATTCCAGGAGATGTCAGCTTTAGAAAGGGCTAAACAAGCCTAATCTAGAATTTGCTTCAGCGATGCGAATAAGCTCGTTGTACTTGGCGATACGCTCGGAGCGCGAAAGGGAACCGGTTTTGATTTGACCGGTGCCGAGTCCGACGGCAAGGTGGGCAATAGAGACATCTTCGGTTTCGCCGGAGCGATGCGACATGACCGTCTTGTAGCCAGATTTCTTGGCCAATAAAACAGTTTCTATGGTTTCGGACAAAGTACCGATTTGGTTTGGCTTAATTAAAATTGCGTTAGCAATATCCTCCTTAATGCCGCGCTCTAACAGTTCGGGGTTGGTTACAAAAAGATCATCTCCTACTAGCTGAGTGCGAGAACCAAGCCGTTCAGTAAGTTTTTTCCAGTTTGACCAATCGTTTTCTGCTAAGCCATCTTCGATTGAAACTACTGGGTAATTAGATATAATCCAATCGTACCAATTAATAAGGTCATCTGCAGATTTCCAATCGCCATTAGTTTTTAAGACATAGTGATCCTGATCATAAAATTCGCTAGCCGCGATGTCCATAGCAATGGCGACATCTTTGCCTAGTTGGTAATTGGCTTTTTCGATAGCGAGCCTGATACATTCTAATGGTTCATTATTGCCCTCGCGCACCTTGGGGGCATAACCACCCTCATCGCCCACCGTAGTAGGATAATCGCGTTCGGCCAAGACATTTTTGAGAGAATGAAAAACTTCAGCCCCCATCCTAACGGCTTCGGCGATATTGCCAGCTCCTTTTGGAATAATCATATATTCCTGAAAATCTGTAGCCCATGATGCGTGAGCGCCACCATTCATGACATTCATCATCGGCATCGGAATAGACATATCGTCAGTTGTGCCGGCCAATTCGGCTATGTGTTGATAAAAAGGCGTCTTAGTGGCTACTGCATTAGCTTTAGCGTTGGCGAGAGAAACCGCAAGAATCGCATTGGCACCAAGATTACTCTTATTGTCGGTACCATCTAATTCTAGCATCATGTGGTCGACAGTTTTTTGATCGGAGGTGTTATCGACCAGTATGTCGCGAATCTTGGAATTTACATTCCAAACAGCTTTTAATACGCCTTTGCCAGAAAAATGACGTTCGTCGCCATCTCTGAGTTCTAGGGCTTCACCGGAACCAGTCGATGCGCCAGATGGCACGATGGCTCTGCCGAATCCACCATTTTTGAGATAGACCTCAGCCTCAACGGTGGGGTTGCCCCTAGAATCTAAAACTTGCCTTGCTTTGATGTCAGAAATTATAAAATCATCCATATTTACATTATATATTATTTTTAAAAAACTTATGTTAAAATGAACTTAAGAATTATTAATTTTAAGGAGTTTTTTATGAACGAAAACCCTGGGGAGACCCCGAACCCATTAAATCCGGGTCAGAATCCAGTTGAGAATGATGGCGCACTGAACGCTAATCCGCCGGAGCCGACGCAGCCGATTGAGGTGCCGACGCAACCGGTCGAGATACCGGTTAATACGCCGGAGGTGACCCAACCAACTAATCAAGCAGCGGACTCGGCAAGCCTTGTAACCCCAGCGCAACCTGCTAGTCCAATGGACAGACCTATGCAAGCGGCGCCCGAAGCAGTGGAAGCAAAGCCCAAGAAAAAGACCGGCCTTATTATAGGCATGATTGTTTCGATTTTTCTAGCGGTCGGATGTGGTGTTGCGGCAATATTGTTGCTTACGAATAATAAAAAAGTGGATGCGGTTTCGGCGGCAATGAATAAGGTCATGCGTGGAGAGGTTTCATCCAATGTAGTTATCGACGGAAATATTGAGATACCTGTCAATATCGAATCCTACCCGATTTCAAACATTAAGATAAACCTCAATTCGCAGCTAAGAGCCAATTCGATGATTAATGCCTCTAATGCTACTGTGAGCCTAGAAACTGAAGATGGCGATGAATTGTCATTTAAGTTTGACGAGGTATATTCATCGAACGGAGATCTTTATTTTAAGATCGATGGACTGACCAATGCGGTAGAGGATCTTATGACGACGATAAGTAGCTCAACGAACACATTGACCGACTGTAATACAAACGAGCTAGGTGAAACAAATTGCGAAACCACCACTCAGACTGTTACCGAGTATGACGGTGCCACAGATTTGACGAACGGCATATTAAATATAATTTCTACCATTGATGGCGAGTGGCTAAGGATTTCACCGGAAGAGTTAGGGACGATGACCGGAGGAACGCTCAGTAATAGCACGATGAGCTGTATAGTAGATTTGACCAAAAACATTAACACGAACAGCAATAGCGTCGCCGAGCTTTATGCTAAAAATCCTTTCGTTTCATCGACAACTGAAGGCGTAACGATTATGAGTAAAGGAAACCCAGTATACAGAGTGGCTGTTGACGGCGAGGGTTTTACGAACTACGTAAACTCACTGCAAAGCTCTGAGATTCTAGATGATTTGTATACTTGTCTAGGCGTGGAGGATAACGCCGGTGTTGATGCAGATGATTTGATAAAAATGATTTCTCAATTGCCAGAGACCTATGTAGAAATAGATGAAGATTATAATTTTACTAGATTATATCTAGAATCTCAAAAAGAGCCGATGTTCAAGATTGACTTGTCATTCACTTATCCAAACAATATCAATGTGGCAGAGCCAACTGAATATACTGATTACTCTAGCATAATTCAGGAGATTTTCTCTGGCATATACGATACTGATTATGGCCTTGACATCGACGTTGAGGTTGAGTCAACAGAGGACTAGCTTGACTTTTTTAGCTAAGTATGCTATAATTGAAAGATGAATGGGGCTTTGAAACAAAAACTAAATAAACTCCCGGCATCTCCGGGGGTTTATTTTCATAAAAATCAAGCGGGGGAGATTATTTATGTGGGTAAGGCCGCGGTGCTCAAAAATAGGGTAAGGCAATATTTTCAAAAATCCAAAAAAGATCCAAAAACTGAGGCCTTGATAGCAGAAATAAGTGACACCGACTGGATTGTAGTTGAGACAGAAATGGACGCATTGTTTTTGGAATCCGAGATGATAAAAAGGTATATGCCAAAATGGAACATTCTGCTTCGAGACGACAAGACGGTTTCGTATGTGAGGATTGATATGAAGTCGGAAGTTCCTTATATATCTTTCACTCGTACTCCTATGGACGATAAGGCTACTTATATTGGGCCATTCTATGGGAAGTCTGCAGTAGAAAAAGCGGTCCGAATTTTGCGGAGAATTTTTCCATATTACGACAAGCCTTATACTGGAAAAAAGACATTAAATACCGACTTGGGATTGACTCCCGGTATCGAAATCAATAAATCTACCCCTGCGGATTACAAACGAAATTTACGAAAATTGATTCGGTATCTAGAAGGGGATCGAGAGAAACTACTGAAAGATCTTGAAAAAACTATGTTAGATGAGGCCTCGAAAGGTAATTTTGAATTAGCAGCAGAAGCCAGAGATCAGTTATACGGGCTGAGAGAGCTGAAGAAAAAAATTGTTTTTTCTGATAAGGAATTTTTGGATATCTCGTCGGACCAAGCTCTAAAACAGCTACAAGACCTTTTGAAGTTAGAAAATCCACCGAAGAGAATAGAAGGATACGACATATCACATCAATCTGGCACTAATACAGTTGCTAGCATGGTGGTCTTTATAAATGGGGCCGCCGCTAGGAGCGAATATCGAAAATTCAAAATCCGAACCTCAACGAACGATGACATCAAGAGCATGAAAGAGATTTTGACTAGAAGATTAAAACATAAGGAATGGAGCTACCCGGATTTAATTATCTTAGATGGCGGGAAGGCTCAAGTTAATGCAATTTTGCCCTTGGTGGAGCCATATGGTATACCAGTGATTGGCCGAGACAAATCTGGCAATCATAGTAAGTCCGCAGGAGTACGTTTGGTGATTCAGGGCACTTCATATCTTGAGCTCCCTAGTAGCTCACACATTGCGCGCCTAATCGCTAGGATTGATGAAGAGGCGCATAGGTTTGCCGTCACCTATCATTCTTTACTCAAAAGAAAAAATATGATAAAGTAAGAGTAGGAGTTATTTATGCAAATAGGAAGTTTTCTAGAAATTGTAATATTTATTTCCGCGACATTAGTAGTTATTTTGATACTCTTACAGCAACGCGGAGCTTCGCTCGGCGCTGGATTTGGTAGCTCTGGTGAACTCTACACGACAAGGCGTGGTCTAGAAAAATCCTTGTTTGTGACAACGATTGTTTCTTCTGTAATATTTGTGGTATCAATTTTAGGTTTATTATTAATTCCAGCGTAATATGGGAAAATCAATAAAAAAGCGTGGGCAAAAAATCTTGGGGAAGTTTTTTGTGCTCTCCGCCAAAGCGAGCGAAGAAGGAAAGGAACATATCCGCGAGAACCTAATCAAGCGGCTTTCTCATATCGAGGGCATACGTCTGTTGGTTCTTGAATGGGGGCTACTAGCGGTTGCACTGATTTTGCTTGCGACGGCTCAGGCTTTTTGGTTTGGTGATTCCTACGCCGAAAATGCCTATACTTCCGGTGGCGCCTACACGGAGGCGAGCATTGGAGACGTCAATTCGATGAACCCACTATTTGCCACGACTGATAGTGAGAAAATTCTGAGTAAATTGATGTTTGCCACAATCGCTACGGTTGATTATTCTGGGCATCCCGGCATCGGTCTAGCAAAGACTATCATGCCAAGCGAAAATGGTAAAGTTTGGACAATAAAATTAAGAGATGGACTAAAGTGGTCTGATGGCGAGCCAATTACAAACGAGGATGTGATTTTTACCGCCGAGCTAATCAAAAACCCAGTGGTGAATTCTATTTACAGCTCCAATCTTTCAAATGTAAAAGTATCAGAAAACGAGAACGGCGAAATTGTGTTTAACCTGCCGGCTACCTATGCCGATTTTATTTCCGCATTAAACATTCCGGTGGTACCAAAACATATTCTCGGAGACACCGATCCAAAAACTTTAGTAGAAAATAATTTTTCTAATTCGCCGGTGACATCTGGAGCATTTAATTTCAACGCCATACAGTCCATTCCTTCTGGTAGCGAAAAGGTTATATATTTATCTTCGAACCCATATTATTATAAAGGCAAGACATTGTTAAATAGCTTCGCCATACATACTTATAGCGACAAAGAGGGTGTGATTAATGCTATAAATTCTGGAGCTGTTACAGCTACGGCCGAATTGTCTGGGGCCGATGCGACAAGAATCACTTCTAGGCAGTTCAATCAGAAGAATTCGAGCCTAAGCTCTGGGGCTTTTATATTCTTTAACACAAAAAACGAGTTCTTGAATAATCGTGCGTTTAGAGCAGCGGTTAGACAGGGCATTGATTTGGAGAAAATTCGCGCTTCGGCGCCGGGGACTACAGCATTGGATTATCCATTACTCAATTCACAAATTGCGATTTCTAGGTACCCCGAAATCCCAGCACGCGATTTTGAAGCCGCAAAGGTAACAATTAGTGAGTTAGCAAACGGAAATCCTATAAAAATTGAAATTGCAACAATTAACTCTGGATATTTGCCAGAAGTGACGAATACTATAGCCGAAGAATTAAGGGCTTTGGGGCTTGAGGTAAACGTTTCTACCTATGAAGAAAACCAGGATTTTATTACCAATGTGATATCCAGGCGCAATTACGACATCTTGGTGTATGAGGTAGAATTTGGAGCAGATCCAGACCTATTGCCATATTACCATTCGTCACAAGCATCGATGGCGGGGCTTAATCTGTCAAACTATCGAGATACGTTGGTTGATGATTTATTGCTTAGTGCCAGGGACACGCTGGATGAGTCTCTGCGTATAAAAAAATATGAAACTTTTTTGGAATATTGGGTGACCGGTGTGCCTGCAATTGCCCTATACCAACCAAATTTAACCTATTTTTACAATAAAAACGTAAGGACTTTTAGTAATGACGTTAGGCTCGTCACCGCAATTGACCGTTTTTCTGATATAGCTGATTGGGCGGTGACAAAAACTACAAAAAATAAGACTCCTTAGCTTGATTTGTGTTATAATATCGGTATGCGCCTGTGGTGGAATTGGTAGACACGCTACCTTGAGGTGGTAGTGGCCATATTTACGGCTGTGCTAGTTCGAGTCTAGTCAGGCGCACCAGACCGAAATTCTTTGGTCGAAGCATTGTTGAATATATGCTCTAGAGGTTTCTTCCATCTGAAAGAGACCTCATTTTTGTTGTTGATTTCTAGGTTCGTAAGCATATTTCGGACTAACTGGTCTTTTTGCCAAGAATCGGCAGATTTCATCTTTTTACCGATGGAATCTAGCTGGTTCGTAAGCTCGTCTAAGATTTCGCGGACTTGGTCCGGATCGAAGATTTTAGTGTCAATTTCGTCGCGCTCGGTCTGTAAAGTTGCAATATCGTTCCGGCATTCTTCAAGTTGCTCGTTTACCATTTGTTTCGCCTCTTTTGGCGCATCTTTGCCGAGGTCTATGAAAGCCTGGGCAAGTTCGTCCTGACGGCGTTTCTTGGCTTTAATGGCGGCATTAACGCGGAGTTTTTCCGCAATAAGTTCGTTATGGCGAACATTAATATAATCCGTTAGACTGTTTTGAATCTTCGCAACATCTCTCTTTGTGAAATGTAGGCTATCTAGTGTTTTGTAGAGTGCATCTAGTACTACTTGTGCGCGGATGTTCTTTTGCTTTCTTGTGCACTCTGGGTTCCCGCAACGAAAGTAGAGGTATTTCTTGCCAGTACGCGATTTCGAGCGTGCTACGTGCATGAAATTACCGCATTCGCCACATTTAACCATTTGACGAAATGGGATAAATACTTTACCTTCTTCGGCTTTTACGGAAGCCGAAACGACCTTTTTAAGATTCCTGCGTTTTGCCTGAATCAATCCGAATTCTTCTTCGGTGATCATTGGCTTGAAATCTGGTAAGATTTCTCTTAAATCTACCTTTTGTCCGCCTTGGACGAGTATTCCATAGTAAAACGGATCGCTTAAGATTGAACCCAGCACCGAGATACTATTATAGACAGTGATTTTCCGTTTATTTTTGTTTTTGCGATTGATTTTCGTCATACGGTGGACGTCGTTTTGGCGCCAGAACTCGATAATATCTCTTTGGCTATATCCCTCAAGATACATATCAAATCCTCGCCTAATGAAGTCGAAATTCTGATCTGGCTCGTAAAAACCTGTTACTTCATTGCGGTTATATCCCCATTTTGGCATACCGCCAGATTTTCCTTGGGCGAGGTTAGAATTCACACCACGCTGGACGCTTTCGCTTAAGTGTTCTGAATATTGCTTAGACATGGCAAAAACGATATTAAGGAGCAGTTTCGCGTTTGAATCGTTCGTAAAATTAAACATCGGGAATTTTAGGTCCTTAATTACACCGTTATCGACCATATCAACAATCATCCCGGCTTCTAATGAGTTACGCGCTAAGCGGTCTGGGTGCCAGGTTAGGATTCCATCATATTTACCGGCTTCAAGGTCTTTTAACATTCTAGAGAATATCGGGCGGCGTCCGGAAATTTTCGCCGAGTGTGATTCTTTTAAAATATCCACGACGACTAAGCCGTGGGTTTCCGCATAAGCTAAGCAATCTTTGATTTGGTCTGGGAGGGATTTAGCTTGCGCGCCAACATCCTCAGAAGATTTGCGAGCATAAAGAACGTAGCGAAGTAAAGGTTGCTCGCTCTCGCTGGTTTTTATTGTTGCAATTTGGTTACCTCTCATTAGTTTTATTATATCATAACAGAGGTGGGAATGCTAGAATAAGGAAAATCTCCGACCTTACGACCGGAGATTTTAAGCTATTTGAATCATGTTTATTTTAATAATAGAATTCGACTTCGCCATTTTTACCCACCGATTTCCATTGATTTTGCGCTATGCGTTCTGGCGTAACTATAATGCTTTTTAGAACGCTGAATAGACTAGCGATAGCCGCGGACGTTTCTTTAAATTCTTCGTCCATAAGGTACTCCTTGCGTAGCTCGAAAGTTTACGAGCTTAGATGTGGCATAAACGCTCCGCAATTAGCATTCATGCGTATAAATAAAAAATGCGCCCATTTTTTAACTGCCGCATTACTTGGACTTCGAGAACATCTCTAACTCGAAGCTAGCTCTATTATACCACATCCGTGATGTAGCGCGTACGTACATATGGCATATTGCACGATAATACATTATATGGTACAATAAATATTGTCGGAACCTTCCTATAGTACGAAGCATTTTATTATTGTGAAACGGAGGCGAATCTGATGAGCACAAGCTTCATAATCGCCCAGATGTTTGGGGTGTTTGGGCTCATTGCAATGGTAATCTCTCTTTTCCAGAAAGACCGCAGTCGAATGTTGTTTTTCGTCGTCTTCAATTGCATATTCTTCATTGTAGAATATCTGTTGTTGGGGGCTTTCGCCGGAATGGGTGGCAACATTGTTGCATTAGCGAGAACGGTCCTGTTCAAGAAGAAGGACGAAGATGAGAGATTCAACAAGATTTGGATTTACATCAGTGTCATGGTTGCGTACACAGTGATGACATTTTTAACCTTTGATGGACCGATTAGCCTTCTACCAATTATAGCGGAATACATTTACGCGACTGCTCTTTGGCAGACGAATGTATCTCACATCCGTTATGGTACGGCAATTATGGTCGTATTTTGGTTAGTATATGACATTATTGTCTGCGCTTACCCCTCGGCTATTTGTGATACAATCGTATTCACCTCAACTATTGTTTCAATAGTGAAGTTTTGGAAGAAAACTGATCACTAAGCCACTAAGGGTGCCCAAATGGGTGCCCTGCATTTTTAAGGTAATAAAATGTTCTGACACTTGCTTTTATTGTCAGTTTGTGATATTATCTCATAAAGATTTGATTGGGATCATTATCTAGTATTTTTATAAGGAGGTTTTGCATATGACAGAATTGGAGATGCGAACGGAAAAACTTTTGACTGATATCTCAAGGTTGATAGACGAGGTGGTTTCACTTGATGAGTTGAGGTCGCTTTTGAATAGTGGCAGAAAGCTTAAGATTAAGTACGGTGTTGACTGTACAGCCCCGTTTCTTCATCTTGGCCATGCGGTCAATCTTTGGGCCATGAGACGTTTTCAGGAGGATGGACACAAGGTAATTTTTCTCATCGGTAATTTCACCAGTAAAATCGGTGATCCTACCGGGAGGAGTACTACCCGCAATATGTTGACCGACGAAGAAATTGCGGTTGCCGCTGATGAATTCGTCAAGCAAGTCAGTACTGTGCTCATTACGGATGATCCTGACGTGTTCGAGATTCGGCATAATGCCGATTGGTTTTCTGAGATGCCACTTGCTGACTTTATCGGACTTTGTTCTCAGGTAACTACTTCCAGAATGTTGTCCAGAGATATGTTCAAAAAGCGCATGCAGAGTGGCGACGAGATTCATCTCAATGAATTACTGTACCCTATTCTTCAGGGTTTCGATTCGGTAAAGCTTGAATCTGATTTGACGATCGTCGGTACTGACCAGTTGTTCAACGAGATGATGGGAAGAAGTTTTCAGGAAAGATTTGGACAGCCTTCGCAAGTTGTTATGACGACTAAAATTACGAAGGGTCTTTGGGGTGAAGAAAAGCAAAGCAAGAGTATCGGAAATTTCGTTGCCCTTACTGATTCTAGCAGGGATAAGTTTGGCAAGATTATGACCCTCGGTGACGATCGTATTATCGATTGGTTGAAAGTGTACACCGACATAGGCATGGAAAGGATAACATTCCTTGAGCGGTCGATTAAAGAAGGTATGCTTAATCCGAGAGATGCGAAAGTTGAACTTGCTCACGCTATAGTCAGGAGATATCATGGCGAAGAAATAGCAGATGCCGAACGTAAGTTCTTCTTCGATACCTTCTCTAAGAAGGCGTTCCCCGACGACGCTCCCGTAATTGCTTTTTCCAAGATGAATACCCCTAACACGGTTTTTGAGCTTGTCAAAGCCTGTCATCCTGATTTTTCGAGTAGCCAAATTCGCCGACTGATCACTCAGGGAGCAATTGTTCTCAATGACGAAAAAATCACTGATCCGCAAGCCTCAATCAGTCTTATCGAAGGTGAAAATAATCTCAAGACTGGGAAACGCACCTTCTTCAAGGCCGTAGTTTCCTAAAAAAATGGGAGAACCGAAAGGTTCTCCCTCTTTTTATTTGTCCCATTTTTCACAAATTAAGGACAGGTCGTGCGCAAAATCAACCTTATCTTTCGCCCACATGACAGGATCGGAGTCACAGTGTTTAGCGAGTGTATTAAGCGTTTTGTTATCGTATAACAGAACGTGGCACATGAGTTGATACGCTATGGAATCGTTGTGGTTTACTGCTTCTTCGGGCAATCGCGTAATTATCTTTATGATCTCTCTCTCAGTCATACCAGCAGTAATCGAAGAACCACGTAAGCTTTTGCTCATCTTCGGTTGTCCGTTAAGTCCTCTTATTATGGAGGAGAAAAGACCACAGATATTCACGTCCAGATCGAGTCGCCCAGCTATGTCGTTTGCCTTAGGAACGTACGGGTGTTCATCAATTCCGGAAAGAACAATAATATTTTTGTAATTTCCAACAAATCCTTCGTGGATAAAATCGGAAAACATTAATAGAATTGCCTGCTTTACAGCAAAACTCATACCGGAATAGATGCCCAATTTCTCGTAATACTGGTAGATGCTTTCCTCTACGTCCTGGAAATCTTCATCTTGGACTTTAGGGGAAATAAGAAAAGCTGTTTTCATAATCTCGGCGTGGTCGAGCTGATTCCGGATTGTACCAAAATTCGCATCGAAACCAAGATTTTTGACAAAATTCGCATATTTCTCTACGTTCTTAGTTACACTAGTGATACTCGAAGACCGAGAACTATACGAATCGATATCTCCCAGAATAATCTGGACTTTATATCCTCTCTTCTGAAAATAAATCCCGCGAAGAATCTGAGAGATTGTTCCAATGTGCGGTTCATGATTTGTTCCTACTCCGAGGATAATGAGCGTGTTTTCTTTTGAAATTCCGTGAATGACTTCAGTGTTCAGATTGTACCCGCAAAGCCAGTTTTGCATTTCGTCGAATGAGAATCCCGGAAGCAAATCCGTCATCTCATTGCAGAACTTGTAGCCGAACCTTTCGACTATGTCTTGGTAGTAAAATTCATCATAACGCAACATAGGATTTCCCCCTTTCATTATTTTGCGCGTGTAAAAGTACATCCCTTATAGAACTAGACAAATTATAACATATAATGCAGAAATATGCTATAATAAAGACTATGCAAGTCAAAAATAATTACAATGAATGTTTAACCAATTTAGCATGTTCAATTAGAAATTATTTTGGGCTACCTTTTAATCATAAAACTCTAGAGTTTATCGATGAGTATCTAGAAGAACACGAACCTACTAATGTTGTTGTGATTTTACTTGATGGTATGGGGACGAAAATTATTGAGCGAACCCTGCCAGAAGATTCTTTTTTCCGCAAAAATTTAGCAAAGTCTATTACTACTGTTTTTCCAGCAACTACAACTGCTGCTACTACTTCAATTCGCACTGGGCTAAATCCAGTTGAACATGGGTGGCTAGGTTGGACTACATATATCAAGCCGATTGATAAAGTTATAACTCTTTTTATGAATTCCGAAAAAGGTCATGACGGAGAGACCTGTGAGGAATTTTTGGGCGTAAAAAATAAGTTGGCTTCAGAGACTATAGTAGATGAAATAAATAAGCAAGGCAAATTTAAGGGTCTGGAATTAATGCCGTTTGGCGAAAATGCCTATAATAGCCTAGACGATATGCTCGAGAAAATCAAGGCAGAGACGAAAAAGCCTGGCAAGAAATATATTTATGCGTATGATGTTGAGCCGGACGGAACCATGCACGAAACCGGGCCTGATAGTGGAGCTTCGAAGAAACTAATCATTGAAAGAAATGATAAAATTGAACAATTAGCAAAAGAGTTAAAAGATACATTGTTGATTGTTCTATCTGATCACGGTCATATTAAAGTTAAGAACATCTTCTTAAATAAATATCCTGACATCTTAGATTTGCTCGACCGTAAAACTTCAATCGACCAGAGAGCCGTTGCTTTTAAAGTTAAAGATGGCAAGAAAGAAGAATTCAGGAACAAATTCGAAAATTATTTTGGCAATACCTCCTATGATTTATACGATACTAAAGACGTTGTTGAATCAAAATTGTTCGGCGATGGACTAGAAAATGAACTATTCGAGCCTGCACTCGGTGATTTTCTAGCTATTGCAAAAAGCACTGAATGTTTAGTCGCTCCAGGCGACGAAGTACTTGTTTCTCACCACGCAGGCTATACTGATGACGAGGTATATGTACCAATTATTGTTAAACAATGCTAGATAACGTTATAAGATAAATAAACTAGAACAAAAAAGCTCGAGCTTAAATTCATTATATAGTATGTAGCATATGCATATTGCAGTAGGCCTCTCGCCGGCAAAGCCAGCATGGCTAATAAAATAGGTGCTTTCGTCTTCTGGGGCTTAAAGCAATGGCAGCCCCAGCAGATTTAGGAGACTATAAACCAATAGGCTTACGCTTTCAGATCTAGCCTTCTAAAGTTTTGCTCGCTTTTGGCGAGCTAACGAAGGCGCCCATACTTTTATTTTTTAATGCTTTGTACTAAACTAGGTTCTAGCGACATCATAAAGTCGCACCAGACCGAAATTCTTCGGTCGAAGCATTATTGAATACGTGTTCTGAAACTTACGCCCAAGCCTCCTTTTATTCTGGGGGCTCTTTTTATAAAATTGTGCAAGAAACCCCGTCAAAAAACAAAACATCGTCATCGGTCAGCGGATGTACTTTATACCCCTTAGACTCCAGCTCCTTAGTTGCCTTTTTTACGCGCTCGAAGTACTTTTTCTTATGTGCATGTGGAATTATTACATCTTTGAAAACCCCCATCCCATCAAAATTATCCAGTTTGGGTGCCAGGCTTTGGTCATCAAATTCTTCTGCCCCCTCGATTGTCGGACAGCAAACAATAGAGCCAGCACTTGAGCCAATATATATACCATCCTTCTCTATAAATTCCTTTATAACCTTATCTGCTCCACTTTCTTTCAGTTTCTCCATTAGGTAAAAAGTATCTCCACCCGCAACCAAGACAACGTCAGCTCTATCAATAGCTTTTCGGATTTCTTCTTCATTTTTATTTTTTATATCCATCTCAACAACGTTAAGACCATATTTTTCGAGCGCAAGTTTATCAGCTTCAACAAAATCTTTATTATCAAACGGATCGCCAGCGGTTGGGATAAAAACTGCTTTCTTTCCAACAAAATCGCGACCCCCATGTTCAATGATTTTCGCCATGGTAACCATAGCATAAGACGCAAGATATAGCCTCACAATTACTCCTTAATTTTCATTATCATCTCTAAATCATGAGCCATAAACCCACTCTTTTTGTAAAAATCTACGGCACTAACGTTGTCCGACAAAACTAGTAATTTAATACTGGTACATCCATGGGCTATGAAATAATCTTTCATTTTATCTAATAATTCTCGGCCCACGCCACACCCTCTGTGGCCTGGCTTCACATACAGCAAGCCGATCCAGCCTTCTTTTGATGGGTTATGAGACAAATCATAAATTTCATCATCTCCTTTTTCATGTTCGATGATGACGCCCTGAATAAAACCAACTATAACACCATTCTCTTCAGTAACAAATATTTTACCATTCATATTCTTGACGTCATCTATCATTTTTTGCATATAGCGATGTGCATCATTAACGCTTCTATATGGTAAAGATTCGCGAGACTGGTCAATCTCAGAAAAATATTTCTGCAATTCAAACTGCATCTCGTCTATTCTTTTGTAGTCGTTTTCGTTTACTTCCCTAATCATGTCTTTCATAACTTTCAATACAATTATAGCACGACGACCACTGCTTGTTTGAATTGAAAACATTGTTTAAAAAACAATACTTTCCTATTCTCGTCAAGAAAAATTTATACCTCTGTTTTCTGCACGAAACATGACGGAACACTGTTTGTGTACAAGTGGACGCTTTCCGTTGACTTATTATCGTTTTATTTTCTAAAAATCGTTACCGTAGTTTGGCGTGATATCAATTGGTTCAGCCCATAAAAAGCGTTTCTCAACCGACCAACGTCGGACAAAATACATGCGAAGAATTGCTTCGTTTACGTCGCGGTCGTTTAGGGCACGTGGAATATAAGCGAGAGAGAAGTAATATTTATCTTCATCTTCGTGGTCTAAATGGATATAAATACGTTTTCCGTAGCCGTAACGCATTTCTTTATCCCAAGTTCCGAGCAAAGTTTCATCATCAAACTCCCTAAGCGCCCATTTGGCGTCTCGGACACTTGAATCAACAAGCACCATCTCTTTTAAGTCTTTATATTGATACGAAGCCAATATACCCTCGTGTTTTTCGTATAATTCAGTTAGTTGCCTTGCGGTAACTTCTATTGGTCCACCATTTTTTGGCTTTTTGTAGGGGCGACGTTTTGCCATATTGCCTCTTTTCTTTTAGCGGTGCGCCCGAAAGCGGTATTACTTATATTATACCTCTTTAGCAACAAAAAAAGAGAGTGTCGCCAGCTCCATACAGTGCCTTGTTTCACTCTATACTGTTATTATATCACTAGTTACACAATTCATTGACATTGTTAGCTCTAAGGAGAGCTTTTATAATGATAATGGCGACATTTGGCTGTCTCGCCCGACATCTTTTACTTAATTTTATACTACTGGTTCGTAAATGCGTTGGTTGTCGTGACTCTAATATATAAAATCCCGTTCATTGACAATAATATTACTTTCGACTAGAATATAGGTGGGGCGGTAGTCCGAATGCGAAATTATGTAATCAATTGCATTACAGAGTGGTTCGTAAAGATCTAGATTACGCGCACCATTAAAAATATTGCGACCCAGAACCGACTCGGACCTTCGGTGCGAGTCTAGTCAGGCGCACCATTAAAATTTAGGGGCAAAAAAATAGGAGGTAAATGAAGAAGAATTTTGGAAAGATTTCGCTGATGATTTTGGCGATTTTTTTAGGTTTTGGTTTTTTTAACGTTGCAGATATTTACGCGGAAGAGCAAACGGGCGAGTCGGTGGACGAGTCGGCGGTAACGTCTGGGACTAGTATTAGTTTGATGCCGGTTAGTAAGTTTTTGCAGATTTCGTCAAATTCTATTTATGACAATACACTCACGGTTAGCAATGACGGCGGTACTCCCATAAGAATTGAGGTGTATGCAGCCCCCTATTCGTATATATACTCAGATGAAGAAAATGCGTACAAGCTAGGATTTAATAATGAGAATAATTTCACGCAGATTTCGCGCTGGATTTCGTTTAAAAATACTGAAGGCAACTATGTAAGTAAAGCATTTTTTGACATTGACCCAAACAGCTCATTGGAGGTTTCGTATAGAATTTCAACTCCTGACAATATTCCTAGTGGTGGGCAATATGCAGTGATTTTTGCGCATACTTTGACTGGCGTGGTTTCTACGAGCGGAATAAAAACAGAGGCTAGTCCAGGACTAGTCGTATATGGTCGCTCTACGGAAGGTGAAGCCGTGGTGTCGGCAGAAATTTCCGACTTAATAATAGGTCAAGGCAACCTTGATGGAAGTGCCAATAAAAATAATTTCTACGGCGTAGCAAAAGTAAAAAACAACGGAAATGTAGATTTTACGGCGATGGGGACACTAAAGGTTGATGCGATTTTGGGTGGTTCAAGCTACGAAACACCGAGCACTATGGGTAGGGTATCGATAATCCCTGGGGCTGAGCTGGCGGTTACGGACGAGTGGACAGACACCCCAAGTTTTGGGATTTATAAGGTTACCTGGACAGTAAAGGCGGGTGAGCAGGTGGAGACCATAGATAAGATAGTATTTCTGATTCCGCCCTTTGTGATTATCACTTCAATAATACTCTTGACATTTCTTATTGCTTGGATTATAGTTATGTTTAGGAGACGTAAAGAACGCCGTTCTAGATTGGCTGTCTAGTAGGTGGTCTGTTGCGAGCAGATACATCTTTACGAAACCAAAATAAAAAATTAAATACAAAAAGAGAGTGTAGAGTATGAAAAGAACACACAAAAAAGCACTTGGTTTTCTGGGGCTTTCTTTGGTCGTGGCAACTACGATTTTTGCTGCGTCCCTTCCAGGCCCGGAGGCTTTAGCGGCGACCTCTACCGCTTTTACTGACACCATAGTTGTAAGAGTGGTAGGTGATGCGCCGAACGTAAACATAACCAGTCCAGCAAATAATGCAGTTTACGTTAACCCCAGTCAAAACATATCGTTTATTTATGAAAATGTGGAAAGAGTGAAGGTGACCTTAGAATATACGGATGTAGATGGAAATGTCCATAATTATGATTTGGATACCATTATCGCAGACTACAAGCCTGGCTCCGCTTCTTATGATATCGATCTCTCAAATCCACCTTATGGCTATGGAGAATACGTCGTTAGAATAACTGGGACTTCAGAAGTGGATATAGATGTAGAGGATTCAATCTCGTTCTCTTATTATCCAGTAACCGCCACCGTAGAGAAGGACGATACTACTGGTAAAATTTATGCAGATTTAAATTACAACAGCGACAGCACAGACATAGATAGATTTGAAATCACCGTCTACGACGAAAATGGCGACAAAGTGACAAAAATCCCAACCATTACGACTGCGCCACCAACCAAAAGAGTAGAGCTACCTATAGCGGAAAATGTTTTGGCTGCAGGAAAATACAGTATCGTAATAACAACTTACGGAACAGATGGTAAAGCATTGTACAAATCTTATGCCACTTTGTTTGTATATGACCCGGAACCAATCGTAGTGCCGAATACCGGTAGTTTTTCTGGCGGACTAAATATTTCACAAACAGATTATTTAATAACTGGCTTATTCGTTTTCTTCCTGGTTGGGATTAGCGGTTTAATTTGGGTTGGCAAAGATAGAAAGAGTTCAAGAAAATAATAAAAATATACTCTACATAAAAAATAGCCCCTAGGGGCTATTTTTTATTTTTCATTAGCTTTGGCTTTTTTCTTGGCCTCTTTGGCAGCTTTTTTGGCCTTGTTCTCTAAGGCTTCTTTTAGTGCTTTGGCTTTCTCGGCGCGAGCCTTGAAGCGATCGACGCGGCCTTCGGTATCGATAATCTTCTCTTCACCAGTAAAGAATGGGTGAGAAGCAGAGGAAATCTGTATCTTAACTAGTGGATATTCGTTTCCGTCTTCCCATTTAATGGTTTCTTCACTTTTCGCTGTGGATTTGGTCAAAAACGAAAAGCCTGCCGCTTCATCAGAAAAAACAACAAAGCGATAATCTTTAGGATGCAATTCTTTTTTACTCATAATTGCTCTAAGTATATCAGAAAAATGAAAAAAGTAAAGATATAAGAGATAAATTTCCAAGCAGGAAAAAAGGCGAACCTGGGTTCGCCTAGTATTATCCTAGTGCGCTGACTTTCTTCTGTGCATTTTTAGCGCCAATGGCACTTTGAAACGCACATTACCTTTATCCTCACCATTGAGAATAATCCTTATCGGCACTTTGGCTTTCTTCGCTTCAGAGCGAAGACTTAAATACTCAAGGTTAGTGATGCCATAATATAAGATTATGTTTACCGTATCCCGGTCTTCAAACGGAATACCAGCCTCATCGTCAATATGACCATAACGCCTAATAGATTCAATAGCCTCAGCTACTGGGTCGATTGATGCGATATCGCTATACGAATCTATCGGCAGCATCAACCTTAAGTGAATAAATCTACGATCAGGTCTTTTTTCTTTATTGTCCATTTTAACCCCTCCAATAAAAAATCCTTGATTGTTGTTATATTGTAACAGATATTGTTGTTTTTTTCAAGTGTGTGTGTTATAATGTTGGGGTAATATTAAAAATGAAGCAGTTTCTGGGAGGTTTCCTGGTGGCGTGGGCCCCTAAAACCCAGAGATGAAGAAGAAAGGAAATCATATGGCAATAAATGTCGATATGAAAGCTTTGCTTGAAGCTGGTGCGCATTTTGGTCATAAAACCAGTCGTTGGCATCCAAAAATGGCTCCGTATATTCACTCCAAGCAGCAAAACGCACATATTATTAATTTGGAGAAGACGGTAGATGCGCTCGAAGTCGCCTTGCCAAAAATCACCGAAATCGCTAAGAGTGGGAAAAAGATTTTGTTTGTAGGCACAAAAAAGCAGATGAAAGACATCGTAAAAGAGGTTGCTGAGTCTGTAGAAATGCCGTACGTAACGGTTCGCTGGGTTGGCGGTACACTTACGAACGTAGAAACAGTTAATCGTCAAATTAAAAAATTGAAGGATTTGGAGCGTCGCATGGCTTCTGGTGAGTTGGAAAATCGCTACTCGAAGTTGGAAGTCCAAAGATTTCAGGAAGAGATTGACTTGCTAAATGAACGCTATGGCGGAATCAAAGATATGACCGAGCAGCCAGCAGCAATTATCGTGGTGGATGCTAACGAGGACAAAAATGCCATCAAAGAGGCAAAAACTTTGAAGATTCCAGTATTTGCGCTAGTAGACACCAACGTCGACCCGACCAACATTGACTACGTAATTCCAGCCAATGATGATGCGATAAAGGCAACAAAATTAATTCTCGATTACTTTGTCGAGGCAATCAAAGAAGGTAAAAAATAATTTAGGAGGCAAAAATGGCAAAAACCGAAGTAACAATCGAACAAATTAAAAAGCTAAAAGAACTTTCTGGTGCAGGACTTACTGATGCAAAGAAAGCATTAGTAGAAGCAGAAGGTGATTTTGACAAAGCTCTTGAAGCTATGCGCAAGAAGGGCTTAACCAAGGCTGAGAAGCGTGGCGACCGTGAAACTCGTGAAGGCCTGATTGATGCCTATATTCACGACGGTAGGCTTGGCGCAATCGTAGAAGTAAACTGTGAAACTTCTTTTGTAGCCAAAACCGACGAATTTAAGACTTTGGCTCATCAGATTGCGATGCAAGTAGCGTCAATGGCTCCTCTTTACGTATCTGAAGATGATATTCCAGAAGAAGCTCGCAAAGCTAAGATTAAAGAATTAGAAGAAAATTTCAAAGGTCCAGAAAATATGAAGGAAAAAATTTTAGAGGGCCAAATGAAAAAAGCTTTTGCAGACAAGGTTTTGATGAACCAACCTTATATTTTGGATGATTCCAAGACAGTAGAACAGTTTATTAAAGAGGCTATTGCAAAAACTGGCGAAAACATCACCGTACGACAATTCAAGCGCATCGAGCTTGGAGTGACCGAATAGTTATACGAATAAAAAAAATAACCTCCGTAACGGAGGTTATTTTTTGGTGGGTTAGAATTTAACGTGGTGTCTAGTTAATTTCATGATTGCGAATATAGATACGGAAGCGCCCAATAAAGCTAGCGATAGATAAGTGATGACACTGGCAATATTTACGCCATTAGCATTATTGGTGTCGCCGGCAAAATTACCACCGGTACTGGGCGCGTTAATATTTTTTGAAGAATCTTTACTATCAGAATCTGATTTATCCTGGGCATCAGTGGCCGTTCCACCATCAAGATATATAGGAATAGGAAGCGTATGGGGTGTCTCCGAATCACATAGATTGTTGTCAATAAGTGTCTCATCATGAGTCTCCGTTCTTAGGCACAGCGAGAGAACACGATCACTGTCATCATCTACGCCTCTAGCTTGCACATATCCACGAGTAGCACCAAGGTCAAGGACGGTTAAAATCCTATTTTCGGTGTCATAGGTATATACATCGGTGTCTGAAATAGCATACGAAAAATCCTGATAATCTGGATCTAGGAATTTGAGACCTGAAAGGTCAAACGTATATACTTCATCTTCTTTGTTCCCGATGACATTGGTCTCAATAAAAGTAGTACTATCTGCTGTAAGGCTTGCTATGTCTGGATTGTTTGAGATATCTAAGGAATGTAAGTTAGGGTTGCCTTCAACATAGAGCTCTGTTAATTTTGTGTTCGCCGATACATCAAGGCTAGAAAGATTATCGTCAGAAACGGATAAAGTTTTTAGATTGATATTATTTGATACATCGATAGACGTGAGTGGATTCGATATAACATCTAATGTGGTTAAAGCTTCATTATGCGAAACGTCTATAGAAGAGATGGCGTTGTGCCAAAATTGTAGAGATCTAAGTTTTGGCATCGTCTCTAGACCAGAGACGTCACTAATGGACGCTAAGTCAATATCCACAAATACATGTTGGTCTATACATGATAACTTTGTCATCCCTTGTAGTTGCTCATCTGTTAAGTTTGGTAGAGTATCTACCCCTTCTCCGTCGCTAATACCCGACGACGAAAACATGTAATAACTGGACTTTATGCATCTATAAAAGTTCATATCTTTAAACGGGGCTGGAGCCTCTATCGCGTTCGTAGGTACCCCCGTCAATATCGGAATGGCCACCACCCCCATGAACACACCAATATGCGCCAAATATTTATATCGATTAAATATTTTCATTATTTTTTCCTTTTTTTGTTTTTATGTATAACCTTTATGCTTTTAATTATACCTGTACATATACAAAAGTCAAGGGGCTTTTTTAAAGAATCTTTGTGTGTTAGAATTTAGATAGATAATAAGGAGTTTTTATGTTTGACACCAAGGAAGATCGCAAAAAGATGGAAAGTGTAGTGGAGCGGTTTAACAGCGAGATGAAGAAGGTACGTACTGGGCGGGCACATCCAGACATGTTGGCTGGCATAAAGGTGGAGGTTTATGGACAATTTATGCCGCTAAATCAAGCTGCAAACGTAACTGCGGCGGACGCGACTTTGCTCGTCATAACGCCATTTGACCCGACCAATATTAAAGCTATTAGTGAGGCGATTCGTAGCGATCAGTCTTTGGGGCTAAATCCTGCCGATGATGGACGCATAATCAGAGTGCCAATTCCAGCCTTGACCGAAGAGCGCCGTAAAGAGATTGTAAAAAACGCTTCGGCTAAGGTTGAAGAGGCAAAGGTGGCACTACGTAACATCCGCGAAGATGCCAGAAAAACTCTTAAAATTGCTACCGAGATGGGCGAAGACGTGAAGAAGCGCGCCGAGAAAAAAATTGACGATTTAACCAAAGAATTTAGCGAAAAAATAGATTCCGAATTTAAATCGAAATCTGATGAGATAATGAAGATATAGTTCTATTATACCACACTTTAAAGGAAATGTCAATATGAGTCTAACACATTTAGGGGTGATTGCCGATGGAAATCGGCGATGGGCAAAGGAAAATGGCCTACCAAAAATTGAAGGCCACAAAAAAGGATTAAAAACAATTGAGATTTTGGTAGCGGCGGCCGCCAAGGCTAAAATTCCTTATATCACTTTTTATGTTTTTAGCACGGAAAACTGGGGGAGAGAAGAAGCAGAAGTTTCTTATATTATGAAACTAGCCGAAACAAAGATTATGTCTATGGCTAAAAAAATGGCGGAGAACAATGTAAGATTGTTGATTCTTGGAACGAGAGGGAAGGTAAATCCCACCCTTACTTCGCTGGGCGAGAAGGCTGAGAAGATAACAGCTGATTGTACTGGCACGACGGTATGTTTTTGCTTTAACTATGGCGGCGAGCAGGAAATTGCCGATGCAGCAAATATTGCTATGGAAACTGATGGCGAGATTACGCCGGCGACAATTAGAAAGCACCTATATCATCCAGAAGTACCAGACTTGGATATGGTGGTACGAACTTCGGGTGAAGAACGGATTTCTGGTTTTATGTTGTGGCGATCGGCATATGCGGAATTTATGTTTATTAAAAAATATTTCCCAGAGATGAAGGCTGAAGATATTGGAGAAATCCTAGCGGAATACGAAAAACGCAACCGACGTTTTGGTAAATAATGTTATAATTGAGTTTATGGATATATTTATCGGTGTAATTATCGGGTTATTGGTTTTAGTGGCTCTTGTAACCGTGCATGAGTTTGGGCATTTTTTGGCGGCCAGACGCAGTGGCGTTAATGTTTTAGAGTTTGGAATTGGCTTTCCGCCACGAGCAATTGCCTGGATTAAGGACCCCAAAACTGGCAAGTGGAGAAGATTGCCAAAGAGCGAATGGAAGAAGGAGAAACTTTCCAAAGTAGTCTATTCTGATACCAAAGATAAGAAGCTTGCGCAGAAAGGCATGATTTTTAGCTTAAATTGGCTACCGATTGGAGGTTTTTGCCAGATGGATGGGGAATCGGCAGAAGACGAAAGAGTAGGTACTTTTGGAAAAGCTGGATTTTGGGCCAAGACAAAGATTTTGTTTGCTGGCGTAGCGATGAACTGGCTAGTGGCCTTTATTATTTTTACAGTTTTGGCCTGGACCGGAATGCCGGAATTTTTGGAGGGACAATTTACTGTGCCGGTTGACACCGTGACAGAATCTACGCCGGTGGAAATCATCGAAGTGGCAGAAGGTTCACCAGCTGAGCAGGCCGGGATTAAGGAGGGTGACCGCATCGTGTCTGTAGATTATAACGAATATACACATGCTAGCGAGATTACGGACTACAATGAAGCGCACATGGGAGAAAAAGTACATTATACGATTCAGAGAGACGAGACCGTTTGCTTGAATCAGCCTGAGTGTATCGTAGCGCCCTGTAACTGCCTAGAAGAAAAAACTGAGTCAAAAACTTTTGACGTTGATGTAATTCTAAATCCAGAAGGTTCGGAATATTTATTGGGTGTTTCGATGGCGACAACTCAGTCTCTGTCATATTCTACCTGGTCGGCGCCGATTGTGGGGGCTGGGTTGACATTACAACTGACCGGAGAAACTTTCAAGGGCGTGGGAATAATGCTATGGAATCTGATTTCTGGAGTAGGTTCACAATTTAGTCTGGATGCAGGCGTAAGAGAGAGCGGGCAGGAGGCGATTTCTTCCGTGGGGGATTCGGTGTCTGGTCCGGTCGGGATTATTGGGGTATTATTCCCGGCGTTTACCGCAGCCGGGCCGACCAATTTGGCATTTTTGGCTGCGCTGATTTCAGTGTCACTAGCTTGTATGAATGTGTTGCCAATTCCTGCTCTCGATGGTGGTAGATGGCTTTTGATTGCAATTTATAAGTTAAGAAGGAAAAAATTAACTAAAGAAACTGAAGAAAAAATTGTGTCTAGGGCAATGATAGTGTTGCTTGCACTAATCTTCATTGTAACGGTTCTAGACATCGTGAGGATTGCAAATTAATGAAAGCGGTCACCAAAAAACAACCCACAAAGAAGGGACCGAGCTGGAGACTAGTATTTAGTGTGTTTTTGATACTTCTGTGGGCTGGGGCGTCGGTAATTGTAGTCCAATTAATCGTAGGATACATTATGGTTTCGGTATTGGGCGCGGAAAAATTTATGGAACCGGTCTGGATGGCTATTTATTCGGCGCTGTCTTATATTCTGGCGCTCGTATCGATAATCTTTATACCACCATTGATACTTCAAAAGAAAAGGAAAGAAAAAGCTCCCCTCAAAGTCGCAAGCCGCACAGATTTGGGATTACGGGGGATGCCTACCTGGACGGATATTGGTTTGGCGCCGGTGGGTTTTATTATTTACCTATTATTGGCTGCTGGAATAACGGCAATTTTTAGTCTTTTCCCTTGGTTTAATGTGGGAGAAGCACAAGAAGTTGGGTTTAGCACTTATGTTGTCGGTTTTGATCGGATTATGGCATTCTTGACATTGGTTGTCATGGCCCCCATTGCAGAAGAAATCATTTTTAGGGGCTGGCTTTATGGTAAATTACGCAATAAACTCAGCCAAAACACATCCAATGCGGTATCGATTTTGCTCGCGACACTCCTAGTGTCCATATTGTTTGGAGTTGTGCATATGCAGTGGAATGTTGGTGTCAATGTGTTTGCGATGTCGGTGGTACTTTGTGGGCTACGTGAGATTACTGGCACAATATATTCTGGCATATTGGTGCACATGATAAAAAATGGTTTGGCTTTTTATTATCTATATATTTTGGGTATTGCTTGATAAATATCGCACCCGTATCGACTAATAAGATATGATATAATAAACCTATGAGATTTTCTAAAACTTTTATCAAAACTTTGCGAGAAGCCCCGAAAGACGAAACCGCCAAAAACGGAGCTTTGCTCACTAGGGCTGGATACGTCCATAAAGAAATGGCTGGGGTTTATGATTATTTACCGTTAGGTCTTCGTGTAATTGAAAACATTAAAAAGATTATTCGCGAAGAATTAAACAACTTGGGTTGTGAAGAAGTTTTGATGTCCTCTTTGCAAAATCCGGAGCCTTGGGAAAAAACGAAACGCTTTTCCAACCAAGAAGTGGATATCTGGTTTAAGACCGAGCTGTCTAGTGGTGGGGAATTAGGGCTTGCACCCACGCATGAAGAGCCAGTGACAGAGATGATGAAAACTTATGTTTCTAGCTACAAAAATTTGCCAGCCTACGTTTATCAATTTCAGACGAAGTTTAGAAATGAACTTAGAGCCAAATCCGGTATTCTGCGCGGACGAGAATTCTTAATGAAAGATTTGTATAGTTTTCACAGCTCGGAAGAAGATCTAAATGAATTTTATGCAAAGGTGGAAGGGGCTTATCAACGTATTTTTGAGAGATTGGAAATTGCCGATTCTACTTTTGAGACTTTTGCGTCTGGTGGGATTTTTTCTAAGTATTCTCATGAGTTCCAGACTTTTTTGCCGGTAGGGGAGGATACGGTATTTTACAATGCAGACAAATCTGTGGTCTTAAATAAAGAAGTATTTAATGATGAAGTACTTGAAGATTTGGGAGCCAAAGGTGAGAAATTTGAAAAAACAACAGCGGCCGAAGTGGCAAACATTTTTAAGTTGAAATTTAAATATTCGGAGCCTTTGGGGCTGAGTTATGTTGACGATGAGAACAACCAGAAAACCGTCTATATGGGCTGTTATGGGATTGGAGTATCTAGGCTGATGGGCGTAATTGTGGAGAAATTTGCAGACGAAAAAGGCTTAGTGTGGCCAGAGTCCATTGCACCGTTTAAATATTATTTGGTTGGCATTGGTGATAAAGGCTCACAAGTAGCAGAGGATTTTTATAAAGGAAGAGAAGATTTGGTGTTCTTTGATGATAGAGACGTGAGGCCAGGCGAAAAGTTTGCTGATGCGGATTTGATGGGCATTCCTTATCGCGTAGTGATTTCGGATAAAACTCTCGGTACTGATGCGGCAGAAGTGACGAATCGTAAAACTGGCGAAACGAAACTAGTAAACCTAAAAGAACTAAAAAATCTTTAAACTAAAAGCTTGACTAGAAAAGGTTTTTCGGTTAAACTCTATTAAGATTACAAAGTGGGAGTTTTTATGATTAAGAAGAATATCAGCTTGACGGCTGAAGGGAAAAAAGAACTAGAGAAAGAGTTAGAAGACTTAATTAAGGGTCGTCCAGAGATTGCCAATAAGATTGCAACGGCAAGGGCTTTTGGCGATTTATCTGAAAATGAGGAATACAGCTCGGCCCGCAATGAACAGAAAGTTGCCGAAAGTAGAATTCTAGAAATTCAAGAGATTCTGAAAAATGCAAAAATAATCCGTGGCGGCAAAAAGGATAAAGTTGCGCTTGGCGCGGTGGTTTCGTTAGACATGGGAGGAAGAAAAGTAGAATATACTTTGGTCGGGCCTACTGAAGCCAATCCCTTGGAGGGTAAGATTTCTAATGAATCGCCGATTGGGAAGTCTTTGTTTGGGCGCAAATCTGGCGAGTCGTTTGATTTTAATGGTAAGAAAGTCAAAATTTTAGAAATTAAGTAGCGTTTCTCCTTGCGCAGCTTTAAATTGTTGTGCTATAATGGGCTTATGATTAAAACTGCGGACATTTCTGATGTTTCTTTTAGCGTTTTTTCTTATGTTCCCTTAGGTCTAGTAGCTTTTACATCTCTTTCATTCTTTCTGCTATCTAGTCCAGTTTCTTTAGCAGATAATATCATTGGTCCTGATATGTCTGTGAATTCTGATGTAAATATAGTAGTACCAGTATCCTGTATGCTAACTACTGCAGTAGATACACCACATACTGCTACGGTAAATAATGGCACATATATGGCAGATATCGGTACTACTACATTTAAAACTGTATGTAATGATAGTAATGGGTATTCTATATATGCCATAGGCTATTCTGATAATGAATATGGTAATACCAAGATGATAGCTAAGGTAGGAGGAGTACTTACA
>JAFWIQ010000016.1 GCA_017511865.1 Candidatus Saccharimonadota bacterium
GACATTTTTCTTTCCAAACCAAAGGAATTATAATTGTTTTATGCAAAAACCAAATTATTCAGTTATCATTCCAAGAGATGTTTTTCCAAAACCAGACAAAAAAGAGATGTCAGCCGCATATATTCTGTTAGATTATTTTAAAGCAGATGTAAAATTCATTCCGAGAAATAATTGCAGAACTCCCGATTTATTGATTAATCGTATTGAATGGGAGCTAAAAGCACCTACGGGTAGCGGAAAGCGCAATCTGCAACATACTATAAGCCGAGCTATCAAGCAATCTCAATATATCATCATTGACGCACGATTCTCAAAAATCCACATTTCAAAGATAAAAAGTCATCTTACCGCTGAAATCAAGAAAAATAAACAAATCAAACGACTACTCTTAATAGATAAGCAGAAAAATATAGTTGAAATTTTCAGATAAGTATAATATAATAAAGATATCGAAAGTCCGCCAGGCAGTGATGGATATGCACAGGTTCGGGGCTTTCTTTTTTTGTTAGAGTAAGACTAAGTTATTACCAAACTGCCTTTCTTCTAGAATTGTAATCGCTCTCACTAAGCTTTTTGGAATAAAAATTTTTACTTCCTTATTTAGTTTATTTAGTTGATTATAATATTCATTTGGTAATTCGATGATAAAAATCATGATTTCAGTTTTTTCTAGCATGTCAGCAAAATCAAGGTAATGAAAAGTTAAATCTGATTTCAATTTTTCGTCAAAAAAAACATATCTCTTTTTGGCCTACTATAGGTAAAAGAGCATCTGCAATATTCCTTCCTTCTGAAGCAAAACCTATTATATCGGTAGGACGGCCATAAAGGTTTTCTACCTCCGCTAAAACCGCATTAACTACATCCATATCCTATATTATAGCAAAATATGGTATAATTATATCTATAATAACAGATATACAGGTTGGTTATGAATTTAGAGATCGGAATCTTGAATTCCCAAACCAACCAATGACTCCATATATACCGTTCTCTATTAAAGTACAGCTACCAAAACCAAAATGGAGAAACATCCATATTAAACAAAAAAAGACCCACAATTTCTTGCGAGTCTTTTAAAGTACTTAATGAAGAAACTTCTCCAGAATTGGCCCAATTGGCCTTCTAGCCCGGTAACGCTGATTTGGGCTATCCAGAGAAGCATCAAACTTCTCATCGTCCGGCAAAATACCCGGCTCCGTTTTCCAGCCTACCAAAGTCTGAATGTCGAGAAAACCATACTCGGATGTTTTCATCTTTGCTATAGCCTCTTTCGCGTCAATGCCTCTGTCAGCGAGTGTCATCTGGTCATGTCCACCAACCAGCGGGATCAACTTCCTATGGTTCCAATCCAAATTCTGAACTTCGCTCATCACATATGAACAGTCCAGAGCGTAGCACTCCGGTATATCGTCAAAGAGTGAAGCAGTTGAAGGATCAAACCACTCGAAGAAAAGCTGCATTCCACCAGATACTTTGCGGATGACCTCGATCGAAGCCACTGGATTCATGCAGGCCATCGGGTTAGCCGGATTAGCCTTCGATACATCCTCAAGTAGCATCATGCCGCAGTCAACTCTTACAAAGTCGACTCCGATATCCTTAAGATGCTGGAAAACTTCCCTGAAGTATTCCTGAACCTTTTGGCTCTGCCAATTCAGATTCAGTTGGTGATAGTCTGAGAAAGTGCTTCTTACATACTTATTCCCAAAATCCGAATAAGCAAGTTTACCAAAGAAACTCGGAACTCCCGACTCTGTTAAGCGCCTCGCCTCGTCCTTAGATACCACGTACAGACAATCTTCGTAACCAGAAACACCATTGAGGCAATTCTGGGCCAGAATATTTTTGTCTGAAACATGGTTCGGAACTATATCAACACCAACTGAGAGGTTAAGCTCATGGGCTTCATAAATCAGCTCTTCAAGTTCACTATCTGTCCCAAAATTTGGATTAACGGAATAATTAACGATGTCAAAACCGTTGTCATATCCACCGTCCTCCCACAAAGAAATCAGATAGACGCCGGAAAAGTCAGTTTCCTTCAATTTCGGCAGAAGCCCTGTGACTTCTTTAACCGCATTTTTGCCATACGAGCGATAAAATGCGGGCATATACAGTTGACAAATTTTCTTCATATTTTCTTACCCCCTTAGGAAAATTTTTGTTAAAGAACAACTTATAATTCCTATTATAGCACAAAACACCAAAAAAGTCAATATTCTAACGCTTTTTTAACGGGAGTAATTCCATCTTCTAAATTGACTAAAAATATGCTATAATAATACCTATAATAACAGATATCACAGGTTGGTTATGAATTTAAAGATAGGAATCTTGTATTTTTAAACCAACCTGCTTCTTTTATCCCATTTTCAATCAAAATTAGCTTGCCAAAACCAAACTGGAAAAACACCAATATTAAAACAAAAAAGACGCGCTTGATATAGTTCAATATCTTGGGCATCTTTTATAACTAATATTGTACTAAACTTCTTAAAACATTTCAATGATTCGTCCCACTCACAATATGATATAATATCAGTATTATTTATTCAATTGGAGTTAATATGACTAATTCTAAAATATTCCTAATTGGTGGCGGAGAAATCTCAGAGCGCGAAACCGAAGCTATCGACCGCAAAGCTCTAGCTTCGCGCGAGAAAACCGGCGTAATCGTTTTCATTGGTGCCGCAGCGGGCGATTCCGAAGGTTATTATGAATGCTTTAAAAAATACTATTCATCACTATGCAACGATAAAAGTTTTGTAATGTTAAAATCAACCGTCTCTGCTAAAGAAGCCAAAAAAACCTTACTTGATGCAAGTTTTGTTTATCTTGGGGGTGGCAAAACCGAAGCCCTTTACGACACTTTGCAAAAATGGGGAGGTAAAGAATTACTCGAAGAAGCATCAAAAGCGGGCGTCATTCTCGCCGGTATTTCCGCTGGAGCATACGTTCTTGCAAAAGGATGGAGACATTTCGAAGACGGAAAAATCGAAACCGGACCTGGCTTTGGCCTCGCCAATGTGATTATCGAATGCCACTCAACCATTAATAGCCGCAAAAAAATCGCGGAGCAAACTGACGAAAACTTCGTTTCTCTCAAAAATTGCGAATTTTATAGCTGCTAAGGCATGAAAATACCCCGCATTGCTGCAGGGTATTTTTAATGGTTAGAAGATTAGTATGCTCTTGCGAAAAAGGCGTATTTACGAGCCTTCTTGCCACACCATGCACACGTGCACTTATCGCCAAGAATAATTTCATCAAGCGGCATATTACGCGAACTTGCACCAGTTGCTTCTTTGATCTGCAACTCACAATCCGTCTCGTTACACCATGCCATTTCAGCCATTTCGCCATCGAGAATAGCCTGCTTCAGTTCATCGGCTGTTTCCACCTTGCGAACCATGCGCGTCAGCTGGGCATTAGCACTCTCAAGTAGACGATTATGGTAAGCATTCAACTCAGTATAAACTACCTTATCGGTCAGCTCAGACAACTTACAGCTCCTCACTATACCATCACGCAGTTTTAACTCTACGGAGTCTGATTCAATTTCCTTCGAGCCAATTGCAATGCACATTGGAATACCGCGTAACTCCGAATCGTTATATTTAACACCCAGACGCACGTCTCTTAGGTCAGCCTTTGCTCGTAAGCCACTCTTTTTCATGTCGGCAGCAAGCTGCTCACAGCACTTAATAACTGCTTCGTCCTGATTAACCGCAATAAACTGCAGTTGCACAGGAGCAATGCGCGGAGGGATTTTTAAACCCTTGTCATCGCCGTGCACCATAATGATTGCACCGATCAGACGCGTCGAAACCCCCCAGCTAGTCATCTGAGTATAGCATTTTTCGTTGTTTTCGTTTACAAAACAAACATCTGCCATTTCAGAAAAGTTTGTACCAAGGTAATGAATTGTGCCCATCTGTAAAGCTCTACCGTCCGGCATGAGCCCCTCAATACTGTAAGATTCAACTGCACCAGCAAACTTCTCCTTCTCAGACTTTCTGCCCATCAATGTTGGTACTGCAAGATAGTTCTCACAGTAGTCATGATAGATATTTGTCATCTCAGACACCTCTGCGAGCGCTTCTTCTTCAGTCGCATGAGCCGTATGTCCTTCCTGCCAGAAAAACTCCGACGTTCTCAGAAAGAGACGCGGATGCTTTTCCCAACGCATAACATTCGCCCACTGATTAATACGCAGAGGCAAATCACGATAAGATGTAATCCAACGTTTCATGCTTTCATGAATAATAGTCTCGGATGTTGGCCTCACAACCAAAGGCTCGGATAATTCCTCACCACCAGCATGAGTCACAACTGCAATCTCCGGGCTAAAGCCCTCGACATGTTCTTTTTCTCGAGAGAGATAAGAATACGGAATCAGCAGAGGAAAACATACATTTTCAGCGCCATGCTCTTCAATCAGAGCATTTAAGCTACTTTTTATGTTTTCCCATATTGCATTACCGTAAGGAAGCATTACCATGCAACCCTTAACAGGCGCATGTTCAGCGAGCTGAGCACGTACTACAACCTCCTGATACCAGCTGGTCGGAGACTTACTCAGTGACGGCAATTTATTAAATTTTGCCACTATTCATTCCTCCAATCTTTGTATAATATTGTTCGCAGAAACTTCTTCTTTAATTCGATCTTCGCGAAGCAATTCAAATACACCAAACGACGTATTATTACCAAGTGCAATACGAATAGGTGCTCCGATTAAATCTGCATCAATAAACTTACGTCCAAGACCACATTTCCTATCATCAAAGAGCACTTTATTACTGATAGCCTCAAGCTCACATACAAGCTTTTTTGCCTCTTCTAGCCTTGTTTCATTTGAAATAACTTCTATATCAAACGGCGCAAGTTCACGAGGCCAAACGAAGCCCTGGCCAAGCTGATATTTTTCAGCTAACAGCTGTATACAACGTGTCAGACCAATCCCAGCGATTGCCATAAAACTCTCACCACGAATTAAGTCTGCTGCCTGCATACCTTTGGAAATCGAATTACCCAAGTAACTCACGTCGCCTAATTCCGTCGCGTCAATCCGTTTCAGTGTTGTTGAACAGTTTGGGCAACAACTAAACTCTGTACGATAACTCTTGCCACAATTAGGACAAGCATAAACCGTGCACTGTTTTGAAGAAGACTCCGTCCAGTACGAATAAAGTGCACCTTGGCTAGCTTCGTCAAGTTTTTCATCAAACTCCCGAATAGCCACATTCGTCTCAAAACCAAGGCGCGAAACGATATTCCTTAAAAGTTCCGCCAATTTCTCTATGCCAACGTTTTTTACATCATTAGCATCACTACCAATGTAGTAAAAATCCGCCAAGTAAAAAGAATTTGAGCGAACCAACCCAGATGTCGGTCGATATTCATTACGAAAACGTTCACCAAGCGAATAAAACCTGAGGCTTTCGCCCAGCATACGCGCATCAGCAATCTTTGTAAACAGTTCTTCGTTAGTTGCACCAAGAACATAGTCTACAGAATTATTGCCTGCCGTATGGAACATACATTCATTAAAACGTCCTAAACGCCCCGAACCTACCCAGAGCTCACTGTTTTGTAAAGCCGGCGCACGAAGCTCATAAAAACCTGCAATCTGCGCCTCTTCATGAACAATTGACTCAATATTTCTTAGCAGAGCCACTCCTTTAGGGAGCAAGGCAAAAAGGCCTGCCCCTTGCTTCAGAATGTAACCGCCAGCATCAAGTAAGTCTAAAGCAGTCGCCTCGTCCGGAGGTCGCTTCGTATACAAGATTGCCGAATCCATAATTATCCCTCCTCATCATCCAAAAAGATATCAAGGTTTTCGATAATTTTTGCTGGAGCCGCACGCATAAAAGCACAACGGTTTTCATCCACTTCGCATCCAGTAAGAGCACGAAAAGCCGGACAAGGTCCTCCACAGTAACCCAGAGCGTAGCATTCTTTGCACTGTTCTGGAAGTAAATACTTCTGACTCTTATTCAAGTCAAAATCTTTTACCCACTTCTGTGCACAGAACGAAAAACGTCCATCAGGGCTTACCGAGCAAAGAAATTCTTTACCCAGAATAGAACATGCGGAGCGGCGGCGAGTTTCATTAGAAATCGCAGACAGGATAGGTGTCAAAACCGTATCAGTTTCAATACCCTTCTCCTTAGCGTAACGCGTAATTTCAATCAATGCCTCAACATGCTCCTTGCTACCCATAGTCCAACGCAGAGTATCGTATTCAAAAGCCTCGTTTACTGTGAATGTCTTCATCGGGAATTCATCCAAAATATACTTAGCTAAAGAAACGAGCTGGTCAGCATAAGCAGGATTCGGAGTAATTAAAACATGAATATTAATACCAGCGTCCACCATAACGAAATACTTCTGTCTTACAACACTAAAAGTGTCATTAAACTGCGGATCAGGTCTTAGCTTGTTGTGAGTATCCTTGTCACCATCAACCGAAACGCCGACGCTAAAGTTATGCTGTTTGAAGAAATCAATGATCTCATCATTTACAAGCATAGCGTTAGTTGTTAGCGAATAGGTCGGCTGAAGAATTTCATTACGGAAAGCAGCCGCATCAAGCAACTCAACCGCGCGTTTAATCAGATCAAATTTCAGTAGCGGCTCGCCACCGAAAAACTGATAATTGACTGGTGTAGTCAGATTCTTGCTGTTAGTAATCGTCCTCGCAATAACGTCCTCAAGGATTTCAGGAGTCATTACGAGATGAGTAGCAAGATTCTTCGTAACAAAGCAGTCTACGCAACGAAGATTACAGTGTTCTGTCAGTGCAATACGATAAGCACAAGGTACCATCTCAGAAAAATCCAAGTCAAGCCCCTCAAGCATTAGTCTGGCATCTGGCTGCACTGAATAATCATCCGTTACTTCAAACATTTCAAGAGTATTAAAGTCAAGCATGACTGGAACACCCCAAGAAGTTTTATAAATTTTCTTCAACTTCCTCACTCCTTCCAAAAAATAGGGTTGTCAAACAGCGAAACACAGTGTTTACCAAAGCAAGCACCACGTTTACTCTCTGAACTCTTACGGATTTGCATCCTAGTAAAGTCAAGGTCATCAGACAGAATATTGCAAAGCCTTTCGTCGACATGAAAACAAGGGTACAAATCACCCTTTGCATTGCAAACAAAATAGTTTTTACCCATCTGACAATCATCCACTCTACAGTTAGGGTCCGTAAAGGCCTCTTCGCAAAGTCGGACATAGTGTTCGGTATGTGGTTTTGATACAATTTTCATACACGCATTCATAGCACACCCGATAGCAGAATAGTCCTGCAGTTCTTTTGCCATAAAAACAGGCTGAAAGCGAGCGTCTTCAACTCCCTTGTCGAGTAGCCAACTTAATGTCGGTGCCGCAAAGCTCGAATTAGTTGGCGTAATCACAGTTGTAGTCGCAAGTTCTCTATAACCTCTTTTATGCATCTCATCAATCAATCGCACGGCATCTTGATAGTAACCCCTTTCGGAGTTATGTATCGCTTCGTCGTAGGAGTTAATTGATATATCAATGCGATCGACACCGAGTCGAACCAAACGGTCATAATCAACATCGTCCAGCTTTGCTCCGCTAGTATTGATCAGCACTCTGATTCCGCGCTTCTTCAATTCCTCAATCAAAGCATAACTATGCTCTTTGAGGCCAGAATAGAGCGGATCTCCGCCAGTCAGAATCACACTTTTAAAACCGATTCGGTCAATAGCGTTTGCAAATATCTCAGCCTTCTGACTATCAATGTAGCTCGAATCACGTTTTTCGTGTCCAATCGTGTAAAAGCAGTAACTGCAACAAAGGTCGCACATACTGTTTACTAAAAGGAACAAAATCATTAAAACCATTTCCTTTCATTATTAAAAAAGAGGCGATCGACGATCGCCTCTAGAAAAAGGTTTAGTTGCCACCATAGCGGCAGCTTCTTCATCGTGAGGTGCGCACCGTCTAAAGACTGCGCGCACGAGCGGTTCCGTGCTTAGCCGGATTTACAGCTTGTAAGTGCGCGGACAGACGCAAGCTTGATCTTACGAACTTTCATACTAATACCTCCTTCCATTTTAAAAGAACTCTAGGATCACTCAGAACTTAACTCCGAGCCAAACCTAGCTATAATTAAAACTATAGCATATATATAAATATACGTCAAGAGAATCGCGCAAATCTACGAATAGACTATGCTAGCTTAACATACATATGAGAATTTGTTCATAACAAAATAACCCTCTGAATTGTATAGTTGTAGTTAGGAAGCTATAAACCAATACGACCACGAAGGGTTATTTTGAGTACAACACAAGAAAAAACAATCGAAAATATGTTATAATTATACCTATAATAACAGGTAGAAAGGTTGGTTTTGAACTTAAAGATTGGGATCGTTGGCTTACCAAACGTCGGTAAATCTACATTATTTAATGCACTTACAAACGCTGGTGCGCTTGCCGCCAACTATCCTTTTGCTACCATCGAGCCAAACGTTGGTATCGTACCAGTTCCAGACGAACGTCTAGAAACACTAGCCAAAATGTACGACACCGACAAAATCGTTCCCGCCACCGTTGAATTTGTCGACATCGCCGGTCTCGTACAAGGCGCATCAAAAGGCGAAGGCCTTGGCAACAAATTCCTCGCTCACATCCGCGAATGTCAAGCTATCTGTCATGTAGTAAGAGCCTTCAAAAACAACGACATCGTAAGAGCCGACAATAAACCCGAAGACGATATTATTAAACAAGCCAAAGACGACATCGACATCATCAATTTAGAACTACAACTCGCCGACGAGGAAACCAAAGCAAAAATCGAAGCAAAACGAAAAAAAGACCCAAATGATGAGAATATCCCCTACCTCACCGACAAACCTGTTATCTATATGTTCAACGTCGACGAACAAGGCCTCACCGACATTGACTTACAAAACAAACTACGCGAAATGATGAAAGGAATTCACGAGCAATGTCCTTTTTCAAGCATTGCGACTAACGAGGAGCTTGTGCGAACGAGCCCTGTAACGACAGGCGCGAGTGAGCACGGCGAGAAAAAGGATATTGTCGTGAATTCCGCCGAATGCATTTTTGTTAACGCCAAGCTCGAAGAAGAAATGTCTGGCATGTCCCGCGAAGAACGCAAAGAATTTCTAAAAAGCTACGGTGTCAAACATGACGCATTAGAAGAATTAATCAAAGCCGCCTACAATGTTTTAGGTCTCCAATCTTTCCTCACCGCCGGCAAAAAAGAATGCCGCGCCTGGACCATCAAAAAAGGCTCCACTGCACCCGAAGCCGCCGGCACTATTCACTCTGATTTTGAACGTGGTTTTATCGCTGCACAAATTTGCAACTATGACGACTTAAAAAAACTTGGCTCCGAACAAGCCGTAAAACAAGCCGGCAAACTCCGCACCGAAGGAAAAACCTACATTATGCAAGACGGCGACGTCGTCGAATTCAAATTCAATGTCTAATATCATCGCAAAATCATCGCGAATTCGTCATAATATTTTTGCATTTTTGCTACATCTGTGCCAAAACTAATCCAAAGTAAACCACTCCCGGACCAAATACTCGCCATCCACATCTGCTACTGCAAGAATAGGCGAAAAACCAGCATATTCCTTTTTCATCTTCAAAAACACCTCTACGGCAAACTTCATCTTCTGGAGTTTTTTCTTATCAACCGCATACAAACCACCTCCATGCGAATCATTTTTACGATACTTCACCTCCGTAAAATAAATCATATCATCAAGCACAGAAACAATATCGATTTCGCAAAATTTAGTTTTAAAATTCTGCTCTACAATTTTATGCCCCTTCTCTACCAAATATTCCGCCACCTTTTCTTCAGCTCGCCCACCTATAACTGTTGTATTTTTTACAACATTCTTTTTAGACTCAAAACCAACCATGCTTTTTATAGGTTCAAAACTTTTCCGATGTTCTTTACAAATTCCCAATTCACGAATAGCTCTCAAATGAGCCGCCGTTCCATAACCCACATGTTTTTCAAATCCATAACCAGGAAATTTTAAACCCACATCATACATATAATGATCTCTCGCCACCTTCGCTATAATCGAAGCCGCCGAAACCTCCTTTACCAAATTGTCCGCTTTCGGCATAGTTGATACATATCTTCCCAATGCCGTCTCCGCCAAAAAATTCACTTTTCCATCAATCACTATCTGTGAAAAACTTGCGTGAAGTCCCTGGACCGACTTCACGGCTCGCCTAGTCGCCAACCTCAAAGCCTCCGCAATTCCCACATTATCCAATTCTTCAGGGAAAACCCAACCCAAACCAGTCGCCACGGCCTCTTTCAAAATCAATTCATTCAACAATTCTCGTTTTTTTACACTCAATTTTTTAGAATCTTTTAATTCAAAAACCCATTCTGGTTTATTTTCTGGCAAAATCACTGCTCCAACAACAAGCGGCCCCGCTAAAGGGCCGCGTCCAACTTCATCAATTCCGAGAATCGCCATTAAGCCTTGGTTTCTTCTTTAGACTCTTCTTTGGTTTCTTCTTTAACTTCTTCCGCTGGCACCTCTTCTACTACTTCAACTTCCGCTTCCTCAGCTACGGTTACATCGTTTACGCCCGCACGATCAAAATCCTTACCCTGAAGCCTGGCAGATTTACCAGAACGTTCACGTAGATACGAAAGATTATTACGGCGCACCTTAGAACGTTTAGTAATTTCAATCTTTTCTACAAGCGGCGAATGGATAAGATAAGACTTCTCCACCCCTACGCCAGAAGTTACCTTGCGCACTACAATTCGCGCCGTATGAGATTCTTTGCGATCCACCCGAATCACCACGCCCTCAAACGTCTGCAAACGGAACTTATTGCCTTCCTTAATCTTTTGAGTTACCCTCACAGTATCACCAGAACGAACATCCACCACTGCCTTCTTTTTTTGTGCATCACCAATCTTTTTTAGAATAGAAAAACTCATAACTTACCTTTTATATTAAACAATTATCTGTAATTTTACCATACTTATTTTAATTTTTCAAGGCTAATTTAATTCTTTCCTCTACTGGCAAGCTAGGATCCACTTTTTCCAATATTGCTGTCGCCTCTTTGAGCGGGAAACCTAATGCAATTAAAGCATCCAAAGCCTCATCAGAACCCTCCTCCATCTTTACAGATTTCACTTCCGTTGCCCCATAATGAGAAGGGATTCCCACTTTATCGCGAAGGTCCACAATTACTCGCTCCGCCGTTTTCTTGCCTACGCCAGACGCTTTAGCCACAAACGCCGTATCCGCATTCGCAATAGCATTTCGCACCTCTTCCGCTTCCGCTAAAGACAATATCGCAATCCCCGCCTTCGGACCCACCCCCTGCACCGATATCAAAAGTTCAAAGATTTTTTTTGCCATCAAACTAGAAAAACCATACAATTCTTCTGCATTTTCTCTCACGCTATGATAAGTATAAAATTTCCGTTCCTCACCAAGATTACACGCTTCAAAATCTGGCATCGGCACCATCATCTCATATCCCACCCCATGCACATCAATAATAAGAGAACTGCCAAACTTTTCAACCACCTCGCCAACCAAATGCGCTATCATTCCATAATTATAACATGGCAATCAGGGTTTCTAGACGTATTCTACGAGCTTCAAAAACCCCAATCACTTTCTGCTATTAGAAAATTTATAAGTATTATCCGGTCCCTGATGATACAAAAATCCACACGTAATTGCCACCGCCAGCGCGTCCGCCGCATCATCTGGTTTTGGTTTTTGTTTCATTCCCAAATGCACTCGCACCATTTCTTCAATTTGTGTCTTTGTTGCCGAACCATAGCCAGTCAGGCATTTTTTTATTTCATTGGGTGAATATTCATACACTACCAAACCCCTTTGCTCCGCCACCAGTAGTACTACCCCTCTAGCTTCCGCCACCGCAATTCCAGTTGTAATATTTTTAGAAAAAAACAATTTTTCTACCGCCACCACTTCTGGCTTCGTCTCGTCAAAAACCTCATTTAATGAATCATATAACTCCTTAAGTCTAGACGGTAATGGCGCATCCACAGTTGTTGTTACTGCGCCATAATCAAGCGCTCGTGCTCCCATCCGCGAAGTTGTTTCAATCAAGCCAAACCCACAAATTCCAATTCCCGGATCAATCCCCAAAATTTTCATTTTACATACCTTATCAACGTTTCCCTCAAATCTTTCACTGGAATCACAAATTTATCATGCACGGTCGCTGGACCAATTGCATGCAAAAACCCTAATTTTTTGGCCTCAGCAATTCTTTGGTCCGCCCTAAAGGCCGAGCGAATCTCACCACCTAACCCCACTTCACCAAATACCACATATTTTTCATCCAACTTTCTTCCTGCCACCGCCGAAGCAATTGCCATACATACCGCAAGATCCGCCGCTGAATCAGAAAGTTTCATTCCTCCCACGACATTAATAAAAATATCTTTATCCGATAATTTTAATTTTGTTCGCCGCTCTAGCACCGCAATCAACAAATTCAACCGATTAATATCAAAACCGCTTGCCGTTCGCTTTGGATAACCAAAATTAGTTTTTGTAGCCAATGCCTGAATTTCTACTAATATCGGCCGATTCCCCTCTAACGTCGCAAGAATCACCGAACCATCCGTATTTGTTCTTTCTGCCAATAACGCCGCCGATGGATTCTGCACCTCTTGCAAGCCAGAAGATAGCATTTCAAAAATCGCTACTTCATTCGTTGAACCAAAACGATTTTTTACTGCTCGCACCGTCTTAAAACCACCGTACCTATCTCCTTCAAAATTTAATACTACATCTACTAAGTGTTCGAGCACTTTTGGCCCGGCCAATGTACCGTCCTTTGTTACGTGTCCCACAATTATCACTGCCGTATCCGTTGCCTTTGCTGCCCGAATAATCAAATTGCCACAATTTGTCACCTGCGACACTGTACCAGGCGCCGAAGAAATCTCATCCATAGCCAATGTTTGGATTGAGTCCACAATCACCAGATCAAATTCTCCCGTTTCAATAGTTTTTGCAATATCGTTTCCAGATGTCGAAGCCGCAAAGTTCAACTTCTCTGATTTTGCTCCCAACCTTTCCGCCCTAAGCTTCACCTGTCCCGCCGATTCCTCACCCGATATATATAATACGTTGTGCTTTTTTGCCACTTCTGCACAAATTTGCATCAAAAGCGTAGATTTACCAATCCCCGGCTGCCCCGCCAGCAAAGACACACTCCCCATCAAAATCCCACCACCTAGCACGACGTTTAGGTCATTAAATTCCGTCAACAATCTCGCCTTCGCATCCGAAGGCACAATCGTAGAAAGCTTCACAAAGTCCAATTTTTTACCAGACAATCTACCTTTTGCTAGCGCAGTCTTTTTTTCTGTTTCATTCTCTGCCACCTGTTCCACCAAAGCATTCCATGCCTGACAATTCGTGCACTGCCCCACCCACTTAGCATACACCGCTCCACATTGTTGGCAAACAAACTGACTCCTAGTCTTCATACCAACATTTTATCACACACCTAATATCTTGGCGCCAACTCTGTCAAATAAACTACATCCATTTTACCCGAATTAGAGCCTTTGGCGTTTTGCATGGCCCACAAATAAAGGGACGTATCATAATCAATGATTTCTGCTGGCACTGCGGAAGCACTACCCGTCCCCGCACCATAGGTGCGCCCAGCTATCAATTTGTCTGTAATAATCGTGCCGTTAATTTTAAGCTGTTTCGAGCGTTCCCTAACATCCCAATTTCCCTCTTCCGCATCACTACAAGTATCTATCTTGCCACCTTCCGCCGTAATCAATACCGCATCAACCCTAGTCACCCCGCACAATATATTTATATTCCCTGCATAGATAATCAATTTTGGTATCTCACTAAGAGATGTGTAACCCCCGTCTTCGTATTTAACATCCTCATCTATAGTAAGGGTTTTATACTTTCCATCCGATCCTGTCACTTCCAATATCCATGTCTGCGCCTTATTCTGTTCATTAGATTTAGGAATTGTACCCGAAACAATCCCCTTCTCGTTTAAGAAACCTTTTAAAGATACGTCGCCACTACTTTCAATCTTCTCATAATTGAATTTATTACTTACAGAAGTACCATTATTTCTAAAAACCGAAACCAGCGACTCACGATCACCGTGTTTGAAAGACTCGTTACCTCCACCGCCAGGATAAAAATTAGAAAGCGTAGAATTTACACAATTATGATTTGGCATAGTTAAAGGCCCAAGCACGCAGACTTTAGAACTCGGATTGCTATTACTGCTATATGTACCGCCAACGTTGTAATGTGGAGTCCTTTCTCCATTATTAGGATTATAATACCCAGTAGCCGCACCACTAGCTAATCCGTTGATCAAACCATTAGCCATAATCCCCGACTCTACCCAAGAACCAAACGTCGTCGTACCACTATTTCTAGATTTCAATTCGTATTCAAACCCAGCCAAGACTTTTTTATTTGCAGCGCTTAGAACAATATCACTATTTGCATATAAACTCCCACCCCACACTTGCATGCTAGGTTTTTTGGCAATCAGCCTACAACTCGGGTTTGATATCCTCCAATAATAATGTTCTCTGTTGCCATTCCACGGAGCGACACTGTCAACATCTACATCCGTATCGCCATATGTCGTGACTGGATAAACCGCAAGAGCCGCACAAAAGTATTTTCCGGCATCTGCATCTATCACATTAATACTATAATCAATAACATCCTCAGTCTTACCAGTAGTAATCTCCGGATCGTTCAAGGCCTTAGTATCTCCATCATAATAACATTCATAAACCCCGTTTTTCCACACATCTCCATCCTTAAAAATACCATCACACAAATCAGTTTTACCACCTACAAGATTATGCACAGTCTCGTGATTAACTTCCATTGTTTTATCATAAATATAGCTGCCACCATCAGGGCTATCAGTAACATATGTTATCACCTGCACATCAGCGTCCTTAACCCTAGTCGCATAAGAAGTTCCACCAGTTACCTCGTTTTTCCTTGTGCCTACATGAACATTTGAACTAGCTACACCAACGCTTTCGCCCGCATATACTTTTCCTGCATTGCCCTCTAGTTCGAGCGACACGCTATCAATTGTAAAATTATAAGGCACCTTCACCATTGCAGTATCCTTATATTCATTATCATTTTCATTATATACATTATATTGTGCATGTCCATTACATTTTCCTTCGTCATTCCACGAAGTACAACACTTGTGCCCACTGATCGTCACACTTCGAGAACCTTCAGAAATCATAGATTGCGTCAAAGACAAGCCCGCTACACTATTGTTTCTTGAAGGGATTTTCAAAACATCAGATCTCCAACCTATGACTCCAGTATTTCTAAATGAATCACCGTCAAAAAAACTGCTATTCTTCTTTATCGTAGCAGAATAATCAAAATTACCACTTTTAATCTCGAAGCCATTCTCAAAATTAGGCACCATTTTTTTCAACGAATTTTCCGACGAACCATATCCATAAGGACACTCAATATTTTCGCCCACAATCTCGTCCGAATCAACCGTATTCTTTTTACCATCATATTTATCACGACCTGCTTTCACTTCAGAAAAGTAACAATGATGCCAATATATCTCATCCTTAGGCTTAGCATAAACGACACCATCAACAGAAGGATCAAACTGACTATGAGAACCCCCTTGATTATCTTGCGACCACAATTGACTATTTCCATTACTTTTTGCCCAACCCCCAATATCAGATATCTTACTAGGATTCAAGGTCCCATCCACCACTCCAGACACAGTATAAATCTTAAAGTTATTATCTTCTCCGTTTTTATCAAAACCAGTCGGCTTCCATTCAGAACAAGCATCATCTTCTACTATGTTTCCACCATCGTCATCATCGCCATCATCGTCATCAAGATTGCTATCAACATTAATTACGGCACAAACCTTAGTTAAATCTTTCCCAGCCAAAACCATATTCTCGCAAAAAGTAAATCTTCCTGCTCTATTAAATGTCACTTTTCCATATACATCTCTTGCAATATATCTATTATTCTTATCGGCATCAGACATCGTCCTATCAGGCACCCAATAAATGCCTTCCCTCTTATCAAATTTAACAGTACCCCCATTAGGCCCCTCGGTTTTATTATCAACCATAAAACCATTATTCGGATTTTTAGTCCTTCCAAGGCTCCAATTTACGTCATCACTTACCTCAATAGACGAATAAATATTGTGAGAAAATCGCAGTTCAACCGTATCCCCTACAGCAACACTAGCCGTAACATCCTCTTCCGCGAAATCACTCACCAGCCCCGTCGTTTCATACTTTTCTCCACCATCAATATTCGCTATCGCTACATAAGATTGAGCGAAATACTTAGGCTTAATATTCTTAATAACGACCCTAATAGTCACATCCTGACTGCTACAACTTCCATTGTTAATCAAAGTTCCCGGAAAGCTATGGCATCGTTTCACGTTTACCTTACGCTCATAGGTCTCAGTATCACCGTCTTTTTCAGGAGTTAAACCACTTATAAACTTGCTAACATTTAAACCTTTTGACTTACTAATTCCAGTCGCATTTCCCCATGTACCACGACTAAAGGCTACACCTCTAGAATCTATATAATCTACCTCGCCATTAGAATCTTTAATCTCAATATCAACTGCAGTATTCGCTGCATCAGTACACATTCCCCAATAATAAATCGTCTCCCATAATTCCTCATTGCCATCATAAATAGAACCATCTATGCTATTATAATCTATTTGTATCTCTGCTCTTTTATCCGCTCCCCCAAGCCAAAACGCACATACATTGATGCCAGGTTTTTCCATTTTAACACCACAAGCCCAGTCCACCGATCCAATCTCCCTCAACCCTCCACTCCGATTCAAACAGTCGTCTTTACTGCTAAAAGTCTGAGCAGTAACCGTATCCTGCAGGCAACATAACGAAACTACAAAACATAGCAAACATACCAAACCCAACGTCTTTTTTTTCATCCCACGGTCTCCATATCTATATCAACATCATCCTCAACGCTTCTAATATTTAATATCTCACTATACGTCTCAAACAAATCCCCATCATCATAAAATATTGCAGCATTAATGACATTAACTGCCGAATCGACACCCAACAAAATATCATCAGCCATAATAAGGTCACCAAATACCTGTTCGCTATATTGTTTCTCGCCATCATTGCCCATCACCCATCTTGCTCTCTCGATTAATAACTCCGCCTTAATTGTAGTATCTGCAACGTCAATATATTTCTGATAAATCTCAGTAACTTCTCCGACATCAGAAACCCCAGATAATTCCACCTGCAAAACTTCAAAATTGCCATGCTTAACCACTTCATCAATCCTTTCGGCTTCAACCTCATCCGTACTTTTTCCATTACTACCGAAATAATTAATTCCTACCCCAACCCCCAACCCCACAATCACAACCAAAAGAACCGCCAAAATAGCAATCAACGGACCATTACCCAACCTCTTTTTGCCACCATCACTAGCGCCGGCAACATTTCCGCCAACACCATCAATAACGCCACCACTAACAACATCATTACTGACATCACCAACAACATTATTGGCAGTATTACCATCCATACTTGAATTTTACCACAACCGAATTCAAAGCACAACGCTAATGTATTTTTTTTCTCAGCCACCAGAACGACACTCCAGAGACTGCCAAGCCAACCATTATTGCGCTCACAGCAGAAAACCCAACGCTACCGCTATGGTTATTTGTATTTCCACCAGTATCTGGAACCACAACATCACTCCCTTCCTCGTCAGATCGCTCATCGTCAACAGAATCGTCTGGGTCCACTGGATCTACCGGATCTACCTCGCCATCATAAAACTTCATACGCAGTAAGCCAATCGGGATAGACCGTTCCTTAGCATAATTAGATATCCTCACATAATAATCCGCAAAACCACTATCTTCCGACAAATCGTCAAATATACTCGGATCCACATCAACAATATCAACAACTTCCCCACCCTCAATCCTTAATATCTGAAAAAGCGATCTGTTAAAACGACGCTCAGATAAAGTTTCCATACATATGCCATCGGTAGATTCCTCGCCCTTATCATTGAGTATATAGGCATATGTCTCAAAGAAGAAACGCTTAGGATTGGCCGGTTTATAAACTATAGACTCATTCACCATCGTAGTATCTTTATCCAGTAGCCCCAACAAACCTTCGTCCGTTGTTTCGCCGCGCTTTATACTATATTCTGCGCCTTCATTTTCAATTGCTTTAGCCGTCGCATCAGACATACGATCATTCTGCGACGCACGTCCACCCAAGAACAAATCATTCATATAACAATCTAGCGGAAAGCCTGTCGAAAAATACACTTTAATCGTACTACCACCCTTCACATTATCCAACCTAGCACCATGATCATCTGCCCAGTTTAGAGCATAAGTCAAACCATTTTCGCTCCCAGCCTGTTCAGCAATTATTGCATCAATATGATATTCTCCAGACTGAGAAACAGTTGGATAATTATCATCATCAAGCAAAAACTCTTCCAACTGTTTATTTTGATCATTACCACTATATAGATTAAGTTGCTCATTATTAACAAATTTTAATATTACATCTGCCGCATCGTCATTATGATATTGGAAGTACAATTTACTCGGCTGTCCATAAAGTTCACCGTCCAAATACGTTTCCACATTAATCGAACCTTGCCAAACCTGTGTATCCTTTTCTCCACTTACCACATCACCACTAGAACCCCCAATCTGCTCTTCCTTCCAATCTACAGCTCCAAGGATGGCTTGCTCATTTGGATCTTTTACTAAAGCTGGTTGAGAATAAGCATGCCTAATAAATACAGGATAAAGATCTGCATGAGCACTAATAGTAATATCATACCCATCAATCTCTTGAGTTTGTGGAGTATCAAAGAAAGTTAAAAAGCTATAAGGATCCACATAATCTTTATTATTGATAATCTTATAATCACTAGCCACATAATCACTAAGACCATCCTTATAATTATAAATATTCTCCGTATCTTCATCTAGTTCAATTACGGCTCCAGCCTTAGTCGGATCTATGGTATAACCAGCAAAAACCGTCCCATCATCCATTACCGTACCAAGCGCCATCGGCATCTTGACACGATAGCTCAACCCATTGTTCGTAACGGAATGACTACCAATAATATAATCATCCCCTACTGCTCCGCTCCGACACTGAACCACATCATCAACGTAGTAATAATAACAATGCAAATCTTTGCCCCAATGGCCATTATATGTCCCCTCCGCATAAATAATTTCCAACATGCCATCCTTATCATAAAAGTTCATAGTACTACGCAAAGTACTTCCTTCCGTCGTAAATCCATTCCTATAATATAGTTTAAAGCCTACAGCCTCATCCTTTGATTTTACAGATACAAATCCTTCCCTCTGATTTCCATCTTTATCCGTAAACTCTCCCCAACCGATCCATCTATCAGTCTTACTGCCACGCACATATACAGTGTCCCCTTCATAATAAAACGACATTTCTTTACGACTACTGGAGTAAGAAATAAAATCCTCACCATCAGCATTATCAATCATAAGATAAGGAGCACTACTGCGCACGTCATTCTGTCTTAAGCCATGCAATTTTAATCTGCCATCTGTCTCCTCTTTGACATCGCTCGGGCTAAACACAAAAGAATCTTTTACCAAAGTAGTGATATTACCATTCTCACCAATCCGCGCATCAGATCCCAAATAATATGGGTGGCTTTCTCCATCAACCCACTCCGTCGCACTCAGAATATGATGACCGTTACTGTCATCTACATAATCTAGTACAAAGCTCTCATCATATCCATATCTATAAGGCCTATAAGCCTCTGGATCCTCAACCGGAAAATAAGTTCCTTCCGGTAACTGCTCTTCGTGAGAAGGATCATCATCCGTTGTATCGGTCAACAAGAAAACAAATTGATTCATAGCAGTAGATATCCAAGCTGACCTATACATATCGCTACTATAATAATCTAATAGATCAGTCTCCAAAGTACAATAAGGCTCATGATTGCCAGCCAAAGCAACCAATGAGACAGTAACACACTTATTAAACATTCTATCATCGCCATTGTTATTTTTTTTCAAAAAAATTTTGTCACGTTCATCGTATACTACCAATTCAGGGGAATACGTACTACTCAATTTTAACGAATTAAAAAACGCATTACCAAAGATATCATTCAACGCAAGCACATGATTACCATTGCTTTTTGCCACCATAAACCGTCCGCCCTCGTCAAAAATACTAATCATCGCTCCCCCCACATCATTAAACATATCATCACTATCATAATTATCATTCTCAATTTTCAGAGTCTTATACCTATTATTGTCAGATAAAACATTGGAAACAAACTTTGTTGTCACCATAGTCGGATCGCCACCAACCTCAGTAGAACGCGCAGTAAATACATAATCACTATTTAGTAAAGTATCGGTAGAAACCATATAGTTATCCGCCAAACTATCATCATTAAAGTCGGTCAGTTGCACAGCATGTGAATTATTATTTACCGACAAAGCATAATACTTATCATCCACAAAGCTCTTTGCCACAACCATATAATGTCCACCGTCCTTTACGTCTTTTACACCTTGCGCAAGATGAAATTCATGCACCACCTCCTTCCCCTCTTCTGACGCCGTTACGTTTTCAACACCTATATCATCTACTTTATTATATTCCAACGTCAAAACATAGGGCACAAAATAATTAGTTCCTCCATGCTGGTACACAAAATCATTATAATAATCATACTCATTCCAATCATCGTCATAATATACATTGGCCATATATCCCAACCAACTCCCAGTGGCACCAGGACACGTATCACTCCCAACAACGGCAAGACGATTATTCGCATTATTATTTCCGCCCCTCGTAAACCACGCATAGTCATCATTGTCGTACAAAAATGGCCTCTGATCACAGCTAAAAGAACTCCAATACGGATCTTTCTCTCCATTACTCTTTAATACCTCATAGCTTAAACAAAGCGTTCGCGTATTTTGGGGCATTGCAAAATCATCAAATTCAACTCTGTACAACCCATCTTCATTAATTGGAATACTTTTAGTAGCCAACGTCGTATGCTGATAAGAAGGATTACCACTACTATGCTCCAAATTAACCACCAATGTCTCGTTTTCCTCGGCAGTTTGCTGATGCCTCTTCACCGCCACATCAAGCTTAACCGGATTCTGAGTCGTATCACGAGATATAATTGGAGCCACAAAATTATAACCCGCTCCCCACTCGTTGCTATACGTTACCCCACCATCAGCATGTACTTCTACATTCATTAAATAGTCAAAATAATTACTATTTGCTGGAAACCCATTCTCATCCAAAGTTATAAAATAGTCGCCAACTGGAGACGTTTCATAAGAATAATCTACTGCATTCCCGTTCGTAACAAAATAAGCCACCGAATACAATCCGGGTACAAGATCAATATTCATTCCAAAAGAATATGCTCCATAAGGAATGGCCTCGCATTTCATTTCAGAACCGTCAAAACCACTTCTGGCAAAAGATATGCAAAACTTACTATTTTTTTTAGGCAACTCCCCCTCTACAATCACCGAAAAATGCGCCCGCACTGCATCCGCCGCACTCACATCAAACTGACAATTCCGAATCACAAAACCAGCTAACAATACTACAGGCAATATTGCCACAACTTTCCAACATCTATGTTTCTTCCCAATACGAAAACCCGATTTCGCAAACCCAAACCAATTAGACAACATGCAAAACACCTCCAATAGTCGTCTTTTTTATTATATATGTTTATTTAACTCCCAAACTACTACCACCAGTATAGCATAATAATTTCAAAAGCAATAGACTTTATTCAAATCAAATCCCACCGCATTTTTCATATAAAAACACTATTTTTACAAAAAATCAAAAAACTCTTCCATTTTTTGCAAAAATATGTTATAATTAAGACAGTAATTTACAAAATAAAGTTAAATTAAGTATTATTAAGAGAGGAAGAAGCATTATGAAAAAAAGGTTTTTATCCATTATTATGACAGCGGCAATAATCATTTGCTGCGCCATCGTCCCCGCTGCTTCGGCAGCCAGCAGCCGCATCCTCGACAGAGGCTCCTGCGGCAACAGGATGAATTGGGAGCTTGACCGTAACGGCAATCTCTCGATTACAGGTAGCGGCGCCATGAAAAATTTTTCGTACCAAGATGGCGCCCCGTGGATGGATAATGATGTTTCTATCAGGAGCATCACCATCGATGACGGGATCACGAGCATCGGCGATTTTGCATTCAGCGAGTCCCGAACGTCAGAGGCAACTCTGACCGTTACAGTTGTTCGTATCCCGAACAACTGTAATACCATCGGCAGATACGCTTTTAGCGACTGCACATCGTTGCAAACGATAGAAATACCGAGCGCAACGACAAGCATCAAGCAAGGAGCGTTCGACAACTGTTCGCGTCTTCGCGACGTATACTATGAAGGCTCTAAGTCGAGCTGGAATAGAATCAGCGTCGCTAGCGATAATGATTATCTGGAAGACGCGAGAGTAAGTTGTAATAGCGGCAACTATAATAGTCGTTATTACTACGATGGCGATTATTATTACGACGACTATTATCATAATTGCGATCGTTATTACGATAATCGTTACTATTACGACGACCGCGACAACCGCTACTACTACGACGATAGTTACGACAACCGCTACTACAACTCCGGCTACAGCAGCGACCGTTATCGCAGCCAATACTCTTGGCATTACGAATACGGGAGCAACTGGGCCAAGTACGAGTTGGACAACGCTTTCAATGAGCGCCTCGTTCCACTTGCTCTTAATGGCAACATGCAGAAAAGTATTAGCCGGATAGAAATGGCAGAAATGACCGTCATGGTCATCGAGGCGATTTACGGCGACCCGATAGACACCGTAATGACACGCAAAAACGTCTATACTACTCGGTCATCATTCAATGACACAAGCAGCTACGTCGCCCTCGCTGTCGATGCATTAGGGATTATGAGCGGAGTTGGCAACAACAAGTTCAATCCCAACGGCACACTAACGAGAGCTGAAGCAGCCGCGATTACCAACCGTCTCGCCCGCCTTACTGGTATAAACACCAGTGGCTACTATCACAACTTCAGTGATACGTACCGTCACTGGTCGGATCCAGAGTTGGGCTGGCCGGCTACCGCCAACATCATTAAAGGTAAGGACAACTGGCGGTTTGACCCCGATGGCACGCTCACTGTAGAGCAAGCCATCGCGATAGCGTACAGAACATACTGTGCGCTTAATATGTCATAACGCCAATAAATTTCATTTTAGCTTTCCCCCTTCAAAACCCCCGAGAGCGACTTATGTCGCATCAATCTCGGGGGTTTTGTCTTTTTCAAAATTATCTAATCTAATTATTCACCAAATTCTTGCCTCAACCAATCATCCGCCGGCCCAGCCGTCATCATAATCACCAAATAATCCTTAGCTATAAATCCCTTCAATTCTTCAGCCAATTTCTCGTCTAATTTTGCCGCTTCAGCCACCTCACGATTTTCTAATCCGTTGATAAAATCTTCTGGCGTCAAAACCACAAGCTCTGGGTTTTCGCGCGTCAAATATGTTGGCAGCCAAAAAATCTTATCCGCCCCCAAAAACGCCTGCCTGTACCCATCTTTTACTTCATGCTGTCTTGTATTTTGGTGCGGCTGATAAACCACTACTATCCCCTTTTTTCCGTGAAGTCGTTTTTCATCCTTCACGATATCCATCGTCGCCGCAATTTCTTCTGGATGATGTGCATAATCCGTATATACACCATCTGCTATCCTCTCAAATCTTCTCCCCACACCAGGAAATACATTCATAATCTCTACCAACGGAGAAGCAGTATGCATAGTATCAATCCCCTCATCCTCCGCCTCTTGGAATTCCATTCGCATTATCGCTTCCGTCGCAAGAGCCGCATCAATTCTCCTTGCTTCTCCTGCCAGCTTAAACATATCAGGCCGAACTAGCGGCTCATTCCCATTGCTATTTTTTATTCCGTCCGGCGTATTTTCTATCACCATCTCACTCTGCTCTTTGAACTGCTCAAACGCCTTCTCGTAATCTTCCCTTGTTGGATAAATATCCGGATGATCATAACTCACCGCCGGAATTACCGCCAACCACGGATGATATTTCAAAAAATTCCGGTCATACTCATCTGCTTCATATATAAAATATTTATCCCCTTCATAGTATGCCCCCGAAGGCGCAAACCCAAGCGTTGTCCCCACAATATAAGAAACCGGCAATTTCAGCTTAAGTGCCATCCATATAATCATGGCCGTAGTGGTAGTTTTACCATGCGTACCTGCCACCGCCACCATCTTCAAGCCAAGTTCTGACACTAAAAAAGCCGTCAATTCATCACGTTTCGTACACTTAATTCCCGCCGCCTTTGCCATCACGAGCTCTGTATGATCTTCCGGCAAAGCCGAAGTATAACAAAACCAGTCCACTCCATCCTGCAATTTCTCTCTCAAAAATTCACCATCCTGCTCTCCGATTTTTACCTCTACCCCAGCCTTAATTAGCTCGTCATAAATCGCGCCCTTGCTAAGGTCCGAGCCGCAAACTTCAAACCCCGCCGCTTTCGCCATCAACGCCAACGACCCCATTCCAGTCCCAGATATCCCTGATATATAAATATTCATGCTATAATTATACAATGATAATCCATTCCGAACAAGAAATGCTCGACTTCGGCAAAAATTTCACTACAGAACTGATTAGTAATCGAAATGCTACTTTTCGATTACCAATAGTCTTGGAACTCATTGGCGACGTCGGTGCCGGAAAAACCACCTTCGTTCGTGGCCTAGCCGAAGGTCTCGGCATTAAAAAACCCGTCACTAGCCCCAGCTTCACTATTTCCAAATCTTATGCTCTTAAAAACGGCGGCAGACTAATTCATTATGATTTTTATCGTCTTCAAGATCCCGGCCTTATGGCCGACGACCTAGAAGAGAACCTCAAAAACCCCACCAATATTATTGTTATCGAATGGGGCGAATCTATCACCAATATTCTTCCTGCCAACCGAACCACCATCACCATCAAAAAAACAGATGATAATTTCCGAAAAATCACCATCAAGAACAATCAGGATACTACCCTCCAAGACATTTCGCAACCAACGAAAAGCAAGTTAGCAAAAAGCACCATAGCAACGAATACGACGAAACATGTCAAGAAAAACAACATCCAACTATTTCTCGACACCAGTTCTCCCGAAACCATCTTACGCTTAAACAACAAAGAATATAAACACAATTTCGGCCACGACCTTGCCGAAAAACTATTAGATTTTATCCATAAAAAGCTACAAGAAAACCATAAAACCTGGCAAGATATCACGGAAATTGTTTTTATGTCCGGTCCAGGCTCCTTTACTGGTCTCCGTATTGGCGCCACCATCGTCAACACGCTGGCCCACGAACTAAACATCCCTCTATATGACCATCACGGCACTAAACATCAAATCATTATTCCAGAATACGGCAGACCCGCCAATATTTCCAAACCCCGCAAATAACAGCTACTTGTTGTTTTGTTCTTGTTTCTGCCTAAGCATATATTTAACTAGAATCAACATAAACACCGCAGAAGCCATAATAAGCACTCCGTATATCGTTGCCATCACTGCATACCCCTTAGTATTATCAAGGCTAAAGACCTCGCTTACACCTAGCGGCGCTATATATGACGGATCATTCGGATCATATGCCACCTGCACACCATCACCGTTTGCAATTTCTGAGTTCAATACACTGACATTAAATCCTTTAAGCCTCATGTCAAAAACCGAATTTTTTGCATCACGATCTGCGTGAAAAATCCGTATCATCGCTCCAGCCCCAGCATTTACGCTAACGCCAGTAAACGCCAAATCCTCATCCAAAATCGCCGCATAAATCTCACCTTTCTCATTAATCCTCATCTTCCCAGTAGTAGCATCGTGTATTCCACCCATATCTATAACCAAATCATTGTCCACAAAAACAAATGTATCGTCGTCTGCCCTAATCTCAAACTCCTCTTCTCCATTCAAAAACGCTGTAAATGGCACAGCAAAATTCACAGTAAACAAATGGTTATGACCATCACCACCCACAAAATCTCCGTTGCTAAACTCTGCCCCATCAAGCGGATAAAATTCATCACTAGAATACCAAAATTCCACTTTGTTCGGATCATAATTCATCTCTATAGTCCCAGCATAATACTTACTTTTCCCTTCAACTTCAGTAAACCAACGCCCCATATCTCTTAGGCCCCTATTCGGCATAAATTTACCACCTATCGCTACTGGCAAATAATTCTCGTCCAAAGCAAAATCCACCATACCCTGTTCTAGTTTTTGATTTTTATAGCCACAACTCGCCCACTCAAACTGGCGAGCATAAAGCTCTTTTCTCAAGCTAACATCATACAAATTTACACAACCATCTGCCCTCTGATCATAATAAGAAACCGGCAGTTTCACACTCTTATCACCATCCAGACCAGCACTAGCCAAAATCGCGTCCGGAGTTCTCGCAATCATCCCTTCCCTTACATGCGCAATTGTCTCAGAAAACCCAACTGTCGCAAAAACCACCGCAAAAGACATCACAACTAAACCGGCTATGCCGAAAATCCAGACTTTCTTACTTTTCATCTTCATAATACCAAGTCAAGTATAAGCCTTTTTCAAAACAAAATCAAGTTTATTCTTCATTTGCAGGGATACCCAAACGCGAATCGGACAAAGCCTCCGCATTAAAAGGTTTACTATAGGAATCAATCGCTTTTATTTCTACCTCTACATTCTCCAGATATCTATTCAACGTTTCCGTTGTTATTTTTTGTTCCTTCGCAAAATCATACTCACTCTCCTCTTCCGCTTCCTCTTTCTTTACCTCTTCTTCATCCGGCAAAAAACCAGGGCGCGAACGATCAAGGTAAATATCACCAGAATTATGATAAATAATCAATGATATACTCGTCGTAAGTAACGCTATCAAAGTCGCCGCAAGTCCCAATAAAGCCAAATTTTTTCCACCCCTATTCTTTTTCGGGCCCCTAGTCCTCCGACTTACGTTATTTTGTTCTTCCTGCATCACAATTTACCTTTCAAATTGTTTACAAGCTCCACATGCTCAGAAACTATCCCCCGCATCGTCGCGGCATCCTGTTCTACTGCTTTTCTTCTTCGCCTTGCAACCATCAACTTCTCATAAAATCCTTCTGGTTCCGTCTTGCAATCTATCGTAATCAATTCTTCCAAAGCTTGCTGATATTTAATAAAATCGTCAGAAAAAGCGACTTTCGCCTTAGCCAAATTATTTTGATTTTCAATCAACCCTACATTTGATATATTATTTTCTACCAATTTCACATTCAGCGGAACCACAAATTTCGCCAAAATCGTCTCATAGTGTCCACCAAAAAAAACTCTCGCTCTTGCATCCGCCCTTTGCACGCTCCTCAAATCGTCTTTCATCGCCGCACAATGCTCCGAAATCGCCTCCTTCTGGGTATCAGAAATCGCTCCCACCGGCAATACTGGACAAATTAGCATAAGTGTGATATAATAAAGGATTAACCTTTTCTTCATACTCCTATTATAGCACAGCCACAAGATCCAACTCTAATCTCTTTTTAGCATCACCGTAAACGCTTCCGACGGAATATCAATCTTACCAAATCGCTTCATCCTCGCCTTACCACGCTTCTGTTTTTCAAGCAATTTAGCCTTACGATCACGGTCACCAGTATGAATCTTCACCGTTACATCCTTCCTATACGCCCCAATTGTCTCCCTCGCAATGATTCTCGCCCCAATCGCCGCCTGAAGCGCTACCTCAAAATTTTGCCTAGGAATCACTTCTTTTAGTTTTTTTGTTATTTCTCGCCCAATTCCCTCCGCCTCACTCTTATGTGCCATCACGGACAAAGCATCCATCTTGTTCCCAGCCACCAAAAAATCTACCCTCACCAAATCTTCCGCCCGGTACCCCGACAGTTCATAATTAAACGACGCATATCCCGAAGTCACTGACTTCAACTGATCATAAAAATCCGTCAACAAATTTGCCATCGGCGCTTCAAAATCAATTATTGCCCGATCCTCAATATATGACAAATTCTTTTGATGCCCTCGTTTTCTATTAATAAGCTCCAACACATTGCCAATCATTGATTTTGGCAAAATAATTTCACCCTTCACCCAAGGCTCTCGTATCTCACGTATTTCGGATGGGTCCGGCAAATCCGCTGCCGACCGAATTTCAATCACCTCACCATTATTCATCACCACTTCATAGTTTGTTGACGGATTCGTCACAATCAAATCAAGCCCAAACTCCCTCTCTAGCCTCTCACGAATAATATCCATGTGCAGAAGTCCCAAAAACCCAATTCTAAGACCAAATCCCAAAACCGGCGAATTTTCCGGCTCAAACCGAAGCGCCGAATCCGACAAGCTCAATTTCTCAATCGCCTCTTTGAGATCCTTATATTGGTCGTTCGAAACCGGAAAAAACCCTGCGTACACAAAAGGTAGTACATTCTTATATCCAGGCAAAGCCTTCACTTTCACTCCGTCCGCATCCAAAATTTCAACCCCATCATCATCTCTCTTCACCGTCAACCCTTTAGCTAGCGCCACTGTATCACCTACTTTCGCCTCACGCGTAGTTTTTAGATTTGTCACAATATAACCAATTTCGCCAGCCGCCAATTTTTCCCTCAGCGTCATCTTAGGAGTCAAAACCCCCACTTCAAGAGCCAAACCTTTTACCCCCACCGCCATCATCAAAATTTCTGCATTCTTCGCAATTTCCCCCTCAAAAATCCGCACATACAAAACCACCCCCCTATAATCATCAAAATACGAATCAAATATGAGCGCCCTCGTCATTTTCATAAAAATATTATAACATAAAAACAGGTCCGGCACCACGCCGGACCCACGGAAAACTTATTAATACTTATAATTAATAACCTCTCCATTTTGAGGAAATTTAAGATTATAAAATAATCCGTCTGCTGGATATTCCGCCAAAACCGCATACAGCATCAAGCCAAAACCTCCATGAGAAAAAACAAAAATAGTTCCTCCGTCGTATTTTCGCTTCATATCTTCTAGGAAATTTCTCGCTCTTTTCTCTAGCGCAGGCAAAGTTTCGATACCATTTTTAGCCGAAAAATCAGAGTAAACATCCCATGTTTTCAGATGATATTCCCTCGTCACGATTTCGCCTACCATTCCATCAAACCTTCGTTCACCCACACGCTGGTCAATCAATGTCGGCCTCTTCAAGTCATATATTTCAGCCAGAGCAATCTCACAAGTCTCCCTTGCTCTTTTATAAGGCGAGCAAAGAATTGCATCAATTTCTCCGCCTACTCTTCTAAGCTGCTTGCCAGCTTGAGCCGCCTGTTCACGTCCCAAGATAGTTAGCGGCGAACCTTCCTCATTATAAAAGCACCTCTTTTCCACATTCGCCACCGACTGACCATGACGCACAAAATACAGGTTTAAAGACATAAACTCACTTCCTCCTAAAGAACTTTCTTTTTGAAAAAACAAAAAGAATACCCATATTATAATACAAAATGCCTTACTCCGTCAATTCTCTAGGCGCCGGCCCCTTCTCTACAATCTCATCTAAGACTTTTTCTACATTGAGCCCAGTCTTCGCCGAAACTCCGATAATTTCTTCTCGTTTGCATCCGAGCAGATTCATGATTTCGGCCGCCGTCTTTTCGACCTCCGCCGCCGGAAGGTCAATCTTATTTATTACTGGTATAATCACCAAATTCTGCTCCACGGCCAAATATACATTGGCCAGCGTTTGAGCCTGAATCCCCTGCGTTGCATCAACCACTAGCACAGCGGTCTCTACCGCCTGCAACGACCTAGAAACCTCATAAGAAAAATCCACATGCCCTGGTGTATCAATTAAGTTCAAAACATAACCCTTCCAATTCATCGTCACTGGAGCTAGTTTAATCGTAATACCTTTCTCGCGTTCCAACTCCATCGAATCAAGAAGTTGCGATTTCATCTCTCTTTTTGAGACCGTACCAGTTATTTCCATCATCCGATCAGCCAAAGTAGACTTCCCGTGATCAATGTGCGCAATAATACAAAAATTCCGAATCTTTTCCATCTTAATCTTCGAAAATACTTTCTACTTCACTCCAATCATTGATAGTGACAATCTACCATTATCAATCGCCACCAGTCTTACTTTTACTTTATCCCCCACATGCAAAACCTCATCTACAGACTTCAATCTCTTTCCTTCACGAATTTGAGAAATATGCAGCATCCCATCAATTCCAGGCATAATATTCACAAACGCGCCAAAATCTTTAATCGTCACCACGGTTCCTTCATAAATCTTACCAACTTCAGGCTCCTCAGTTAAACTCTTAATCCAATCCACGGCCTTCTGAATTTTTTCTGGATCTTGCCCAGACACCGTCACGAGCCCAGAATCTTCAATATTTACCTCCGCGCCAGTCTCCGATGTAATCTTATTAATCATCTCGCCACCCTTACCAATCACCGCCCCAATCTTATCTGGATTAATCATTATCTTTTCAATTCTTGGTGCATATGGCGAAATCTTTGCTCGTGGCTCTGGAATTACATCAGTCAAATGTTTCAAAATAAACATTCGCCCAGCGTGCGACTGCTTTAAGGCCTTCTCCATGATTTCCACCGGAAGCCCATGCACCTTCATATCCATCTGAAGTGCCGTAATGCCTTCGGTCGTACCAGTCACCTTAAAATCCATATCGCCCGCAAAATCCTCCGCGTCCATCAAATCTGTCAGCACATAAGCCTTATCGATATCCGAAACCGTAATCTCAGCTCCCTTAGGAACATCCACCATTAATCCCATCGCTACACCAGACACTGGTCGCTTCAAGGGCACCCCAGCATCCATCAAAGCCATACAAGACGAACAAGTTGCCGCCATAGACGTCGAACCATTTTGTGACATAATCTCAGTCACCGAACGAATCGCATAAGGAAACTCTTCCTCACTAGGCAAAACCGGGATCAAGGCTCTTTCTGCTAAATAACCATGCCCAATCTCGCGCCTACCAGGAGACCCCATCCTCCCCGGCTCCCCTACCGTATAAGAAGGCGCATTATAATGATGCATGTAACGCCTTTTACCGTCCGTCACTTCCATAGTATCCACATCCTGCGAATAAGACAAAGGCGCCAAAGTTACGATATTCATCGCCTGTGTCACGCCACGAGTAAACAAAGACGAACCATGTGTTCTTGGCAAAATACCCACCTGAGAAGACAAAGGCCTCACCTCATCTAATTTTCTTCCATCCGGACGCACCCCCTCCTCTACAATTCCACGCCTCACTTCCTTAAACACCGCCAACTCAAACGCCTGATCATATACATCTCTCAAATTTTCATCATACCATTCTACTTTTTCGTTATCAGTCTCACCTTGTCCTTTAGAAAGCGCAAACTCATCATGCATTGCATATTTGATATCGTCGAGCATTTGCGCTCGCTCCATCACATTGCCGCGCACCTTTGAGCCAAATTTACCATCCGTCCAATTTTGTACCTCTTCCAAAACCTCTTCGCTTGGCAATACCAATTCATACTCTTGCTCCGGAGCATTCACTTGCTTAGACAACTCCCTTTGTAAATCTAGTACTGGCTGCACGTTCTCCACCGCCCATTTCATCGCATCAATAATCGTAGCTTCAGAAACTTCTTTCGCACCAGCTTCCACCATCATCACTTTGCCATCTTTACAAGCCACCACTAAATCAAGCGGAGACACCTCTCTCTCTTCCGCCGACAAAAATGCCTTAAACTTTCCATCAACTTGGCCAATTCTTACCCCCACAATCGGCCCATCAAATGGCACACCCGCATTCATGAGCGCCGAAGACGCCGCAATCATCGCTACGCAATCCGGCCTAAAGCTCGGATCCATCGACAGCACCGTACAAACCACTTGCACTTCTTGCCTATAACCCTTCGGGAATAAAGGCCTAATCGGTCTATCAATCAAACGCCCAACGAGTACCGCCTCATCCGCCGGCTTCCCTTCCCGCTTAATAAATTTCGAACCACTAATCTTCCCCGCCGCATAAAATTTTTCTTCGTAATCGATTGAAAGAGGAAAGAAATCTTGCACCACCGGTTTCGTTCCAACCACCACCGAACCAAGAACCACCGTATCTCCATAAGTCACCAAAACCGAAGAAGTGGTCCGAAATCCAACTCTATTTATTTCCAGAGTCAATTCTCGCCCCAACCATTCAGTGGACAACCTTACGGTCTTCTTGCCATTAGGGTTAATAATGTCCATAAAAATATTCCTTTCTCGGGAAAACTTCAGGTATTCAAGCTAAGAGAAATTCCTCATTTTTAACTGAAATATCTGCCGTCTTCCCAAAATGTTAATTTACCACCTAATTATACCCCATCTTGACCAAAACCACAAAGTGTGCTATAATTGAAAGACAGCGTATATTTTCTAAAGGGGGTGAAAAAGTGGAAAACTATAAGTACATTGAAATACTGGTTAAAAGACCAGGTATCTTGGACTGCAAAATGACACAGCCTATACCGTGCAATACGGCATATTTTACACAGGCGTTCTGGATGCCAATCAAGCATCAGATTGGTGAAAGAGTCGTCCTTCTGATAAAGGATAATCGCTCCATCTCGTTGGTTTACAATGCATTAGCCGCCATAGGCGACTATCGCAAAATGACCATGGAGCAGGCCAAATTCTGTGAGGAAGACTCCATACGAGTATTCAATGTAGCATTGCGGCATATTGATAATGTAATGGGGTTTTTCTACGAAGACGAAAGGAACAGAATTGGTTTCCTTGATGAAGCGAATCCAATTGAAAAAATCGTCGACGAGAGCATCCAGATGACCGGAAGATTACCGATGCAGGAGGCATACTTCCTGGATCGGTATTGGAAACCTAAAGCAAATAAACTCCACAAAAAGTACAAAGGAGTCAGATTCAGGCTAAGGTTTACCAACGCCGGTTCAGTGGTGACAGTTATCGTAGAGTTCTGCAAAGAACAAGCTCTTTGCAGGCAAATGGGAATTCCATTCAAAGAAGATCCCAAGAAGAAAGCGTTTCTTTGCGGGCTCGCCACCAGCGAACTCACAGAAGCAATAACTGCCGCCGCCGCAGAGTACGCTACGGCCCTGGTCTAAACTTAAACCAAAAACCACCCCCTTCGGGGTGGTTTTAATTTTGCTATCATTATTTCCTAAGACCAAGTTTCTTCACGGTTTTCTTATACAGCTCAAAATCGGTCTCTTCCAAGTAGCGAAGCAATTTTTTTCGCTTCCCTACCATCTGCATCAAACCTCTTTTGGCCATAAAGTCATGTTTGTTATTTTTGACGTGCTCGGTTACTTCTTTAATCCGCTCAGTCAAAATAGAAACTTGTACTTCAGGAGAACCAACGTCCGCCTTATTACGAGCGACCTTGGCAATAGCCTTACTCTTATTCTCTTTTGTTATCATACCTTATATTATACCACACCCCTAAAAACCCTTCAAGGGGTGTTATAATTAAAGCATGGAAGATCAGATTATTTTAGTCGACAAACCAGCCGGAATCAGTTCTTTTGGTATGGTTGCCAAAGTTCGCAAACAGCTATCTACAGAGTTCGGACACAAAGTCAAAGTTGGACACACTGGCACCTTAGACCCCTTCGCCACCGGTCTCCTTATTCTCCTCACCGGCAAAATGACCAAAAAATCTAACGAATTTCTAAAGCTCGACAAAGTCTACGAAGCCACCCTAAAGCTCGGCTACATTTCATCAACCGGCGACCCAGAAGGAGAAATTACGAAATATCCCAAAGGGGGTTCTAAGGAATCTGTCGGAGGTCACGACCGAGACGGAAGGAGCGCGCCACCCGTAACGACGGGCTGGCGCGACTCCGTTTCCGAAGAACCCCCTTTGGATATTGTTAAATCTATCATTAGCTCGTTCATAGGTAAAATTACCCAAACCCCTCCTCGTTTCTCCGCCATCAAAATCAACGGCCAACGCGCCTACAAACTCGCTCGCCAAGGCAAAGACTTCAAGATTCCCTCCAGGGAAGTTACCATATATGATATAAAAATCCTTAGCTATGACTATCCAGAACTCAAAATCCGCTGTCACGTCTCTAGTGGCACTTACATCCGCACCCTCGCCGAAGACATCGGCCAAGCTCTTGGTACCGGAGCTTACCTCACCGCCCTCCGCCGCACCAAAATTGACGAATACGATGTAAAAAATGCTATAATGTAATCATGTTAATTACGTCTAATCGCTTGATTAATACGCCAGTTTTAAGCGTGCAAACCGGCAGCGCTGTAGGATATATTTCAGAATTAATCATAGACCCAGACGACCTCAAAATCATCGCCTTTATCTTAAGTGGCCCACTCATCGGTAGATCCGATGCTAATATTCTCGATGTCTCTAGTGTCCGCGAATATTCCAGTTATGGTATCATTATCGACAATATTGAAGAGCTTGTTTCTCCAGATGATGTCGTCAAAATCAAAAAAATCCTCGACCTCAATTTCAATCTCATCAATCTTAAAGTAGAAACCAAAAAAGGCTCCAAACTTGGTCGCGTCTCCAGCTTCACCTTCACTGATAATGATTTTGTCATTCAACAAATCATCGTCAAACGCCCCATTGTTAAGAGTTTTATCGACCCAGAGCTTACTATTTCAAGACGAGAAATCGTCGAAGTCACTGATTACAAAATCATCATCAAAGACGAAGAAAAAGCTATCAAAGAAAAAGCCGCAAAAGAAGATTTCGTCCCCAACTTCGTTAATCCTTTCCGTAAGTCCGAACAAGATTTTGTACCAGCTGAAACTCAAACCCCTGACGACAAAGATAATTAATTAATTTTTCATCATCATATTTATTTCGTTTTTTTGCAATTATCTTCAATAATTCTTCTTCATCATTTCTTTTTGTCAAAACTTCTTCCACAATATCACTAGCAACCCCCTTCTTTACCAGCTCCATCTTTAATCTCTTTTTCGAAATCCCCTTTTTCACAAACCGATTCTCCACATACCACTCCGCAAATCTTTCGTCATCCAAATAGCCTTTCTCGCAAAGACGAGAAATTATCCCATCAGAAAACTCAAGAATGTCTTCTGAGGAGCATCCGCAGTTGCTACGAGGACGCAGTGACAAGCCCCGTGAAGACGGGCGCGAGGAACGTTCCGAAGAAGACATTTTGAGTTTTCTGTACAAATAATCTTTTGTCTCTTTAATAGATCTGGGTCTAATCAGTGCCCATTCAAGCGTCCTCTGATACAACTTCCCAAACTCCGAAGCATTTTTGAGCTCCGCCAACCGCTCTTCACTAATCTTCTGCCCAACCTTCACCCCCAAATCCACCACTTGCGCCACATCCAACGAAAACGCATATTCATCATTCACAAACACATTCACCCGATTCGGATTTTTTACCCCCTGCTTCATATTTGTAATTTTCAAAACATTATCTTCATTTTCCCCACAAGCCTGCACCTCAAAATCTTTTAATTTATATATATCCATGCATTCTTAACCAATTTTCCATCGTTATAAAAGTATAATCATCATCCTTCAAAGGTTTTTTAGCATATTTAGCCAAAAAATCCGGCATCTCTTTATACGGCACCCATCGCACTTCGGATACTTCTTCATCATTAAATTTAAAATTCTCTTCTCGTCCTGTCCAATCCACCGCATACGCCCAAGCAAACCTATTTTTACTAAAAGGCGCCTCAATAATAAACTGCAAATCATCTGCATTTATCTCAGCCCCTATCTCCTCGTGTGCTTCTCTTATCGCAGCCTCCACCAACGATTCACCAAGATTTACATGCCCACCGGCCGAAATATCATAATCTCCCGGATATCTATCTACTTTTTCCGACCTCTTCTGCCACAAAAATTCCAAACCATTCTCTTCGGTTATTTTATACAAAAACACAATTGCCACCCCTACAATTTTATCGCTACCAGAATCCTCCGGGTTCCCCAATGCCGAATCCCACCCTTCGCCTGGAATTGGCTCACCGTTTAATGCATACACCTGCCACATCTCATCGTGATGCATAATTACGCACTCGCTTTTTCACGAACCTTAGCTTCAATCTCCGCCATCAGCTCTGGTTTTTCTTTAAACAACTTCTTTACCGCTTCACGCCCCTGCCCCAAAGTTTCACCATTATATTTAATAAACGCACCTGCTTTATCCAAAACGCCATATTGCACCCCGAGGTCTAGCACGTCACCAGCCTTAGAAATCCCCTCATTATACATCACATCAAATTCTGCCGTTCTAAATGGCGCCGCAATCTTGTTCTTCACAATCTTCACCTTAGTGCGATTACCCGCAATATTATCTCCGTCCTTAATCTGACCAATCCTACGAATATCCACCCTCACCGATGCATAAAACTTCAAGGCATTGCCACCAGTAGTTGTTTCTGGATTACCAAACATCACACCAATCTTCATACGAATCTGGTTAATAAAAATCACCGTCGCTTTTGACTTTGAAATTATGCCGGTCAATTTTCGCATCGCCTGCGACATCAATCTCGCCTGAAGCCCCATCTGGGCCTCACCCATATCGCCATCAATTTCTGCCTGTGGCACCAATGCCGCCACCGAATCCACCACAATCAAATCCACTGCGTTCGAACGCACCAAAGTTTCACAAATCTCAAGTGCCTGCTCACCATTATCCGGCTGAGAAACCAAAAGGTTCTCAGTATCCACGCCAATTCTTTTCGCATAGGCTGGATCAAGTGCGTGCTCAGCATCAATAAATGCCGCCTGACCACCTTGTTTTTGAATCTCCGCAATCGCATGTAGTGCCAAAGTTGTCTTGCCAGAAGATTCCGGACCATATATTTCGATAATTCGCCCTTTCGGGTATCCTCCTCCAAGAGCCAAATCCAAAGACAACGAACCAGATGGCAATAATTCTACGTCCATTTTTGGTGTTTCGCCAAGCTTCATGATCGAACCATCACCAAACTGTTTTGTAATCTGCGAAATTGCCAATTTTAGCGCCTCAGATTTTCCATCGGACTGTTTATCGTTTTTCTTTTCTACCACCGCATCCTTTTTTGCCATAATAGTATTACCTTTCCTTTACTTATTGTATATTATATCGTAAAACAGAAATAGAGTTGATTTTTACATTAATGTATAGTAGAATCAGTTTAGTTTTGGTTAATTACCCTTCTTACGAGGGGTAATTTTTAGTTTAATTGTCAACTTTGCGTTTTCAACTTCAACCTCCATAAACCTCCTTTCTCCTACCGTGTTTATTTAAACATCACCAACCCTATTTCCTGATGTCTCCTTGTAGCACAAACAAAATTCAAATGCAACCTCTTTATTCTCCCTATGCTTAAAAATTTCCTTATCTCATGCTATAATCAACTTGTGAAAGTCAATGAAAACATCTTAATCTCCAGCCTTACCACCATGCGCCTGGGTGGCCCAGCGCGCTATGTTCTGGAAGTAGAAAACCCCACCGATGTTTCCGACGCTTACTTCTTTGCTCAACAACAAAATCTCCCCACTTTTGTCCTCGGCTATGGCGCCAACACCATTGGTCGCGATGAAGGTTTTAACGGCGTTATTATTATCAACCGCATGCGTGGTATCACTGAGGTAAATGGTCAGAACTCTGCTCTTGAGAACCATAAGCCTGGGCGAGCGCCCTCGAGCGTGTCCGAAAAAGCAGAGTCTGACCATTTGTCATACGTAATAAAAATCATGGGTGGCGAATACTGGGACAACGTAGTTGAATACGCATGCAAACGTGGTCTCACTGGTATCGAAGCTCTGAGCAAAATCCCTGGCCTCACCGGCGCCGCACCCGTCCAAAACATCGGTGCTTACGGTCAAGAAATCGCCGACACCCTAGTAAGCATTGATGTCTTCGATTCCGCTACCAATACTTTCAAAACTCTCTCAAAATCCGATCTCAATTTTTCTTACCGCAAAAGCATCCTCAATACTACCGAAAAAAACCGCTATTTTGTTATATCTGTCACCCTAGAACTTCAAGAGGGACAAATGTCCCGACCATTCTATAATTCTATCGAACGATACATCGAAGCCAATAATTGCACCGACTTTAGCCCCCAAGGCATCCGTCAAATCGTCAGCGCCATCCGTGCCGACAAACTTCCCGACCCACTCGAAAAAGCCAGCTCCGGCTCCTTCTTCAAAAACATCTATCTCACCAACGAAGAAGCCGACGCCGCCGAAAACAAGGGCTATCCAGTCCACCGCGGCAAAGACGGCAACAAAATCAACTCCGGTTGGTTTATCGAACAAGCCGGCCTCAAGGGCAAACTTCTCCACGGCATGCGCGTGAACGAAAAAGCCGCCCTTGTCCTCATCAATGAATCCGCCCAAAGTTACCAAGATCTCGCCAAAGCTCGCAGCGAAATCATTAATACAGTCTATGATAAATTCGGCTATTGGCTCGAACAAGAACCAGAGGAAATTCAATAATGAAAATCCTAAACGGCAAAGAGCTCGCAGGGTTTATTAAGGAACGCCAAGCCCACCAAGTCGCCTCCATGAACAAAAAGCCCAAACTCCTCATTATCCGCGACAGCGACAATCCCGTCATCACTAAATATGTCGTCCTCAAAAAACAATACGGACAAGACATCGGCGTAGATGTCGAAGATTTTTTTGCCAAAAATCCCACCGAAATCGCCAGCAAAATTAAATCCGCCAACCAAGACAACAACATCTCCGGCATTATTATCCAGTTACCAATTTTAGAAAAAGACCAAACCGATTCGTTATGCAATTTAATTAATCCAACCAAAGACGTAGATGGCCTAGGCGAAAACGCTAAATTCGACTCCGCCACCGCCACCGCCATCAACTGGTTACTTGCTGGCTACGACATCAAATTGTCCAATCAAAAAATCGCCATCGTCGGACGCGGCAAACTCGTCGGCGCCCCGCTTTACAAGATGTTCAAAAACTCCGGCTTCTCTGTCGACATGTTTCATCGTGGCGATGACTTGACAAAGCTTAACCAGTATGATATAATCATCACTGCAACCGGCGTTCCCGGCTTGATTTCTGATTCTATGATTAAGCCAGGCGCCGTCGTCGTTGATGCTGGCACCGCCAGCGAAAACGGCGTCTTAAAAGGCGACATCTCATCGGAAATCCGCAATCGTACCGACCTCACCGCCATCACCCCAATAACCGGCGGCGTCGGCCCCCTCACCGTCACCTGCCTTTTCGACCACGTCATCCAAACTAACGAATAACCAAACACGAGATAAATAACTAAAGATATACACAAACCTCAGCCTTATACCATTCAATGAAACTTTCAACTTAAAGCCAGGTGATCAACTAAATTATTTTCCACCAGAATCTCTAGGAGGAATATAAGGTTGCTCAGTTTCCGGATTCAAATTATTCAAAAAATCATTCTTATCATGACTTGTTGTTTCAACAGGTTTCACCTGAGCCCCACCCGCATTAAAGTTCTGAACGATATTCATCTCTTTAGGAGTGTTTGCCGCCCAAGCATCAACCATTGTTTTAGTGACATCTTTTATTTGCTGAAGTTCAGTATCTTTAGTATCATGATTTTTCATCAAAGTGTCAGCATCTTGCTTAAGTTGAGCTGCAATCAGTGCTATATCATCACCTTTCAATTTTACCTTACTATTCGCCAAAGCACTCAACATAATTTTCTTATCCTCGGTTATATTAGGATCGCTTGCCAACACACGCTTCGCCATACCCTCGCCCAGTAGTCCAGCAGCCGCCAAACCAGCCATACTATCACCAGAAAGCCTCGGGATACTTTCTGGAGAAATGTCATCAATATCCATGTGTTTTTTAGCATATGTCCCATAACCCATAGTTATGTCATTTAATCCACGCGTCATCAAATGGTGACTAAGTTCCGCATCTGTCGCCAAGAAATCATTTTGATACTGTCTGAATAACTTACCCTTCCAATCAGCCAACGCACCTGTATTCCCTTTTAGCTGATCGTTACTCGCTGCGTACCTAATAAGCTTAGCTATATCCTTAGGCTTCATATTTGAATTTTTCATGGCTTGTATTGTGGAATTCATCCCCGTAAAACTCCCAGCCTTTGCCGCATCAAGAAACTTCTGACCATAATAAGCACCTTCCGAACGATCCTCAAAACCTTTACCTAACTCTTTTATACCTTTCGCATTATAAATACCTTTTTGCGCCATCCTATTTTCCAAAATTGCATTCGCAGTTATTTGTTCGTCAAGATTCCTCCCTGCTTGGCTGCCATATCTTGCCAATCTAGTATTAGCACCAATTGCTTTACCAAACCTAGTCATAGCAAGCCTCCCCTTCAACCGGCCAACAGCAGTAGGCATGCCCTCTTTATCCAAACCAGCCTTCTTTCTAATCTTTCTATTCATCCCCATCTCTTGCATATTCTTATACGCAGAACTACTACGCATAGCTTTAGTCGCGCTGCCCTGCATTCGATCTCCAAACCCTGAAATTTTCGACCCAAGAGTTCCCAAAGCAGAAATAGCACTTTTAACATAATTGGGAATAAAGAAAATTGGCAAAACCCCTATAATCATTGCGGTAATCGCTTCAAACGGGCCAATGGCTCCTACAGATAAAAATAATTTTGAAACAAAATTCCCACCACCCACAAGCAATCCACAAATCGGGTACAAGAATAACATTACTTTCCAAATATTTAGCCACTTATCAAAATATTTCTTTGTATTTGGTAAAATGTAGCATATTATTGCAAGAGGAGCAATTACAAGCAATACTATAATAACTGCTTTACGACCTGCCAAAAGCACAAACAAAAACAATATCGATATTACCACACCCAAAGCAGATACCAATAAAGCCAAAAGAATAGCCGGGTTAAGAACAGCGGCAAAAACCCCACCAGCACCAGCCAACAAAACCACCGCCGTAATCGCCCCGCCAGTAGTCGCAGAGTCTAATTCAGAATTACCATCAAATTTTATTTGATTCGAAAAACCATCAAACATACTCTGCAAACCATTACCGATAATATTTGACAAATCAACACAAATCACACAAATCAAATACGACAAATTAATCAAAATCGCCGATAAAATCAACTTAGGTAAAATCTTCTTAATGCCATAGTTATCTATTCCCACACCAGTTAATTGTGAAAAAATTACTACTAAAAACAGTATAGCAAAAAGTACATTCGCTATATTTCTAAAAATACCCCAGGCATCTCCAACCCCATAATCACCATTGTCATCAAATAAACTCGGACTAACCTGAAGGCTAGGCTTCACATAATCAGTATATATACTATTAGCCGCATCACTCATTAGTCCCAAAATTGGACAAACTATCCAACCGATTGACTTTGCTGCTCCAGATTTTTCACAATCTTCTAAAATATTTCCGGTACTCTCAAAATTTAATCCAGAAGTACTAAATCCTGCCGCTATATAATCCTTATACGGTGCAATCGCATCCTCTGAATATCCTTCCCTCCTCATCCCATCCAATGCCTCGACTATATCAAAATATTTTAAAAGTATTTTTTCATCCAAAAACCCGTCATTATCAATGCCAACCACCTTATCATCCACATGTAACGATGGCTTGGTATAATAACACTCCCTCACTACATTATCTTTATCGATCCACCATACTTTATCTCCGGTTCCATTCTCACAGTCCACACTAACATGATAATAATTAGCCAAATAACTTTGATACAAAACCCTCTTATCTAGATGGTTTTCATTGTCTAATATTTCTATATCCTGTAAATTTTTATACTTGCTTTCAGAAAGAAACTTAATCGCTGTTTCACTAGCGTTCGAACTCTTCCCGGCTTTCATTTTATTTAATGGAGCCGTTGGATACACGTCCGTAAAGTATATATTCACTCCATTGAAAAACTTAAGGAAGCACTTTCCTCCCGAATCTCCACCACCTATCTGACACTTACTAGTCTCAATAACACTTTCTAAAAACGCTTCATCAAGACCATCCCCTCCGACAGTCTTACAATACTTATCGGGTGCAAAATCGGAATAGCCAGTTGCCCCCACAAAGCATAAATCATAGGCTCCACTCCCCACCCCAAAAACATTTCGTTCGCTGTTAAGCGAATATGTTTTTAACCCTGTATCTTCTTGGCATACCATATTAGTAGTTTGTTCTGGAGATTTTTTTTCATCAGTCATTTTGTAATAATAATGCAAGGCAAAACATTTACTATCAGACGACGAATCCTTAATATCATATCCCATATCTCTTACAAACGTTTCTATTACTTCTGCGTTCGAATCACTCCTTACTGGTGGGATTTTATTGGTCATCTTGAACGCACTTCCACCATCCCCAAGCAAATCTTCACATTTTAAACCACCAGTACTATTATCCGCAGAAGTTATCAGCGGAACGGACACTTCCTTATTACTCAACAAGCTAGAAGCACCAATATATTTGTCCAAACCAAAGCTATCCTTCATAGCACCCTCATCATAACACTTGTACACCCCCTGATACATCATTTTCTGCTCCAACTCCGAACCACGAGGCACCGTCGCAGCCCCCACATCCTGAGACATCACACTAGCCAGTCCCACCATTATCAACCCCCCCACCAACGCCAAAGCCTTCATCCTCATTTTAATTCCCATTAGTATCACCTCCGGTAGTACCATTTATTAATTCATCAAAGCTAAATATCCCACTCTGCAAACTATAAATACTATTTCTAATAATCGCCATCATATCATAATATCCATCACTAATACTCAACTTCAACGCATCAATCTCCTGCCCTTGAATCGCAAAAACACAATCATAATCCAAGCCATCCTCCTTAATACACCCATTATCCTCATATATCTTTATCAAATCCAACATTTCATTCGCACGCTTCAAAGCCACATCATAATAATTCATATCATAAATATCGCCAATATCTTTATATCTTGCGAGCGTATCATTTATCAACATCTTTGCACCACTCTCACCATTAGCAATATACTCCTCCGTCACCATCGGTTGCAACACATCATTACCCCCATAATAATTCGTTACCAAATTCAGTCTCTCGCCATAATTATCCAACATAGCCAGCACATCTTTACCCTGATCTTGGTCATTACTCAAAGCCTTACTATAAGCATCATAAAAATTCTTAAAATAAACCTCTGTGTTATTAAAATACTCCACACTCTCCGCACTCAATGTTTTTGTTTGTTCCTCAAAATAACTTTCCTCAACCGCATCAAAAGATTCAGCCCCAATAGGTTCAGTACTTTCCTCTCCATACACAAAATAATTTGCATACCTATTAAACGCTTCCTTCACGCTCACAGGAGCCGTCTTTCCCCCACCGCCACCAGAAACATTCGTCCAAATCACATATCCAACTCCAGTAACTATGGCCAATACCACCAAAACAAGCAACACAATTATTCCCGTTTTCTTCTTTTTTGGCTCAGTACTCAAAACGATATCCCCAGTAACCGACGGCGTCGGCACCATATTGCCCCCCACCGGCGCATTTCCGCCAACAGGCATATTGCCTCCTACTGGCACACCACCGCCAACAGGCATATTGCCACCAACAGGCACACCACCCCCCACCGGCACATTACCACCCACAGGCATATTATTACCCATCGGCATAGGAGTACCAAAAGAATTATTGTATGACGGATCCATATACACCCATTATAACATAAGCATTTCAAAAAAATCCAACAATAAAAAACGAACTATCCCATTATCGCAAGATAATAAAATAGTTCGTTTCTGCCGTGAAGCGGTCCCCAACCCTTATTCCCAGCCCTTAATTTTGTGGCTTAGGCCCAGATTGGGAACAAATCCCAATCTGAGCTTCAAGCCTATTTTCCTTTGTTTTTTACATTAACTTCTTACGGCTAGCAATATAATAACCAAGCGTGGTTACCATCGCACCAGCGCCAATCGCACCAGTCACAATCGTACCAGCACCCGTAGTTACAATCGTAGTTGGGGTACCAGGATTATCCTGAACCGGATTTTGTGGCGTTGGTTTTGGTTCATCTGGGTTCTTCTTACAAGTTTCATCGTTCTTATTCACCATTACAGAAGCGTCATCTTTATAAACCGCATTCTTGATGCTAGAACCAGAAACCGTAACATTTGCCCAGTTCACCAATTGGTTAGAGCCACAAGCCAAAGTCTTGTCCACAACCTTACCGGTAAACCTTACATAGGCGTTACCATTTGTATTATAGCTACCAATATTAACACCAGAAGTAGCTATAGTATTATCTTTCAAAAGCACACCATTTTGATAGTTAGAATTGTAAAGATAAGTTGAATCGTTTACATATTCAACGTTCGTTGGCAATACGTCACGAATCATCACATCATTTACTGTTTCGGCCAAAAGGTTTACGTATTCGATTTGGTATTCTACTTCATCGCCAACCTTAGCTTCTACAGATTCGCTCCAAGTCTTTGTACCTTTAAGACGTACAACCTTAGAAAGTTTTGCTGCTACCGAACTATGAACCTTAACGTCGATAGTCACAACACCATCATAAGCATAACAACCTGGAATTTCACCATTAAGTGAGCTATATCCAAGAGTAGCACCAGAAGTGATTACTTCGTTAGGAAGACTTACGGTGCCCATCTTATCATTGGTATATTTCGCCGAACCATCAACATATTCAAGATAAATATTTTCGCTTGCGTTAAGCGTCACTTCATCCCAATAGCGATTAGGGGTAGCGTTGGAGCTGTCCAAATAACCAATAATCGTCTGTGATTTAGCAACCGTAGTTGGAATACTAAAAGTAGCTCTCACATTTTTAGCAACTGCATCTTCGCCCTTTGGGCTGTTGTTGTGAACGTAAAGACGGATCGTATAAGTCTCACCATCCTTCACGTTAATAGTATCAGCGTTCCAGGTGTCTACTCTCGTACCAGCCACCTTTGCGCCTACGAAATTTTTCTCATCTCCAATTTTACTATCAGAAATAGAGTTAAAAGTGATTCTATCTCCGAGTTTACCTTCATCGATTTCTGCAATCGTATAGCTTCGACGACCATTATCAGAGTCACCCCAAGCATTCACGAGCGCAGGAGTTAGCGTTGCTCCAGCCACAATAGCTGCAGCAGACACACTAAGTATAGATTTATAAACTTTATTCATATTAGTCCTTTCTAATTAAATCTAAATAATAATTAATAATATTGTTGTTGCTAACCGATAAATTGTTAATCTTCGTCTGCTCCAACCAAATCATCTCAGTCTCAAATTCACTAAAATCTTGGGGCAAAGCCCGGCGACTCTTACGCCGCCAGGCTTTCTATAATGTACTTAGGTCTTTTATTGACCCAAACCCACCCCAAATGCTATCACTTTATTAATCCGGAGGACCCCCCCAGGCCTCTCCCGGACTATCGTTTATCGCCTTATTAGTTTCTGCTTCAGTAGCAGGTTTACTAACAGGCGTAGCACTGTCTATTCCACCATTTCCAGTTCCACGATCCGCATTATTATCAACCGTGGTCTTATCATTGGTGGTATCTGCAGGTTTCGTAGTTGGCGTATTCGAATCGCCACCACGTCTCTGGTTCTGGTTGATTTCCTCCAATTTGTCAACCGTATCCTCATACTCGGAATACGACGACATATGGTTGGAGTTTTCTACCTGATCTTCCGTAGAATACCAGGCGCCAAAACCATTATTGGTGTCGGGCCCAGGCCCAGGGTTATCGTTAGGCTTCACTAAATCGCCCTGAACTCCCTGAGTCTTGTCCTTTGTGGTCCTGGTATTACTACCGGAGCCACTCACAGTGCCAGACGAGGATCCACTTCCACTCGACGAACTAGACGAGCCACTAGAGCTGGAACTAGAAGACGAGGAGGAACTGCCCTTTGAACTGCTACTAGATGACGTCGAAGACTTCTTATTCGGATTGCTCCGAGGAATCTCCCTCATCACTTCAGCAACATTCGTAGGCTGGAATCCACACTCTGTGCGGAAGGGCACGATAACCGAATTTCCCTTAATGCTAAACCAGTAGTTTAGCACGTGTCCATACGGTTGTGTCGTTTCCATCACGATTACCTCGGGAGCCTCCAATTCTGAGAGGCTTGTAAGGCTGACCATGTACATCTGATCAGTAAGGGCCCCCTGGTAATCCAGAGTCACTCTGGCGTACTTATTTACGAACGCTTCCCAGCGTTCCACAGCGATATCATAATCGCCCGGATTGGCCATGTAATATTGTACCCTCTTGTTGATAAGAGTAGTCCAATATCCATCTGACCAATACTGGTCATAATGTTCGCCCGGAATCATAAAGTCCGTTCCGAGCCGAACATCGAAATTGGCAAAAGTCGCGCATCCAAGCGCCGGATCCTCTTCGATCCTCTTGAAATGCTCCTCTTTCGCCACCATCGCCGTAGTACTCGTAGAGTACGCCGACGGCCCGAAATCGAAGTCATCTTCCAGATTATTGTCATTTACCAAGTCGTAATGATAAAATCTGTACCAGGACAACCCCACTTCGGGTTCGTCCAACTGCTCTTCCACCTGTTCCTGTTCCTGTTCATCCGCCGGAGTAGCAGAAAAATTCCAAGAAACTCCAGAAAATAGCGACAGCACAATCAATAGTATCACTATGATTGCGACAATTGTTTTTGCCGTTTTAAATCTTTCCGCCTTCTTGGTATCCTCTTGTCGATGACAACGCTCATAATGGAAGTTAAGCAGGTTATATATCATATAACCTATACTTCCTATCATAGCAATTAAAGGCAAGGTCGTAATAAATGACCGCAAAGTGGCATCCGTAACTAATAAAGCAGTTGCCCATGCCGCCGACTCGCAAGTCAGGTACATAAGCAATGCCACTATTATATAAGGGATTACTTCTTTCGCCTCTGAGCCTTCTTGTTTCCAGGAAAAGCACAGCCACACGTAAACAGCCAACATTCCTAAAAACAGTATAACAGCCCAGGGACTACCATGAATCATCGGCGAGGCATAATTCACTATGCCCACAACGCCGCCAATTATGGCGGCCTCCAGCCATCTACCAAAAGGGATACCTCCCCTCTTAGTAAACAGCCATTTGTTTGCGACCATCAATAATACAAAAATAATCACCGCAAGTACTACGGATAACATACCCGCAGCACCTCCTTTCATAAAAATATTATTGGGGGGTTGATAGCATTTCAGATTTCTTTTGAAATCTGAGATGATTCGGTTGTTAATGGTCTTCCTGTTTTAGGGACACCCAAAAACCCAGACTGCCTTCATTGTATCACACTTTAGCTTTTTTGTCAATATATATAACAGCTATTCATGCTTATGTCTAATTTAACACCTATCCAACACGAAAAAGGCCGGCTTCAAGCCGGCCTTCGCCCCTAAATTAATTAAACTTCTTTGCTTCGGTGGATAATTTCTCCATTACAGCAATCATTTCCTTCATCCTATCCCACTGAGCAAACGTAACCGCCTCTAATTCCTTGACCTCATTCGTCAAATTCTCAACCATTTCGACAAATTCATCAATCTTTTTGGCAGTATCTTCTGTCCTCTGGGCCTTCAGTGCAAGTTCCCTGTTCTCACGCTCCAATTTAGAATAATTTTCTTCAAGCTCGCTTAACCTACTCACAAGTGCCTTTTTAGCAGCTTCACTATCAGCCATCTTTTTTTCGATTGCTATTTTAGCTGCTTCGGCCTTAACTGCCTTATCCTCGGCTACCTTTCTAGCCGCCTCGACCTCAGACACTTTACCTTCAGCCGCAGCTGCTCTTTTTTCAGCCGCCGTTCTGGCTGCCTCAGCCACTTTTTTGGCCTCCTCAGCCCGCAACTTGTTTGCCGTATCTCCATAACGTCTTGACAGACGATCATAATATGCAGCATCCTTAACGGGCTCCGGCTTAGGCTCAGACGGCTTCACGGGCTCCTTAGGAGTAGATTCCTTAACGGGCTCCTTAGAAACAGGTTCCTTAACAGGCTCCTTTACCTCTTTTTTTAAATCTTCAGTGTAATCAGCTTTTGCCATGGTTTTTCCCTCCTATAAAAAATTTCTAATGGCGATTACATACTCTTCATAATAGCATACTTATTAAAAAAGTCAATAGTAAAAACACAAAACCAATTTTCCTCAATCTAAATAAAATAATTGTATCTAAACAAAAATGGTGCGGGTAGAGAGAATCGATTGGCACAACGACTTCTCGCTTTTTGAGATTTTTGTGAAACAAAAATGGTGCGGGTAGAGAGAAAATCTTCTCTCGGTCCCACTCCACAGAAACTAAAAATAACCACAAGTGGTTATTTTTACTTTCTCTGGTGCGGGTAGAGAGAATCGAACTCTCATCTCAAGTTTGGAAAACTTGCATACTAACCACTGTACTATACCCGCAACTATAAAACTGGGGTGAGAGATGGGACTTGAACCCACGACCTCTTGGACCACAATCAAGAGCTCTAACCAACTGAGCTACTCTCACCATATTATAAACCAACTGCCCCGCTCACATCACCCCCAATAAGCAAAAACCACGCTAATTATATCCCATAATGTCTCTTTTTTCAAGCTCCAGCCAACCTTCTATTCGCAACATGATATAATAATACCCATAATTATAGATAAAAAGGTTAGTTTTAAGCTTAAAGGCCGGAATCTTGCATTTCTAAACCAACTTGTTTCTTTTATATTTCCATGAATAACGCCGGTTCAGACTCCAAAGCTTCCACAATTTCATCAAAAGACTCCCCAGACTCTTCTTTTTTCTTTATATAATCATCAATCTCATATGCATCTAAATTCAAAATGTAAGGATTTGCATCGAGTAAATCAACAATATCAGTTAAGCCAATTTCCCGTAGTTTGGCCACAAGTTTTTCAAGATCAGGTATTGAGCGTGATAAAACCTGTTCGTTGCTCATAATCACATTTTTGATTATGCGCTCATCACACCCTATCTTTTTTAGAAAATTCGTTATCTCTTCCATCTATTTTTTATCCTCCTCGTATGGATATAACTTTTTTATTTCATCATTATCGTACCCATATTTATTCTTGAATTTACTTTGGTTCATAAAAAGCATCTTGTAGTTATCAGTGCTAACAATAACTCCTCGCTCGCGCAAAAATTGATATCTTGCATAGCTCAATGCCACACCCTGCATTAATTGCTTGGTATCGACAATCGCCAAATCATGCATGCTGACACTATCGTAAAAATCAATTTTCTGTTTCATATTGTCAATTGAAAAACCATAGATAGCTGGCAATGATTTAGTCATCTTAATCACATCATCTTGCGAATAGCCAAGTTCTTGTAAATCTAAGATTTTCTGTTTCATATTGTCAATTGAATAGCCATAGATAGCTGGCGATGATTTAGTCATCTTAATCACATCGTCTCGTGAATAACCCAGCTCTTGTAAATCTAAGATTTTCTGTTTCATATTGTCAATTGAATAGCTATAGATAGATGGCAATGATTTAGTCATCTTAATCACATCATCTTGCGAATAGCCAA
>JAFWIQ010000017.1 GCA_017511865.1 Candidatus Saccharimonadota bacterium
AAGCCGGATTGCCGGTACCGGTGATTAAAAAGGGGTGGTTTTCAGATTTAAAGAAAGTCGATTTGCCAGAGAAAATTGCATTTGCGTTTCTAGATGGTGATTTATATGATTCGATAAAGGATAGTTTGAGGCTGATTGATGATAAAGTGGTGAGTGGTGGAGTGGTTTTGGTGCATGATTATGCGAATTCGGCTTTGCCGGGTGTGGCGAAAGCCCTAGATGAGTGGTTGAGGAATAAAAAATATAGGGTTGATAGGCTGGATAGTTTGGCTATAATTTTTATTATATAGTTATGGCCAAAAGAAGTGGGTTTTCAGAAAAAAGAATGTTAAATAGAAGATTTCGTGGGACGGAAGAGGCTATTTTGGATGCACTTTTTGGTGCGAAGAATTTTTTAAATATGAAGTCGGTGGTGGGAGGGGCAAAGATTTCACGCTCGACGTTTTACCGTCATCATAAGACTATTCATAGTGTGGTATCTGATTATGAGCGATATGTTTTGAAGAAGTACGTAAAGATTTTAAGTAAAATAATGCACAAAAGAGATGTAGAAATAAAGATACTCTATAGGCAGATGTTGGTTTTTATGATGGTAAATAAGAAAGTTTTATTGTTTTTATTAAAGAATAATAATGGCGAAGTGGTGAGAAAAATGATAAGAAAGTTGGAGCCTAGTGTGGTAGAAGAATGTCGGTGGCCAAAAGAATCCAAGAAGATGTTTGAGATATATGTGAATGAAATTTTTGGTGTAGTTGAGGGGTGGAGTAAAGAAAATTTTGCGGAGGGAAGGATAGAGGTGGTGCTTGGTGATATTATGTATTTGACAGAGACGTCGAGGAAGAGGTTGTTGCCATTAGAAAATTAGCACTCGGGGGTTTACAGTGCCAACTTTTGTGCTATAATAGGGGTAGAAAAGGAGAAAATAGATATGGCACTTAAACCATTGAAGGATAGGATTGTGGCAAAAATAGAAAAGCCACTAGAAAAAACTAAGTCGGGAATTTTGCTTGGTGAGGCTAAGGAAAAACCGGTTTATGCGGTAGTGGAATCAGTCGGATCGGAAGTTTCTTCGGTAAAAAAGGGCGATAAGATCGTATTTAAAGAATACTCGACGACAGAGATAAAAATTGACGACATCGATTATATTATCGTAAAAGAAGAGGATGTGCTGGCAACTTTGTAGGGGAATAGTTGTGGAAAACTTGTGGAAAACTTATGTAAATTGGTGGGGTAAAGAATAAACCAAGGAGAAATTATATGGCTAAAAAAATTTATTATGAAGCAGAGGCTAGGGAAAAAGTGCTTGCTGGGGCGAAGCAGCTTTATGATGCCGTGAAAGTGACTTTTGGTCCAAAGGGCAAGAATGTGATTATAGAGAAGGAATATGGAGCTCCAGTGATTACGCACGATGGAGTAACGGTGGCCGAGGCAGTGGAGCTATCGAATAAGGAAGATAAATTGGGTGAAGCGGTGGGAGCGAAGCTAATCAAAACTGCGGCTCAAAAATTAAATAAGGTGGCTGGTGATGGTACGACGACGGTGACGGTTTTGACTTATAATATTTTGAATGAAGCAAATAAACTGATTGCGGCAGGTATGAATCCGATGGAGCTGCGCAAAGGTATTGAAAAAGCCGGAGCGGAGATTGTTTCTGAAATTGATAAGATTGCAGAAAAGATAGAGGGTGATTCGAAGAAGGTAGCAGAAGTTGCAACGATTTCGGCTGGGGATGAAAAAATTGGGGAATTGATTGCGGAAGTGATTTCGAAGATTGGTAAGGATGGCGTAGTGACGGTGGAGGCCGGTCAAGGTCTCGAAATGGAGCAGGAAATCGTAGAAGGCTTTAGTTATGATAAGGGTTATTCGTCGCCGTTTTTTGTGACAGATGTGAATCGGCAAGAGGCGATTTTTGACAAGCCGTTGATTTTGATTACGGATCGTAAGATTTCGGCGGCTTCGGATATTTTGCCCATACTCGAGAAGTGTGCTCAGGCGGGCAAGAAAGATTTAGTAATAATTGCGGAAGAGGTAGAGGGGGAAGCTTTGTCTTTGTTGGTTCTTAATAAGCTAAAAGGTGTATTTAACTCTTTGGTATTAAAAGCTCCGTCGTTTGGTGATCGTAGAAAAGAAATTATGGAAGATATTGCGATTTTGACCGATGCAACAGTGGTGTCTGCAGATAAGGGGTTGAAACTTGAAGAAGTCGGATTGGAAATATTGGGTACGGCTAATAAAATAATTGCGACTAAAGATGAGACGACAATTATAAAAGGAGCCGGAGATGCTAAGGCTGTGAAGGCAAGGATTGAACTAATTCATGCTCAGGCGAAGATGGCCAAATCTGATTATGAAAAAGAAGAATTTGAGAAGCGCGCGGCAGCACTTTCTGGTAAAGTGGCAGTAATTAAGGTTGGTGGGGCTACGGAAACAGAGATTGACGAGAAAAAATTCCGCGTGGATGATGCTGTGGCGGCAACTAAAGCTGCGCTTGCTGAGGGGATCGTGGCTGGTGGAGGGGTGACCTTGGTGAATCTTGCTACAGAGCTTGTCGATGATTCGGCTGGGGCAAAAATCGTAAAGAATGCTCTTAAAGCTCCGTTTGTGCATATTATGGAAAATGCAGGATTGAACGCACAGGCGCTTTTGGCTGAAGTGGAAAAATCTTCGAAAAAAGGGGTCGGTGTCAATGTGATGTTGCCAGAAAAAGGTTTAATTGATTTGAAGAAAGCTGGCGTAATTGACCCGGCGAAGGTAACAAAAGAGGCCGTAAAGAATGCAGCATCGATTGCAGCTACGGCAATTACGATGGGTGCGTTGATTTGTGAGATTCCAGAAGAGAAGCCTGCTGCTCCTGATATGGGCGGAATGTACTAAGAAGTTTCTTTCCAAAAAAATAACCCCCCACATTAGGGGGTTATTTTTTGACTGATTTACATTTTGTCGATAGACTCTACGAGATAAAGAAGGGCTTCGGCACGTTTGGTGTCGTCTGGAATTTCTCTAGCGGCGTTATAGGCGGCTTCGAGAACGGTGTAGTCACGTAGATTCTCGAATATGTCGCGATAGATGTTGAATTTTTGCGTGGAATCTAAAGTTATTTTATCCAAGATAGGGATGAGATCGCGAAGGGCGGCTTCTTTGACTTGATGCATATTGAGACCGGTTGACATATTTGGGACTGGAGTCTCGGTGGGAGTGGATTCGGCTGGAGGCGTGAGGGGTGGTATGTTGAAGTCGGGAATATTGCTTGGTTCTGGTGGCATGGTTGGTTCTGACGGTATGGTTGGTTCTGGGGCTACTGGTGGCGCCATTATCGGTGTTGGCTCTGGAAAAGGACCTACTGGTTCACCAAGTTCGCCGGTATCACCTTCTGGTATGGAAGAAGGGGCGGCGACTGGGTCTGAGAAGACCGGATCGACGCTGGTCGTGTTAGTAATGTCGTCAATTGCTTTTTGTAAATCGTTATCTACGGTTTGATTTTGATCCATTTGTGCCCACCTTTTATTAAACTTATGTCTATTATAGCACGGTTTTTTAAATACGCAAGAAGTTTACGATTTTATCGAGAAAATCTAGTTTAACGTCCTCCATGGGTAAGCGAGCGCCGAGGTTATCGACAATGGCTTCACCGCTGCCTTCTGGGAAATATACTTTGACGCTGAGGTTGAAACGTTTTTTTGGGATAAGGACGGCGGAGAAGTGAGAGCTTTCTTTAATGATGCCGAAGGCTTTAAAATCTTCGTATTTGTGGAGTTTGCTGCCTTCGGTGAGGCCGTTTTCGTCCAAGGTGTATTGAATTTTGCGCGGTGGCTTGAAGGCGGATACAAGGATGGCAATGACGCTAAGAATTATTAAGACTAAAAAAGTCCACCAGCCAAGGAAAATCGAGAGTACGCAGAGGCCGACACTAACTATGAATAGACCTATATACCACCAGGTGTTGTGATCTTTGACGATGTATTCTTCTGCTTCCCAAGAGATATTTTTCAATGTTTTTGCCATGAGTTTATTATAACATAGAATTTATTGGTCAGTGGGTTTTTAAAAAATGGAAGATGTGGTAGAATAGGCGTATTGGAGGGTTACCCAAGTGGCTGAAGGGGACGGTTTGCTAAATCGTTAGTCTGGAGTGATCTGGAGCGGGAGTTCGAATCTCCCACCCTCCGCCATGCTCTTGACGGAGCACGTGAAAAAGCGAGATTCGTTCTTCGAATCGAATCTCCCACCCCCTGCCGTTTAAAGAGCGAGATTTGTAGACATTTAATGGGGGATATGATATAATGCGAGTATGGGAAAGCTTTTAAGACTTATATTGCCAATATTAATTGTGATTGGGGCGGTTTTTGTGATGCCGGAGGTATCGGCGTTGACTTTGCAGGAGGGTGCAGAGGCTGCAAGGTGCGATGGGTGCCCAGAAAATTTGTTTGGCGATACTGGGATATTTAAGCAGGTCACCAATACGATTCTTTATATAGTTGGTATTGTGGCGGTGATAATGTTGATTATTGGTGGTATTAAGTATGTTGTTTCTGGCGGAGATTCAAAGAAAGTGACCGATGCTAAAAATACGGTGCTTTATGCAATTATTGGTTTGGTGATTGCTTTTCTGGCGTTTGCGATTGTAAACTTTGTGATTTCGGCTTTACCGTCGACGCCATCGGCTTAGAATAAGATAGATTACCTAGTCGGACTAGAAACGAATCTAGTCTGATTTTTTATTGTGGATTGGGGGATTTATTAGCTGGAGAGAGCAAGTATGGCCATAACGATGTTTGTGGCGCCGGCTTCTTGAAGTTTTGAATAGGCAGCTTGCATGCTGGAGCCGGTGGTCCAGACGTCGTCTAAGAGAATATATGTGCTGGTTTTGTCGATAGAAAGTCGCTTATTGATCATGTAGGCTTTGGTGGCTTGGATTTCGCGGTCTAATTTGGAGGCACCGACTTGAACTGTATTGTTGGCGCGGAGAAGAAGGGGCAGGGTTTGCCAGCCTGGGCGGAGATTGGTAAGGTGTTTGGCTATGAGGAGAGTGTGGTCTAGCCCACGTTGTCGGATATGGGGGCTGATGGTGGGGAGTGGGACGATGACGACGCTATGACTAATGGGCGGAAGGCTAGCGTTCATGATTTCGGCGAGAGGTTTGGTGAGGGCGCGAACGGAGAAAAACTTGAGATCGTGGATAAGTTTGCCAATGAGGTCATTGCGATTGCCGGCTATGAAAGTGGGTGGAAGATGGGTGCAATTTGGGCAATTGCCGGTAGGGTTTGGTGATTTGCAGTTAGGGCAAAGATTGATGCGGCTCGAAATGATGTTATTTTTACAACAATCACAAAGTACTTCACCGATGTGACCGCAACCCCTACAAGAGTGGGGTGCGAGGAGATCCAAAACGTTTGGGAATGTTGTATTTTTTACAATAAAAGACATATTTCTCTTGATTTTACTATGAAGATGCTTTATAATAAAGCATAACAATATAAGTGGAGGAAATATGGCTCGTACAAACAGTGACGATTTGCTGATGGAAGACGATCTCGCTGCTGCTTTCCTGGGCGGAGACGAGGAACTCGTTGCTCCGGTCGAGACGGAAGAAGTGGCTGAGCCGGTTCAAGAAACCAGTGAATCCGTTGAAGATGAGTGGGAAAATACCGATGACTTTCCTGGACAGCTCGCTGTAGATGTCTACGAAACCGCGGACAAATTAGTAGTAAAAGCTCGTACCGCTGGCATCTCGAAATCTGATCTCGATGTCAGTATTTCCGATAATATTTTGACAATTTCGGGTATTTTGTCTGGGGGCGAGGACGAACAGACTACCAGGTGGCATATTCAAGAATGTTATTGGGGTGAGTTTTCTAGGACGATTGCTTTGCCGGTACAAGTGAAAGAAGACGAAAATAGCGTGAAGGCAGAGCTAAAGGATGGCGTTTTGACGATTACGTTTGAGAAAGAGAAGAGCGAATCACCTAAGAAGATTGCAATACAATAAATTACGATTTAAAAGAGTTGGACTGAGGGTGGGCTTTGGTTCAATTTTTTTGTTGGGAGAGCTGATGGAAATATGGTGGCGGGGTATGGGGTCTGGTGATTGAGGCGTTGTGATGGACTAAAAAAATATCCTCGGGAGAGGATATTTTTATGATGTTTAATTAGAGTGGCTATCCTAAAATATTTTTGAGGACGAAATTGACGATGGCAAAGGCTAAGACACAAATAATCATTCCGATAAGGCCGTAAAGAATGGTGTCTTTGGCTTTTTTGACTTTGCCAGCATCACCAGAAGATGTCATGTAGTTAATGCCACCGATGATGACGACTACTACGCAAACTATGCCTAGAACTGCGATGACTCCGTTAAGAACATTGGTGATGTTGTCCACTAAGGTATCATTTCCGTCACCTACATAATTTATTCCGCCACCCGTCGTATCTTTACCAGGTGTAGCCGGGTCTGCAGCGAATTTTGTGATAATATCTTTCATTTTAGTCCTTTCGCAATTATCTTAGGTTTATTTTATAACGATTTTTTTAAAAATGCAATAGCGTGCGGTGTTATCCTATTGGCATTTGCCTTCTTTCCAGGTATAGCCAGCGTTTGTGCAGGTGGATGATGTGGTGTAGCTAGCGGCGCTACTTTTGTTAATGATGCCAACTGCCCAGTTAACGATGGCAAAAGCGAGAGCACAAATAATAAGGCCAATGCAGGCATAGAGGATGGTGTCTTTAGCCTTTTTGACTTTGGCGGCATCGCCAGAGGATGTCATGAAATGAATGCCGCCGATAATGATAAAAATTACTGCGATGGTACCTGTAACTAAGATGATGGAATTAAGAATCTTTTGAATGACGGTTGGTAATTGATCTTTGGTGTTGTTATCGCAGCCGTTGGCGATTCTGACAGGATCTGGTAGTGATGCGTCGCATGGGTCGGCTGCGAGAGCTGGAACGGTATTAAAGGAGGCGAGGCTAAAGAAGCCCGTGGTGATAATTAAGAATATTGAAATAAATTTAATGAATCTTGATTTCATGAACCTCCTTTGAAATAGTCGTTTCGTTAATTAAGCTGGTTGAGTCAGCATTGCGTATCATATTCGAGACGAAGGCGGTGATTATTGTGGCGAGACCTACGATGGTGAGGCCAATTAGGGAGTAGATGATCATATTCTTGGCTTTTTGGAGCTTGCCGGAATCGCCAGAGGACGTGATGTAAGATGTGCCTCCGTAAACGAGGAAAATAGCAGAAATAATACCTGCCATGGCCGTAAACCAGGTGATGAGGTTTTCTACCATTTGTCCGGGGTCAATGCACTCTCCCGTAGCGCAATTGCCAATGTTGCCACCATTGCCAACGAGGGCAATGCGGAGGCTCCCCATGATAATATTGGCAGACATAACGATGGCTAGGCCGAGAAAGGCTTGGTGAAGAGTTTTTTTGCCGGCGGCGATTTTGTTGGTCTCGCCACCAGAGAAAGTATAGAGGTAGCCACCGTAGATTACGTAGCCGAGAACGAGGTAGGCGGCAATGACGGTGATGTCGGTAGCGATATTGGCGGCGATGGTCCAAATACCAGATTTGAGAGAGTCTTCGTCGTGAATATTAACATTGCAATCCCAAGAAGTGAGCCCGAGAAAATATTCACAGCGTGAAGAAACGAGGCTATTTGTAGCGGACGAAGTATCTGCTAGGTTGTCTGCAAAAACTGGCGTGTTAATGAGTGACTGAGTGGCGATGATGCCGAAGATAAGTATGAATATTTTGATCAGATGGTTTTTCATAATAAGTTTGTTGTTTGTATAGTAACATAGAATGAAAAAAAATCCAAGAATAGAAAAATAAACATAAGCTTGACATATGACGAAAATAGAGTGTTCATTATTGACAAAAATGCTTATGGGTGCTATAATCGTAATACGCCTAAAAGGGAGGCGGGTTTATATATGATAGCAAAAAAAGAACTAAAAACGAGATTAGGTAGAATTGTTTTTGGCTGTTTTTTTGTGATTATAGGGATTTTGGGAATGTTCTCTGGGGTGATTGCGAGTGGGCAAGAAGCTTATGCGATTCCGGAAGAAACTGTGGTCGTAGATGATGCTACCAATAACGAGACGCAAGCGACAGAGGAGAATTTAGATACCGAAGATGAAGTGGCTGGTGAAGTGGCTAGGAATACTTCCGGTGGTGATAGCTGTAAAGATAGTTTGGGAGCAATTGGTTGGTTGGTCTGTCCGACGACCGGTAAAATTGCGGAGGCAGTGGATTGGCTGTATGACAAGATTGAAGAGATATTGGTAATCAACCCGATATCAATGGAAGATGGGTCGCCGATTTATGAAATTTGGAAATATTGTCGCGGAATTACAAATATCGTATTTATTATTTTCTTATTGGTGGTGATTTATTCGCAATTGACGGGGTTGGGTATCTCTAATTATGGCTTGAAGAAAGTATTACCGAAGTTGATTGTGACCGCAGTGTTGGTGAACTTGAGTTTTTTGATTTGTTCATTGGCAGTGGATGCGTCGAACATCGTTGGTAATGGTTTGAGGGGCATATTTACTGGGGTGGAAGAATCTGTGATGGCGAATGGGGTGTCGCCCGAGATCGAGGTGTCGTATTCTAGTATGTATAGCTCGTTGGCGGGGGGGACAGCATTGGCAGTAGGGACTGGAGTGGTGGCTTTTGAGTTTGGAGCGATTTGGATGTTGATACCGGTTGTGTTGGGGGCGATTGTGGCTGTGGTGTCTGGGTTAATTACGATTGCCTTGAGGCAAGCTGTGGTGGTACTTTTGATTATGATCTCGCCGCTGGCTATGGTGGCGAATATTTTGCCAAATGTGGAACAGTGGTTTAAAAAGTGGAAAGATTTGTTGATAAAGATGTTGGTATTTTACCCAATGTTTTCATTGCTGTTCGGGGCATCTAGTTTGGCGGGGTTTGCGATTATCCTAAGCGCGAAAAGCGGATTTGGTATTTTGTTGGGTGTGGCGGTGCAAATTTTCCCGCTATTTTTCTCTTGGAGTTTGATGAAGATGAGCGGTACATTCCTTGGAGATATCAATGCGAAGATGCGCGCAATTGCGGACAGACCGTTGGCGGCGAATCGAGCTTGGGCGGAGTCACGAATGCGATTGTCTAAACAAAAACATTTGCTTTCAGAACGGGCTTATACGCCGTCGCTTAGATTGATGCAGTTCGTAAATAAGAGAAAAATTGCTAGAGAGGCAGAAATTAGCGAAAAGGAAGCAGCGCTAAAAGAGCGAGGCTTGGCTTATCGTGCGCGGCAGAATTATAAGAAGGGGAATATTGATGGAACGCTTTCGAAAAAAGGCGAAGAGGCGTATGAGTTACAGGCGAGAGTAGCAGGTTACCAGAGGATTGTTCTGAGGGATAAAAATAATTTCAATAAGGGGTTTGATTATCGCGCGAAGAAGGGAACGGTAGAGTGGGCACGACTAAGAGAGTTGGATAGGATGAATATTGAGGCGTCGGATGCTTTGGAGATGGAGAAAGCTAGGGGCGAGAAAATTGACTATAATAATGCGGCCGGCTTCCATAGTAGAATGGAAGATGCAATAAATGCTCATTTTGATGCGGAAAATGTGGGCAGGAGTGATTATAAGAGGCATAAAATTTCCGATCGTACGGCGGCTGAAGTGCGCTATGAGGTTGCGTCTAGGACTATGGAAGGGGATATATCAGATATACAATATGCGGCTGCTACAGCGGCACAGGTGTATGATACGCAGAAGAAGATTGTTGAGACGAAGATGCAGAAATATTTTGAGCTTACTCCGCCAACAAGGGATATCGAGTATAGATTAGGGGAATTGACGAAGAACGAAAATGCGATTGCCAATATTGATTCAATAATTGCCGGTATGAGGATATTGAATCAGCGAGGGGATACCGATTTATTGAGGCAACAGATGGAGAATGTATTGAGCCAGGGTGTAGAGCTCGGAACACATGCTTCACAGGCGCTTGCGGGTTTCTTAATGTTTGAAGTTAAAGATAGTGATCCTTGGCTTAGAAGGTTTGGTAAATATATTAATCTCGAGACGGCAAATGTTTATAATAAGAATAATCGTCAGGAAATGAAAGTTACGTATGATGAATATATAAAAGGTTATCATAAGGAACCGAATGGTGAGATCATGTATGCGAAGAGACCAATGGCAGTGCTTATGGAAGGTACGTCGCTTGATGGTATTGAACGGACTGCGCTTTCGAATTTTGATGATAGTTTGATTGAGACTTATAGTTATGTTGGCGAAGATGGCAAAAAGCATTTGAATGTTGATGAATATTTAAAGAAAAGAGAAGAAATTCAAAAATCTATTGGTCCACAATTTATTTCGGCTAGCTTGAAGTATCTTGCCGGAAGCGAACAATTAAAGAGTGCAGTAAGCTTTTTGACAGGTTATTCTTATTCGCAGGTCAAAGATGAGAATGGGAAGGCGGTGCTTGATGATGATGGGAATGTAAAATATGAGTGGAAAGCGCGATGGGATAAGGGGGGTGATCTCGCAGATGATCCTAAAGCGGCAAGAGAATATTTCGAGAAAAAATCTTTACAATATTTTAAGGATCAAACGCCAACTCAGATTTTGGGGCTTCGTTCGGATTATCGAGATCCGCTGATGGAGCATCTCTCTGAGGCGTTTATGGATGAGTCTGAGGAAGGCGAGCAATATCGTAGGAAGATTTCTGAGATTCAAACTAAATATGGTGATTTGCCTGCGGAAGAAGCTAGTAGAAAGCGTAAGGCCGAGGTTGCAAAACTCAAGATGGATATGGCTGGCAAACAAGTAAGAAAGATTCTTGGCAAGAGTGGTAAATTGGAGCAAATTTATCGTACGCGGCGTTCTGGTGCGGCAAACAATGCTAAAGACTGGTTACGTGAATGGGTTAGCCTTGATGACGAGGAAGCTTTATTTAGGGAGGTTAATCGCTATAAAAATAGGAAAGTAGAGGGAGAGAGGGAGAAACGATCTGATAGTGATAACAATGCTAAAGGTGATTCTGATAGGGTGTATAACAGTGAAGAAAGAAAGAAAATAAGAGATAGATTAGAAAAGCTTTGGGAAGATAGAGAAGAGGGGATGAATGCGGAGGAGTTTTATAATGAAGCTATCGAGGCCATTAGGTCTTGGTTTGGCGGGAATACTGAAACAATAATTGAGAAAGAATTTAGGAAGAGTTATGAGCGAAGGGTTAAGGGAGGACATCCTGAGGCGTATGATTTGAAGAAAGACTTAGAGGATTTATTGATGGATGCGGATAATTATCCGGACGCGTAGGATGTAGCTTTTGTGTTAAGTTGAAAAAACGAACGTGGGCTTGGTGGTTTTGTTTATGTTTAGGCGGGTGGATATGCTATAATATATAGTATATGGCACAGTATAAAGTGCCTCAGGATGTTGAGGCTGATGACAAGTTGATTGGGCCGTTTTCGTTTCGGCAGTTTATTTATCTTTTGATTGCTGCTGGGTTGATTGCTTTGGCGGTGGGGCTTTTTCAATTGTTTCCATTATTGGCGATTATTCCTTTACCGCCAGTTCTATTGTTTATAGCGTTAGCTTTGCCACTTAAAAAAGACCAGCCGATGGAAACTTATTTAGCGGCTATAGTTTCTTATTATTTAAAGCCGCATAAGAGGATTTGGACGCCTGGACAGAGAGAGTCAACAATTAATATTACTGCTCCTAAAATTGTGGAGGAAAATAGGACAAGAGATATTACTGGAGAAGAGGTGACGCATAGGTTGTCGTTTTTGGCGGATATTGTGGATACTGGCGGTTATGCCATTAAGGGGGCTGGAGCTAATCCAATGAAAGAAGATTTGGTTGCTGAAGCAAATACGGCAACGGATATATTTGAAACTAGCCATTTCGATGATTTGGAGGATGTAATTGAAAAAGATGAGGTTGAAAGACACGAGGAAGTAATGAAGGGAATGCGGGATGCGATTGAAAAAAATGAAAGCATAAATTATGGTGGTGATGGCAAAGAGATGATGCAGAAAGGATTTGAGGGGGAGAGTATTAAGCCCTCATTCGATTCGTCAGTGGTGGTAAAACCCGAACTGCCGGTTGAAGCAAAACCTGTGGAAAAAGTAAAGGAAGTGGAGACAATCAAAACAAAACCTAGTATAATAAGGTTGGCTAATTCTGATTTTTCTGTCGCAACGATCGCTAAAGAAGCTAATCGAATAAAAGAAAGGGACGAGGGCGAAGTTTTTATATCGTTACACTAAAATATGGATCCACAACAAAATTATCAACAACCAATGGTACAAATGCCACAGGCTCCACAACAGCCTCAGATGGTTATGCCTAACCAGCAGGTGGTAATGCAGGATATGCAGATGCAAAATACTCCACAGGTGGTGATGCCTGGACAGCAGCAACTTGCACAAAACGCCAATGTGGCTAATTTGGGTTCGGTGGCTATGGCGGCAAATCAGGCGGTTCCGGTTTCACCGAACAAAGAAGTTCCGACTTCTACGCAGGCTACGTTGCTTATTTCCGAGCTTAGGGATAATGTGGTGATTATGAAAGATGGTTCGTTTAGAGCCGTAGTGGCTTGTAAGTCAATAAATTTTGACTTGATGTCAGAGATGGAAAGAGAAGGTGTGGAATATTCCTATCAGAATTTTTTGAATTCTTTGAAATTTACGACGCAGATTTTGGTGCGTTCGCAGAGGGTGGATATTGGACCATATATTGAGAGACTTAATGAGATTCGTCGCAGTAACGATAACATGTTGCTTGGGGTGTTGATGGAAGATTATATTAATTTTATTGATATTTTGTCTCAAGAAGCAAATATTATGGATAAATCGTTTTTTATTGTGATTCCGTATTATACTTCAGCAGATGCGGAGAAAGTAATTCAGCAGACGAAAAATTTCTTTAAATCGTTTTCAAAAACAAGAACTCCCGAAGTGACTAGGATAGATCGGGCGACTTATGAGAAAGCGTTGACCGAGCTTAATAATAGGGTTGATGCAGTGACGTCTGGATTGTTTCAGATTGGGGTTCATTCGGTAAGATTGAATACTAAAGAACTGGCAGAACTTTATTATAACTTTAATAATCCGGATACTGCAGTGAGAGAGCCTTTGGTGGATTTTTCGAAACTGGCAACTACGTATGTGAGGAAGGGAGAGAAAAATGGCTAGAAAGAAGCAGTTGACAGCAGCAGAGATTGCAGCGCAAGCTGAGGCGATGGAGGCAGCGCAGATTCAGCAAGCGTTTGAGCAAGGCACGAATACATTGAGGGATTTGATTTCTCCTTCGGCGATTGAAATACATTCAGATTATTTTAGGTTAGGGAATAAATACGGGCGTACATTATATATATATGGTTATCCGCGTTCTTTGTATACTGGTTGGCTTTCGCCGATTATTAATATTGATGAAGTGGTTGATGTTTCGATGTATATTTATCCGGTGGAATCGGCGGTGGTGATGAAAAATTTGCGTACTAAGGTGACGCAGCTTGAAGCGTCAATGAATTTAAATGCCGAAAAAGGGCGTGTGAGGGATCCGGAGCTTGAGGCGGCAATTACCGATGCGGAGGAGCTACGCGATCAATTACAGGTAGGGGCGGAGAAATTCTTTCGCTTTGGGCTTTATGTGACAATTTGGGCAGATTCTTTGGACGAGATGAAGTTTGTACAACAAAAGATTGAGACGATTTTTGGGCAACAGATGGTGTTTTCTAAGGTGGCTAATTCTCAACAAGAGCAGGGAATGAACTCCACGATGCCACAGTGCACGGATCAACTGCAAATTCGACGAAATATGAATACTGGGGCGATTTCTACGTCTTTCCCGTTTACTTCGGCTGATTTGACGCAGGATAAAGGTATTTTGTATGGTATTAATATGCATAATAATGGTCTAGTGATTTTTGATAGATTTAGTTTGGAAAATGCAAATATGGTAGTATTTGCGAAGTCTGGCGCGGGTAAATCTTTTGCGGTAAAGCTGGAGGCCTTGAGATCTATGATGTTGGGAACTGAAATTTTGATTATAGACCCAGAGAATGAATATCAGAAGCTTTGTGATGCGGTGGGCGGATCGTATATTAGGCTTTCTTTGAATTCTGATGTGAGAATCAATCCTTTTGATCTTCCTAAGGTGGTAGATTCGGAAGATGCGAATGATGCTTTGAGGGCAAATCTGGTGGTTTTGCATGGGTTATTTAGGACGATGCTGGGTGGGAGTCAGATGACTGCTTCTGGACAGATGGTTCCGGCACTGACAGCGAGCGAGGAGGCGGATCTCGATCAGGCATTGATAGATACTTATGCGAGGGCCGGGATTACGTCTGACCCATTGACGCATCAGTCTCCGCCGCCGACGATTATGAATTTGTATGACACTTTATTGCACATGGAAGGGTCAGGACCGCAGTTGGCGCAGCGTTTGCGAAAATATACGACAGGAACTTTTGCAGGAATTTTTTCACAGCAAAGCAATATTGATATCAATAATCAGATGGTAGTGTTTAATATACGAGATCTCGAAGAAGAGCTTAGGCCGGTGGCGATGTATATTGTGCTTTCGCACATTTGGAATATTGTGAGGGCTGAGCAGAAGAAGAGGCTTTTGATTGTGGATGAGGCTTGGCAGTTGATGCAATTTGAAGATTCGGCGAACTTTTTGTTTTCTTTGGCAAAGCGAGCGCGAAAATATTATTTGGGATTAACGACCATTACTCAGGATGTGGAAGATTTTATGGGAAATAAAATGGGACGGGCAATTGTGAATAACTCTTCGATGCAGTTACTGTTAAAACAGTCGACTTCTGCGGTGGATGTATTGTCTGATGTATTTAAATTGACGGAAGAAGAAAAGAGGCGGTTGGCTAATTTTCCGGTGGGGCAAGGGTTGTTTTTTGCAGGGCAAAATCACGTGCATATACAAGTAATTGCGAGCGATACGGAAGAGGGATTAATCAGTACTAACCCCGGCAAAGGGTAAATATGGTATAATATTAACATGATTGGAAAGAAGAATTTCCGAAGGTTTGTGTGTGGGTTTTTGGCTGTGGTGCTTGCGATTTTGACGCCGGCTTCTACGTATGCTTTGAGCCAGTCGCAGATGAAGACGTATTCGGATTGGAATATCTTCTTTTATGATCCGGAGGGGGGGAGAGGAGGCAGTGGTGGGTGTTCTAGCTTGGCGGATGGCGAGAATGTTAATTATGCTGGGGCGACGGTTTTTTCGTCGGTTGAGCTTGAGGCTATAAAGGCCAATAAGCCTTTTTATGAAAAAGCAGCTGAACAATACGGATTTCCGTGGCAGATTTTGGCCGTGATTCATAAGAGGGAAAATTCTTTAACGAGGAGAAATCCAAATAATGGGCAAGGAGCTTACCAACTTTATTCATACACCCATACGAACAAAAAATTGAATAGTAATGCTTTTTTGCCGGCTGGACCGATTGATGATGCAGAGTTTCAAAGACAAACTGATATTGCTGCTCAAATTGTTAATGACTTAGGGGCGGGGGTAGATTTAAATACAGATGTGGGGGTTAAGAGATTATTTTTTAAATATAATGGGGCAGCGAATGTATATGTGAAGCAAGCATTGAACTTGGGCTTTTCGCAGGAAGAAGCGGATAGTGGTGAGGGGTCGCCATATGTGATGAATCGCTTTGACGAAAGGCGTGATCCAACTATAGAGCCTACGAGCTCAAATAACACCTGGGGGCAAATTAAAAAAGATAATGGTCCAATGGAATATCCGGCGAACACCGATTTTGGTGCTTTTGTGATGTATGTTGCTTTGGGGGGATCTAGTGCATATTGTGGTGGTGTTTTGAAGTCTGGGGGGATGAATTTGGGAGAAGCGCGAGAATTTATGAGCTATTATAGAGAACAGGCTGTAGCAAATAAAGATAGGAGAAAAGTAGTGTTTGAAGGGATGACTTATGAGAATGATTGTAGTGGGGGGGCTTTGGCTAACTGCGTGAGTTTTTCAAAGTGGTTTTTAAATAAATATGTTTCTGGTGGTCCATATGCTGGCTTGGGTAATGGTAGGGATGTGGTTGGGGGATTAATAAATAGAAAGAATAGTGGTTTTGAAAACGGCAATCATACTCCGAGAGCATATGCGATATTTAGTAGGCGATCTGGTGGGGTTGTGGATGGAGTATCGTATGGGCATACAGGAGTTGTGTTGGGCGTAGATATGGCCAGAAAAAAGATAGTGATAGGTGAGGCTTCTTGTGGAGCTTCTCCTAGTACTATTGATGCAAAGGAAGAAGATCTTGAAAAATGGACGTCTGATGACTATTCGTATGCTTATACGGATTTAATATTGAAAGGATTATAGGATGATGGAAGAGGGTAGAGTAAAGATTGACCTAGTCAAAGTGTTAATATTGGTATTTGCTGTGATTGCGTTAGGGCTGTTGGCTTACTCACTTTATGAAGTTTTCAGGCCGAATCCATATGGTAATCAGATTGTGATTGACAATTTTTCAGATTATTTTGGAGATGCGCCAAGAGATGATAGAGATAAAGTTTTTGCGGCTTTATATGATATTGTCGAAAGCAATGCTGACGCAAATAGTTTGAAGGATATGCCAGCATCAGGGGCAATGATTCGTGATGGGAGTGCTGAAAATATTTACAACAAAGAGGAAAATTTGCATGTGGGTAATTTTATTGTTGACATGGAATCTATTGGACAATCTTATTCTGGGCATTTTGAATGGTCTAGTGATGTCGAAAATATTTATTTTTCTGGGTATGTAATGCTTTATGTGTGTTTAGATAGGAATGATTTGATATATGGTGACTTTGAATGTAGGGATATATTTTCTAGTGATGTTACTACGAAATTTCCAGTCACACAAAATTTGCCTTATACGGTAGAATATTATTCTGATAATTATACGAATTATACGAAATATGAATTGTTTTATGACGTGAATGAGGAGATGACAGAGTTGACTATAAGGATTGTAGATTATACTGGTGGTAATTATCAAAACGCTTTGGAGAAAATCAAGAGTTTTGGTTATGATATGGATGATTTTAAGATTGAATATGAGGATAAGAGTGCGCAGGAATATTGGCCGAAAACGGAGTAATCTAGCACTCTTGCGTTTTGAGTGCTAGTGGGATATAATATATTATATGGCGAAACGTGATTATTATGAAGTGCTTGGCGTGTCAAAAAATGCGTCAGATGATGAGATAAAGAAGGCTTATCGCAAATTGGCAGTAAAATATCATCCTGATAAAAATCCGGGAGATAAAGAGGCTGAAGCGAAGTTTAAGGAGATAAACGAAGCGCACGATGTGCTTTCTGATAAGCAAAAAAGAGCGAGGTATGATCAATTTGGTCATGCGGGAGTAGGTGGTGCTGCTGGTAATCCGTTTGGCGGTGGAAATCCTTTTGGAAATGGTGGGAATTTCAACTTCAATGGACAGACTTTTAATTTTGATTTTGGTGGTGGTGGACTTGATGATCTTTTGGGAAATATTTTTGGTTTTGGTGGAGGGGCGAGAAGGCCAAGAAAAGGGGCCGATTATCAAACTTCGGTAACCATTACGTTTGAAGAAGCAATTTTTGGGACAACGAAAAAGGTCTCTGTCAATGGTGAGGACTTGAAAATAAAAATTCCAGCTGGAATTGATGACGGAATGTCTATAAAATTGCGCGGAAAAGGTGGTGAGGCGCCGGAGAGTGGTGCAGAAAAAGGTGATTTGTATGTGCGCGTACGAGTAAAACCACATAAGAGTTTGACCAGGGAAGGCGCAATTATTTTGTCAGAAGAAAAGATTGACATGGTAGATGCCGCTTTGGGGTGTGAGGTTGAGGTAGAAACTGTGGATGGTAAAATAACAATGAAGGTACCGGCTGGTACGCAGTCTGGAACTCCGTTTAAATTGTCTGGGCATGGAGTACCGTTTAGGTCGGATGGCGATCGGGGTCCGCATATTGTGACTATTATCGTAGAGACGCCAAAAAACTTGAGTCGGAAACAGAAAGAATTATTAGAAGAATTTAAGAAAAATAAGAAACGTGGATTTTGGGGTTAATTAGTTATATTTTTTGGCGTTGAAATATGCGCCGCATAAAAATTAACCCCCATGTTTTTACATTGTTATTCTTGTTTCTACTAGTCCAGTGCTGAGATTGCGAACGATGAGGTCGACACCATTGCTTGCACGTTCGATACGATGCGTGACCCAGCCAGCGGAATTTCTGACAACCAATGAGTTTGAGACTAGACTACCTTCAATATATGAATTGGTGCCATCCGGTGAGTGATAAATGACGCCGTTTTTGATAAGCATTTCTTCTAGATACCCCATTTGAATCTCCGCTTTTAAAAAATATTTTTTCTAGTTTAGCTCAAAAAAAATAAAATTGCAATCACGAGAATTTTTAAATGGTAATTTTTGTGGTATAATAGGTGTGGAAATTTATTAATTTGATTTTATTTGTTAGTCCGTTGATATAAGAAAAATATCGACAAAACAATTAGAAAGGGCAATATGGAAATAATTATCCCGATTGTTGCCGCCATAGTGGGTGTTGCTGCTGGGGCTGGCGGGATTTTTGCGTACAATAAAAGGAATGAGAACGGTGGAAAAAATAAAGCCGATGATTTGGTGCGAAAGGCAAAACACGAGGCTAGTGAGATAGTTCTTAATGCTAAAAAAGAAGCTGCGAAGATTACTGAGAAGAATCAAGCCGAAGAGAGTGATCGGAGAAAAGAGTGGAAACGGACCGAGAATCGTTTGGCTGAGCGTGAGACGACTTTGGATGCAAAATTGGACCAACTGGAGAAAAAATCAGAAAAATTAAATAAAGAAGAAAAAGAGCTCGAAGACCTTAAGAATGAGGTGAGAGATATTCGTGTGAAGCAGCATGAAAAGTTGGAAAAAATCGCGGGATTATCCAAAAAGGAAGCGCGTGAGAAGTTAATGTCGATGACCGAAAACGACATTAAACAAGATCTTGCTGGTTTGGTAGCAAAAGAACAAAAAGAAATAAAGCACGAAGTTGATGAAGCGGCGCAGGCTATTTTGTTGACGGCGATGGAGCGAATGTCTTCTGAAGTAACAGCTGATCGTACGATTACGGCATTAAAATTACCCGATGATGATATGAAGGGGCGGATTATTGGAAAAGAGGGGCGTAATATTCAGGCTTTGCAACGGGCGACCGGAGTGGATATTATGGTGGACGATACTCCTGGAATGGTAGTTTTGTCTTCGTTTGACCCAATTCGTAGGCAGGTGGCTAGATATGCTATGGAACGCTTGATGAAGGATGGGAGAATTAATCCGTCATCGATTGAGGAAGCAGTGGCAAAAGCCGAAAGAGAAATTGAGAAAGAAGTCGTGAGAGCTGGTGAAGATGCAGCGCGGGAAGTTGGCGTGGTAGGGATTCCGAGAGAGATTTTACATTTGTTGGGTGAATTGAAGTTTAGAACGTCTTATGGGCAGAATGTGTTGCTACACTCAGTTGAGATGGCGCATATGGCGGGAATGATTGCGGAAGAGATTGGCGCAGATAAAAGAGTAGCAAAGACGGCTACTTTACTTCACGATATAGGTAAAGCAGTGACGCACAAAATTGAAGGGAAACATGCAGAGATTGGTGCGGAACTTGCAAAGAAATATGGTATGCCGGAACAGATAGTGCATGCGATGGCTGCGCATCATGACGATATTGAACCAACTACGCCGGAAGCGGTGATTGTAAAAATTGTGGATGCAATATCGGCGGCAAGGCCGGGGGCAAGAAATATTTCGGCAGAGAATTTTGCAGAAAGAATGAGAGACTTGGAAAACATTGCTACTTCTTTCCCTGGGATTGATAAGGCTTATGCGATTTCGGCAGGACGTGAGATTCGGGTAATTGTAGAGCCAAAGCAAATTGATGATTTATCCGCATTAAAGCTTGCACGAGACATTGCGAACAAAATTGAAGCTACGATGAGCTATCCTGGCATTATTAAAGTGAACGTGATTAGGGAAACACGAGCGGTTGAATATGCCAAATAATTTGCGGATTCATGGAGTGTATCGGCATTTTAAGGGTGATTTGTATATTGTAGAGGACGTTTGTTGCCATTCAGAAACTGGTGAGGAGTTGGTGTTGTATCGGGCGCTTTATGGAGAGGGGAAGTTGTTTGCGAGACCGCTTGGGATGTTTTTGGGATTAGTGGATCACGAAAAATATCCTGAGATTAAGCAAAAATATCGGTTTGAACTTCAGAAAATTGAAAGCAAGAATAAATGATGTGGAGGTAAAATTGCTGGAGCGGTATCAGAAGATTGGGATTTTATTGCTCGTGGTTGTGATATCGGGATTTTTTGGGTGGGTGTATGAATTTATTTTTTATTTTTTTGATGGCGGAACGGGCGAGTTTTATATGCAAGGTGGAAATTTTTTGCCGTGGATAAATATTTATGCGATTGGTGCATTGTTGATTCTTGCGACGACCTGGAAATTAAGAAAATATCCTTGGGCGGTATTTTTGATTTCCGTAGTGACAACTGGAGCGTTGGAATTTGTGGCAGGATGGTTGGTGTATGCGGTTGGAGGCGGCACCAGATATTGGGATTACAACGTGGAGATTTTGAACTTTGGGAATATTGGTGGTTTTGTGTGTCTTAGGAGTGTATTGTTTTTTGGGGTGTCGGCATTAATTTTGGTTTATGCAATAATGCCTTTTTGTATTTGGTTGGCAAAGAGAATGCCTAAGCGAGAGTTTTTGATATTGACGATTACTTTGTTTTCATTTGTGATGGTGGATGAAATATATAATTTATTGGCCTCTAAAGTATTTGGGTGGCCGGATGCAATGGAGTTTTATAAATCAATGGGGTGGAAGTATCTAACGTAATTTAGTAGAATGTTGATAAATACTATTTAGGAAAGGAGAAAAAATGGCCAAAGTGTATTTTACGAAAGAGGTTACACCGGAGGGGCTGATGAGGGTATATAAGGCACTTGGCGTAAACCTTCCGGGTAGGGTGGGAGTGAAAGTATCGACGGGGGAGAGGGGTGCGAAAGGGTATTTAAAAGCGGATTTGATTGGGCCATTTGTAAAATCGTTGAATGGCGTAATTGTGGAGTGTAATACGGCTTATCCAGGAGCAAGGAATGATGCGGAGGAACATATGAAGGTGGCGGAAGAGCATGGGTTTACTTCTTTTGCGGAGGTGGATATTATGGATGCGGAGGGGGAAATAAAAATTCCGGTGCATAAAGGTCGTCATTTGAAATATGATTTATTGGGATCGCATTTTGATAATTATGATGCATTCGTTAATTTGGCACATGGAAAAGGCCATGCGATGGGGGGTTTTGGCGCAAATCTAAAGAATCAGTCGATTGGATTTGCGTCGCGAAATGGGAAGGCTTATATTCATTCGTGTGGAAAAACGAAGAGCCCGAAGCTGTGTTGGGTATCGAAACATGAACAAATTGATTTTATTGAATCTATGGCAGAAGCGGCGACGGCGGTGGCGGATTATTTACAAGAAAAGAGTCGGCCGATTGTATATATTACGGTAATGAATGCACTTTCGGTGGGGTGTGATTGCGAGGCCGAGCAGGGCGATCCGGTGATGGAAAATCTTGGGATTGTGGCATCTTTGGACCCGGTGGCAAATGACCAGGCGTTTATTGATATGATTTGGGCGAGCAGTGATGCGGGAGCGGAGGAGTTGAGGGAGAGGATTGATTCTAGACTGGGGCGAGAGATCTTGCCGTATGCGGAGTCGTTGGGGCTTGGTAGCACGAAGTATGAATTGGCGGAAGTGTAGAATAGTTGAGCTTATAGGGCGGGCTTTTCAAAAGTGTAAATATGTGATATAATGATTTGAGTGAGCGGGCCGGTAGCTCAGCTGGTTAGAGCACGAGCCTCTTAAGCTTGGTGTCGTGGGTTCGAGTCCCACCCGGCTCACCAACAGGGGAACCTGTGGAAAACTCAGGTTCGAAGATGAAATTAAATGGTGATTTATATC
>JAFWIQ010000002.1 GCA_017511865.1 Candidatus Saccharimonadota bacterium
AAGAACGAGTCCGTATTTTTCAGCACATTTGTAAAATGTGGTGCTGGAAGTAGGACTCGATTCGAAGAACGAGTCCGTATTTTTCAGCACATTTGTAAAATGTGGTGCTGGAAGTAGGACTCGATTCGAAGAACGAGTCCGTATTTTTCAGCACATTTGTAAAATGTGGTGCTGGAAGTAGGACTCGAACCTACGAAGCCCGAAGGCGAGAGATTTACAGTCTCTTGTCATTGCCACTAGACGATTCCAGCACTGCCCCCATTATACCACACAATATCTAAAAAAGTAAAACTAAGCGCCTAAAACCACTTAACCCCCATCAATTAAACTCTCTTGCGACCAACATGCGTCTTGATAATTTTTTGAGCTGGCTTCTTAGCCCTAGTCTCAACCAATCCAGATCTCTTTACAGACGCGCCAGTCCTCTTGGCAGCCACAGTTTTATTGTTCCTAGCCAACGTCCTGCGCTTTTCTAGCGCTACTCTCCGTTTTTTCGCCTCATTATCCCTTATAATCTGTTCTTCAATTCTCGCCGCCATCGCAGTCGCCGCTTCCGTATCTCCAGCCGCTTCATAAATCGCCAAAATCTGTCTAAGTGTCGATACTTTTGGATCTAGCTCATAAGCGTTCTCCAAAGCCTCAATCGCTTTCTTCGTATTCCCCATCTTTTCTTCGGCCTTAGCAAGCGCAATATATCTAGTCGGCACATCCCCCTCAAGTTCAATCGCCTGGCTAAAAGCCATCGCCGCTTTTTCGTACGCTCCCGTCTCCAAATAAATCAAACCCACATTATGAATCGACGCCGGATTGTTATCCAAAGATTGAGCAATTTCAAAACATTCCACTGCCTCATCATACTTCTGCCCTTTCGCATACAAAATCCCCAACCTATTGTAGGCAGCTGCATTTTTTTCATCAAATTTCAAAATCGTCAAGAGCGCCTTCTCTGCTCTAAACGGTTTTCGCTCCTTCATCGCCGTTTGCGCAATTTGCCACAATTTTTTCATCTGAGCGGTATACTTAGGAGATTTTTCCTCAACTTTTTTAGCTTTCGGCTCCAACGGAAAAAAGAAAATTAAATAAACACTAAAAACCAAAATCGCAAAAACCGCAATCATAACCCTATTCTAGCATAAATCAGCCACTAAGTGTAGCTTTATGTGTCCATTCCTTTCGATGTTTTCATAAGCCATTAAAAATTTTGGCAATTTTTTGACAAAAACATCTTTACCGTTTATCAAATAAGTACGATACAGCATCTCTATCGCTATACCCAAAATATTAAGAGCATAAGACCTCAAGCCATCTTTTTTCTTTGTAATTTCCTCTGCAATCTCGATTAGTTCAGTCGATTTCGCCACAATCAATCGTTTGGCCAACGCCTTATCATTTTCACTAGCCTTTATCGCATCATCCACTTTCCAACTACTTCGCAAAAAATACACGCTTGCCCTGCTCAAAATAGTCGGCAAAAGCATAGACGGCGAATCAGTCACCAACAAAAAATGTATTTTTTCTTTTGGCTCTTCCAAATTTTTCAAAAACGCATTCGCGGCCTCTTCATTCATCATCTCCGCTGGGCGAATTACGATATATTGATCCACCAGCTGTTTCATATTTAATCTTTGCGCCACCTGCCTCACCTGCTCTATCGTAATTACGCTTTTTTCCTCAGGCTGCAAAACTATTGCGTTTTTTATATTAATCTCCAAATCCTTAGGCACCACAAACACCGCCGTCCCACATCTACTCGCAATTTCAGAAATTTCCTCAACTCTGTCAAAAAACATCCTTAAAACTCTCCGGAATCTCGGCCTCAAACACCCTTCGCTTCCCACCCGGCAAAGTCACCTCCAGACTTCTAGCATGCAAATACAGCCTATCTGCCTTCTTGCCCCCATAAACCCTATCTCCCAAAATCGGATGCCCCAAATATTTCATATGTACCCTTAATTGATGAGTTCGTCCAGTCACCGGCTTCAGCTCCAAAAGCGAATAATCGCCATTAGTTTTCACCACTTTATAAAAAGTCTCCGACGCCTTACCATTCGGATCCACCCTAAAAGTAGTTGGTCTCTTCAAATCTCGCGCCAATGGCAAATCAATTCTTGCCTCATCCAATTTTGGCCGTCCTTCTATCACCGCATTATAAATTTTGTGAGTCTTCCGATCCTGAAACTGTTTTTTCAAAAACATCTGCGTTTCCGGATTTTTCGCCAAAATTACCACTCCACTCGTATCCCTATCCAATCTATGCACCAATAATCCATACCTCTCCAAAGTATTTTCCGGGCAATATTCACCTTTTGCCATACTGAGCAATCCCGCTGGCTTATTTAACACCACCACATTTCCATCTTCATAAATCACCTCTGGCACCAAATCGGCATTTTTCATAATGTCGGGAATCTTTAAATCAATTTTTACCCCCGGCTCAAATTTCTGATTTGGTTTCTTCACCATCTTACCATTCACCGTCACAAAACCATATTCAATAAACTTTTGCAAAGTCGAACGATTATAACTCTTATAAATCTCCGACATCATCAAATCAAGCCTAACTTTCTCGACTTTTTCCGACTCGGAAGCTAGTTGCTTATCGCCATTTATCACTCGTGACATCTCTGGTTTGCTAAATTTCTTCCCTGTCCGTATCATATACAAATTATAGCATATATGTTATAATATTACCAAGTAGGTGGGTGTATTTTAAAAGGGAGGTGTCTTTAATGACAGATTTCAAAACAATGCAAAATATCCGTCAACTTCGCGATAAAGCCAAAAAGAACGACACAGACAAAATGACTATTTTTATCAAAGGTTTCTGTAGCGACAAGCACAATCCAAAGCCAGAAACTCTGCGCGCTCTCGGATATGCACGCAAAAAACACCAAGGCCAAACCAGAGACAACGGCGAACCCTACATCGTTCACCCACTCTCTATGGCGTGTTTCGCTATCGGCCTTGGACTGACCGATGACAATTTGCTCGCAGTGATCCTGTTGCACGATATTTGCGAAGATACCGGCACGGCAGTCAACGATTTACCCAGCAACGAAATCGTCAAACACGGAGTCAAATACATGACAGTCCAAAAATTGCCAAGCGACGGCAACAAAGCCGAAACCAAAAGACGCTACTACTGGTCTTTGCTCGAGGACAAAAACGCGTTAATCTGTAAAGCATTAGACCGCTATTCCAACCTCAACGCCATGCTTGGCGTCTTTGAATCCGAAAGAATTATCAAAAATATCCGCGAAACCCATAACTTATTGCTGCCTGTCCTAAAGGAAGCCAGGGAAATTTACCCCGAATACAACAACGAAATTCACGTTTTGCGAAACATCCTGCGCGACCTTACCGACAATCTCGCAATTGGTTTTGGAGTAGATCTCTACTCAGAAACTTAACACCATCCCACCCAAAATCCCGACCATCAAAGGTCGGGATTTTCTCTATCCCCCCATTATATCACACTTATGCTTTTTTGTCAATTCTACCCCTGTAACTAACGTAGCTGAACAGCTTTTTGTACTTCCAAAAGTTTAGCCTTTGCGACTTCGTTTGCATATTTTTCCCCGCTCTCAAACAATTCAAACACCCGCTCATTAGATATTTCAGCTAATCGCGTCTGAAACTCTTCCAACATCGTAGATACACCCTCGGCCACTTTCTTTTTTAGGTCACCATACCGAGTTACGCCAGCCCATGTTGAAATCACATCTTGTAGCGGCACGTCCGTTATCAGTGCCTCAATTTGCAATAAATTAGAAATCCCTGGCTGCCCCCACATGTCAAACTTTATTTTACCAATTGAATCTGTCGTTGCTGACATAATCTTTTTTGCTGCCTTCTCAGGCTCATCATCAAGCATAATCTTTGAATTTTCTGCCACCGTCGATTTACTCATTTTCTTTTCTGGGTTCAAAAGATCCCGAATCCTAATCCCGTCCGGCACCCCCATAAACTCTACCTGCTCCGCCGTCTTTGCTGGCACCGTAAAAATTTCACCAAATTTGTGATTAAACCTCATCGCCAAATTACGCGTCAACTCAATATGCTGAAATTGATCTTCACCCAAAGGGATATAAGTCGCATCGTACAACAAAATATCAGCCGCCATCAATATTGGATAGTTAAAAATCCCTACGTTGCAAGATTCCTGCCCTTTAGATTTTTCTTTATACTGAATCATCCGCGAGGTTTCACCCATCGTGGCTACACAATCCAAAATCCAACAAAGCTCCGAATGTGCCGGCACATAACTCTGCCGATAAATATGCACGTTCTCATTAATCTTCAGCCCCGCCGCCAAATAATATTTAATCGTCCGAACAATATTTTCCTGCAAATCTCCGTCTACGTCAGAAATAATCGAATGCAAATCTGGCACAAAAATATTTACCTGATACTCACCAGAGTGCTGATTTGCCAATCTCACCATCGGAAGTAGTGCCCCCAAATAATTCCCCAAGGTCAACACCGAGTTAGATCTAATTCCAGTTAAAATCGTTTTCATACCTTTATTGTAACATACACACAAAACCATTCAAAGATAAAAGCCACCGAAGTACCACTAATGTAATATTCCTCATACCAAAGTACATCTCAATAGACAAGCAAAGTACAAAAAAAGGGGGGCATTTTTCAGCTCCCCCTTCTATCCTAGGAGAATGTTAATTTTCTGCAACAACCCGACTGCATTGCGCGATTTAATCTCATTTAGAGCATCTACGGCTAAATATCCGCCAAAACTTCTGTATAAAATACCATTCGGTTCTACAAATATATCTCTTACGGGCAAATCTTCATATTTACCATTAAAGGGACATTTTACAACTTTCACTTCTTCAGTATTTCTTAGCAAATAATACTGCCAGGGATTTGCGCCCCTAACCTCGAATCCTAAACCCTCGAGCCGCCTAACAATTTCGAGTGCTTCGGTTCTTAATGTTTCGTCAGTAGTAGATAAATCAATAAATTTAGCTTTTGCCTTGATTTTACCAGCAAATTTAATAAATCTCTCGAAATCTGCGCCGGAATCGTTGAGGTTTTTAATTACCGTATAATTAAGATGTATCGTTAATTTCGGAAGCTTTGCCCTAATATTGACGATAGTACTTAATACATTTTCTAACGGGTAATTTACTTGAGTAATCTGTCCATAGACATCTGGTGACATCGTATGAACCGAAACATTAATTTGCACAATATCCTTCAACATTTCGGTTGGTCTTGCCAACAAGCTTGCGTTGGTCACCACGGTAATGTCAATGCCTGAGTTTTTAATTTTCTCACATACCTCTCTGAATATAGGAGAAATTAGCGGCTCTCCACCTGTCAAGGTACAAGTGTTCCAACCTAACTGATTTTTTGCCACTTTCGCCATAAACTCATAATCACTTGGATTAAGATATAAAGTAATCCTATTCGCAATGCTTTCACTATGACAAAAGAAGCATTTGTAGTTACAAAACGGTGTTATTACGAATCTGAGTTCTCTCATCTTTACCCACCCTCTTTCTTGCGAACTCTTTAATAGACTCAAACGTATCTGTCTTCAAAACTTCTTCCCAAGTCATCCATTTTACGTCGGCAACTTCAGCCTCTCGTCCTTTTGGAATTTCCTCATCAGCTACGCATGTAAATATAAAATCCATATGTATATGCGCGGGCTTATCGCCTTTTTCTGGTATAAATTCACTAAGCATAGCGTAAGGAGTAGCGATAGATGATTCTTTTTCATTACCTTTAAAGTTAAATTTACTGGAGTTGACTATCGTAGCATTGATTCCTGTTTCTTCAAAAATTTCTCTTATGGCGCCGTCTGCCGGATATTCATTAGCCTCTAAATGCCCCCCAGGAATAACCCAAGTGTTTAGTTTTTTGTGATATACCATTAATAGCTTCGATTTTTCGTGGTTCATAACAAGACCACTTACGGCAAAATGTTTTTCAATACCTGGTTGCATATCCTGACCCTCCTTTCAATGTTCTAATTTTGTTAAATTTACAATATTCTAGAAATTATTATAATATATTTTATAATAAATATCCACCAGCCCAGCCGGAGATTTTAGTATGCAAAAAAACGCACCTGTGCGCAAAAACTTTTCAAGAAATTTGAATGATGGTGGAGCGTATGAGATTCAAACTCATGACCTCTACTATGCCATAGTAGCGCTCTAATCAGCTGAGCTAACGCCCCATCCACCCTATTATATCACGCCTGAATCAAATCTGCAGAATTTAAATCAAAATCTTCCATTTTTACACTCACAATCGCCGGATCCTCATAAGTACTATAGTAATAAGTCTTCGTCTTGGATGAATAGCCACCGGTATAAATCGTCTTTTCAAAGGCCCCATCAGCCATTGCCGCCGCCCCATCAATCATCGCCACACCAGTCAAAGTATGAAACAGCCTAGACACATTTTCCTCTTCAGAAGTCTTATCTGGATAATGCGTATTAAGATATGCCACCCTCACAAATCTAGACGGCGCATAATAATCTCCAGGAATCCCACGCATCAAAGAGCCACTACCAAAAGCCGTTAGTGTCTCCTTGCGCCACTTCACTTCTTTCGGCATTTGTGGGAACAAATTCATATAATTGCGCAAATTTTCCTTATGCCAAGCATACCCAGGCTGATTAGTCAAAATATCCACATCATTTTTAAAGATTTCCATTCCCCTCTCGGTATATTCCACCACAATGGAACGCTTAGCATCACCAATAATCCAATGTAGTTGCGATACCGGATATTGATCATTAATCGGCCTTGCCACAATCGCCACATCCTTTAAAGCCTTCTCCACCTCGTCCACGGTCTTAAAATTCAACGCCACCCACAAAGGAAATTCATAAGCCGCCACATTGGTCTTACCATCTATGGCTGCCTCAGCATATTTGGCATAACCAGGAAAATTCAACCCTGCCACCGCCAAACCGTGCTCATTTGCACAATCAAAATAAAGCGGGGTATTTTCGGCAATTATCCCCATACCAATCAAAGCTGGAGAATTTGCATTTTCACCCAAAAATGCTGTCTTATACTTATATCCTCTCGGCGTAATCACTACTTTTTGCCCATAGGGCACAGACCAGTCCAAATTCCTACCAAAATACATATTGCCATTGCCGTCATCAAATCTCACCCCTGTGCACATTTTTCCTCCTTTTATTTATCTTATGTTTATTTTAGCACAATATATTCCGACGGCAACAAAAACCACCAAAATTATCCCAACATTAACAAACTATATAGCATCCGCATAAACCACTAAACGATGCGATGCGTCACCATTACCGTAAGAGGTTCCGTAACAAGTCAAAAGCGCAATATCATGGCCCATCGCCGTATTTGCGATATCTTTCATTAATTGAGGGTTACCTTCAAGGTTACCATCCGCAGTTTTTTGATAAACCACTACCGCAGCTACCCTATAACTTTTTGCTACGCCACCCTCAGTAACAGTAATCGTCTCTCCGACATAGCGCGAGCCCAAACTACCCAACAAATTATAAGTATTGTGGCCATAAACCATTTTCCTAAATTTATAAATCTGCCCATAGCCCAAGCTATTAGCGATTTCGTTAAATTCTTTAGCAGAACCCACATAAGTAGTCACATTGTAGTTATGAACTGTCACCACAGGCGCACTATAGCTAGCTGTAACTACCGCTCTCGGCGTCTCTACTACATTCTGTACCACTGCCGGCGCCTCAACCACCTCTGGCTCCTCAATAATCTCAACAGTTTCTACCGCATTAAAATCCGGCTCCCTGATTAAGAAAGAATCCGTCGCCATCAAAATATCGGGTGCTGAAGCCACCCCTATTAAACTAAAAATTAGTAACAAAAAAAGGCGTTTCGCCATCTTAACTCCCATCTATGACCAATTTATGACCTAATTATAGCACACTTTACCAAAAAAGTCAAGCTTAAACCTGTAATATGGCTTACTACATCGCCCAAACTATGCTATAATGTCAAAAACGGAGGTAAAATGAGCAAATTTGATGATCAATACATTGACCTATGCCGACGCATCTTGAAGCATGGCGAAAAAATCACCAATTACAAAAAAACCGACTCTCGTAGCCAGATAGCCACTTCCGCTATTCCTGACCATACCGCTCAAGCCTCCTCTGCTGCTAGCACCATTCGCTTACCACATCAAATCATGCAATTTGACCTCGAAGAAGAATTCCCGATTTTAGTTTCTAAAAAAATCGGCTTCAAAACTGCCGTTCTAGAAATTCTCTGGATTTATCAAGCCGCCTCCAACGACGTGCGTTGGCTCAAAGAGCGCAATGTCAAAATCTGGAACGAATGGGAAATTCCAGAATCTGGCGAATATCAAGGCCGCAATATCAATCAAATCTTCGCCACCAATCATCCAAAAGAGCCCAAAACAGATTTTGCTCACACCATTGGCACCGCCTACGGCTGGATTGTCAAAAAATACCACCTCATTGATAACCTCATCGAAACCCTAAAAACCAACCCGGGCAACCGCCGCATGGTACTATCTCTCTGGCAAAACGAATGGTTAGAGACCGCCGCCCTGCCTAGTTGCGTCTGGAATTCCCAGTGGAATCTTATCGACGGCCGCCTCAACATCCTCGTCACCTCTCGTTCTTCCGACGTTCCACTCGGTCTTCCGTTTAACGTAGTCCAATACTCCGTGCTCTGTTATCTGATTGCCCAATGCGTCGGCGTCAAACCCGGTCAGCTTACCTTCATCACCAACGATGCCCATATCTACGAAAACCAAATCGACGGCATCAAAGAGCAAATCGCCCGCTACGACAAGGCCATCAAAGAAGGTACCCTTCCGCCCGCCCCAAAGCTCTGGATCAATCCCAAAATCAAAGATTTCTATGCTTTTGACAATTCTCGTGAACTAAAAGATATCAGATTGAAAGATTATGAACATCTCGGCGTTATCAAAATGCCTGTTACGGAGTAAACATGTTTAGTTTAATTGCAGCCATCGGCAAAAACAACGAACTTGGCAAAAACAACCAGTTAATTTTTCATATCAAAGAAGATATGAAATTCTTTCGCAATACTACCAAAGACCACAAAGTCGTCATGGGGCGCAACACTTGGAAAAGCCTCCCCGGCAAGCTACCAAACCGCATCAACATCGTCGTCTCCGAAACCCCCATTACAGAGGCCGACCTCACAATCCAGGAGCTCGCACCCTTCATTCAAAAAAACAAAGGCACCGATGAAGAGATTTTTATCATTGGTGGCGGAATGATTTACCGAGAGTTTTTAAATCACGCCAAAAACCTCTATCTCACCGAAATTGACAATGAAGACCCAGCTGCCGATACTTTTTTCCCTACCTTTGACAAATCCAAATACACCAAAGAAATTATCAAGAAAGGTTCCGAAAATGGTCTAAACTACACTTTCGCCAAATATATCAAAAAATAAGGAGAAATATCATGAAAGACATAGTATTTAATTTAATCGATGAAGAAAAAAAGCGCCAAAGTGAAGGCTTAGAGTTGATTCCGAGCGAAAATTATGTTTCAGCAGACATCCTAAAAGCCATGGGGTCAATTTTAACTAATAAATATTCCGAGGGTTACCCAAGTTTTGAAGGTATTGGCGATATCAAAGACGAATGGGATGAGAAGTCAATCGCCACCAAGATTCTCCCCAACTATCGCTATTACGGTGGCCAAGACAACATCGATCGTATCGAGAGAATCGCCATCGACCGTGCTTGCCGCCTCTTCCATGCCGACCACGCCAACGTCCAACCACACTCAGGCGCCAACGCCAATGAAGCCGTATATTTTGCCTGGTGCGAACCTGGCGACAAAATTCTCGCCATGAGCCTTCCGGCCGGCGGCCATCTTACCCATGGCTCACCCGTCACTCGCTCCGCCAAAATTTACAATTTCATCAGTTATGGAGTTATCGAGGACGGCGATATCAACTACGATGAGCTCGAACAAAAAGCTATCGCAGAACAACCCAAAATTATCCTCATCGGCTACTCTGCCTTCATGAAAATCCCAGATTTTGAACGCATCACCAAAATCGCCAAAAAAGTTCCTGGTTGTCTCCTGATGGCCGACATGGCTCACGTCGCTGGTCTCATCGCTGGTGGGGTCCACCCCAATCCTCTAGATTACGGCTTCCATGTTATGACCACCACCACTCACAAAACTTTGCGTGGTCCTCGTGGCGGACTAATTCTTAGCAAAGGCAACATCGCCTCCCCACTCAAAAAACCAGAAAAATCTCTAGAAAACATCCCCATCCTCATAGACCGTGCAGTATTTCCGGGCACCCAAGGTGGCCCACTAGAACACATCATCGCCGCCAAAGCCATAGCTTTTGGCGAAGCCCTCAAACCAAATTTTAAAACTTATGCAAAAAACATCGTAGAAAATGCCAAAACCTTAGCCAGCGAACTCATTAAGCTCGGCTTCATCCTCCAAGGCAACGGCACAGACAACCATCTCATACTGATAGATGTTCAAAAAAGCTTCGGTTTTGATGGCAAAATCTACGAAAAAGCTCTAGATAAAGTCGGCCTTACCCTCAACGCCAATTCGCTCCCCACCGACAAAGGTGCCGCCTTCCGCCCATCAGGCGTACGCCTTGGCACTCCAGCCATAACCACTAGAGGCTTCGGCGAATCCGAGATGAAAACTCTAGCTCTCTGGATGAAACAGGTAGCTAGCATTTGTCAAAAAGCCAAGTCCGAAGAAAATCTTTCAAATTTCACTACAGAACTAGGTTCCATCCACTCCGAGGTCCGCACCCTCGCCACCAAATTCCCAGTTCCAGGAATTAAATAGCCCCAATAAGCTAGCTATCCACTATACACCTAACGGTAAAACCGCGGCTCTTATTGTCGCCACTGGCTGTTTTTTATGAACCTTTTTTTGAATAAAACTCAATACTTAAATTTTTTGCACGTTCGCCTAGCACCAAAAATCAATGCTCAAAATTTAAGTATTGAGCTCTAACTTAATTATTACTCTTTATGGATACATCCCACTAACTGCCCACTATACACCTAGCAGAAAAGCCGCAGTACTTAAAGTAGGTATCGGTGCCTGGGCGGACGACATTGGGGCTACGCAGGTACAGAGTGTACGAAGCGTAGTCGCTGAGCGCAGTAGACGACCAATAGTACCCGAAGCTGCCTCTACTGAGGGCTGACGCGGTAGTGAAGCCGCCGGAGTAGAGGAGATTATTGGGGAAAGATCTCATGGCTTTAGAAGCGTCTGTACCTTCTGGAGTGCCTGCATAATAGAAATAGTCATTAGCAAAATTAGCAGGATCAGAACCTATAGTAGCACGTGATAATTTCCAGAAGTCACTAACTGCTACATTAGCTTTTCTGCCTCCTTGTGGCAAATGCCACCCAGCTGGACAAATTGAACTATTGGTGACTGATTGATTATTGGTGCTATAATAGCTAGTATCGGCAATAACTGCAGCCCATGTGTAGTAGTTACCGTAAGAGTATATATTTGCGTCAAACGGAGTTGTCATATTAGCTACTGTGGTGTTAGGATTGGCAGTAGTGGCAGTAGTATTGGTATTGTTGTTATTATAGCGTGGGAATCTATAGCCTGGGTAGTTAGTAGTACCAATGTCAGTTAGTGTAGCTCCATTAATACCTTTAATATCACCAGAACCATCAGACTTATATAGTGAGTTAGCGGTAGTGGAGTTAGTGAAGTTAGCTGTTTCTGGTTCTGCTAGTCCACTAAACACTCCACCAAAGGCATTGTTTTTGCTTTGAGTGTTTGCTGTAGTAATATTAGCGTCATAATCTAGTCTTAAGTTCTCTATCATCCAACAATTACTATCTGCTAGTTTTGCTACAGCATAAGTATCATTGTCTCTTTTATCCGTAAGGGCAGTGACTGTACCTATTGGCATATTAGTATCATTAGGACAAGTCCAGTTCTGGATCGTACCAGCAGACTTTACCCAGACAGCGTAGAGGGACAGACCTTTATTGTCTCCACTATATTGTCCTGCCTCAAAAGTAATATCCTGCATTGGGCCATAGATATGATAGCCTGCGTTAGCTCCTGTACCATTACCATTTGCATCATTTTCATTTAATACCCAATCAAACTTATCAGACCAGCCGGCAAAGCCATAGCCTTCACGTTTGAAGTTAGATGGCCAGAGGGTAGCAGAGACAGCAGAAGCAGTGATGCTTTGATCTGACATAGTATCAGTCACAAACCCACTTCCATTCGGCCAGTAGCAAATCTTGTTTGCCGAGCAATCTTTCGGCATATTAGGCTCTGCACTAGCCGGATGCACTAATGTATACTTCACCTGCCCAGTATAAAGTCCAACTGGTTGTGTGCTTTTTATGTATATCGCATAAGTAGACTGTATGGCAGAACCAATAGTTCTGTCTGTAGTAGAGCCCAGTGTAGCTACTTTAGTATATGTAGTGGGTACTACGTGGTAATTGGTAAAGTCTTCCGTATCTCCTTGTGTTTCTCCAATAATCGTAGGTCTATATGGACTAGAGATAGTAGAACCAGGA
>JAFWIQ010000018.1 GCA_017511865.1 Candidatus Saccharimonadota bacterium
ACCCTTATCCTAATAATATTGTACCCCCCCCCCCACGAATTCTGCAAGTCTAGACATTTTTGGTTTTTGTGTTGTAGCTTTTTTTAATCTTATCTTATCTAATTCATTAGATTCTTTATCATTTTTTAGTATTCGTTCGCAAAAATCACAAAACGATGCGAAGCATCGCCATTACCATAAGAAACACCATAACAGGTCATCAGAGAAACGCTATATTGCACACCATTACTACGCGCCAAAGAAACATTTTTCATATAGCTGCCAGAGCCATTTAATTGGAGTAGGCCCCTTTCAACATTTTTCTCAAAAATCATCGTCTTGCTTACTCGGTAATTATGATTTACACCGTTATAATTAATCGAAAAAGTATCACCCACGCCTAAGTTTACGATACCACCAAATACAGCACTAGTATTATGACCATAATAAAAGTAATTGCCATACTTATTAACGTGATTGCCCGCATTTATAGTGGTATCTGCAACGTCAACCACCGGAATAATACGCCCAGCAATACTGATAGAGTTATAACTAGCTCCACCATAGCCACCGCTGTTAGGGGGGCTATAAGAATATCTAGGTAAGCCAGTATAAGAAACAGCGATATCCTTATTGCCCACCTTAGGCTCATAGCTTACCCTCTCAATAGCAGAAAAATCTGACATATTGAAAGCATCAACAATTCTATGAGATCTATCAAAAACACCACTGATAATTAACAGAGTAGCAATAGATATGATAAAAATCAATAATTTCTTTAAATTCATCACACTTCTCCCTAGCTATGACCAATTTATACCTATATTATATCATACTTTGTCATTTTAGTCAAGATATGGTATAATTAAATCAACAAGGGGTGTTCTTTAAAAAGGAGGGATTATTGATGTTGGAACATGAACTGTTGTATGAACAGATAATGAAGAATGAGCGCAATTTACAAAATTGCACTTGGTATTTTCGCGTTTTATCCACCGACAGAATCATTGATGACCTGCAATACATCAAAAAGTTCATCAAGCCTGGCATGATCGCACGTTCCTACAACCATCCAAGGTATGGCAAGCAGGAGTTTGAAGTTGCCCCTGAATCAGTTGGGGCTCATACCTTTGCAATGGTGGCACTGGTCAACAAAGCACTAGATTTTATTTACGGAGAAAATTTTGACCGTACCAACGAAGGCTATTCTAGGAGAGAAATCCTTGAAGCAGTCATGCGTCACGATTTGCCCGAAAACAAAATCGGAGATATTCCAGATGATGGAAATCGGGACGATAAAGCCGAAGGACGTGCCGAACGAGTCTATTGGAAAAATCTGGGCCTTTACAACAAGGACAAAACGACAGAAGCAAAGGTTTACAAATTATTGCGTGAAATGCAGGATAAAGCTTCTGACGCCGGAAGATTGATCCATGTCGCTGATAAAACCATCGCAATATTAAGGACTCTTTACGAAGACAAAGTCGGCGTACCCGCTGAAATGAGTATTGATTACGAATTTGCCTCTGTCTTAGACAAAAAAGCTATGGCAATTTGCGACAGTATCGTCGACAGAAAATGTCGTGCCAGCGAAATGTGGACAATCAGTTACTTCAAATTGAAACAAAACATCTTGTATGATCGAACTGGATATTTCACAGCACTAATCGTCATGATGACTCTTGAAGTCAACGGAAAATGGTATGACTGGAGAGCTAAAGAATATCCTCATTAACAATCCCCCTTGAGCGGCTCCGTGACCTAAACTTTGTTTAGGGAGCGGAGCTTTTTCATGCTATAATGAAATCAAAGGAGGTTTTAATGAGCAAATTTGACGAGCAATACATCGACTTATGCCGACGTATTCTTGAGAATGGCGAACATATTACAAACTACAAAAAAACTGACTCGCGCAAAGCATCGGCGGTATCTGTGATTCCCGACCACACCGCCCAAGCTAAATCTTCCGCCAGAACCATTCGTCTGCCTCATCAAATTCTCCAATTCGATCTAGGCTCAGAATTTCCGATTTTAGTTAGCAAAAAAGTCGCTTTTAAAACCGCCGTGCTTGAAATACTCTGGATCTACCAAGTTGCATCTAACGATGTACGTTGGCTTAAAGACCGCGGAATCAAAATTTGGGACGAATGGGAAATTTCCGAAAATGGCACCTATCAAGGCCGAAACATTAATGAAATATATGCCAAAAAACATCCTAACGAGCTAAAAGAAGACTTTTCTCATACTATCGGCACCGCTTATGGCTGGATAGTAAACAAATATCATCTAATCGACAACCTAATTGAAACCCTAAAAGAAAACCCCGGCAATCGCCGTATGGTGTTATCTTTATGGCAAAATGAGTGGCTAGAAACCGCCGCTTTGCCATCCTGCGTCTGGAATTCCCAGTGGAATCTCATAGATGGCAAACTAAATTTACTAGTTACATCTCGTTCTTCCGACGTCCCGCTAGGCTTACCGTTTAACGTCGTGCAATACGCTACTCTCTGTTATTTAATCGCTCAGTCTATTGGTGCCAAACCTGGACAGTTTACCTTTATCACCAACGACGCTCATATCTATGAAAATCAAATCGACGGCATCCGCGAGCAAATCAACCGTTACGAAAAAGCCATTAAAGAGCATAATCTTCCCAAAGCCCCAACTCTCTGGCTTAACCCAAACATCAAGAACTTCTACGATTTTGATAATTCTCGTGAGCTTAAAGACATCAGATTAGAAAACTATGAAAATCTCGGCACCATCAAGATGCCAGTTACGGAGTAAAATGTTTAGTATTATCTCAGCAATCGGCAAAAACAACGAAATCGGTAAGAAAGGTGGCTTAATCTTTAAAATCAAAGACGACATGAAATTTTTCCGCGAAACCACATTGGATCACAAGATTATTATGGGGCAAAACACCTGGTTTAGTCTCCCCGGCAAACTCAAAAACCGCGAAAACATAGTTGTTTCTCTAGAAAATCTCTCTGGACCAGATAGAATAATCAATAATCTTGATGATTTTATCAAAGAAAATCAAGGTACCGATGAAGAAATCTTTATTATCGGTGGCGGCTCAATCTATAAACAATTTTTGCCATACACCACCAATCTCTATCTGACCGAAGTAGACGGTACCGACAATGAAGCCACCGTCTTTTTTCCTGAATTTGATAAAACGAATTATACTAAAACCCTAATCAAGAAAGGCTCCGAAAATGGTTTAGACTATTCCATCGTCAAATATACTAAAAAATGAATAAGGAGAAATATGAAAGAGCTAGTATTTGATTTAATCAATAAAGAAATAACCCGCCAAAGCGAAGGATTAGAGCTAATTCCAAGCGAAAATTACGTTTCAAGTGCTGTTTTAGAAGCCATGGGCTCAGTTCTCACCAACAAATATTCCGAAGGCTACCCAAGTTTCAAAGGTATCACTGATTGGAGCGAAGACGAAATAGCCGAAAAAATCCTGCCAAATTACCGCTATTACGGCGGCCAAATTAATGTCGACCGTATTGAGCGTCTTGCCATTGAGCGTGCCTGCAAATTATTTAATGCCGATCATGCCAATGTACAACCCCATTCTGGCGCCAACGCCAACGAAGCTGTTTATTACGCCTGGCTCGAACCTGGCGATAAGGTTCTTGCCATGAATTTAGGCCACGGCGGGCATTTAACACATGGTTCCCCAGTCACTCGTAGCGCTAAAATCTACAAATTCATCCCTTATGGCACTACCAAAACCGGCGATCTTGATTACGACGAAATAGAGACCTTAGCACTAGAAAATGACATCAAACTCATTCTCATAGGCTATTCTGCTTTCCCTAGAGTACCAGATTTTGAAAAAGTTGCCAAAATTCGCGAAAAAGCGGAGAAAAAATGGAAGCACGAAATATTACTAATGGCCGATATGGCTCATGTTGCCGGCCTAATCGCCACCAAAATCCACCCAAATCCGCTTGATTTTGGCTTTAATGTCATGACGACCACTACACACAAGACTTTGCGTGGGCCACGTGGCGGGCTTATCCTTACAAAAGGCGTTGTAGGAAGCCCAATCAAAAAGATAGAGAAAAAGACTCTGGAAAACATCCCTACCATTATCGACAAAGCAGTCTTTCCTGGCACCCAAGGCGGTCCACTAGAACACGTAATTGCTGCTAAAGCAGTCGCATTTGGCGAAGCATTGAAGCCTAGTTTTAAAACTTACGCCAAAAACATCGTCAAAAATGCCAAGAAACTCGCTGAAGAGCTAAAAAAACGTGGATTTGTCTTGCAAGCCGATGGCACCGAAAACCATCTTATTTTAATTGATATGATGAAAAGTTTCGGGATTAACGGAAAAATGTACGAAAAAGCATTAGACTTGATTGGTTTAACTTTAAACGCCAATGCTCTCCCAGGCGATACAGGTGGTGCGTTTAAGCCAAATGGCGTTCGACTAGGAACCCCCGCAATTACCACACGTGGCCTTGGCGAAAAAGAAATGGTAAAATTGGCCGA
>JAFWIQ010000003.1 GCA_017511865.1 Candidatus Saccharimonadota bacterium
CGCCGCCACCATATCCTTCATAAATCAGTGTTGAAAACCAGTTACGAGTCGTAATTACAATATCGCCGTTTTTTAAAGCTGGTTCGGCAAGGGTTCGCCATTGTTCGTAGCGGTTAACTAGATACAGCATCGTTCTGGTGCGATGGTCTATGTTTTGGTCCGAGCCGTAGTTTAGTTTAGCAATAGCAGAAATAAATTCATTCTGGCTAGCAGTGCCAGATTCGGAATAAGCTACGACCTTCTTGCCTTGTTTTTCGAAGTATTCTTTAAGTAAATTTGCCTGGGTGTCTTTCCCAGTGCCATCTTGACCTTCTATTACGATATACATTACTTTTTCTCCAAATATTTTTCATAACAGGCCGGGCAAAGCGCACGATACTCAATTTTGCTTTTCCCATTATCAATTAAAATGTCCGGACCGTCAGTAACTAATTTGTCATTTGAGAATCGACAATTTAAGGTCGCCTTATGGCCACATTCGCAAATTGTTTTGATTTCTTCAATATCATGAGCAATTTGAAGAAGGCGGGTTGCGCCCTCAAAGCCACCATCTTTTTGGCGGAAGTTTAGCCGAAGTCCGTAGGCCATCACCGGAATATTAAGCTTAATCGTGATTATCATTAATTGGTCTACTTGCTCTGGAGTCAGGAACTGCGCCTCGTCAACCAATACGCACTGAACGTCGTCATAATTTTTTAAAATTTCTTTATATAAATCAGTTTCTCGATCAAAACAAAAACTTGTTTCGCGTTCAGGGCCAATGCGAGTCAAGAGTTTTGTGCCGTTTTTTGTATCGGTTTTTGGTTTAATTACGCAGACTTTATGTCCACGTTCTTCATAATTAAAGGCGACTTGGAGGAGTTGCATAGTTTTACCACATCCCATTGCGCCATATCTAAAGTATAGTTTCGCCATGCTATAATTATAACATGCATGAAAATTGGAAGCCGTTTTTGAAGGCGGAATTTGAGAAGCCGTATTTTAGGGAACTGTCGAAATTTTTACATAGCGAATATGAGCATAAAACGATTTTTCCGCGTAAGGAATTGGTTTTTCGGGCGTTTGCAACAGATTTAAATGAAGTAAAAGTGGTAATCTTGGGGCAAGACCCGTATCATACGCCGGGGGCGGCAGAAGGGTTGGCATTCTCGGTGCCAAATTCGCAGCCGATTCCGCCATCACTCATAAATATATACAAAGAGATTGATTCTGATATTGGACATCATACTAACCCGCGTGGTAGTTTGGCAAGTTGGCAAAAGCAGGGGGTTTTGCTTTTAAATACGGTTTTGACGGTCGAGGCACATAAGCCAAAATCACATTCGGGGAAAGGCTGGGAAATTTTTACAACCGAAGTAATAAAGTATTTGAATGAGACGCGTCCGCATTTAGTATTTATTTTGTGGGGAAGAGATGCGCGAAACAAAAAGCCGCTGATTGACTCTTCGAAACATTTAGTCTTGGAATCTGCGCATCCATCACCCTTGTCTGCGTATGCAGGATTTTTTGGTAGCAAACCTTTTTCTAAGTGCAATGATTTTTTGAAGCAGAATAATTTAGAACCTATACAATGGTAGTTTTTTCAACCCACTGAGCCATTTTTTTATACTCTTCAGAACTTTTGTCGTACGAACTTAAAATGTCTTCGATATAGGTTTTGCCGTTTGTAAGATTAAGTGTCTCAACATTTGGCATGGAAGCGAGCAAACGAACCACGGCTTCATCAGTTTCTATGTTGGTCATAGATTTTTTGGGGTCGGCAGAATAAGAGTGGACGCGAAGTTCTCGATAAACAAAGCGTTTGATCCCGGCCTGGAGACAATATTTTAAACAATTTTCACAAGTTGCGACGCGATTATAAATCGTACAACCTGTTAAATCTTGGTGCGCAAATAAAATGGCGTTCATCTCGGAATGAATCGCAAAATAGTATTTCATTGGGCGTTCAGAAAGCGTCATTTTTGACTCATCGGAACCTTGCACCATTCCGTTGTAACCAAGCGAGACTACTCGTTTGTTTTTGTCTACGATTACGCAGCCCATTTTGCTTGAGGGATCTTTAGATTTTGCCGCGACTGCTTCAGCGATATTCATAAAATATTCATCCCATTCACGTTGCTTATCCATAATAATGTTTATTATAAACGTAATTTTGGTTTTTCTCAATGGGGGGCCTTAAAAAAGAATGGGCAGTCCGATGGATCATTTAAACAAATAGTTAATCATGGTTAATTTTGCTATAATTATTGTTATGAAGATTTATTATTCATCGTCAAAATATGCAAACTATACCCATGTCCATATGTATGTTTTTTATACATATTTAATGCGTGAACTGAAAAAGGCAAATTTAGACAGCCAAGAGGCCATCGCTATAGATGTCAATATCGATGGTAATATTGCTAAGTGGGAAATTACTACTAAGGACCCTAGGGTTGATTACATTTTTGATAATGTAGCCAATCGGACGGATTACATAAATAGTGGAGCCATCAAAAAGGCAGTAAAAGATATAGCCAAAAAGATGAATAGGGGCTTCGAAATTTTAGACTTGGAGCTGTTGATTTCCGAAGTCTCAGCTATTAAGCTAGTTAACAAAAAACCAAATATTAAGGATGACGACAGTCTTTCTGCACCTGCGGTTAGATTCTTTGATTAGCAAAACTGCTTTTGGCTAAATTAGGCAGAAGCGGAATGATATTTTTTTCAGGGGTAGAAATTTTTGTGTTTTGTTTTTGTCGTTTGGTAGGTTGAAGTTTTTGTTGTCTCGTGCTTATAATCTCGCCATACTAAAATAAGGAGTAAAATGCGAGGTAAAATCCTGACAAGAAATCAGGGTGGGCAAAAGCAAAAAATTAAAATTCGCTATTTGGTGGCAATAGTGGGGATAATAATATCCAGTGTAGCGATGCGTCAAGTAGTACAAGCTGAAAGCTGCCCGGACCTTAGGGTCGTGTTTGCCAGAGGCTCTGGTGGAGAAAGATGGAATACTGATGATTATCTGACGTTTAAATCCACAATTGAAACCAAACTGCAAACTACGGAATTAAAATACGAGTTTATCGACCTTGACTACCCGGCAGTAGGGATTGATAAGTTCGAAATCCTGGCAGGGGCTTATTTTGGGGCGGGAGATGCCTATGAATTTGGCGCAAGCGTAAATAAAGGAGTGAAGAATTTAATTACCTTGGTTAATGATGCTAGCTGTCCAAACACAAAATACGTACTGGGTGGCTACTCGCAAGGAGCAATGACAACTTCCAAGGCGCTTGGGAGCCTAGATGCAGACAAGATAATTTATGCGGCAACATTTGGTGATCCAAAATTATATCTTCCCGAAGGTGAGGGGGTAATGCCGGCAGCTTGTAGAGGCGAAAATTTGTCGGACTATAGAATGTATGTACCGGATTGTCAGGCATACAAGGGAATTCTGGGGGCGTATGTGCCATATGAGCCGACAGCATATGAAGGCAAAGTGGGGACTTGGTGTAATGGTGGAGATGTAATGTGTAGCTCGCACTTCAATATCGCAAACCATGTTGCCTACGTGGCAGATAATTTGTATGAAGATGCGTCGAGAGTGATTTTTGATAAGGTCTGCAAAGCTTTTGGACTAGAAAATCATATTTCTTCGCCACACGATACGGCGATTTTGATTGACTCTACTGGGTCAATGTGGGGAATGATTGAGCAATATAAGGCTGAGGCTTTGAGGCTGGCAAAGGAAACTTTGGATTCTGGTGGGAGAGTGGCGCTTTATGATTACCGAGACTTAGATGACCCATATGAACCAGTAGAACATTGTAATTTTGAAACTTGTACTTTGGAAGTTTTTCAGTCGGAGCTTGATACAATTGATATCGATGGTGGTGGAGACACGCCAGAATCGTTGTTGTCGGCATCTTTTCATGTTATGAAATCTTTGAAATGGAAACGTGGTGCCACCAAATCTCTAGTGGTTTTGACGGATGCGAATTTTTTGTCACCAGACCGAGATGGAATGAGTTTTGATGAAGTAGTAACGCTTAGTAAGGCAATTGATCCGGTGAATTTTTATATTATTACCGAATCTGAATATGGCGATTATTATGGTGACTTGGCCGAGGCGACTGGTGGCAAAGTGGTGACAAATTTTGATGAATTGAATTTGCTAACGGACTATATTATGGAAAGGTATGATTCGTTGCCGCGCGTAGAAGAATCGACGACGCCAAGAGAATTGCCGGTATTGACGGTGGAAAAAATAGATTTTGACAAATCCGAGGCGGTAATACATTTTGACACAACTGGCCTGCAGACTTTAGTGATACTAAATGATGCAATACTTGGGATTACTAATGAAAATACGGTAGTAATTTCTGGATTAAATGCGACAATGGATAATGTAGTAAAGTTAGTGCCCCTAGGTGATGATGTGCGTGGTGAAATGGTGGAAGTACGTTTGGATAAGATAGCTGGTTTTGACAATAAGTCTGGTGATATTGATTTTGACAACAATCTCTTGGTTCCTAAGGCTCCAAATACTGGAAGGGCTAGGTAGAACTAAGGTGATAATGCTCGGCGTAGGGGCATTTGTAGGGCTTTAGTGGCGACTTAATGTCGTGATCGTAGGCGGCAACTTTGGCGGCGAGTTCGGCTTCTTCGATAGTATCATAAATAATTTTGTGAGTGTCGCCAACCCAACAACGTTTGGGTTCATAAATTTGATTAGGGTTTAGGTGTTTGTTTCGGTTAGCCATATATTCTTATTATATCATACTTTAATAAAAAACACAAGGGTTTTATTGGTGCTACCTCTGTAAAATTTTTCTTAATTTTTATGTTTTTTTATTAATGGTTATGGTATAATGATGCTATATTGAAGGAAGATACTATGAAAACTAAACTAACAAAAGTGAGAAAATTTTCTCGAACTTTAATTGGAAAAATGGCCATCTTTGGAGCAGCAGCTGTCCTGGTTGGCGCAAATCTAGAGCCGATTTTGTTGGCTCACGCTGAGCAGCATGGTGAAGGAGAATACGAGCTTAGTATCAGCGTGGATTCTAATGCTGATTGGCTCGTTGCACTAACGGTTGATGGGGTTGATTGGGACTCGAACGATACGTATTTGAGTAGCGACAATCGCTATTATATAACGGCCGAGCTACATGTTCCGAATGAACAAGAGCGACAAACAACTAGCATTAGGGCAGGTGGTGGTTCTGGGCCATACGAAATCCAACAAGCTGGCCAGTCTGAAGATTGGGAGGGAACGCACAGAAAGTTTACCTATACAATAAACTACGAATTGCCCGATGGGGTACAAATAGGGCATCTTTCATTGAATCCATATTCTGAGGACAACGGTGGTGAGCCTGGTCCTGGGCCAGAGCCAGAAGGTGACACCGAGGCCACCATAAGAATACGTGGCGGTGAAGGTTCTTTTGATGATAGTATATACGATGAGGACCATAACATAATCGAAGAGAGAATCGTAAATTATACGGATACTTATCATGAAGGCTCTTACTCTATCAACGATGGTTGGTTCCAGCAGCCAATGCCGGAAGATCAGGTAGAAGGTGAGGATTACAGCGAGATTAATGTAAGATACAATGATGACCCCGAAAGCGATACGGTAGTGCTCGGATTTGCGGCCTTGTGGCACATGAGATACGTAGATGCTATCGTCATTAACGGTGAAAATTACAACATACCAGTGGACTACGATGACCAATTGTCCTACCTTGAACATTACGGCGGACAAGTAGTGACTTTTGGGATTGAGGTGCCAAAAGCCAATAATAATTTTTACGACGTTACAGTTAAAATTGGCAGAGGTGAGCATACTTGGATCGGCAACTTCTTATGGACGGCAGACCCAGAGCAACAATACGAGAAGGATTGCCATTGGGATGAGGAAGCCGGCACGGATGTTTGCGAAATCAGATATGATGAGGAGGGTAATCCAATCCCCGGACGCGACTATATTGGTAATTCGTCGCTAGAATTATTGGAAGTAGCTTATACGGTAAATGATATATTTTACCATTGTAGTGCAAGAGAAGAAAATGCAATTTGCGAATGGTACCCTGAGGGCGATGAGGAAAATGCCGAATCTTGTAGTCTTTATGAAGAAGATTGTGGAATTCCGTATCTTGAATTTGACTCTGGCAATGAAGAATACGATGATGGCTCGTTGGTAGTGCCGGCTGGAGCAACAATAACCGTGCGAGTAATACCGGATTATGGCTATCAAGTAATGAATGTAAACATGGCAGACCTTGAG
>JAFWIQ010000004.1 GCA_017511865.1 Candidatus Saccharimonadota bacterium
CTAAATTCATATTCCATAGTTACAATTATACACTATAACCTTACCACGGTTGACTTTTTGTAGATTTTTCGCTAAAATACAAAAACGAGGGGTAATAGCTCAGCTGATTAGAGCGCTGCCTTTGCAAGGCAGAGGTCCTGGGTTTGAGTCCCAGTTACTCCACCAGGGGATATAGCTCAGCTGGTTAGAGCGCGTCACTGATAATGACGAGGTCTGTGGTTCAAGTCCACATATCCCCACCAGAGAACATTATCGCACGAAGTGCGATTTTTTGATTATCATTTTCTTACAGCAACAAAGAAAGACCACCTCTACAGAGATGGTCTTTTAGGTCATACATAAGTTCAAGTAGCCTCGCAGTTTGGTCTACTCAAAACTAATCTCAGTTTATATCACATAGTGAATATTGTCAATACCTTTTTTCCACATTTTGTGCAAAACCTCACAAAAAAGTGTTCGGGAAAAGTAAAAAAATTAAGACACATTTTTAAGAAAAAGCATATTGACAAACTTTAAGCACTATGATATAATCAACTCATACACTCGTAAAGGGTGGTAATTAGTTTTTAATTCGGTGGGCAGATAGGAGTTCTAGATGGCTGGAACTAAAGCTGGTGGCATGAAAGCTGCCGCCACTAACAAAGCCAAATACGGTAAAGAATTCTATGCTCGTATTGGTAAAAAAGGTGGCCAGAATGGTCACACTGGTGGCTTTGCTGCTAACCCTGCGTTAGCCCGCATCGCCGGGGCCAAAGGTGGACGAATCTCTCGTCGTGGCCCTGCCAAAAAGGCTTAAGAAACCAGAGAAACATTTAAGCGTGTCTTAAGGGCACGCTTAAGTGTTTTTTTGGCTTTTTATATCATTTCGCATCTGGGGCAATGATAATCCCCATTTTTCGTTTGGAATCGTGTTAGTCCACACTCTGGGCAACGCGATTTTTTGTGCAGCCAATCTCTATATGTGTCTAATTCCGTCTGAGCTACTTCTTCGTCATATTTTACCCCATATTTATCGCATAATTCGCGCGCTTTCTCCCAGGCCTCCGACTCCATTTTTATCCTCCTCACATCAGTCTTAAACTCTCTGTGCCCCAAGAGTGCATGGCCAAGCTCATGCATTAGCAAAAGCTCTGCATTTTGTTCTTCTGGATCAACCACGATCGTCCTAGGTGGACGAAAAGCAAACTTTTTCCCAACGACAAATCTAAATTCAGGGAAGTCCACCCGTATTTTATTTAAAAAAATCTTATCCATAAAACAGGGAATTACTCGCGTTCTTTTTGTCTTGCGTATAGATAGCACCCATAAATCACCGATTCATTCGGTCTTTTTGGTCGCCGATATTCTACTCCTAAATCACCAGGTAGATATTTGGCATAAAGCTTAAATATCTTGCCCAGTGGCCCCCCTAGCACGATATTATCGGGATGGTATTGCTTCACGATATCTGGCAACCCCAGATAAACTCTTTTTGCGACATCCTCCAATATTTCTTTGCCTCTGAGGTTTGTAGCATAATCTACGTGATAAAAATTCTCAATTGCGCTTGCAGCCGCAATGTCTTCCCATTCCATGATTTTTCCGTCATACCAGTACATTTTATGGCCTGGTTCAAACTTTGCGGATTCTGGTAGGATTTTGTTTTTTTCGGCTACCCCACCACCAATGCCAGTCGAAAACGTCAAAAACACTGTTTTACCAGGCAACTTGTAGGATTCATATAGTGTAGCCAAACTAGCGTCATTTTCAAAGTAGATTGGTCGGTCGAACAATTTCTTTATAGGTGTAAAAATATCTATATTATCCCAATTCCGATTTCCAAAATTAACTGAATAATTTTTTTGTACAGTACCCGGAATCGCTACAATAACCGATTTTACCCGATATTTCTTAAATCTTTTTAGATTTTCTACCAGATCATTCAAGAAAATCTTCTCATTACGCGACGTCTTGAACTTTATCCGTCTCAACACCCGCCCTCGTCTAGAAAACAGTGCGATTAAAGTTTTTGTACCTCCAATATCAACCGCTAAATACATACCTTGATTATATCATATAGATTTGATATAATAAAAAGAATTTTGGGTTCACTCACGGGGTACCAAGGCATTTCGGATGCACTCCATGAGTGAGCCTAAAGAAAGGAATCAATATTAATTATGGCAACTGCCAAAAAAATTACAATGGATGAGCTCCTAGCTTCTAGTGATGCATCATTCAAAAAAGCTATCGCAGGCGACACCGTCAAAGGTACGGTCTTGTCTGTCAAGAAACATGAGATTCTTATCGATCTAGGGTCTCAGGGCGTAGGGCTTATTCCACGCAGGGAAGCTTCATTTGCCCGCAATCTAAACGTCGGCGACGAAGTTACGGCTTCCGTAGTCGAAGCAGAAATGAACGACGGATATGTCTTGTTATCGCTTCGCAAAGCTGTCAAAGACAAGGGCTGGGACGAAATTACCGCCAAGCTCGAAGGGAACGAAACCGTTGAGGTTACCCCATTTGACGCCAACCGTGGAGGCTTACTCGTTGAGTACGAAGGAATTCGTGGTTTTATGCCAGTATCACAGCTTTCCGCTGAGCATTATCCTAGGGTAGGCTCTGCCGATAAGGATGAGATTCTTCAAAGGCTCAACTCGCTCGTGGGCAAACCAATCAAAGCTCGCATTCTCGATGCCAACAAAAAGGAAAACAAGCTTATTTTCTCCGAAAAAGAAGCCATCAAGGACGGCCTAGCTGAGCGCTTTGCTGAGCTCAAGGTTGGCGACACCGTCAAGGGCGTTGTAACCGGCGTTGTTGACTTTGGTGTTTTTGTAAATGTTGACGGCATAGAAGGTCTGGTACATATTTCTGAGATTTCTTGGGAAAGAGTAAATAATCCATCTGATTATGTTAAGGTGGGCGACACCATCGAAGCCAAAATTATCGCTATCGATAAGGAACGCCTGTCTCTCTCCATGAAGCAACTCGTTGAAGATCCCTGGATTTCTGAGGTCGAAAACCTCAAAAAAGGCTCCAAAGTTGAAGGAACCATCACGCGCATTACTCCATTTGGGGCATTCGTTCAAATTTCTCCAGCCGTTGAAGCTTTAGTCCATGTTTCAGAACTTGGCGAAGGTTCCGATGTGGATCCGGAAAAGATTTTCACCCTTAACGAACGTAAAGACTTTAAAGTCTTAGATATCGATAAGGAAGGTCGTAAAATCTCTCTTTCCATTGCCAAGAAATAACCCATATAACAACAAAAATAGCCCACCTAAGAGGGGCTATTTTTGTTGCTTAGCTCTGCCCACGAATATTTCTTGCTTAATCTTGCAAAAATTGCTAAAATACCAGCGATGGGCAATAACAATAAGCAAAATAAAAAAACTCCTGGAACATCAAAAGGGGTAGCCAAGATTATGCTTGGTACTATTTTGTCGACGATACTTCGAATTTTTATTCCAATAACCATATTGTTTTGCATCGGCTTAGCAATCGACCTAAATGCAGGAATCAAACCGTGGGGGATGATTATCGGCACTGGGTTAGGAATAATCTTATCTATAGTCTTGGTTATTTGGCAGGTTAAGAGAATCCGTCTGGAGGGCAAATAAATGCACATCAGCATCAAGGCGGAGCCAGTTTTTGAGATTTTCGGGTTTGATATCACCAACTCGATGTTGCTCGGTGTTATAGGATACATCATCTTATTAATCTGGTTAATTCGGGTAGCACATAGCGTCCGCGAAGATAACCAAAAAAAGAAAGGTTTCTTCGTCCGTCTTGCCATCTGGTGTTTTACTGGCCTGTACAATACCTGTAGAGAAATTATCCCCAATGAACGTATTTGCCGCATTATTGCGCCTTTTGCAATCACTCTATTCTTCTATATCGGAGTGCAATATTATGTGGAACTTCTGCCGTTTGTGGGCGAAGTTGTTACTATCGACGGTACATCTTTCTTCCGAGGCCCAGTAGCTGATCTCGGGCTCACTTTTGCCTTAGCCATTACAGCCATTGTCCTTATTCAGATTGTCGCCACCATAAAACACGGCTTCAAGGGAAATGCTGGAAGATATTTCCGAAACCCATTCAAAAACCCAATTGGATTCTTTGAGGGGCTACTTGAGTTGGTCTCAGAGTTTTCAAGACTGATTTCTCTCTCAATGCGTTTATTTGGAAACGTTTTGGCTGGAGAAATTTTAATAATTATAGTGTCTTGGCTAACCGGCTATGCCTCTCCGGCTCTACTGCCATTCGTATATATTTTTGAGATGTTCATAGGCGGGATTCAGGCTTATGTCTTCTTTTCTCTTACCGTTGTATTTTCCGGCATCGCCGTCGCAGATTCAGAAGAGAAAGAGGAAAATCCTAAAAATAAACATAAGCAAAAACTTAACGCTTAAGCAAAAGTATGATACACTAGATTTAATAGTTAATTTAAAAGGAGATAAATAATGGAGCTATTTGCGTTTGGCTTAACGTACGCGATTTCTGCGTTTAGTGCTGCAATCAGCGTGGGTGTAATCGGGGCAGCAGCATTAAATGCGGCCGGCAGAAACCCAGAAAAAATAAATGATTACCGTACTATGATGGTGCTTGCAATTGCTTTCGCTGACGCCTTGGCAATTATTGGTCTAGTAGCGGCTATTATCGGCAACGTAATGGCTTAAGGAGCGTTTCTGTGTGGGACGTGGTGGTGCAATTCGCAGAAGCAGAAAATAGCGGCGTTTTTGATGCTTTGGGAATCGACTGGACTGCATTAATTTTGCAGATTATTTCATTCGTAATCTTAGTTGTTATCGTGTCAAAATTCATCTATCCACCAATTGTCGCCATGTTGGATCGTCACGACAAAAAAATCGAGAATGCTCTCAAAGCGGCCGAAGAAGCCCAGGCTAATGCCAGTAAGTCGGAAGCAGAATCGGCAGAACTCCTAGAAAAATCGCGCAACGAAGCGGCGGACATTTTAGAATCTGCCAAACAAGAATCGGCCGAAATTATCCTCCAAGCCGAAAAAGATGCTTCGGCGCGCGCCGAGACTGTTATGGCGGATGCTCGCGCTGGCTTAGAACGCGAAATCGAACAAGCGCGCCAAGATTTAAGAGACGAAATGGTTGGACTAGTTAGCCTAGCTACCGAAAAAATCATCGATACTAGAATTGAAGCCAAAGACGAAAAACTCATAAAAACCGCCTTAAAGGAGTACGAACGATGAGCGCCAGCACCAAGCTAAGTAGAAGAAAAGTCATCTCGACGCTAATCGATTTACTGAGTACCGGTACGCCAATCAAGCGTGTGGCAAAAATCTTAGCCGCCTACTTAATTAAAACCAAACAATCCCGCAATGTTAATTTGTATATCAGAGATTTAGAATTGGCCTACGCCGAACGTTTTGGAGTTGCAACGGCACGAGTTTATTCGGCCAGAAAGTTAAGTCAACAAATTCGAACTCAGGTAAAGCGATTAGTCAAGGCGACGACCAATACCAAGGATGTTGAATTAATTGAAATTGTCGATCCATCACTAATTGGTGGCATCATCATCAATACCGCCGATGCTGGATTGGATGAATCAATACGAACCAAACTACAAAAATTAAGGAGTGTTTAAATGTCAAGAATTTCTGTAGATGAATTAAGCGAAGAATTGCGCAGAGCGATTTCTGGCCTAAAAGATGAAAAAGGGCTAGACCGAGCAGGAATTGTCACCCGTGTGGGCGACGGGATTGTTTGGATTTATGGCTTACGTGAGGCGGGCTACAACGAAATTCTAAAAATCGAAACCGTTGATGGTAAAACAATTGAATCTTTCGCACTAAACTTAATGGAGGATGAAATCGGCGCAGTATTATTAGGCGATGAGAGTAGGATTTCCGCTGGCGCCAAAGCACAATTAACCGGAAAAACCTTAACCGTACCAGTTGGCCCAGAATTATTGGGGCGCGTAGTGGATCCTTTGGGGAGACCACTTGATGGTCTTGGACCAATCAAAACGGCCGAGCGCGGTCTAGTTGAACGCAAAGCTCCAGGCGTTATGGAAAGGCAAAGCGTATGCGAACCTTTGATGACTGGTATTTTGGCCATTGATACCATGGTCCCCATCGGTAGAGGGCAAAGGGAATTGATTATCGGAGACCGTCAAACTGGCAAAACAGCCATTGCCATAGATACCATGATTAACCAAGCCAAGCAAAGGGCTGACATCAAAAATATTTATGTCGCAATTGGTCAAAAGAGTAGCAAAGTTGCCAAACTGGTCGAACGTCTTAAAGCTGAGGGGGCGATGGACCAAACCATCATAGTTGCTACCAGTCCCTCCGACCCAGCATCGCTACTCTATTTAGCTCCTTATGCTGGTGCCGCAATGGGTGAGTATTTCAGAGACAACGGCAAACACGCCTTAGTGGTCTATGATGACCTTTCTAAACATGCCAATGCTTATCGCCAAATGTCATTACTGCTCAGACGTCCACCTGGCCGCGAAGCTTATCCTGGAGATGTTTTTTACCTGCATTCTAGACTATTAGAGCGCGCAGCAAAACTCTCTGACGAATTAGGCGGAGGCTCCATGACTGCTTTGCCTATTATTGAGACCCAGGCAGGCGACATTTCTGCCTATATCCCCACAAACGTAATCTCTATCACTGATGGGCAGATATTCTTGGAAACGGATTTGTTCCATCAGGGCATTAGACCAGCTATTTCTGTAGGGTTATCGGTTTCTCGCGTCGGCGGCGCAGCCCAATACAAGGCCATGAAATCTGCCAGCCAAGGCATGAAGCTTTCTCTGGCTCAGTTCCGAGAGCTAGCGTCATTTACGCAGTTTGGTTCGGACCTAGACGAAAATACCAAAGCCACCATTGAACGCGGGCGTCGCTTAACGGAATTGTTAAAACAGCCACAATATCACCCCATGAGTATTTGGCAGCAAATCGTAAGCGTAGTTGCGCTCACTGGCGATGCCTTCGACGAAGTCCCAGTCAACAAGATTAACGACGCCAAAAACGCACTCATTTTAGAATCAAAGAATAAAGTAGGTATCAGAACCATCAATATTAATGCTGCGCTTGACGATAAAACCAGAAAAATAATCATTGAGACTGCAGCCAAAGTGGCGAAGGGATATAAAGAATAACATGGCATCCGTTGCGCAGCTCAAAAGCCACATCCATTCAGTAAATAGCACCAAACAAATTACGAGTGCTATGCAGCTCGTTTCGGCGAGCAAGATGCGACGCGCCGCAGAACGTAGCCTGTCCATGCAGCCATATCATAAATATATCAGCAATCTCTTAAACCATCTGATGGGTCAGGGTTTAGCTGAACATCACCCGCTCATTGTAGAGCGCAAAATTAAGACGCGCCTTTTGATTGTCATTACTAGCGATACTGGTTTGGCAGGCGTTTATAATGCCAATGTGCTCAAACGCTATTTGCGAGAGTTGGAGTCTGACCGCAAGCAAAACATCAAGACGCAAACAATTGCCATTGGACGCAATGCAATTAGAATCGCCACTCGCCTAAAAGAAGATGTTATTGGTACTTACGAGGGCATGTCTAGCGGGGCCGTGGCAACTGAGCGCAGTGCCATTGTCAGCACAGTTATCTCTAAATACCAGAACAAAGAAGTTGATGCGGTGGATATCATCTACACCGAATATCACTCAAGTCTTAGGCAAGAAGTAAAAATCTGGAATCTATTACCAGCTGGCCGCATTCCTGATGTTGATTTTGATGCAGAAGCAAATCACACCTATAAGTTCGAACCCAGTAGGGCCGAAGTTTTTAATGTGCTGGTTAGGCGTGCAATTGAGATTCAGGTAGCTCAAACCATATTTGATAGTGTCGCATCAGAGCATTCCACCAGAATGATTGCAATGAAAAATGCTACAGATAATGCAACTGAACTGAGCGAAGATTTGACCTTGGCGATGAATAAGGAGCGCCAGGCTGCAATTACCAACGAGTTAAGCGATATTAGTAACGGGGTCAATGCCCTAGAGCAATAGGAAGGAGAATTTTTATGCCAAAAAAACAAGAAACTGGAACTATCATACAAATCGTGGGCGTCGTGGTGGACATCGAATTTTCTAAAGGAAAATTACCACTTATCAATGATGCCTTGGAGGTATTTCGTGGCAAAGAAAAAATTGTCATGGAAGTAGTACAACATCTATCCGAAACTACAGTACGCGCAATTTCCTTGAGCTCTACTGATGGTCTATCTCGCGGGGCTGTCGTTACCGCTACCGGTAAGCCAATTAGCGTACCAGTGGGCGACGTTACTATGGGTAGAATGCTCAATGTTACGGGCGAAGTGATTGACGGCGGAGAGGCATTGAAGGGGGCGAAATATATGCCCATTCATCGCCCAGCTCCCACCCTCGAAGAACAATCCAACGAGACAAAAGTCCTAGAAACCGGCATCAAGGTAATTGACCTAATCGCCCCGATTGCCAAAGGTGGCAAAGTCGGCCTATTTGGTGGAGCCGGAGTAGGGAAAACCGTATTAATTCAAGAGTTAATCAACAATATAGCCAAATTTCATTCCGGCAATTCAGTATTCGCCGGCGTAGGTGAACGCACGAGGGAAGGAAACGACCTGTATCATGAAATGAAGGCTTCTGGAGTCTTGAGCAAAACCTCACTAGTGTTCGGTCAGATGAATGAACCACCTGGGGCCAGGCTTCGCGTAGCGCTAACCGGCCTTACCATAGCTGAATCGTTCCGAGACCAAGGGAAAGACGTCCTATTATTTATTGATAATATTTTCCGTTTTACTCAGGCAGGGTCTGAGGTTTCTGCTCTGCTCGGAAGAATGCCTAGCGCAGTCGGGTACCAACCAAACTTGCAGCAAGAAATGGGCGAACTGCAAGAGCGCATCACTAGTACCAAAGAAGGGTCTATTACGTCTGTTCAGGCGGTATATGTGCCAGCAGATGATCTTACTGATCCTGCTCCCGCCACCACTTTTGCTCATCTTGATTCCACCATTGTTCTTTCTCGCGCCCTCACCGAAATCGGTATCTATCCGGCCGTAGATCCCCTAGAGTCTAGTTCAACAATTCTGGACCCTCAGATAATAGGCGAAAAACATTACAACGCAGCCAGAGGAGCGCAGAAAATCTTGCAAGAATATAAAGACCTACAAGATATCATAGCAATCTTAGGCATGGAAGAATTGTCTGACGATCAAAAACTCACCGTAAACCGTGCTCGCCGCTTGCAACGTTATTTCTCGCAGCCCATGTTCGTCGCAGAAGTCTTTACCGGAACACCCGGCGAGTATGTCAAAATAGGCGATGTCGTAGACGATGTTTTGGGGATTCTTGCTGGTGACTATGACGACAAACCAGAAGATTGGTTCTATATGACAGGCTCACTTAAGCAGAAAGCAAAGAAAGGTGACAAAAAATAGTGGCAAAAGATGATGATGTGAGTATGCAGCTAAAATTGGTCACGTTGCTCGGGGAAAAACTCAACAAACCAATATACGAGGCGGTACTGTTTACAAAAAACGGCACCATTGGGATTTTTCCTGGCCACGAGCCATTAGTGACTTTGTTGGTGCCCGGCACCATGATGATTCGCTATCATAAAGATGACTCAGATTTAAAAATGGACGTTTTGGCTATCAGTGGCGGTTTGGCCGAAATCACCCGAAAAGAAATAATCATTTTGGCTGACGAAGCCGAATCTGACAGCGAAATATCAGAAAAAGAAGCCAGGGCTGCATACGAACGCGCCGTCGCCGCAATTAAAAATGTTGAGAGTGGAATTGAGCTCGAAGAAGCCAAACGCCTAGTGCAGCACCAGGCCGCACGCCTCAAAGTTGCGGAGCTCCGCCGCCGCCATCGAGAGATGAAGTAATGAATATTCTTTCTAATTTTGCCCCTTTATGATACAATTATCATAAGGAGATTATTGTGAAATATAGCAAAAAAGATCGCGAGGAGCGTCCCTGGTTGAAGTTTTATGAAGAAGAAGGGATTCCGGCGAATATTGAGTATCCAGATTGTTCGATGGTTGACATGATCATCCAGAGCGCAGAAAAATGGCCTGATAATACCGCTTACGTTTATTATGGCCATAAGGTAACCTACAAAAATTTTGTCAAAAAAATCGAGAAAGCCGCCCGCGCTCTCAAAAATTACGGAGTCAAAGAAGGCGATCGCGTCACCATCTGTATGCCAAATACCCCAGAGGGAATTACTATGGTATACGCCGTAAATATGGTTGGAGCTGTTTGTAATATGGTCCACCCCCTATCATCGGAAAAAGAGCTAGAATATTATATTAAAATCGCCGAATCTAAATATGTTCTCGTAATTGACGCCGTTTTTGATAAGATTTATCGCCTTCGTGACACCGCCGGGCTCGAACGTATTATCGTCGTTCGACCTTCTGATGGCTTAGGCTTTCTCAAGAAAAAACTCTACAACACCCTACATATTAAAAAAGTCCGACTTCCATCAAACGATAGCCGTGTTGTTCTCTGGGAAGATTTTATTGCCAATTCTTATTTTTACCAAGGAAACTATCACGAAGAGCGTGGCGCTGAAGACCTAGCCGTCATTATGTATTCCGGCGGCACCACCGGCGCGCCAAAAGCCGTCATGCTTTCAAACCTTAATATCAACGCCGAATCCATCTGTGATGCGACTATGATTCGTCAAGCTATTCCTGGAGCAACGGTGCTTTCAATCCTACCTCTCTTTCATTGCTTTGGATTAGGAGTATGCATTCATACTCCACTCTGTAGGGGTATGGGCTGCATTTTGATTCCAGCCTTTTCTCATAAGCAATTCGCCGATATTATTAGAAAAAATGCTCCAAATTTCATAGTGGGTGTTCCGACCTTATTTGAAGCCCTTATCAATACCAAGCTAAAAAGCAATGATCTTGAATCGGTCACCGCAGTTATTTGTGGTGGCGACGCCCTCAACCAAACCCTACGCGACAAAGTTAATGATTTTCTCAAAAACCATGGCTCCAACGCCAGAATCCGTGTTGGCTATGGTCTCACTGAAGGCTCAGGCGCCGTTTGTCTTTCTCCTGAAGAAGTCTTTAAGGATGGCATCATTGGTACGCCACTCCCAGATATGGATTTCAAAATCGTCAAAAACGATACCTTCAAAAAACTCCCCGCGGGAGAAGAGGGCGAAATTTGTATCTCTGGCCCACTTGTCATGATGGGGTACCTTGGCGACGACGCCGAAACCGCTCAAGCCATCCGTCTCCACGATGATGGTAAAATTTGGCTACATACTGGGGATATTGGTTATTTGGGCGAAGATGGCCTCATCTATTTTGCGCAACGCCTCAAACGAATTATTATTTCTTCTGGTTACAACATTTACCCTACCCATCTCGAATCTATCATCAATTCCCACGAAGGGGTGCTCACTTCCACGGTTATCGGTGTTGACCATCACTACAAAGGTCAAGTGCCAAAAGCTTTCATTGTTTTAAAGCCTGGATACAGACCAGGGAAACGCATCGAACGCGAGATCCGCGAGCTGCTAGAACGCAACGTTCCAATTTATGCTCTTCCAACGGCCTATGAATTCCGTGATAAGTTACCCAAAACCAAAATTGGCAAAGTCGCCTTCCGTGAATTAGAGAAAGAAGAGAAAAATAAAAAATAAATAAACATATGCTACAATAGATACAAATGTTTTGGAAAATTCTTATCGTTTTGGTCATTTCGATGATTCCGCTAGTGGAACTTCGTGGCGCCATTCCTGTTGCCATTGGTATGGACCTCGGTCTTCCGGAGTGGCTCGTACTTATCGTCGCCATTATTGGCAATATGATCCCCATTCCTTTCATCTATTTTTTTGCTCGCAAATTTCTTGAGTGGGGAAGCAAGAAAAAATGGAAGCCCCTTAAGCAATTTTGCAATTTTTGCCTTAAAAAAGGTGAAAAAGGCGGCGAAAAGCTTCTCAAAAAAACAGGGAATTACGGTACTTATTTTGCTCTCTTTCTCTTTGTGGCCATCCCTATCCCTGGCACTGGCGCTTGGACCGGCACGCTAGCCGCCAGTATTCTTAATCTTGGCTTCAAGAAGACTATTATCGCCGTTATGTCGGGGGTTCTCGTTGCTGGGCTTATTATGCTGGCCGTTTCTTTGGGGTTTTTCAAAGTTCTCTTTGGGTAGCATGATTAATCAGCGCAAATAAAAACAAAAAGGACACATAAGGGGGGTTATGTGTCCATTTTGGCTCCCGGGACTGGACTCGAACCAGCAACCTCGAAGTTAACAGCTTCTTGCTCCACCATTGAGCTACCCGGGAATATCCCCATTATAGCATAAAATCCGATTTTGTGATAAAATAAAGTAAATATAGGAAAGAAGGAGTCATGGAAGAGAAGACCATTCAGATTGCTGGTTCTATTACGGTTGACGAGCTATCCAAAGCTCTCGGGCTTTCTGTGACCGAACTTATTGGTACTCTCTTCAAAAATGGCATTGTCGCAACTATTAATCAACGTTTGGATTATGAAACCGCCTCTATCATTATTGATGAGCTAGGCCTTGAGAACGTCAAGCTGGTACGCAAAAATACTTCCACTAAGACTTCTGATTTCCATAGGGAACTTTCCGATAAGGCCATCGAACGCCCTCCGGTCGTAGCTGTTATGGGGCACGTTGATCATGGTAAGACTACTCTTCTCGATACTCTTCTCCACAAAAAGACCGTTGATGATGAAGCCGGTGGTATTACCCAGCATATCTCTGCCTACCAGCTCAAACATAACGATAGGCTAATTACTTTTCTTGACACTCCTGGGCATGAAGCCTTCGCCGCCATTAGGCAACATGGCGCCATGCTGACGGATATAGTGGTAATCGTGGTTGCCGCCGATGACGGCGTCAAGCCTCAAACCATTGAAGCCATCAACTTTGCCAAATCTGCCAATGCCAAGATCATCGTCGCTATTAACAAGATTGATCGCGAAGGCGCAGACATCAATCGCACCATGGCCGACCTTAGCCAAAACGGTCTTCAGCCAGAAGAATGGGGTGGCGATATTGTCATGGTACCAATCTCTGCAAAGCTCAATCAGAATCTCGACAAACTTCTCGATATGATTCTTTTGACCGCTGATCTTGAAGAGCTAAAGGCAGATATCGATATACCAGCGGAGGGCCTCGTCATTGAATCCCACATGGAAATCGGCAAAGGTTCAGTAGTTAATCTCCTTGTTACTGGCGGAGAATTAAAAACTAGTGAATTTATCGTTGCTGGCAACACCTATGGCAAGGTTCGTACCATGCTGGATTGGCAGGGAAAGCCTAAAGGAAAGGCTACTCCATCTACCCCAGTTACCGTTACCGGATTTAAAGATCTTCCGAATTTTGGCGATCGCTTTATTGAGGTCAAGGATGAAAAAACTGCCCGCAAGATGGCCCTCCTCAACGCTCAAGCTGCCGCTAATGAGTCTGCCGATGCTAATGTTACGAGCTCAGATCTTCTTCGCATGATGAATGTAGCCGACAACACCAAAACCTTCAATGTTATCGTTAAGGGCGACGTACTCGGTTCGGTCACCTCTGTTGTTGATAGCCTTCGTCTTATAGACACCAAGGGCGAAATCACCCTAAACATTGTTTCTACCGGAGTTGGCGATATCAACGAAAACGATGTTTATATGGCTGCCGGTGAAAACACTATTATTTATGGCTTTAACGTCTCTGTGCCAATCAACATTTCCAAAATGGCCGCTCGCGACAACGTCCCCATCCGTACCTACAAAGTTATTTATGAACTTTTAGATGACGCCAAGCACGAGATGGAAAATCTGTTAGATGCCGAAATTATTGAAGAGGACAAAGGGGAATTAAAGGTCCTTGGAGTCTTTCGTACCGAAAAAACCAGTATTATTGCTGGCGGCGAAGTATTAAAAGGTGATGTCAAACCTGGCTATCTTGTCCGTATTGTGCGTGACAAAAAATATCTTGGCGAAGCAGAAGTCACCTCAGTCCAAAAAGAGAAGATTGATACCAAGGAATTGATTGCTGGTGAGACTGGCGGTCTTGCTCTTGCTACTAAATCCAAAACTGATCTTCAGATAAACGATCGTCTCAAATTCTTCACCCGCGAAACCAAAAAACGCACTTTATAGTATCGTACTTGTATAGTATAATATCCCATATGGGCGATATGATATATATTTTAGAATCATCTCCGCAATGGTTTATCTTTTCATTTTTGCTTATGGCCATCATTGATACAATTGCTATTATCAAGATAAAAACGAGCAAGTTGGAGTGTATAGTAAACATGTCCATCATTTACTTCTTTATAACTACAATATGGGCAGCTCTATTCGTTTTGGCTTTATTAAATATTATCCCAGTTTACAACAGGGGCGTGTCATATGTGGATTACTTGCCTATATATTATGTCATATACTTTTTGCCACTTGTTCCCCTTATTTTAGCACTTATCACATGGCTGATTGAGAGCGTGTATATAATCAAGCTATCCAAAATAAAATCTTAAATCAATATTATCGTTGAGCTGAAAATTATTCTTGTCATTTTTGCAATTGAATAATTTCTAAAGCAATGTTGTTAGACGTGCTCAAGTTAATAACATTGCCACCATTTCATTCTATGTGATATAATTAACATAAGGAGAATCAAAAAATGCAATTTGACGAAAATTTTTTGCAAGAAATGGGCCTTTCGGCAATGCCAGAGGAACAAAAACAGGCCTTCCTGGATTACGTCCAAGAGGAGCTTGAGGTCCGTATTGGTGAGCGGATCTCTAAAGGGCTTACCGAAGCTCAACTCAGTGAATTTGATGCGATTACCGACCCAATTGAGGCCGCAAAATGGTTAGAAAAAAATCGCCCTGATTACAGAGAGATTGTCACCCGCACCATCGAGGAAATGAAAGCTGAAATTCGCGCTAATCGCAATAAGCTCGTCGGAGCATAAAACGCATGACATTCGAGGACGTAGAAGCTGCACGTCAAAAATGTGATGTTCAAGACAAAGAACTTTTTAAAAAACGTCGAAAAGTTATTTTTGTCGCTAGTGCTATTGTTTTCCCGCTAGAAATTATCATTTTTCTATTCTTTTTCTTTAAGGAGAACCCTGATATTGCAATAACGCATTTTCTGCTCTTACTAGTACCTATTGTTCTAGTCTTAGCATTTGAATTATTCTTTATCAGCGTAATTGTATGCCTAGTGACCTGGAAAGACACGTCGGTCAAAACAGAACATCTTATAGCCTATAAACGCGCCTACAAAGCATATTTTATTCAGCGCCAACTTGCTAAATTCTTTACAGACATTCAATATTACCACGATAAAGGGCTAGATAAATCCATCCTAAAAGAATCCGGCCTTATTGATACGGGTAATATCTATAAATCAAATGATCTGGTTAGAGCGAAATATAAGAAAACTAACTTTATTCAAGCCGACGTCGAAATAATTGAAAGAATAGAAGAGCACGACAAAGACGGCAATGAAGAAGTTCATTATGTTACCGCTTTTGAGGGCCGTTATCTAGTTTTTGAATTTCCGAAAAAATTTGATTATAAAATGACCGTATCTTATTATGGTCACGGTTCTTATTATATTAACCCTAAAACCGGGCGCGGTCTTTCTCTCATCGAAACCGAGTCCCCTAATTTCAATAAGCATTTTTTAGTGTATGCCGAAGATGGCTTTGAAGCTTTCTATATTTTAACACCGGATATTTTGGATAAGATTGAAAAGCTTGGTGAAAAATATAAAAATGCTCTTTCACTTATCTTTTCCAACAATAGACTCTATGTGGGCCTGAATGACGGCAATGATACATTTGAACCACCTCACCCTTCTGAGCCAATCAACGAAAAAGAAGAAGAACAAAAAATCATTAAAGACATAGAATTAATCACCGATCTTGTAGACAGCTTAAAGCTAGACAGATAGTCTATTTTCCATACCCATTAATAAACGCTTTCGCATCCATCGCTTTACGCCCTTCGGGCTGTAATCTGTCTATGGCCACTAGAGCCCCATCGGCACAGGGAATAGAAAGAACCGCTGTCTCACCCTGCTTTAATATATGTGCCTCTAGGATGATACAAGAAATGCCAAAAAACGCATATTTTGGCTTTGGAAAGCCCTGGTAAGCCACAATTTTACGAAAAATCTGCTCTGCCGTATCTGTTTCTGGAGTCAATGTCCCCATAGATTTTACGAGTTTCCCGCAAAAAGTCGCCTTTGAATCATCTTGCGAAACCGGTTTTGGCAGATTTGGCAGATTATCTGCTATCCATTCCGCCCCTGTTTCTGCCAAGGCCCTATAGATATCATTTTTGCAAAGCGGCAAGTCGGTCAAAGTTGTTTGATAGTAAATCGGACCCGCATCCATCTCTTTAACTAGTTTCATTATCGACACCGAAAAATCCGAGTTTCCATCTAGAATCGCGCTCTCTATTGGTGATGCGCCACGATAGGCTGGCAACAGGGAAGGATGAATATTTAAAATCCCCTCCGGTTCAAATAATTCCAGCACCTCGGGCTTTATCAAAACTCCAAACGACGCCAGAACCCCATGTATTTTCGGTTCTTCACGTTTAATTCGGCAAACTTCCTCTAAATCGTCTCGCGTTTTGGCATGAAAAACAACCTCAAACTTTTGCTTCAATACGTCGAGGGCGTAATCTGCCAGCATTCCATTCCCAAAAAATATGATTTTATCCCTATTGTCCATTGCTGCACCTCCAATCTGTATAAATTTTTTATTCTTCGCCCCAAAGCTTCTTGTTGTCGCGAATTTCTTTCTCATAATCTTTTACCGGCACAAGATCTCCCTTATCGTTCATCGTATAGAATGCATCAGGTATATCCCTAATGTGGTCTATAAACAAAACTCCATCTAGATGGTCTATTTCATGTAAAAGCGTGCGTGCCAGCTCATCAGTGGCTTTGATTCGTACCTCTGTGCCATCCTCTAGGCGCGCTTTGATTCGCACTTTCGATGCACGGGGAACCATGCCATAAATGGCAGGAACGGATAAGCACCCCTCATAATCAGTTTTTATTTTACCCTCAGCTTTAATTACCTCTGGGTTAATTAACGCTGTAAAAGTTGCCTTTTTCTTATCCTCCATATCATCACGAACAATGATGATTCGTTTATTTACCCCTATCTGAGGTGCGGCCATCGCCGCTGATAGTTCATAAGGATGATCCTTTTCCCAATCTAGTGACAGCTTCCTCATATCAGCAATAATCTTCGAAACTTCGTCATCGATCTTGGAGACTTTGGCCGATCTCTCTCTCAATCTTGCATCTGGCGTTGTAATGATTTTCATAAGCCCATTATACCACAGCCTACCACCCCTGTAAATGCCGATAGAGTCCATTGACCCTGCGCCCACGAAGATACACAAAACCGTTGTATGGTCTAGATTGATTATGCTAAAATCAAAATATGGAATTTAAAGATGTAGAGGCCGCTCGCGAAGAATACAAAAACAAGCTCGAAGGTATCAAAAAAGCACGCAACAAAACCCTCTCTATTGTTTATGGTATCGTCTTTGGCATAGAGGCCATTATCTTACTTTTTAACCTCAAATCCGTCACTAGATATATGGACCCATTTGGGATATTTTTTATCTTTGCTGTTGTTTTAGCCGAATCCATTCTCATTTTTGCTGTTGTCTTTCTGTTTACTAATAAAAACACCAGCAAAGAAGCGACTAATTATAAGAAAGCTTTCAAGGCCTATTTTATCGAAAAACAACAGGCTGCAGTTTTTCAAAATCTAGAATACAGCCACGACCAAGGCCTAGATAAAACAATTCTCGAATCTACAGGTCTAATCAATACCGGGGACATCTATCGATCAAATGACTTCACCAAGGGTAAATATAAAGACGTTAATTTTGCTCAAGCCGATGTGCATATTTTAAATGAATATAAGGAAAAAGACCAAAACGGCAACATTCATAAGCGCACCGTTACGATTTTTAAGGGAAGATATATAATCTTCGAGTTTCCCAAGAAATTCGAATTCAAGATGGTCATATCTTTTAACGGGTATGAACGTCCCTACATTAATCCAAAGACCAAGCGTAGTCTCTCTAGGGTTGAAACCGAATCGCCAGAGTTTAACAAGCGCTTCCTAGTCTACGCCGAAGATGGGTTTGAGGTTTTTTATATCTTAAATCCAGTTTTTATAGAGAGCCTAGAAAAATTAGGCCAAAAATACAATAACGCCATATCATTCTTTTTCTCCGACAACAAACTTTATATTGGGATAAACAACGGAAACGATTCCTTTGAACCCCCCGATCCGTACTTTCCGATTAACGAACAAAAAGAGAAAAATAAGGTAATAGAAGAGATAAAATCGATTACAGAAATCGTAGACAATCTCAAGCTTAATCAAAAATAGTCAATTATCACAGTAAACTTGGCGGATCGAGTGTAATTTTAAAATTCTGGTCGAGCCCTTGGCAAGCTTCAAGAATGGCTTTGCGAGATTTTGACCTCACGATAATCTGCCAAGTATAACCCTTAGAGGTTCGCTCATGAAACGCCGGCATAGGTGGGGAGACCAGCAATCTTCCATCTGCCGACAATCTAGAGGTTAGCTCCCTAATTTTCCTTAGAACTATCGCCTCAGTTTTTAGAGTGATCTCCAGCTTGGCAATAAATCCAAACGGCGGGAACTTCGCTTTCATTCGTTTTTTGATCATGTATTCATAAAATCCCAGATAATTTTCATCCATCGCAAAACCTAACACTGGATGCTCGGGGCGAAAAGTTTGTACGAACACCTCGGCTTTATCGATATGTCCCCGACCAACCCTCCCTATTACTTGTGTTAAAAGCTGAAAAGCGCGTTCCTCGGCTGCATAATCTGGCAAAGATAATCCTGCATCCGCTTGCACTACTCCTACCGTGGCCAATTTTGGCAAATCTAGACCCTTTGCTAAAGTCTGTGTTCCCACTAAGATATCTACCTCGCCATTCTTGATTGCATCATAAATTGCCTCTAATCCCTCACCCTTTTTATTGTCCGCATCAAATCTTCGCACCTTGGCTTGAGGGAACAATTTACAAAGCTCACTTTCCAGTAACTTTGTGCCGAACCCCTTATGGATTATCTCTGGACTTCCGCATCTTGGACAACCTATTGGTACTTTTTCAGAGAATCCACAGGTATGACAAATGAGCTCATACTTATCAGCATGCAGGTTGAGCGGTAAAAAACAATTTGGGCAAACCATCTCCTCACCACAATTTTCACAAATCGTAAGTGGAGCCGACCCCCTACGATTATGAAAAATAAGAGTTTGCCGACCTTGCTCAAGGTTAGATTCAATCGATTTCAACAGGGGATTACAAAAATACCTATTTTTACGAAAATTATCTCTATTTTTAAAATCCACTAGGTGAATTTTTGGCTTTATTGCTATTTTTTTGGCTTTTTCTGTTAACTCTACCAACGCTTCTCGTCGTTTGGCCAAATAAAAATCTTCTACTATGGGGGTAGCCGAGCCGAGCACCAGGGGAATCCCCATCTCTTTAGTCATAAAACTCGCCACGCGAATAGCTGAATATTTCGGCGCATTTTCTTGATAGTAGGTACCTTCGTGCTCCTCATCAATTACGATTAGCCCAACATTATTCAGCGGCGCAAATAATGCCGAACGCGGTCCAATTACGACTCTTGGTTGGTCTGTTTCGAGCAGGGAATTAAAAATCAAATGACGTTCCGCCTCCGTCTGTCTGGAATGTATCAATACAACATCCCCACAAAAAACCTCCTCAAACACTCTTACGAGCTGGCTCGTTAGAGCAATTTCTGGCACTAGGATAATACTGGACTTTTGCCGTTTAAACGCGTCCAGAGCCATTTTAAGGTATATATTAGTTTTACCACTACCAGTAACGCCAAACAGTAGTTTCGTGGCTCCTGGAGCCTCCTGGAGGCCTTCTAGGGCCTTTTTTTGGGCAGGGTTGAGGGGGATAATATGACTGGACGATAATTCGGCTTTTGAGGTAATCGCTCGTGAACTCTTCTTGAGGGAATGTCCGGAGGTTACGACCGAGGATGAAGGCGCGCTCCGCCCGTAACGACGGGCCGGAGCGACGCCGGTTCCCGAAAGAATAAGTTCCGAGCGATTACTATTATTACCGAACATTTGTTCGGTTTTCCTCCGTTTCTTTTCAACCCCTCTCGGCAAAATAAGTGACACTGCCTGCCCTGATGGCACCAGATAATATTCATGGATAAAATCCACAGTCTTTAGCAAATGCCTCGGCAACGGCTTTGAACACAAAACTTTCAAAATTGATTTTGTTTTAAAATTCGGTCGCGCAACTTTTTTAACAACTACGCCCGGCAGCACCCGCCTCCCAACCGGCACCGTCACAATTTGCCCCGGCAAAAGGGAATTATCAAAATCATAGGTCAGTGGCTCCACCTTCCCCTCTGGTATCACCTCGTAAAACATATAATCTATTATATCATAATGAAGACAATGAAGTATTCTGGGTGTTGTATTTTTTACAATCTATGTATATAATAGAAAAAGTTAAAGCGAGGTAATATGCTAGATATATTTGTAACTTCTCGGGTGCGCCGCAAAATTATTGTAGTTTTTGCCAAATATCCAGATTTCAAAACCCACGTTAGGGGGTTGGCTAAATTAATCAAGGAAGATCCTGGCAACATCCAGAGAGAATTGAATCATATGGCTGATGGCAAATTCCTAATTGTTACAAAAAAGGGTAAAACCAAAATTTACCAAACCAACAAACAGTTTCCGATTTTAAAAGAGCTTCAGAGCATTGTAATCAAGAGCCAAAGGGGAAATAAGCCGAGTAAAACTATCGGTTAAAATGAACAAACTGTTTATCCAGCTTTTGAATACTCGTGGTCTTACTCCTTCTTTTTTGGACCCTAAATACGAAGGCCTCACGGATCCATTCGTGCTCCCAGACATGAAGAAGGCCACTAATCGCATTAAGGAGGCCATCAAAAACCGAGAAAAGATTCTTATTTATGGAGACTACGATGTTGACGGTATCACTGCCAGTGTTCTTATGGAAGACGCCCTAAAACTAGCCGGGGTAGACCCTAAAAACATCCACATTATGTTGCCAAATCGTTTTATTGATGGCTATGGCATGAGTCCAAAACTCATCCAATATGCCAAAAAACAGGGAATTACTCTGGTGATCACTGTAGACTGCGGTTCTCGTAACCACGAAATTATAGACGAGCTCAACTCCCTTAAGATTGATTCAATCATTACAGACCATCACGAAACCTCTGACCACCCCCCAGAGGCCCTAGCCACCATCAACCCAAAAAGAAAAGATTTTACTCCTCATCCTTCTCTTTTTAATCTTGCTGGTGTAGGAGTGGCTTTCAAATTAGCAGAGGCTTTGGTTAGGGAAAAGCTAATCAAAAACGGTCAAGAAAAGTGGCTCCTTGATCTCGTGCTAATCGGTACCATCTGCGACAACATGATTTTGACAGACGAAAACCGTATCCTTTGTCGTTATGGCTTTAAGGTGATTGAAAAAACTCGTCGTCCCGGGCTAAGGGAGCTGATTCAAAAAGCCAGAATTAAAAAATTCACTTCTGATAGTATAGGGTTTCAAATTGGCCCAAGACTCAATGCTGCCGGCCGTCTCGAAACTGCCGACATCGCCCTTAGTCTACTCCGAACCACTTCTCCCTCCGAAGCTGCCGTTATCGGAAGTAAACTTGAAGAGCTCAATCAAAAGCGCAAGTCCGAACAGCTGGTCGCGGCCAAGGAGATTGATAGCCGTGGTGTCTCCGATGATTCAGTAATCATCGAAACTGGTACCTGGCATGAAGGCATTCTTGGTATCATCGCCGGACGTTTAGTTGAAAAATATCAGCGTCCAACTTTTGTGCTCACTGAGACAAAAGACGATATTCTTAAGGGTTCTGGACGTAGTTTTGGTGATTTTAGCTTGGCGGAGGCTTTGGCCTATGCTCAGAATTCAATCATCAGTGGCGGTGGACACGCCGGGGCTGCCGGCGTTAAGCTTGAAAAAAGCCACCTCTGTGAATTTCGTGAAAAAATCAACGAATACTATCGTAGCCTCCATCTCGTAGATCAAGCAAAATATCTAAAAAATCACGCAGACCTTGAGGTCGAAAATCTTTCTGATTTTTCTCTAGACCTTCTAGACGATTTGAAATCTCTTGAGCCATTCGGTGCAGGGAACGAAGAGCCAATTTTTTGCCTCAAAAATATCGAAATCCTCGAATCTCGCAAGATGGGCTCCGAACAGAATCACCTTCGCCTAGATGTCAGAGGTAAAGATCGCAAAATTCTCAAACTGGTTGCTTTTTTTGCCCCAGAAAACTGGCTCAGAATTGAGCCAGGCGAAATTTGTGATATCCTGGTTAAAGTCACCGAAAACGAATGGAATGGCACCCGTTCGGTCGAAGCCCGGATTGTCGATATCTTATAATTTATATATCCTATATGCTATAATATGAAATATGAAAAAGGTTATTCTGAAGTGTAAACTAAAAAACCGCGATGATTTTGAGGATAAGCTCAGCGCTATTGACTTAGATTTTTCTGCAATCTATTGGCAACACGACCGCATTTATGTTCCGCGCGACTACCGAAAAAATTCCAATTTTCCACGCTTGATTATGCGCACAGAAATGAAGGCCGTAGATAAACCAGCTAAGTATTCATTGATTTTGCGTCGTCATATCGAAGATTCTGGCGTTGATATTGTTGAAGAAACCACCATTAAAGATTACGAAAATACCGTTAATATAATTTTGCAACTTGGCTTCAAACCGTTAGCTGAAGTCTCACGCCGCCGCCAAGACCTCAATATGGGCGACGGAGTTTTTATTTATCTCGACAAAGTCGACAATCTACCTGGTTATTATGCCAAGATTGAATCCGTTCTGGACCCTAAAGATTCAATCGCTGAAGCTAAGTCTGATCTCGAAAAAACCTTCCAAACTCTCGGCGAAAATAATTTCATTAATCAGCCGTACGCCGAAATCTAAAGTTGTCAGCGTTCATGAAAAAAGGGCACCAGAAAAAACACAAAAGACTCACCTGTAAAAACATTCCATCAAGTGGCACCGAAAACTCAAATAATTAGCCTCTTGGCGGTTCGCCGTCTGGCTCACCTAACAACTTTTTGCTCTTAATCTCATATCGTTTGCCGTTGACTGGCGATATATAATAATCCTCATTGAGCAAATTTACAAACATAGTTAAATCTTTGTCGTCCATAATAATGATAGAGCCGTCGTCATCGGTCATAAGTTCTAATTGCATCTCGTCTGCATAGTCTAGTAGTTTGTCTTGCGGCATTTCCTCTGCAATTTCCATTGCCTGGACTTTTTTCAAGATTGGTTTTTTATCCACAAGCAGGGAATCAAGCGTCAAACCTTCCGCAAATGATAGTTTGTATTTTTCGGTTAGCTCCTTTGCCTTTGCTTCTGCAATCACCTGTGATTTATAATCATATTGGAATAAATTTTCAAATTTTGCCTGATTAAATACAATAATCGCCCCATCCACTATGGCCACCTGATTATCGTCTGGCATCTTGAGCGCAATCTCTGCCGAAAATGGCTCAAATGACTCGCCATTAATTTCCCAAGAAGTCGCACCCTTTAAGGCCGCTGAAGCCGGCAAAATCTTTGCAATATAAAAAGTCTTCATCCCACCCTCGCCCGGATAAGTAAACTTCGCAATGATACCTTTGACTTTTTTAAAGTCATATTCATTTTCAGAAAAATAGTCAATATCCTTGTATTCGTTTTCAATTAGATGAATCAAAGTCTCAGCTCGCCCAACCTTAGAAAGGGAAGTACGATAAATTACTTTTTCCTCGCCGTCAGCCCTTTCGTAGTCTCTCACCTCAAGGCCTTTGTCGGCCTCTTCGATAATATAATGCACCGCTTCCTGCATGAACATCGACTTCACCGCCCCAGTCAACTTATCTGAATATTTAATCTTGTACGGTGTGTAATTTTTATTAAACAAAAACAGCTCTGCCGAAACGTTATTTTTTACTTCATCAATTTCGTTCGCCCACAAAAACACATCAAACGGTTCAGTATTATTTTCCATAATTTTCTCCACTTATCTCCCACCATTATAGCATAAGTTTTAGGCGTGGATTTAAAAAACAAAAGACCCCCTGGCTGACTGCCAGGGGGTTTGATTTAGTAGTATGGCTCCCACTCTACCACATACATAATGTGAGGGATATCAGTCCCTATCGTTAACTTCCGACGAAAACCCCACCGCTGAGGCCTAATCTTCGGATAGCTAGGCAAAGGAATACATTCCCGTACCACGGTTTCTTGTTGTGCACAGGTAATAACGTACAATTCAATACGCTCACCAGACGGACCGTCATGGACTTCAACATCAAAGGTAGGATCATTCTTGCGCTCAACCGAAATGGAACGCTTAGTTCCATATTCGTTATCGATGAGCCAGATAAATACTTCTCCCGTCGAATCCATACGGATTTCTTTGATCCGCCATTGTTTATGTCTTCCGGCAAAGATTTTGGCTAAATCGTTATCCGGTAAAGCACCATCCACCGCAAAGTCCTCCGATGTCCATAGCGTTAGGGCTTCTACGTCTCCCGGCTTTGAGCCAAAGCGTAGATTTTTAATCACTATAGGCTTCGCTGTTGAGGAAATCTTTAATATTTCCTCATCGTCGCGAGGAATCACCTTATAGTTTAATTCTCTCATGTTTGCACCTCCCTACAAAGTACCACGCGCCATAATATCCCCGAGTTTGTCCATCTCTTTCTCTAATCTCTCATAAAGTTCACTCATCGTTACGCACCCTCCTATAAAAAAAACTGAGTAAACAACTCGCATCCCTAATTATATCACAACAGAGGTAAAAAGTCAAGAGTAGCCTCCATGTCGCTATCTCAGCATACTCAAAGTTTAGCTGTTCGGTTATTACATCACCAAACACTATTTATTTCAACTGGCTTTGTTCGGGAAAATCAACAGGGAAGTTTTCCACAATGGTGCAAAACCAAGACCTAAAAAATCTTCAAAAAAGCACTTGCATTTTTTAAAAAAACATAATAAACTAAAACCAGCGATTAAATAAATAAAAACGCTAAACAAAAAGTCGCACATTAAAAAAGTTTGAGATCGGCCATCTAGGAGCTTCGCGCGCATTAAATATTAGCGAGATGCGTCAAAAAAATCGTGCGTTCTTTCCTTAAAACACACCTCCCAATAAAACTCTATATGGTCTAACACAATAAGTCTCTCAACGGCTGCGATATATGATTAGCTTCGCGCTGATAAATCGTGGTAGATATATTGTGATAATTAAACAAAAATCAAACAGAAACAAACCCGCTGAAGTTTCTAGTTGAGCGGTCTCAAACGATGTATAATATACAATATGGAGAAACTACATAACCCAGTATTGTTATCAGAAGTCCTAGCAACTTTGGATCCGCATCCCGGGGAAAGTTATTTAGACTTAACCGCCGGCTACGGAGGACATGCTAGAAAAATTTTGGATGTGACGCGGAATTATAAAGACTCATGCTTAGTCGATCGCGACGAATTTGCTATTAATTATTTGAAGGACAAATTCGACTCAAAAATCGAAATTAAGCATACTGACTTTTATAGCGCGGCGCTACAGCTTATAGAGTGTGGAAAGACTTTCGATATCATACTGGCAGATTTTGGAGTTTCTTCTCCGCAATTAGATATGGAAGAACGCGGTTTTTCATTTAAATATGATAGTCCGCTCGATATGCGAATGGATAGACGGCAAAGTCTAACAGCTGACAAAATTATTAATCACGCTAGCGAAAGGGAATTGGCAGAGATATTTGTAAAGTACGGTGAAGAAAAGTTAGGGCACGCCAAACTGTTAGCAAGAGAAATCGTTCATCATCGCCCGGTCAAAAGCACAAGGGAATTAGCAGAGATAATTAAGCACAGATCTAAGTACTCAAAAATTCATCCCGCCACCAAAATCTTTCAAGCGATTCGTATCGTAGTTAATGACGAATTAGGAGAAATCACAAGAACTCTCCCACTTTTGCCGAAACTACTTAACAAAAACGGTCGTCTTGGGATTATCTCCTTCCATAGTCTAGAAGACCGTTTGGTAAAAGATTATTTTAAGGAGGCGACAAGTCACGGCGAGGAATCAGAGCTAAGACTTATCAACAAAAAACCAATCATTGCGGAGAATGTGGAGTTAGCTATCAATCCGCGAGCTAGAAGTGCCAAACTGCGAGCTGTTCAGCGGAATTGATAAAAATAAAAAACTAAAAATTAAAAAGGAGGCAACATGCCAAAACAAATTTTAGTTGCGAACAAATCCCGCAAACAAACCATTAAGGTAAATTTCCGTTAGTCTCCCTTAACCTGGGTGGGGGGATCCTCGCCCAGGCTTTCGGGACTAACCGACATGGACCAGAGTGTGGTCCGCCAAAAAATAGAGTTTTCACAGAGAGTGTGAAGTGTATGACCTTCCCGGGCAAGCTTTTACGGTTTACTTATGGCTCTGATCGTAAAAGCCCCCGGACTAAGACAGAATATTATCATTTACAATTTTTTTAAAAACAAAAATAAAAACAACAAGCGAGGAAAACAAAAAACATGATCAACCAAACTACCTATGTCACCAGACGAGAAGCTTTCGGAGGGAACAGCTTTGCCCGCAACCGCAATACCATTCGTCACACCAAAAAGAGTCTTGGCTCAATTTCCCAAATTGTCATCGTGAGCATGTTGACTCTAGTCTTTGGGCTAATTTATGTAGCTGAAGGCACCAAGGCTACTAGTTTTGATTATGAACTTTCCTCAGTTGAAACCGAAATCACCGAAATGAATGCCAAAAAAGACGATCTTGCAGTCGAAAAAGCGCGTCTAAATTCTGTTGCTACGGCCAAAAATAGCACTGTTGCCGCTGCCATGGAAGACGCCACGGTAACCGGCTATGCCACGGAATAATTATTCAAATACCAAATCAAGTAATAGCGAGGGTAAACTTTCGCATCGCCGCATCAATATCTTAAAAAATATCGTACTTGTTGCACTAGCGATTATCTTAGTGCGACTTTTTTTCATTCAAATCATTGAACATAGCGCATGGGTGGCAAAAGCCGACAAGCAACATACTTTGCTCGAAACCATCACTGCCAAACGTGGCCAAATTTATATGATGGACAAAAACGAACCAGTTGCCGTCGTCTTGAATCAAACTACTTATCAGGTTGTTATAGATCCCGCTGTCACCGACAAAGAGTCTGTCAAAAATGTTCTTACGACTCACGCCAAAGATTATATTACTGCCGATTTTGATGCTGTCTACAGTCAGGAAGGTCTGCGCTACTATGTCGTGGCTAGAAATATTCCTCGCAGTATAGCTGAAAAAATCGCCGCAGAAGAAGTTCCAGCTGTTTGGCTTCAAAAAACCAACCAGCGAGTTTATCCTGAAGGCGAAATGGCCTCAGGGTTACTTGGTTTTGTTAATGCCGATGGTCTTGGGCAATACGGCGTCGAGGGGTCGCTTGACCATCTTTTATCTGGTGAAGATGGCTTGCTTAAAACTACTGCCGACATCAATAAAGTAGCTCTTTCCATCGGCAACGATAACGTCAAGATTCCCGCCGAAGATGGCAAAGACATAGTTCTTTCCGTCGATCGTGGCCTAGAGCGAGGCGTTGAAGAAATCGCCGTCAACCATTTGGAAAACAGTGGAGCCACCAACGCGGCTGTCCTTATCATGGATCCAAATAACGGTGAAGTTTTAACGATGGCCAATCTCCCCAACTATAATCCAGGGGATTATGGCAACGTAAAAGATGCCTCAGCCTACTCTAATTACGTTACCGAAATACCATATGAGCCGGCTTCAATTTGTAAAAACTTTGCTTTTTCCGCAGCGATTAATGAGGGTGTCATGAGTCCAGACACTACTTATTACAATCAGGGTTACGAAATTGTTGATGGCTGGAAGATTGAAAACGCCGAAAAAAGAAGCTCTCTCAACGGCATTATTAGCATGCGTACCGCTCTCTACTGGTCGTTGAATAGTGGCTCTATTTACGCATTAAAACTTCTCGGTGGCGACAGTACTTCCATCAACCAACAGGGGCGTGAAAAACTTTACGATTATTACTACAATAAATTCCGTCTTGGTCAGGCTACCGGCATCGAACTACTTGAGGCGGAAGGCTATATCCCAGATCCTAACGAAGGTTGGGGACGTGATTCGACTTACGCCAACATGACTTTTGGCCAGAACCTTAGCATCACCATGCTCCAAACTGCGACTGCTTTTTCGGCGGTCGTCAATGGTGGGACCTACCGCACCCCTAGCATTATTAAGGGTACTATGGAGAATGGTGAGCTTGTGCCGCAAATACGTACAGATACTATCGAGGATAAAATCCTTTCAGACGAAACTTCCGCCATGATGCGTGATATGCTTGTAAACAACCGTAATTACAAGGTAGCCAATGGCATTGACCGCTTAGGATATGCCATTGGTGGCAAGTCTGGTACCGCTCAGGTTATCAAGGACGGCTCCTACGACAACACCATGAGCGAGTTGGTTGGCTCTTATATCGGTTTTATTGGCCCAGAAGGGGAGTTGCCAAAATACGTGATAATGGTTAAAATGTGGGGAGAGGGTCAAGATATCGATAGCGGGGAAGCTATGAAATTATTTGACTCGCTTTCAAATTATTTAATTGATTATCTAAAGATTAAGCCAAAGGGATAAAATGAGTATTAATGATGAAATGTTTTACGGTTTACTCCTAGCTCTTGCAGGATTTTTGTTCTCAATGATGCTAACTCCAATTTATACACACTTTGCCTATAAGTATAAATTTTGGAAAAAACAGAAAAAAACCACCGTCGACGGCAAAGCTCTTCCAATCATGTCTAAGCTCCATGCTCATAAATTCAAGCATGTTTTCCCAACTATGGCAGGATTAATCGGTATAGTTTCTGTCACTATCGTGACCTGGGCTTTCAATCTTGACCGCGGCCAAACTTGGTTGCCACTAGCAGGTTTTTTGGGGGGAGCATTGGTCGGGGTGATTGACGACGTTATCAATATTTTTGGCTCCGGGCGTGGCGCCGCAGGTTTGCGTGGCCCTGTCAAATTCTTTCTTATCTCTGTAGTTGGCTTAATTTTGGGTTGGTTCTTTGCAGTAAAACTAGGGTGGACATCGATTTTAATTCCATTTTTTGGCGACTTCGAGGTTGGTATCATCGGGATGATCTTGATTTTTGCCTTTGCCGTCGTCGCTACTTCAAACGCGGTCAACATTACCGATGGTCTCGATGGTCTCTCTGGTGGCTTGGCTATGATGGCCTACGGCTCGTATGGCGTAATTGCTCTTTTTCAGGGAAAAATGCTCCTATTTGGTTTCTGTCATACTGTTGTGGGATGGCTACTTAGCTATATCTGGTTCAATGTTCCGCCCGCTCGTTTTATGATGGGGGACACCGGATCATTCGCGCTGGGTGCGGGATTGGGTGTAGTTGCCATGATGACGAAATCATTCCTGCTTTTGCCAATCATTGGCCTACCTTTCGTAATCGAAGCCGCTTCAAGTCTTATCCAACTATTTTCTAAGAAATTTTTCCACAAAAAAGTCTTTATCTCCGCACCGCTTCATCATCATCTCGAAGCCAAAGGTTGGGGCGAAGCCAAAATTGTGATGCGTTTTTGGATTATAGCTGGCGTCTGCGCTATTATGGGCGTTTTCATCGCCGCCACTGGAGGGGCGATATGATTTATTTAAAACCCGGGTGGACAACGTATGAAAACGCGTAAACACAAGTCGGATTTAATCATTTTATTTTCCACTATGGGACTAATGGCATTAGGTCTGATTGTTATTTATGCAATCGGTCCTATGCGTGCCAATGTTCTAAACTCTACCTATGGCACTGATTATGACGCTAATTATTTTTTTCTCGGACAGCTCCGTTCGGTGGGGCTATCCCTTATAGCTTTCTTTGCTGCTTTTAAATGGATTCCGTATAAATACATCAGAAAAATTTCCAAACCCCTCATGATTATTGCCATTGCGCTATCGGTATTACTTTGGATATTATCGCTAGCGGGTTCTAGTTTGGCAAAATGTGAGCTCGGTGAGTGTCGCTGGTTCAACTTTGGTGCCGTCAGCTTTCAGCCTGCAGAATTATTAAAACTTGCCCTCGTAATTTATCTTGCAGATTTTCTAGCCCGTAAAAAAGAAGAGGGAACCATTGGCGATTGGCGAGAATTTTGGCTACCACTCTTAATCGTTTGTGGGGTTTCTCTCTTCTTGGTAGTTATTGCTCAGGGCGATCTTGGTACAGGTGTCGCTCTTATTTCAATCATTTTTGGTACTCTATTGATTTCTGGCGTTCCGACCAAACAATACCTTATTATGTTGGCACTGGTAGTCGCCGTTGCAGTCGGGGCGGTCGCCACCTCTAGCCATAGAATGGAGCGTGTAGACGCTTGGTTGGCTACTTTGTCCGGCAGCGAAAGCAGTGACTCAACCTATCACGTAGAAAACGCCATGTTGGCAATTGGTGTCGGCGGCCTATTTGGTGTAGGCGTGGGTAATTCCGTCCAAGCTACAGGTTATTTGCCAGAATCTATTAATGATTCCGTTTTTGCTATCATGGGCGAAACATTTGGCTTCGTTGGGCTCTTTTTAGTTATTGCCGTCTTTGGGTTTATACTGGTTCGCATGCTTAAAGTTGCTGAGGGAACCCCAGACCTTCACGATCGTCTTTTGGTGATTGGGGTTTTTTCTTGGATGCTTGCTCAGGTCGTTGTCAATATTATGGCTATGACTAGCCTGGTTCCAGTCACCGGTATTACGCTACCATTATTGTCTTATGGTGGCACAAGTATGATATTTATAGCTTTTGGTGTAGGACTTGTTTTGCAGCTTTCGTGTTATACTAGTAGGGAGGTAATAGTAAACAATGAAGATATTAGTAGTCGGCGGGGGGTCGGGGGGACACATCACTCCGGTCGTCACCGTCATTCGTGAAATTATATCAAAAAAACCACGTACAGAAATTGAGTTCTGGACTGATTTTAAATATTACAAAAATGTTACTAAGCTTACTACCGAAATAGGCGTAGCCTGGGGAGAGGACAAGAAAGCCCCCTACAAAAAAACTCCCTACATTCGCGTTCGTCGTCTTCCGGCTGGCAAATTCCATCGTTACTCCAATTGGAAATTCCGTGACTATTTTGAACGTCTAGACGTCACCATAAAAGACCTAATTCTTGGCAATTTGCTAGGCTTTTTTGGTTTCATCGGTGGCATAATTGTCAGTTTTTGTCGCCTTGTTCCCAAAAAATCTCGCCCCGACGCCATCTTTTTGAAGGGTGGCTATGTTTGTTTACCGGTAGGGCTGATTGCTAAAATATTTAAAATCCCCTACGTTATCCACGAATCGGATGTGGTAGCTGGTCTTGCGAATCGTATCTTGATGAAAAAAGCCCAAAAAGTCGCCTTTGGCACTCCATTATCCGATGAAATGCAGGCTAAGCACCCAAATTACGTCTGGACCGGCATACCGGTAGGGCCAGAGTTTAAGCCCGTTAGTCCCACCAAGCAACTTTCTCTAAAAAAAGCCTTTTCGTTTAACCCGGACAAACCCCTGGTTGTCATTACTGGCGGTAGCCAAGGTTCCGAAAATCTCAACAATACGACCCGGCTAATTCTTCCTGAACTCCTAAAATTCACATCGGTCGGCTTAGTTGCTGGGCGCAAACACTACGAAGACATGGTAGACCTCAAGAAATACGAGAACTGGGATAATGCTAGCCTCGAATCAAATTTCCGCATGTGGGAGTTCAATACCACCATGAACGAATTACTAGGCGCTGCTGACGTTGTTGTGTCGCGCGCTGGCGCCACTACCATCGCTGAGCTCGCTGCTCTTAAAAAAGCCGCACTACTTGTTCCGTTCGAACCTTTACCTGGCGGGCATCAAGTCAAAAATGCTGAGCGCCTCGAAAAAACAGACGCAGCTGCGGTATTTAGTGATTCAGAGATGCTTAAAGACCCACAAGGATTACTTGATAAAATTCATCAGCTCATCAAAAGCCCTCGCCAGCGCGCCGACATGGCCGACCGCCTACATCAAGAAACTCGTGCCGATGCAGCTAGTCGCCTTGCCGAAATAATATTAGAAGTAGCCAGGGAACAATAATGGAAACGTCTGTAGACACATCAAAACCACCCAAGTTGGCTCGTCGTCGCGAAAATCGCCATTCCACCATCAAATCCGGTCGCACTATTGGTGAAAAAAGGGAACGGCTAGAAACCAAAAACGAACGTAACGCTGCTCGCAAAAAAGACAAGCAAAAAAAAGTTCTGCGCGTATTTTTTACAGTTTTTGGTTTTGTTGTTTTGGTTGTCATTCTCGTAGGGCTATCGTCCTTATTCTTTAATCACGAAGCCGATGTCGCGCCGGAAGAGAGCACGGAGAATAGTAATCCCACTATCGAAATCGTCGACGAGGACTCCACTTCTGGTAGTCAAATTACTACGCGTATGAATACCTATATTGCACGAGCCGAAAAAGATTTTCGCGATTTAGGTTACACCCCCACAAAGGCCATTATCCCTTCTGGATCTATACGTGAGGTAGATTTACGCCTCGACGGGTATACCGGCTTCATTAAGATGACTATCGACCGCGGTTCGGCCGTTTCGGCTGAAGATGCTGATCGTATGATTCGGTACCTGTCTGGTATGGGTGTTAGCGACTTCTCTTATATTGATGTGCGCATCGACGGTAAAGCCTACTGGAAATAGGGAATTGTTCGGTTTTTGTTCTAGATAATTCTCTGCTCTTTTTGTTCGGTTTTTGTTCAAGAAAAAACCAAAGAAAGCAAAAACAAAATAGCAGCCCCGGCAAAAACAACAGGGAAATATAAGAAAAAGGGAAACAAAAACGGGGAAATATCAAATTTAAAAAAATCCAGGCAAAAACTCGAAATTTGGATGAAAAACCTGGTCGGAGGGTTCTAATTATTTAAATTACGAATCTAATGAGATTTAGACCAGATTTGCGAATGCTATTTTTACAACTCGACAATGCAAAAATAACAAAGCCGTAGGCTTATAAAGATATTTTTATTTGACTCGCGTTATAAAAATAGCAATGAGCAAGTCCGATTCGTAATTTAAATAATTAGAATCGTAAACGCAAGTTGGTTTTATTATTTATGCTTAATTCCCGCCCACCCAGGATTATTTACCCTAATAAGACGATAGCTTAACCGTCTTAAATTCAAAACCCTAATGTCTTAAAATCTATATTGTGCGACATTAAAACTACGCAAAACCAGAATCAACGAATCGTCACAAAAAACGGCTTTTTTGCCATATATCAAAAGCCGTTTTTATATTTCCCTAATGCTTGATCGCTAGGAAGCCGTCGTTCGAATTATCTTTCTCTGCAAATCCGTCAGTTCTTTTAATCGGTTGCGTTAAAGAAATTGGAGTATGAGAAGCCTGAATCTCAACAGGAGTCTTTTCCTGATATTCTACCTCTGGTTTAACAGGGGTGGAGGCTGGCTTTGGTTTTGCGTTCTTAACAGGGGGAACTACAGGGGTAGATTTGGCATTTCTTGCTTTTTTTGCGTTTCTTCTCTTCCCTCTTTTCGCCTTATTGTCTGGTGCTTCTTGCTTTTCCCTTGTTTCAGTCTTCTCTTTTTTATTCTCGTCCATTCCGCCTAGTACCTTTGCTAAATCTTTGAGCCCAAGCCTCTCTTTTCCTTCGGCTGCATTCGGACTTAGGTTTTGTTTTTTAAATTCTATCTTTGGCGTATTAGGGGTTTTGTAGTTCGGTTTTTGTTCGGAACGAACCGGCTTAAAGACTGGTTTTTCAGAAGTACTAATGACCAATTTTGGTTCTTGGCGTCCAGAGTCGGAAAGATCTTTTTTGTATTTTTCGGACTGCTCAATTGTCTCTCGGATTTCTTTTTCCACCTCTAAGCGAGGACGAGCAAAATATTCGCGCGAATAGGCAATAATTGCATCCAGGTTATCTTTTGGTGTGCTAGGAATCGATAAGGTAGTAGCAGAAAATGCTGGCACTTTTTCTCCATTAATAATCATCGAAATCACGAAATGGCGATTATTCAGCTGGATAATGTCAGATTCTTCAAATGTCGGCTCAAATTGCTTCACCAAGATAGGGGCATCGTCTGCCGAAACTCGGAACGAAATCGTAGTACCCACGTTGCCAAATACCGCATCGCGTACTGAATCCGTCATCTGGGCCACATATTGGTTTGCTACGGTTAAATTCAGGCCATATTTACGGGCCTCAGAGAGAATCACTGAGAAAGAATCCGTAGCAAAGTTTTGGAACTCGTCCACATAGAGATAGAACGGTCGCCTATCTTTAACGTCAGGGATGTCCGAACGGGACATAGCCGCAAGTTGCACCTTGGTCACTAAGAAAGCCCCCAAAATCGCAGCATTATCTTCCCCGATTAGACCTTTAGAGAGATTAACTACTAGGATTTTCCCCTCATCCATAATTTTGCGAATATTAAATGAGGATTTGGGCTGTCCGATAATGTTACGGATAATCGGGTTGGCAGTAAAGGCCCCTACCTTGTTTAGCACTGGTGCAATCGATTCGTTAACCTGTTTTTCGTTCCATTGGCCAAATTCATGCTTCCAGAACTGCAAAACCGTCACGTCTTTACAATAATCTAGGGTTTCTTTGCGGAACTCCTTATCGGTTAACAGCCTAGAGATATCGAGCAGGGTAGTCTCTGGACGGTCCAGGAGGGCTAGTAGGGTATAGCGCAAAATATGTTCAAGCCTTGGACCCCAAGAATCGCCAAACATTCGTTTTAGTACCCCAATCACTTCAGAACAAACATTCGGCTTGCGTGTTGGGTCTGTGATTTCTAGCGGGTTAAACGCCACTGGGAAAGCCGTATCTGCAGGGTTAAAGTACACTACATCGCGTACGCGGGATTCAGGGATAAATCGCAGATTATCAATTGCAAAATCCCCATGCGGATCAATAATACAGTACCCCTGATTGTAGAAAATATCCGACAAAGCCAAAAGTTCCAATAATCCACTTTTCCCTGCCCCAGTTTGACCGATAATATACACATGACGTGAACGATCTCGGCGTAACAACCCAAACTGATGATTGATACCACGGAAATTCGTTAGCCCAAAAGCCGAAATATTCTCGTCGTTCGAATTTACTCCGGTCAAAACTGGCAGTTTTGCTGGCGGCTCAGCGGTCTTAGAGGAAGCCCAAACAATATTCGGCGTTTCAACCGATGTATGTGGCAAATGGTAAACTGAGGCTAGCTCAGAAATATTCAAAATAAAGCCACGCCCCTGGAATTGTCGCAACTTATAAGCGTTGAGCTCTTCTGGGTTAAAGCTACCACCAACCTGCTTAAAGCCATTTAAATTGGTCGAATTATACTGTTTAAATGTACCTACTAGCGCCTGCATATTTAGTTTGGCATCGGTTTGGTTTTGTCCAAGATAGGCCAAACGAATTTTTACTTCGTACCCAAGCTTAGTGGCCTTCTCTTCAGCTTTAGCGATGCGAGTTTTGTCTCGTTCGGATAATTCTACTTTTACCTCGGAATTTGTTCCACCAGCTGGTGGCCTAAATAATGCCCCCAATACTTCTACTAGCCAAGTCCAATCGATGCCGGTTCCATTAAAGAGAGATTTGCGTCCGGATTTAATTCGTCGAACCCACTTATCCGTAGTATTTTTATGCCAATCATCAGGGATTGGGCGCGCTAAAATCTGAATCCAAAGCTCCTCGGAATTATCAGGGCTCAATTTTGCCAAGGTACCAGTAATTCCAGCCAAAGGATCCACCTCAAAATTGTCAAAAGTCTTAATCGGTAAGGCCTCGTTATCTATCAACGACAGCTCCGCAGAATAATTTACAGGGTATTTAGACCTATCATCTACGTAGTCTTCGTTCATCTTGTATATTTGTACCGTAGGGTATTGGGAGTATATTTGCCCCTCAACAAAGCTCTGCAAAACTTTTGGTACCCAAACATAAAATCTAATTTGCCCAGCCGTAGAAACAATTTCAAAGGACAGATGTTCTTGTACTCCGCCGGAATTTTTGAGCTCTTGTTTATCCCTTAAAATTCCGTGTAACGAAGCAAACAGCTGCTCTGCCGCTAATTCTTTCTTATCATTCTCCCTTGGAATTTCCAGCATCAAAAGCACCGAGTCTACGTTCAAGACCTTTAGTTTATTTAACTTTTTGTAATTTCGATAAGTCAAAAAAGCCAAAACCGTTACCACTGGTATCCAAAATATAGGCATTAAAACAAAATGTATGACGTTTTCCATAACCCTATTTTAACATAATTACGCTAGCGTATACGAGTTTTTGTCCACTTTCTTAAACAAAGTCTTATTTTGTAGATTCAACAAAATCGTAGTCTCTTTTACTTTTCTAACCCTCAAAACCTGCTTAACAATTTCCTCTCTCGTCATAGGGCTGTCGGATTTTTCAAGAATTGATTTAATAATCTCTGATATGGTGCCCTTCTTGTATCCCCAACTACTCAACGCATAGATGCCACGACCAATTAGTACAAACCTAGAATCTTTAATCAGCTCATTGTGGATAGCTTGAATTGTGACGTTTTTTCGTTTGAAATTAGACTCCTTAATGGATTTTGCTATATCAGAAAAATGCATCGGCTCCTTCTTGGTCTCGAGAATCACAAAAATCTTGTCACGAATATTCTTTGGATTTACCGCTGGCCACTTAGCGAGCCCCCAAACTCCATTAAGAGTGGCTAATGACTTAGAAATTGACGCCAAAGCTCTTATATGATCAGGGTGTTCATAATTTAGTTTGCCGTCAAGTTCATCAAGGGTCATCGGCGATTTGTTTTCTTTGATTATTTTGACTATCTCATCAACCTTTGCACGAATGGCTTTGCTTTCGCCATATTCTGCAATTCCAATAGCTGCATAGTATTTTTCGTTCTCTTCAATTACCGTTAATCCTTTAGCAAAAGTGGATATAAAGTAGATGCCGGTTTTCTCGGATGCGGTAGCGGTTTTTCCATAAATCTTATCTGCGAGGTCAGACAACTTGGCGATTCTTCCCATTTCTGTCAAATTGCGAATCAATATTTTCTCTGCTGCGGCGAGTTCTGGTATTTGATTCTCTTCTGCGGAAATTTGAAGACGAATCAAAATAGCCTTTTCGAGCTGCCTCACTCGTTCCCTCGTAATTGATAGCATTTCTCCAATCTGCTCGAGGGTTTCTTTATTGCCGTTCAAGCCAAAACGTCGCGAAATAATTTCCTTTTCACGGTCTTGTTCAATGATTTTTAGACTACCAGATATTGCATTTTTTAGGATTTCCGCATTTTGATCCATCAATTTTTCCTCATTCCGCACCCCTATTAAATTGGTAAATTCTTATTATAATATCATAAGTCAATGACAATGTCAACTGTCAATTTATTACTTTTGCACTTTTATTGTAGCACAATTTTTAGAAAAGTCGAAAAAATGTTATAGAAGTTATTTTTTCTTCTTATTTGCGGCCTTGCTCTTCCCCCGAGCTCCACGTCGTGTCTTGGTGGCTTTGCGCGCCGTTTTGGGTTTATTGGCGAGCATTTTTTCTGCCTCTACAAGGGTGATTTTTTTGGGATCTAATTCTTTTGGTATTTTGACGTTATTTCTTCGTCCTGGCCCTTTAATATATGGCCCATAGGCCCCATTAATAATCATAATTTCACCAAAATCTGCCAGAATAGAATCCACTTTGGCTTTATATAGTGGCAAAACCTCTTCTAGGGATACAGTATAGGGGTCATAATCCTTCATTGGTATATTGTATTTTCCACCCCTCAAATACGGGCCAAATGGTCCATTTGCCGCAATTAGTTCTGTCCCATCAGGGGCCTTTCCTAGTAGGCGCGGTAAGGCTGGCAAGGCTAGTTGCTTCAGGGCTTGTTCCAAGGTGACGGTCTTTACTGATTTTCGCTTCGGCAGTGGTGCAAATTTTGGTTTTTCTCCTGATTCCTTCTCGTTGCCGCCTAATTGGATAAAACCACCATTTTTCCCCACTTTTGCATAAATCGGTTTCCCGGTCTCAGGATC
>JAFWIQ010000005.1 GCA_017511865.1 Candidatus Saccharimonadota bacterium
AACATTACGCAAGCGGGGCCTGTCGGAATACCTTTTCTTCGGACACACTCAAGGCCGTTCGGCCAAGCTTATGGTCCTCAGAAAAGGTATTTCCGCCACCCGCTTGCTTGATTATCGACAATTATTATTAAGTTTAATTTAACTCAACATAAAATTAAAAACTGACGATGATTAATTGCACAACTAAATTGTTAAATTATTTCTAAAGACCGCTAAAATATCTACTCGCAGCTTTAGACTGATATCATCTTATCGCACTCATATATTTTTGTCAAGAGTTTTGTGCGGTCTTTTTTTGAAATTGGGGCCAAAAAACCACAAAAACACTATGTTCCCTATAATAATCAAAACTCCTAACCACCATGGGAACTCAACTATTTTTTCGCAAGAGTTATCGCCCTTCCCTGTATTTGGGGCTTTTATTGGGCTACTACTAGGCGAGGTTGCTTTGGCTGTTGGTTTAGATTCTTCTTTTGAACCAATTTCGGAGCCTAGGCCTTCAATTGGGCTACCTGTTTCTAGTGGTTCATCATTAGTTTCACCTTGTTCGTTTTCGCTTAATATACCTTCCTTTGGTGAAAGATAGCTATATCCTTTACCGGACGAGAACATTAGTTTACAGGTATCTCCCTCTGTATATCCGTCTAAGCACGAAGAGTAATCTAGATATCCTTTCGAATTGTAGTCTTCACCAAAGACTGCAAGATAGATGCGGCCTAAGTTATTGGCGTTGAGGTTTGTGTTATGGATTGGGAGTTCAAAAGGTGTATTTACCGGAAATCCATCCGTGCTAAATGCTTCGGAGCTGTCTGCATATAAGAGATGGAGATCGTCCGAAAATTGAGGCTCTATCGGTAAATTAGGATCGTAATTCCCGACTTGGCCGTTGATATTGTCAAACCAAGCAAGGAAAATAAAATCGAGCGGTTGGTGCTCCTCTATCCCCCACCTTTTTAACATTTCGTCCTCATCAAAATATAGAATCTCAAGCGTTTCTTCTGTTGGATTGATTGAAGTAATCCAGAATCTGTTTTCTTTTAATAGATTTAGGAGGCCATATCTCTTGTCTTCGCTTTCAAATCTAGAAAAATACAATTCTTCTCTGCAATTAAAATCATTGCCACATAGTGTTTCTTCTTCTAGGTCGGCGGTTTCTGAGAAATCCAAGAGTTCCTCAACGGTCCACCACGTATTGCCTTCCTCGTCTAGATGAATAGCGGAAGTGTTCGACACTGAAGCCAGGGCTGTGCTTGTAATAAAAATTGATAAAAATAGTGTAACGAGCTTTTTCATAATACTCCTCTGTTAGTTTGATTTGAGGGAGTATAGGCATAGATTATGAAAAATTACAACCCCTTTAAAGCGTCTAGGCTTATCTTTTAGTTTCCCGTTTCTTCTGGTTCTTCCTCTGGCAGTACGATACCAATAGAAGCTACGGTGTCACCTTCGCCCATGCGCATGATGCGGACTCCCTGGGTGGCACGACCTAGTGTCGGTATCTCTTTCATGGCGACACGAATAGCCTGACCCTTGGTAGACATCATGATGACCTCTTTGGCGAGTGGATCTAGAGTGTGAACAGCAACGATGGGGCCGGTTTTGGCAGTAACAGCTGCAACCTTGATGCCAACGCCGCCGCGCTTATGGGCCGGGAAGTTGGAAACTGGGGTGGCCTTGCCGTAGCCATTGGCAGAAACTACGATGAGCTTTTGATTCGGATCGGTAACAACATCCATACCAACAATCTCGTCCTTCGGGCGAAGGCGCATACCACGTACGCCCATGGCGGAACGCCCCATGACGCGTACTTCTTTTTCGTTGAATCTGGTAGCTTGGCCAGCCGAGGTAGAAATGACAATGTCGTTTTCCCCTGTTGTTTCTTTAACCCAACGGAGTTCGTCTCCGGTGTCTAGCTTGATGGCAATAAGACCATTGCTACGCACATTGAAGAAGTCTTTGATAGCGGATTTTTTGATGGTTCCCTTCTTGGTGGCCATAAAGAGATAGCCATCGGCACCTGCATCACCTTGCTTGATAATAGAGGTAATTTTTTCTTCTGGGTGCATATTAAGCATATTGACGGCGGCAGTTCCCTTGGCGGCCAGAGAGGCTTGTGGTACCTCATAGGCTTTCATACGGAATAATCTACCCTGGTTGGTGAAGAATAAGAGATAGTCATGAGAATTGGCTGTCAGAATTTGAGCAATCACGTCCTCTTCTTTGGTCGTCATGCCACGTTTACCTTTGCCGCCTCGGTTTTGTTTGCGGAAATCAGTCTGGGGGACGCGTTTCATGTAATTTTCTGCGGTCAAGAGAATGACACTTTCTTCCTCTGGAATGAGCTCCTCTTCAGAGAACTTGCCCACCTCATGATTAATGATTTTGGAACGACGTTCATCGCCGTATTTCTCTTTGAGTGCGGTAAGCTCTTCTTTAATGACGCGGAGAATTTCGTTTTCGTCAGCGAGAATGGACTCTAGTTTCTTAATTAGGTCGTGGAGTTGTTTTAGTTCTTCCTCAATCTTGTCACGCTCTAGCCCCTGGAGACGGCGAAGCTGCATTTGCAAAATGGCATTGGCTTGAATCTCGGATAATCCGAAACGAGCCATAAGTTGTTTGTCGGCGTCATCATAAGAGGAACGGATGACTTTGATAACTTCGTCGATGTTGTCTAGGGCAATCTTTAAGCCTTCCAAAATATGGGCGCGTTCTTTGGCTTTTTTGAGTTCAAACTCAGTACGACGCCTAGTGACGACTTGGCGATGTTTGATAAATTCGGCTAAGATTTCTTTGAGGCCCAAAATACGAGGTTGGACGCCATCAATCAAGGCCAGCATATTATAGTGAAATGCGGTTTGGAGGGGGGTAAGCTTATAGAGCTGATTAAGAATCTTCTTGGGAAAAGCGTCTTTTTTGAGTTCTACTACGATACGAATCTTACCGCGGGCGGACTCGTCACGAGCGTCGGCGATGTGATCCAGCTTTTTGGCGAGGACTAGCTCACGAACTTTCTCGATGAAGCCTTCCTTGCTCATGCCATATGGCACTTCTGTAATGACGATATTGTGGCGACCTTTGCTACGCTCCTCAATATTGGTAACGGCACGAATAACCACTGAGCCTTTACCGGTGGCATAGGCCTGTTTCATAGGGGCGCCACCATAAACTTCGGCGCCAGTTGGGAAATCAGGGCCTTTGACATGCTTCATTAATTCGTCGAGGGTGATATCTGGATTATCAATCTGGGCGACGGTAGCGTCTACTAGCTCACTGAGGTTGTGCGGAGGAATATTGGTAGCCATACCGACAGCGATACCCATTTGGCCGTTCAAGAGGATATTAGGGAGGGCGGCCGGAAGTACTACTGGCTCTTGTTCAGTGCCGTCGAAGTTGTCGCGAAAATCTACGGTATCCTTCTCTATATCAGTAAGAAGTTCGGCTCCGACTTTGTCCATGCGAGCCTCGGTATAACGGTAAGCAGCGGGCTCGTCACCATCCATGGAGCCAAAGTTACCTTGGCCTTCGATAAGGGTGTAACGCATTTTCCAGGGTTGAGCGAGGTTAACCATCGCCATATAAATAGAGGAATCACCGTGAGGGTGGTATTTACCCATGACGTCACCGACGATACGAGCGGATTTGACCGTGGCGTGGGGGGCTTTCCAGCCGTTTTTGTTCATAGTATAGAGAATACGGCGATTTACGGGCTTCAGACCGTCGCGAACGTCGGGCAAAGCGCGATCGACGATGACAGACATCGAGTAACGGAGGAAGTAGTCCTCCATGGTCCTCTCAACAGGTTTAATTTCTAAACCATCAAAAACACCATCCTCGGGAACGCTGCCCTCGCGCCCGTCGTTACGGGGCTCGGGCGCTCCGTTCGCTCCCGTTGTCGCGAATGCTCCCTCGGATGGGTTTTCTGATGGTTTTTTATTCAAATTCTGTTCATCTTCCATAATTCCTCCTTAAAAGTCTAGATCATCAAGGTTAACAGATGCGGCGCCGGCCTGGATGAAGTTTTTGCGGAGTTCGACTTGGTCTCCCATTAACTTCGTAAAGACAGCGTCGGCCTTTTCAGCGTCTTCGACGTGGACTTTGACCAAAATGCGGTTCTCTGGATCCATGGTGGTCTCCCAAAGCTGTTTGGCATCCATCTCGCCCAAACCTTTAAAGCGTTGTTGAGCGGTATAGCCAGCCTGCTTAAATCTCTCTTGGGATTCGTCAATTTTAGTGCCATTTTTGCGACGTTCGGCGATTTTTTCGGTAAGTTTGTCTTCTAATGCGGCTTCGTCATAGAGGTAATCGATTTTACGAGCATTACCGGTACCCTTGATAAGGCCGAATAGTGGTGGCTTGGCAAGATAAACGTGCCCTTCCTCTATTACTTGGGGCATGTAACGGAAAAAGAATGTCATTAAGAGGGTGGCGATATGAAGACCATCAACGTCGGCATCGGTCATGAAAATAATTTTGTCGTATCTGAGGCCATCAATGTTGAATTGGTCACCAATCCCAACACCTAAGCCCTTAATGAGAGAGACCAGTTCTTGATTGGCAAGCATTTTGTCGAGACGGGCACGTTCGGTATTTAACACCTTACCACGAAGTGGTAAAATAGCTTGGATTTGAGGGTTACGGCCTTCTTTGGCGGAGCCTGCAGCAGAATTACCCTCGACAATGAAGAGTTCACACTCTTTGCGATCGCGACTAGAACAGTCGGCCAACTTAGAGGGGAGGTTAAGCCCGTCAAAAGCGCCTTTTCTGATTACGTTATCCCTGGCAGCACGGGCAGCCTTGCGAGCACGAGCGGCAAGAGTGGCCTTATTGATGATTTTTTTAGCGATGGCTGGATTTTCTTCTAGATAATAACCGAAATACTCGGTCATGACCTTATCAACATAGCCTCGCACTTCTGGATTTCCAAGCTTGTTTTTGGTTTGACCTTCAAATTGTGGATCTGGGAGTTTTACTAAGATAACTGCGGTAAGGCCCTCTTTAATGTCGTCCGCCGTAAGATTATCTTCTTTTTCTTTGAGAAGATTGTTTTTGCGGGCGTAATCATTGATGGTGCGATTGAGGCCGGTTCTAAAGCCGACAACATGCATGCCACCATCAGGGGTAAGAACGTTGTTGGCAAAGGGTTTCATAATCTCGGCAAAACTATCGTTGTATTGGAGAGCGATTTCTACCTCTGCGTTCCCTATTGGCTTCTCAACATAAAAAATGTCATCGGATAAGACCTCTTTGCCATTATTGAGGCGTTTGACGTAGCTTTTGATGCCGCCTTCGAAATAGAATGACTCATGCGCGCCGGTTCTTTCATCATTGACCGTAATCAATATACCCTTGGTAAGATAAGCCTGGTGGCGGGCATAATTTGATACCCAGTCATAATCAAAAGTAGTTGTTTCCTTGAAAATCGTGGGGTCTGGATAAAAAGTAATAGAGGTACCGGATTTGCGGGGAGAACCTTGGGAGACTTGTAATTCAGTAGTGGGCTTGCCAGTGTCGAATTCGATATGGTGTGTCTTACCATCCCTATAGACTTCGGCGATCATATGAGACGACAATGCATTAACAACAGATGAACCTACGCCGTGAAGACCAGATGACACCTTGTAGCCACCGTCACCAAATTTACCACCGGCATGAAGCACGGTGAGAACGGTTTCTAGAGTGGATTTTTTGGTCTTGGGGTGAATGTCGACTGGGATGCCGCGACCATTATCATCTACACGTACTCCGCCATCTTTTAGTATGGTTATTTCGATTTTGTTGGCGTGCCCAGCTATAGCTTCATCTATAGAGTTATCTGCAATCTCTTTGATAAGATGATGTAAACCATCGTAGCCAGTAGAGCCAATATACATACCAGGGCGCAAACGCACTGGTTCTAGCCCCTCTAGTACTCGGATTTCTGACGAATCATAAGCCTCCGCTTTATCGGTCATATTTTACCTCTTCTTTAATATTCTCTTTCTATTATACGCCTTAAGAAGAATAATTTCAAGGTTGAAGATGATAATTATCTTACCTTGAAAACTGTTTCGTCGGATTGAGAGGCGGGGGCGTCCGAGGGGGCTTCTTGTGGTTCTTGTGACGTGTTAGTCGGTGCCGCTGTGGATGAATCAACTTTTTTGGATATCCAGTCGTCCAAAAATCCTTTTTTAGGCGCCTTAGAGCGCTCAGACGGGCCTTCTGGGTCGGAAGATGGTTCACTATGCGTATTTGAACCAGGCTGGCCTTCTAGGTCTTCTAATGTGCCTATTTCTCCACCCTTCGATTTTTCAGCAGCACTCCAACGACTCTGAATTTCTTTTTCTACTTCGGCGCGAGTTTTCCCAAATCTAGTGGCCGAATATATCTTTAGGTTTTCCATCAACTCTTCGTTTGGTTCCCCCATAGGTGCGGGCAGACTCATTGTAAATGGAGCCGATGGCATATCAAACATCATCACCTTAGCAACCGCTGCGAAGTTTGGCGTTTTGGTGAGATCTTCGGCTGTAAAGGTAGGAGTGAAGGCTTTGACCATCAAATCTGCATCTGTCACACCGATACGACCACAAATAACAGTACCGACGTTACCAAGGAGTGCTTCCCTGATTTTTTCGGTTAGCTGTGTCATAAACTGGTTTGCCACTATGAGATTGAGGCGGTATTTTCTAGCCTCAGAGAGAATAGATTCAAAACTATCTGTAGCGAAGTTTTGAAACTCGTCCACATAGAGGCAGAAATCTTCACGTTCGTCCTCTAGTGTATCTTGGCGGCTCATGGCAGCCTGTTGGAATTTCATGACAAAAATCATACCAAGAAGATTAGAGTTAATATCACCGAGTTTACCCTTAGAAAGGTTGACTAGAAAAATTCTTTTGTTGTCCATAATTTCGCGGATATTGAATCCGGATTTAACCTGGCCAAGAGTGTTTCTCATGATGGTATTAGCGATGAAGGGACCCCATTTAGAGGCAAACCAGGTGATAACCTCACCGGCATCACTGGATTTTTGAGAAGCTGGGAATTCTTTAGTCCAATAATCATAAACAGCTTTATCGGTAACGTATTTCAGCTTAGATTTGACGAATTCTGGATCGGTAAAGCATTGAGGGATATCGATAAAAGTAGCACCAGCTGGGTCGGACATCAGGAGTAGGGCGGCATTTCTAAACATGTGCTGGCCGCGTGGGCCAAAGAAGCCTTGGTTTTGTGGGTCAAAGAGAGACTGAAGCATGCTAATTCCCTCTTGTACGATAAAGTCTTTTTGGTCTGGATTGGTGAATTCAAACATGTTCATGCCCACTGGGTGTTCGATATCGGATGGATCAAAATAAATCACATCGTCAATACGCTCCTCTGGCACCCTTTTTAAGAGTGCATCTACGGCGTCGCCGTGGGGGTCAATAAAGGCAAAGCCTCGTCCATCACACATATCTTGAAAAGCGAGGTTCTCGAGGAAGACCGACTTACCCATACCAGTTTGACCAATGACATACATATGACGACGGCGGTCTTTTTCTTGTAGATAAATTGGCTTTTTGACCCCTCGGAATTCGTTGGTACCGAGGAATAGTCCTTCAGTAGCCAATCTGGCGGGGCCGTCAACCTGCTTGACAAGTTGGCGTTCAACACTAGAGTTTGGAATGGCATTTTGCTCTGGAAGATGAAAAATCGAAGCAAGCTCGACGCTATTCAAGATATTAGACTTAACCCTGAGTGGGAAAAAGCGGAATGTATAGTCAACGACGAGTTTTTTGGGGTCTTTCATGGTATTGACCTCGAAACCGTTAAGCTCTGGGGAGTTGAATTGGGCAAAGGCAGATACGATACCACCCATAATTGCCTCTGAGCGGGCGCTATTCTCGGAGCTGGCCATGATTCTGATTAGGGTTTCGAAAGCCGGATAACGCATTTTATTACCGATGGCAGTCATTTCGTCTTGCTTGACGTTAGTAATCGTGGTTTGTTCGGTTTTTTCGTGTTCTGAGGGTACTTCCCAGGGGGCTCGGATGAGATCCATAGCAAAATCACCGATGCTTCCACCGATAGTACTGACTTTCTTCCCTGATTGGATTTTTTCAATATATTCTTTGCCTCGTAACGACCAATTTTTGTGTGCAGGGCGGAAAAGAATTTGTACAGCAGCTCCTTCATTTTTACCCACACCGGATAGCGCATTTAAAATGGCCATCTGGGCATCACGCTTGGTGTCTTCATATGTGGCAATTGGGAGATAGTAATCTTTACTGAGTGTTAGCTCGGCTCCGGCAACAGCATTGATTCCGCCGCCGCCTTCAAAGATATTTTCTTCGAATTTTTCCTCTAGTCTAGCGGTAGGGTAGGCGGATTGAACAGCCTGCTTGACTGTCTCTGTGAGTACGGCCGGAACTATGGCATAGTATCTGATAAAGCCATTTTTAGCGATGATCTCCAAGGAAAAATGCCTTTGGCCGTAAATTTTGGATTTAATTCCCTTGGTGATAGTTGAGGAAAGAATGGAATACATGATTTGAGCCTTAGAGATTGCCTCGTTAGCAACATCGCGTTCATCTCTGCTGCCAGACTCAATATCGTCCGTAGTGGGTGGAAGATGGATGAGTAGCGGTACCATCTTGAGACCACGTTCGTATTTTTTGGCTTTTCTAAGTTTAGAAATTCTGGCTCCAAAAACAATAGCAATTAAAAGAATCGTTGCGACGACTACAATCAAGACGACCACCCCGGAATCCATTAGTATATCCTCCCCCTAGTTGATGATTGCTGGATTGGGGCTTTTTTATTGTTGTAAAAAAAACTAAAACAGGTTATTTTAGCCATTGGACGTGCCCTCCGGGGCTGGCTTAAGGGCGTTCCTATATTTTTCCCTGGACTCTTGAAACTTTCCGTAATTATCAATAATATTTGCTGTGAGCTCCTTTTCTAGTTTGCCACCAATTTCAATTGTCCCATTGGTGGTCTGAACTTTAGAATGATTTATCTCTGGAGCGGGTTTATTGCTTTTTTCTTCTTGAATAGCATTTTCTGGTCCTGGTGGCATCTCAAGATTAACGATTTCACCCATTCTAGGGTTTTCTGACTGCACCCCCTCCACCGACGAATTAGCTCCAGCCTCAACAATAGTGGGAGTGACGTCAGGTATATTGTTGGCGGCTTCTGTAGCAGCAATGCCTAAGGGCTGGTGGTTTCGAAGATCGTTATTGTTACCGGAAAGATTGGTTGGATTAAGATTATTTTCTAGTTCAACATTATTGACGTCTGGAGATGCTTTTCCTGCGCCCTCGGTAAAAAAACCGTACCCGTCGTCTTGCTGTGTCTGACCATTATTCATATGCTTATTTTATCATACTTTAAATTCTTTTGTATACCAAAAATTCGGCAAGTAGAAGGAAAAAGCATATTAGACTAATAGTCCATAGGTTTATGACTCCGAAAGATCTGGCCATCAGGAGCATAATTGGGCCAAATGAAAACACTGCAGAATACAAGTAATCCTTGGGTCTAGTGGCGGTCTTCTTAAAAGCCATACGCGAAAAAGCCTGCCAGAGCAGGGTTACGATTCCAAAGGTTACAATATAGATTGTTGTAAAAAATAACAAAACTCCGAACGGGCCTATTTCCGTCGGAGAGGTAAAATTAAGCATAAGAAGTAAAACTGCGAGTCCTATGATACTTATGCTATAGATAATGCGATTATGCTTCATAATCTCATTATATCATGTCTGGTAAAAATCCCCCAAGAATTCTGTGGGGGAAGCGGGGGCTATCCGGTACCTAAAATCTTAACTATTGACCTGAGCCCTGATCCGCTATTCCCTTTTGACCGCTTCACACTAGGTGAAGCACGATCCTTGCCTGCTTTTTTCTTTCATTCTTGTTTATGTATAGTAGGAAGGTGCTAATGAAAGATTTGCCGACGCGCTCTACGCTTTTTGGGTTTGACCCCTTTTGGCGGAGCTTTAGGTAATTCCTAAGTTGTAATTTATGGCTAGAAATTACCTTTTCGCCCGCCAAACGCTACGTTTTTAATATTTTCATTTTGTTAAATTACCTTTTGTTTTTAGTTTTTATTTAGTCATCTCGACTGCCTTTATACTAGCACAAAATCCAAAAAAAATCAATAGATTTATTCAAAATTATTGAGGTATTTTTTACAACATTTGACCTATTTGTTCCCTGTTCTAATTTATTGTTCATTGTGTTGTATTTTTTACAACAATATAGCCCAAAATCTATGGGGGCGGCCCAATTTTGCATTTGTTCGTGGCTTGTTTCCCGCCAAGAAAAACTTTTTGTGATTTTATGCCAGAACTAAGCTGTCTCCAAATTTTTATTGCCTTTTCTAATCAGTTATGGTAAAATTAACAACAGTTGGGGCTGAATAAGCTTAGACGAATTATTAACAGGCATCAGGCGTACCGATTGAATACCGTAAGTATTAAATAAGTGCTAAAAACACAAAAACAGCGCATGTCATGTACATGCCTGCTTATGCCTAATTATTTGTAGGCTGGTTTGCGTTCAAGGTTCCGTAGAACGTAAATTATCATACGACGGGAATATGGTTATTTGGTTGGCATAAAATAACATGAATTTTAGCCATGGCATTTATCAGTTTCGTTTTCTGTAGCTGATAATATAGTCCGAGATAAAACAGAAGACTATGTACGTAGAGTGGTGTCCAAGTGATAATCCGGACCCGGAGGCAGTATCCGGCAGCTCCACCATATGAATATAGAAAAATCCGCCCATTTGGGCGTTTTTTTATTATTGCTAATAAACTACAGTAATAGAAGAAGACCGGTAACTGCGAGGAAAACCGGTCTTCTTTGTAGAGTGTGGAGTTATTTTGGCTAAATTTTTATTTTGGCCTTTTGAATAATTTTTTTATTCAAAAGCTACCTCTATAATATCGCGAAAAAATGCTAATGTCAATAGATTTTTTGAACAATTTTTGTATAATTTTGATGAGTTTTCCACAAGCATTATATTAGGCTTTTTTTGATTCTACCCTGCTGACGGAGGGAGTTCGATTTAATAAACTATAGATGAAAAGCTTAGACAGAATAGAGAGGTTGAAAAAATACATTGACTATGTTAGCTAGGGAGGCATGATTAGCAAAATACATTCTATGGTTCCCTACGGCTTCGAGGGTAAGCTGGTTGAGGTCGAGGGAGATATGAATCGTGGGTTACCAGCTTTCAATATTGTCGGGATGGCAAATAAAACCATTAATGAGGCCAAGGAGCGAGTACGGAGTGCAATAGTTAATTCTGGTTTTAGCTTCCCAGATAAGAAAGTAACCATAAATCTAGCTCCGGCGGAATTGCTAAAGGATGGTACATACTTGGATCTACCGATCGCATTGGCGATTTTAACGCTTTCTGGACATTTAATAAAAAATGACACGATAAATAGGGCTTTTGTGGGCGAATTATCCTTAAATGGCGAAATACGGCCCTTAAAAGGCATTATTAATATCGTGGAGGTGGCTAAAAATGCTGGGTATGATGAGATTTATGTGCCAGTAAAAAACTTATCGCAGGCGTCGTTGGTTTCTGATGTCGAAATTTACGGAGTAGATACACTTCAAAATCTTTATCTGGCTTTAAAAAACCAGTTAGAATTACCATCTGCCAAGGAAAAAGGGCGTGCGCCGGGGCAGGCAAGGATCGTTGGGTCTGGTCCTTTTTTGGACCACATTCGTGGACAGAGTTTGGCTAAACGAGCGATAGAAATAGCCGTTGCGGGTCATCATAATATTTTGATCTCCGGTCCGCCGGGATCTGGCAAAACATTATTAGCAAAAGCGGCAGCTAATCTGTTACCAGAACTGACCGCCGAAGAAATGGTGACCATTACAAAAATATACTCAATTGCTGGACTCTCTACAGACGAAGTGATAACAGAGAGGCCCTTCCGCAGCCCTCATCATACCTCTAGCTCTGTCTCCATTATCGGTGGCGGAGCGATGGCAACACCTGGTGAAATATCCTTGGCGCATAAGGGGATTTTGTTTCTAGATGAAATTCCGGAGTTCCCTCGTTCGGTATTGGAGGCGTTGCGTCAACCTTTAGAGGATAGACAAATTGTAATCTCGAGAGCTAATAAGAAATCTGTTTATCCGGCTGATTTCATGCTGGTCGCGACAATGAATCCCTGCCCTTGTGGTTATCTGGGGGATGCGACACACGAATGTACTTGTACAGAAATGCAGATTCAGAACTATCAGAAAAAAATATCTGGGCCACTGTTTGATAGAATTGATATGAATGTGGCAGCGGAAAAGATTAGCAATGAAGAGCTCAGAGTGCCAATTAATAGCAAAAACGCTATACACAATGTTGTAAAAAATAATATAACTGGGGCAATATTAAAACAAAAGCTGCGATATGGGCGAAGTGGAGTTTATAATAGTTCCCTTTCTTCATTTGAGGTCTCACAGAAATTAAAGCTTGAACCGACCGCCGAGAAATTGCTGGCCAATGCATCCGAAAAGCTTGGTTTATCGGCGAGGTCATATTTTAAAACAATAAAAGTGGCGCAGACGATTGCGGATATTGAGGGATCCGATATAATTCGCTCAAAGCATTTGGCGGAGGCATTGACTTATCGCAAAAGGTGACAACCTCATTGTTGCCCCTTGCATTTTTGCACAGTGTTTGCTATAATGCTTTTAGGTTAATTCAAGAGAAGAAAGGACTACTATCAAAAACAATTCACGGACAAAGCTTAACGGAGAGATTCGTTACGAAAAGGTCCGCGTTATCGGCTCATCTGGTGAGCAGCTAGGCATTATGTCAAGCAAAGAAGCCCAATTTCTCGCGAATGAACAGGGAGTGGATTTGGTGGAAATTGCCGCCAATGCCAATCCTCCGGTCGTGAAGATTATTGACTGGGGTAAGTTCCAGTATCAAAAGATGAAGGAGGAGGCCAAGAATCGCAAGAAGGCTCGCGAAAAGCAATCAGAGCTGAAACAGATGAAAATTGGTCTCAAGATCTCCGAGAACGACCTTAACATTAAAATCCGTAAAATGCGAGAATTTCTCGATGATGGCGATCGTGTAAAAATCATGGTAATCTTTAAAGGCCGTGAAATGGCTCACAAAGAGATTGGCACAGAGCTCCTAAACAAGGTGCTCGGGTTGCTCGGTGACGATGCTGTCGTAGAAGGTAAATCTCAATTTAACGGTCGCAACCTGTCTGTGCAGGTTCGCAAAAAATAATCAGGGTAGATTCGGAAGAAGTATTTTCCTACTTCCACGGTCTTCTGGTCGCACTTTTTCGAAACGCAATTAATGCGTTTCTTGAATACTAATTTTAATAAAAGAAAGGAAAAATATGCCAAAATTGAAGACGCATAAAGGTACCGCGAAAAGAATCAAGATTACTGGTTCTGGCAAATTGGTACGCGAACGGGCGTTCGGGAATCATATTCTCGCTAAAAAATCGAAAGCCAGGAAGCGCAACATGAAAACTGCTGCGACCATTAATGGCAAAATTAATAAGAATATTAAGAAAGCGTTGGGGGTTTAGTTATGAGAGTTAAAAGAGGTGTCGCAGCGCATGCGAAACATAAAAAAATGCTAAGCAAAACCAAGGGGATGCAGCACTATCGTCGTCGCAGTTTTAGGCTTGGTAAACAAGGCGTAATTAAGGCCTTACAGTATAGCTACAGGGATCGTCGCAATCGTAAGCGTGATTTAAGGGCGCTTTGGATTACGCGCATTAATAATGCTTCGAGGGAGCTAGGTCTTTCCTACTCGCAATTAATTGCCGGAATGAAGGCTAAGAATATTAATGTAGATCGTAAAATTTTAGCAGAGCTTGCCGTAAATAATCCTGAGGCGTTCAAGGCAATTGTAAATACCGTGAAGGAGAAATAAGATGGCAATTTGTGAAATTACTGGTAAAGGTAAAATGTATGGGCACAACGTTTCTTTCTCGCAGCGCCACACGCGTAAAGTTTTTAAACCGAATGTGAGTAAAAGAACTTTGGTGATTAATGGTAAAAAGGTAAAGTGCAATATTTCCGCTTCGGCCCTACGCACTCTGAAGAAGAAGGGCTTAATCGAATCTCCAAAGGCTCGTGCCGAAAAGAAATCGAGTAAATAATTTATCGTTTACATCAAAAACCCACCTTTTCAGGTGGGTTTTTGGTAATGAGCCGTCTTTAAGCCGGGTTCTGTAACTATATATAATATAGCCAGCAATCATCTATCTTGGCGCTACATTGCTATAACGCTCTAGCGGTGAACGTGCGTCCTCGAGTAAAGGCTGATAGCACTCCTTGCAACAGGTAGGGTTTGCCTCCATGTCGTATCGCTACAATATGCTGTGGGCTCTTACCCCACTCTTTTCACCCTTACCGGAAACCGGCGGTATAAGTTTCTGTGGTACTTTCCCTATCCTTGCGGACGGTCGCCGTTAGCGACTACCTTACTCTATGTTGCCCGGACTTTCCTCTTGAAATCCCAAGCGATTACCTTTCAGGCTCTGCTATATTATACCACTCTTCAACTCAGATTACTAGACCCTGACTTCTAGGCAAAGTCGGCTTGGAATTTCTCCTTTATCCAATCAATTGACCTTATTATATCATCGTTGACTATTACTATTACTACGTCTTTTGAGCCAGCTTTTTTGGCAGCAAATTCCAACGCTTCATCTTCGCGTAGAATAACATTCACATGCTTATTGGTTTTTTTAATTGCTGCGCCAAGCGTTCTAGATATTTTACCAACCTCTTGGATAAATCTAGACGCGGAGGGTAGTTGTATTGGTTTTCTCCAATAACCGTCTATCTTATCATAGACCACTACCTGGTCAAAGACTTCGCCGATTGCTTGGCCTGTCTTATCGATAAGATCATCGGTACGATCATACGCTAATCTAACTACTCCAATGGTTCGACCACCTCTCTCTTCCGCTAAGCGTCTCGCCAACTTTCCGATCGAGACCAACGATTCTTTTTCGTGCGCATAGTCAGCGATTATCATAGCACCATTCTCGGCATTAAATACGGTAAGCCTTCCTCCGTATGGATCTAAGCGAATATCATCTAGTATGCTGGCGAGACCACTAGGCATATTACCATCAAATACTGCATACGTCGCTGCTACAGCAAAAGTTAGATTAATTAATGAGGGGGTAAAATACCCACGAAAGGCCCATGGCAACCTTGAGGCGTCATATATTAATTCTTTGCGATCAAAACTTTGCTTAAATATTTTAGTTTTTTCTAAAACAAAAACCGAGCCTCCGTTTTTATAATGGCTATTGACATCAAAAAACACTTTGTTGTTATTATATATGACTGGTACTTTAGTGCATGTATCTATAATGCACTCAGTTTTACTGCAGACTAATTCATCACACGCATTAAATACAGCAAAACCACCATCACCGATTCGCTTGAACACAAAATCTTTAGCATCAGCTATATCTACTCTAGTTTTGAGTCTATTTGTAGAATTGAGGTGATCCTCTAGCACGTTTGTCCAAACGCCAACATTGTGATATTTGATACCTAGCCCTGGAGAATTACTTGAGCCTAGGGAGCTCTCAAGAATAGCGACGGTATTTTTGCGTTTTTCTTCACTAGATGTCCTTAATTCCCAAAGAAAGCGGCCCGGGCAGACAGTTGGTACAAGTCCCCAGATTGCTTTACTTTCCTCTAGGGTACTTTTTCTTTCTCCGTTCACAAAATGTCCGGTAGTATCAACACGGATGGTATCCTTATGCAAACTCATTAGTATCTGATCGACAAGATAGGCAACCGTAGTTTTACCTTTTGTTCCAGTGATAACAATATTTTTGTGCTCGGTCATTTTTATGCTCCTACTCTATCTTTGCCGCTGCGACGGGGGGCATTGTGTTCGATGTATTCAACAATTTTCGATGCGACATCACGGCCGGTGACTTTTTCGATACCAAAACCCGGCGAGGCGTTTACCTCTAATACGAGTGGACCACGAGAAGACCGCATTAAATCCACACCGCAAATATGAAGCCCCATGGCCCTAGAGGCCTTGATGGCCATCTTTTTCTCTTGGTCGGTAAGCTTAATAGGTGTACCAAGTCCGCCCTTGTGAAGGTTCGAGCGAAAATCATCATCTAGCGATTCCCTTCTCATGGAAGCAACTACGCGGCCGCCAACTACGAATGCACGGATATCGGTACCGGCAGACTCCTTGATAAACTCCTGGAGTAAAATGTTGGTACCATCTTCATTGTAGAGATAAAAGGCCTGGAGAGCGGATTTGGCTGCTTTTTTGGTATCGGCAAGAATTACACCATTACCGTGAGTGCCAGAGGCGAGCTTAATGATGACAGGAAGACCAATCTGCTCCAATAAATCATCGATATCAGAGGTATTGCGAGAAACTAACGTTTTAGGCGTGTCTACGTCATATTTAGCCAAAATCTGAGCGGCGCGTAATTTATCACGAGAACGAGTAATAGCTACTGAGGTAGCAGAAGTATAAACCCCTTGCATCTCAAACTGTCTCACCACTGCGCAACCATATTTTGTCATACCGTTAGATATGCGTGGCAGAATCGCATCAAAACCAGACAATTTCTTGCCCTTGTAATAAACGTCCGGGTGCTTATCGTCAAGGGATAAATAACAGTTTTTGTATTTTACAACTTTAACCTTGTGACCACGTTTTTCCGCCTCTTCCACCAATCGTTTAGTAGAATAATTTGCATTGCCGTTAGAAAGAATTGCTAGTTTCATATTCCGCTCCTTTCTTTTTTAGTTTAATATTGTCGACATTGCCGGAGAGCCTTTTGACATATTTGCAATGAAATCTATAAGGATCTTCAGCGAGACGCTTTTGAATCAATTTGGTCTTAGGATTTTTGGGGCGGATGCTGGTGCGATTTTGAGATACGTCTACGATAAATTTTTGCGTAATAGTACGACGACCAATAAGAACTGGAAAATTATTGTTGCTGCGATTAGATAAATTGAACAAAACTTTAATTTTGCGGCCGCCGAGAACAACACTAAGATACGTACGGTAGCGAATCTGCTCGTGCCCGGATGTGCTACGAATAATGGCAACCTTAAAATCCTTACGAGCAAATGCTCTGCCTGTATAAAAAGGGTTACCCTCATCAAATAGGCGAAATCGCAAAATGCCTTCCTTGGTCACACGAATATGACTGGCCCAGATAGAAGAAGAATCGGCGCCGGTGTCGATTTTGGCGGGAATATTTTGAATTCCAGCAATATCAACATATTCGGTAGAACCAATAGTATCCAAAAGTGGTTGACCTTGCATTAGAGACATAGCTTCTATATTATAACATTTAGAATAACAAAAATCAATTTGTTGCCTCTGTGGCTTAGCTCTATTATCTTTGTAGAATTTTATCGATAGCGAGGTTTGCTTCCCTATCAGCAATTAGGTTTTCGGAACGGGGCACATGTTTAAAAGAGGTGGCATCAAATTTTTCAAGCTCTTTTTGAATATCTTCATATATCGGGGCGATATCTTGATTTTTGACATGAAAAATACCGTTTAATTGGTTAACAACCATGAGGCTATCAGAAACAAAACGGGCAGTCTTATAGCCGAGTTCGATGGCGCGTTCGATTCCCTTCCTCATAGCATAATATTCGGCAAGGCGAGAAGTGGCGAAACCGATGAATTCGCCGCCCTGTTCAATGATATGACCGTTGTTGTCATAAATACAGTAGCCAATGCCGGAAGGGCCAGGGTTACCACGAGAAGCGCCATCCACATTGATAATTATAGAATTGACAGTATCACGAGGAGAAGAGTGGCTGGAGGTGGTCTTGCCCTCTTCTATCTCCAAGACCGAGGCACTGGTTTCGGATAGCCTAATATTGGTCGTAGCAAAATCTTTGATGAACTTATACGCGGTATACCTTTCGCGAGGGGCAGGTTTAATTTCTCCGACTACGCCCAGTTCATATACTATATATAAATTATTGAGCTGGTTCGAGCCTTCTGGGGCAAGGAAAGTCACTGCATCTTTTAATTTGATTGACGAAACTACTAAGCCTGTATATTCAGTAAGCGAGCGGGCCATCGACTCTTCTGGTTGTTCGCCAGACTTAATTTTCCCTGTGGGGAGTTCCCAAAAAACCGGGGCTTCAGATCTGCCCCGGCTACGCTTCAAAACTAAAACCCCCTCTTCATTCTTAATAATTCCAACTACGCGCACCCTTTGTTTCATACCCACCTCAAATTATAGAGCCCTGCCAGCCTGTTTTCCCCGTAATGTATACAAGGTGGGTAAAATCTTATGCGATATGTCCACGGACATAAGCCACGAAATCCCTATAACATGATTATGTAGGAAAATCATGTCGCTGGCAGGACTGTTTTTATTATAGCACACTTTGGTAAGTTTTGTGATTATTATACCCCGACTATCCAGTAGAAGAAATTAAGTATACCCCGCATGGCACCGAGCATGATATGTGAAAAAACTTCACCAAAAAGAAAAATCAACAGATAAACTACGACAAAACCATACTTTTCTAGCGATATAAGGATGTTGCGAAACCCATCTGGTGAAATAGCATATAAGACACGCGAGCCATCTAGTGGCGGGATGGGGATTAGATTGAAAATCATGAAACCTAAATTAATATAAACGGTTTCTGAAAAAATAAATTCCAATAATTCCCCGCCACCTCCATAGAGAAGCCCAGAGAAATGCCCAATGATAAAAGCAATAAAAGAGATGAGGAGATTTGTAATTGGGCCGGCGATAGCAACCAATGCCATTCCCCATTCGTGCCATTTGAGATTATACGAGTTGATTGGAACTGGTTTGGCGCCACCAAAAACTGGAGCTTTTAGTAAATATAAAATAACCGGAACCAAAATTGACATGTATGGATCGATGTGTTTGATGGGGTTGAGCGTGAGGCGCCCAGCATCTTTGGCGGTATGGTCGCCAAGCCAATAAGCTACAATGCCATGAGAGAGTTCGTGTAAAATTACCGACACTACAACGATTAATAGTATTATAGCTACGTAACCAATATTCATTGGGTTTATTATAACACGTTAATTTAGTACAATTACTTCCTTCGTTGCCGGAAGAGAGTCGAGGTTTTTGATTTTGAGTTTTTTCTCGGTGCGGGCGGTTAATTTGAGTTCGGTAACCATGCCGTCTACATTCCCCATGGACACAACTAATTTTGGCTCGATTTCGCGAACGGCACGAACAGAGGATGTGCACAGAATATCTGCCACAATGTCATCTAGCCCTTCTTCAATGCCGCCAATAATACCTGTATGAACCCCTCCTATCTCAACGCCATAGATAGTCTTGCCACTCTCCGTAGCGACGCCCCGAATTGCGAGATCGCCAATCTCAAATTCGCCTGGGCCAACGATTTGCCCAACCGAAAGACCAGCGTCGATGGTGGCATTGGCGATATCAAACTTAATGGTGACTTTTTTGGTAGTAATAATGATTTCGTTGGGGTCTTTGCTTTCGATTTCGAACATATTTCTCCTATTCTTTTATAATTTTTTCTGGGTCAATAATTTCGGTGATTTCCATCTCTAGAACCTCTGCAATAAAACGGTCATGGACACTTTTGCGATAAGTGAAATCGTCTGGCGACATGATAACATAATTAATTGGTTTGCCCTGCTTCTTTTCGATGACTTCGGCCCAACGAGTTAACTTTTTGGTCTTGTCGTTCCCTATAATTAGGAGGTCGATACCGTCTTGACCCGGCAAACGATTAGTAACGACTAAGCCCTTGATATAATTCTTGACCGGTCGACAATATGCTTCCCATGTGGTTTCTTTGATGTCCTTTTCGCGAGATGTATCAATCTTTTTTGAAAAAATATCAACCATGGGGCGATAAAAAGGATGTTTATTATTTGCTGAATAATAAACTTTATTGTCGAAAGTCTCATTTTTAATAACACCTATACTTTCGAGATTCAAGAGCTCGCGACGAACGGAATTAATCTGTTCGTCTATTACCCTAGTCATCTCGCGAACATAAAAACTTTTTTCAGGATTTCCAAAAAATAGCTTTAAGAGCTTTGCCCTGGTCTTTGACCCAAACAATTTTTCGATGGGAGTACTATTTTCTTTGCTCATTCTGTATATATTCTAACACATATGGATAAATTTCTTCAAAATTTAACCATACGATTCCCTGGTTGCGCTTAAACCAGGTCATTTGGCGTTTGGCAAGGTGCCAATCTTTGTAGAAACTTCTTGTTTTTGCTTCTTCTAGGCTAAGCTCTCCCTGCAAATACTTCCAGGCGTATTCATATATATCACTTTTCATGGCTTGGCTACCCCAACCATAGTTTTTGACTAATTTCGTTACTTCGTCGTATAATTCTTGATTATACATTTGATCAATTCTTTTATTCAGTCTAGCACGTAACTCATCGGTAGGCCATTTGATACCCACGAGAAGATAATTGCCTTTTATCTCTGTTCTGTCTGAACAACTTTTTTGTTCAAAATCACCAATCTTCTCTCCAGTGGGGCCTTTAAATTGGTAATCATAGATTAATGCGTCTATATATAGACCAGTTCCACCTACAATAATTGGGACTTTGCCGCGCCGCCTGATATCTTCAATCTTTTCTTCGGCGTATTTTTTCCAATCCGCAACAGTAAAGCGTTCGCCAGGCTTGACTAAATCTAGGCCATAGTGAGGTATTCCTTGTTGCTCTTCTTTACTAGGCTTGGCTGTACCTATATCCATACCTTGATAAATCGTACGGGAGTCAGCCGAAATAATCTCGCCGTCGATTGCTTTTGCGATTTTTATAGAGACTCCGGTCTTGCCGGAGCCAGTCGGACCTAAGATGATTATCGTGGGGACAACCGAATAGGTATTATTTTGCTTGTTTGTCATGATAGTTTTTTTAGATAATCGGCTAGATTGGCGAGCTTAATCTTTTCCTCTTTATCGCGGAGGCGAACAGAGACAATATTGTCTTCGGCGTCTTTCGGGCCGACGATGAGGAGGGCGGGTATTTTCATTTCGGTAGCACGACGAATTTTCTTGCCCAAAGAATCGGCGGAGTCGTCAATGGTATATCTTAATTCATTATACTTGAGTGGCTGGTCAAGCACTATATCGTCCAGAAGTTTGGTAATTTTGGAAACATAGGTACCAACTTTATCATTAACCGTAACAATACGTACTTGCTCTGGGGCACACCAGAATGGGAACCACCCACCCGTATGTTCGATAAATACCGACAAGAACCGCTCGATGGACCCGAGTGTGGCATGATGAATCATAACCGGACGCTCTTTTTCGCCTTTGTTATTGATGAATTCGAGTCCAAAACGTTCGGGTTGGACAAAGTCCAACTGGATGGTAGCTAGTTGATGTTCCCGGCCAATAGCATCTTCAGCCATAAAATCGATTTTGGGTCCATAGAAAGCTGCTTCACCTTCTTGTTCGAAATAATCTAGCTTATTATCTATGGCGGCTTGTTTAATCTGTTCTTGCGCCATCTCCCATAGTTTTTTGTCTCCGAGATATTTATCTTCATTGGAGCGGTAAGAAAGGCGGGCGCGAAGTTTTTGCATTCCCATGGTACCGTATAATTCTTTAACGATGCCGACGAGACGTTTGACTTCGTCTTTAATTTGGGTAGTCATACAAAAAACATGCGAATCGTCTTGAGTCAACGAACGAACGCGAGAGAGTCCACCGAGCTCACCAGTTTTTTCGTCACGATAATCTGTGGTAGCCTCCATGTAGCGCACTGGCATTTCGCGGTACGTACGAGGACGAGAGGCGAAAATTTGTGCATGATGTGGGCAATTCATGGGCTTCATAGCAAAATCTTCACCACTAACTTGTGAGTGCACCATAAACAACTCGTCACCAAATTTGGCATAGTGGCCAGATGTTTTGTAGAGGTCGGTCTTGGTAATATGTGGGGTCCAAACTTTTTTGAAACCTTCACGGCCACGAAGGCTTAAAGAATAATTGGACATTAACTCGCGGAGTTCTGTGCCGCGAGGGGTAAATAGAGGCAATCCAGCGCCAACCAAATCTGAAAAACAGAATAAATCTAATTCCTTACCAAGCTTGCGATGATCTCTAGCTTTGGCTTCTTCTTGTCTTTTGAGATAAGTATTTAGTTCTTCTTCGGTGGCAAAGGCTACACCATAGATACGCGTAAGCATTTCCCTCTTTTCGTCGCCACGCCAGTAAGCGCCAGCAACACGGATGAGCTTAAAAGCTCCAACCATAGATGTGTCTTTGACGTGTGGGCCTTTGCATAAGTCAGAAAAGACATCACCTAAATCATAAAAAGAAATTTCTGCCCCTTCGGGAAGCTCTTCGATAAGTTCGATTTTATATTTTTGCCCACCGTCACGAGCCCAATCAAGAGCATCGGTCTTAGAAACGATGCGCTTTTTCATGCTTAATTTACGATTAACAATGTCGTGCATTTTCTTCTCGATCTTTGGTAGGTCCGTGTCGGAAACTTTAGTTTTCCCAAAATCAATATCGTAATAAAAGCCATTATCAATGGCTGGGCCAATACCAAAAATGGCATCTGGATAGAGTGACTGGACGGCCGCTGCTAGCACATGACTTAAAGTATGTCGCATTTTTTCTAGATTATTCATTTTGTTCCCTTCTGTTGAAGATTATATCACAAGATTACCCAAGTAGAAGCATGATCATAATTGGCATAGTAACTATTGAGAGGATGGTAGAAATTGTAACCAACTCGGATGATTCTATATTATTGCCACCATATTTGGTAGCGAACAAGCCTAGCGAGGTAGCAGTCGGTAGGGCTTGTATGAGGGTACACACACTAACGACCTCTATAGGGAATTTGAGTAGAGTTAGCAACCAAAAAGTAGCCAGTGGGCCCAGGATGAGCTGGATCATAGAGACGATGATAAGGCGCCACTTTTTGAAGAGAAGTTTAAAATCGGCACGAGAAAGCATAAAACCAATACAGATAACCGAAAGTGGCGTGGTAGCTCCGCCCACAAAACCAACGGCATCGGTAAAAAAGGCCGGAAGCTGAATACCGGCCAGGAACAATATCATACCCAGTAGAACGGCTAAGATATTGGGATTGGTAATAACACTCTTGAATAGTTTTGTAGATATTTTGCGTTCAAAAAGCCAAATGCCATATGAAAAGAGTGCAACATTGAAAGCAATAATAAAGCCACAATAGGCAATAATGCCGGTCGGGCCGAAGGTATTGACTACTATGGGGTATCCCAGGAAGGTGGCGTTGTTGAAAATAAGTGCAAACTGAGATTCAAAGCGAAGTTCTCCTTTAAACCACCACTTGTTGAAAACAATTTTGGATAAGATAATTATGGAAATCATTACTAAAATACCAGCTACAAGGCCGGAGAAAAAGAGGTTTAAGGAGGACTCGTCATAGGTCGATGGAAAAGCAACAAAAAGCGAAGCTGGCATAAAGACCATCAACAAAAGATTGGTAAGTTCTTTGTTGGTGTTTGTACTGATCATTTTCCATTTGCCAAGACAAAACCCCAAAACAAGAATTAGGGCAATAGAGCCGAGGCGTGAATAAAATTCCGATAATTCGATCTGCATAAGTTCATTGTAACATAAACTTATTTAGTCTTCTTTCCTATCCCGCCACGGATATTGAGAATTTTGTGAGTTTTTCTCAAAGCGTCATCAAAACCATCATAAATTTTAAGGCTTTGACCAAAAATTTCCTTGAGATCGGTTTTTATATCATCAAATTGAGAACAAGCGAGAATTATTTCTCCTGGATGAAAATCCGTTTTGATGAGGGATTTTTTGATAGTGGTAGCAATTTCCTCTTTGGTGAGTTCACCGTCATCAATTTTGGCAGGCCAAGAATCCGGCGTGATAGTTTTAGTATTTCTTTTTAGATGAAAAATAAAATTATGATAAGACATAGTCTTGGACACGGCTTTAGTCGTCAGAATAAGAATGTCTTTTTTAACAAAAGTATCAGGAGCCTTGAGCTCGAGGCCTAAAAATTTTTGATTTTTATATTTTCTTTTAAAGTATTTTAAACTAGTAATGGTCAAAAGATAGTTGGCAAAAATAATTAAATCTACTTTGCCTATGTATGGCCGCAACGAGTCTCTGGCTATATTTCTGGCATCCCTGGGGCTAGAGAGAATTTTTTCAGCATTGCGCCAGTCGATTACCCTAATAATTTCTACAATGGGAAGTTCGGCCTTCAAACGATCGGCAAAAAATTCACCTCCGTAACCACTATCAAAAATTACAATTTTTAACATATAAAAACCTTTCTCCTCCGCTCGTAGATTTTAACATCAGTTCCCTGCCGTAAAATTTCTTTTCTGTAGGTTGTGCGACAAATGTTGCATAATTTTGCTATTTTATATATCAAAAAGAGCCCTGGGCTCTTATTGCGAGCGAACCCTACGGGTTCTCGCCCCTCCTACATCTTATCAGGATAAAAATTAAACCCCTTTGGGGTTTACTTTTTATCCTGGTGGGGCTCAATTAGCCAGGTTTTAACAGCATATAAAGAAGATGTACGCCTAAGGACAATAACTTGTACCTCATGATATAATTAAAGGAATATGGTGTATTTGGACTATGCGGCAACATCGCCTATGTTGCCAGAGGTGTTTAATGCTATGCATGACGCGGAAGCGCGTTTTTTTGCGAATGCATCGGCTCTACATACTCCTGGACACCTAGCGATGAACGAAATCGAAGATGTGCGAAATACTTTAGCTAAACTAATTGGCGCAAAACCTTCTGAAATTATATTTACTTCTAGTGCCAGTGAGTCGAATAATACAATTGTTCGCACGTTTGCCGGGCATCAGATCGAAACGTCGCCGCTTGAACACCATTC
>JAFWIQ010000006.1 GCA_017511865.1 Candidatus Saccharimonadota bacterium
GAGACTCGAACTCCTCACCTCGACAATGCGAATGTCGCGCTCTACCAGATGAGCTAGCACCCCATATCAATATTATATCACCAAAACCAACATAAAACAATTTAGAACGTGCGGATTTTGTCAAGCGGGAACAATCTCAAAAGCACCGGACCAATTATACGACAATACGGAATAGTACCAAGTCCATTTCTTGAATCCCAAGAATTAGACCCCTCCCGGTTATCCCCAGACACAAAAAGCTCTCCCTCTGGCACCACCAAATCCACTTCTCCGGAAGTATGCTGCTTCGGCCCTTCATTTTCTGATGTTCGCCAGCCATCATCATAAACAAATCCTTCTGGATGCTCCTCATTGTAGATTTTCATAATTCCATCCTTCACGGTCACTCGTTCCCCCGGGAAAGCAATCACTCTTTTTATTATATACTGATCATTGATATTAGAAGGAACCGAGCAAGTCACAGGATTTGATACGCCCGCAGCCTTGTATTCATCAACTTTCTTCTCGTCCTCATTAAGAAAAACGATTATCTGACCACGATCTGGAACATATTCTTGCCCAATAAAATGCGACCAAGAAACTGCCGCCCGGTTTACAATCACCCTATCGTCATTGTGTAAAGTATTCTCCATGCTACCTCCCACCACATTATAAGAACGATAAATAAAAGTATTCAAAAACAGCGTACCAAGCACAACCGCAATAACAAACCCAGCCAAACTAAGCAAGTCTTTCATCAGCGGATGTTTCTGAAAAAAAGTTGGTTCCATAAAATCCATTATATCATTTTTTAAGCTCATTTTTAAATATTTGTTATAATATAAACACATGGCAGATTATGTTTTAGTTAGAAAATCACGCAATATAGCCAGCAATATGGTCCATATACTATTAAATATATTGCTCGGCGTAGGCTCAGTCCTTATCACGGTATTGTCTGGTAGTCCATTACTCGGACTACTGCTAGTATTAATCTCAAAATGGCGCGTCTTTGCAGTACGTGCGAGATATTTTGCCATCAATTTAAAATCTAATCTAGTAGATATGATTGTTGGCGCCAGTGTCGTTCTCCTGGCTTATTATGCTGGCCCCTCGTTTTTACCGGTAGATTTTATTTTAGCGACTTTCTATGTAGTATGGCTAATCTTCATCAAGCCATTATCCTCAGAAAGAGCCCTTTTAGTACAGTCGCTTATTGCCGTTTTCTTAGGAATATCGGCAGCCACTATTTTATCAGCAAATCTAAATTCCATAGTAATTACCGCTTTGGCCTTCCTTATTGGTTACGCGGCAAGCCGCCATATCCTAGTACAAACCAGCGACAAAGATTTCACTTTGACAACACTAGTTTGTGGGCTAATCTTTGCTGAGATTACCTGGCTGTGTCATTCATGGAGTATTATTTACACATTCGGGACTACAGGAGTCAGAATTCCTCAAGTAGCAATTATTTTGACCATCTTTGCTTTTGTCTATAATTACGCAAGGCAAGCCATGATCAAATACCAAGACGATTTTAAATTCAAGCATATCCTAGGACCAGTCGCATTCGGCGTTATTCTGGTCGGTATTATCGTAATATTTTTTAGTAAACCAATATTTAATATATAAAGGAGAATAAAATGGAAGACAAAAAGGGCAAAAATGTTGATGCCGAAAACAATATCAAAACCGAGGATAGCCACGCCAAGAACAACCCCCTCGCTCTGATATTAGCTATCATCGCTCTTCTACTAGGTAGCGGCGGGCTCGTTTTTGGCTGGATGGCATACGAAAAAACCGCCAAACCAATCACCTTTTTAAACTCAGGCACAGACGGCAACTCGGCCAACTTCACCGAAGGCTCCATCGCAGACATCGCCAACAAAGTGTCAGAAAGCGTAGTATCAATCATTACCTCAACCAAAACCACCAATCTATTTGGGCAAAGCTATGATTCCGCCGCTGCTGGCACCGGAGTCATCGTGACTAGCGACGGATACATCTTGACCAACAAGCACGTAATCAATGGCGCAAATGAAGTCACCGTAGTACTAGACGACGGAACAACCTACGAAAAAGTAGAAGTAGTCGCCACAGACCCCCTAAACGACATCGCTTTCTTGAAGATTGATGGCGTTTCTGATTTGTCCGCAGCCACCCTCGGAGACTCAAAAACAATCACCGTAGGACAGCAGGTTATTGCCATCGGCAACGCATTGGGCGAATACCAAAACACCGTCACCGCCGGTATCATTTCTGGTACGGGACGCTCCGTCACAGCATCCGATGGAAACGGTTACAACGTAGAAACCCTAACTGACATGATTCAAACCGATGCCGCAATCAATTCTGGCAATTCAGGTGGCCCCTTGGTCAATGCCACAGGAGAAGTTATCGGCATCAACACCGCAACCTCCGCATCGGCAGAAAATATGGGCTTCGCAATCCCAATCTCATCAGTCAAAGGCATGCTTTCTCAGCTTATCGAAACCGGCAAAGCAAGCCGAGCTTACCTGGGAGTTTATAGCGCAGAAATCACACCAGAACTTGCAAAAGCCTACAATTTACCAGTATCCGTCGGTACCTATCTATATAGCTCCTCGTCATATTCAGCCATCGTCAAAGACAGTCCAGCCAGCAAAGCCGGCCTCAAAGACAAGGATATCGTAACCGCCGTTAATGGAGTCAAAGTTGGCGCCGCCGGCTCATTGTCTAATTTAATCGGTGAATATAAACCAGGCGACACGGTCCAATTAACCGTCATACGCGAAGGAAACGAAGTCGCCGTCAACGTCACCCTAGAAGGCTACAAAAACTAGCGACGCACAAAAGTTAAAGCATAGCCCCTGATTTCCATCAAGACATAGCTATTCTGCTTTGCAAAATCAATAATTCTATCATGTTGGCAAGGATCGGCTTCAAGTATAAGATATTTAGTATTGCAAACGCTAGCCGATCCAATTAATTCATATATAAGAGCCAAGCCACCATCCTCAGCATAAAGAGCCTCACTTGGCTCATAACCCAAAGACTCTTTATCAAGCCAACTCCAATTTTCATCCACATAAGGAAGATTAGCCACGATTAAATCAGGGGTAAACTTGACTTTTTCGAGCAAGTGTGATAAAATAAAAGGTATGGATACGCCGTACTTTGCGGCATTTTTTCTTGCAATATTTAAGGCTTTTTCAGAAATATCACAAGCCATCACCTCGGCTTCGGGTAATTCAAGTTTGATAGTGATAGCAATACAACCAGACCCAGTCCCAACGTCAAGGATTTTTGGAACCTCTGGCAACAATCTAGGACTAGGGATAACACCAGGCAAATATGATTTTCCAGCTAAATTGAGTACACCATCAACAATAGACTCGGTCTCGGGACGAGGTATTAAAACATCTTGATTAACCAAAAAATCACGTCCATAAAAATCCTGGTAGCCGACTTCATACGCTTTTGGCTTTTTTGACATCAATCACCTTTAGGAATTTCCGGCAAGCTCACGCTCGTTTTTAGTGAGCTCCTTGATTAAATCGTCAATATCTCCATCCATAGCAGCAGGGAGATTACTACGAGAATAGTGGATACGATGATCGGTAATACGATCCTGAGGGAAATTATAAGTGCGAATTTTTTCACTACGATCACCAGTTCCAATCAAAGATTTACGAGCCTCAGAAGCACTCTTTAATTCCTCTTCTTTTTTCTTCTCCAAAAGCCGCGAACGCAAAATATTCATCGCCTTGACGCGATTCTGCTGCTGCGAACGCTCATCCTGCATAGCCACCACTATACCAGTAGGCAGATGTGTGATACGCACGGCAGAATCAGTGGTATTCACGCCCTGCCCACCATGACCGCCAGAACGATAAATATCAATCCTAAGATCTTCTGGCTTGATTTCCAAATCTTGCTCGGAAGCCTCCGGCAAAACCGCCACCGTCACCGTGGAAGTATGGATTCTTCCCTGAGATTCCGTAACTGGCACACGCTGCACACGATGCACTCCGCCTTCAAACTTCAATTGACCATAAGCATTGTCGCCGCTAATTTTAAAAATCACTTCTTTCATCCCACCTGCTTCATTCTGATTTTCGGAAACCAATTCCGACCTAAGACCATGACCTTCGGCATATTTAAGATACATCCGATATAATTCCGCCGCAAAAAGACTCGCCTCATCGCCACCAGCTCCAGCACGAATTTCAATAATAGCCGGTTTGTCATCCGTAGGGTCTCTAGGAATCAAAAGCTCTTCCAATTCCAAGTTCAACTCCTCAATCTGCTTTTTTAGCGTAGCAATATCTTCTTTTGCAATCTCTCCAAGCTCTGGATCATTAGCTAAGTCCTCCGCTTCGGACAAGCTCTTAGATAAATGTTTGATCTTTTGGTCGAGCTCGATAATATCGCGAAGCACACTAGCGCGCTTATTCTTAGCCGCAAAATCCGGCTTACTGTAAGCATCCGCCTGAGCCAAATAATCTTCAATTCCCCGAAGTTCTTCTTCGTATTTAGATAAATCCATGATATAATATATTATAACACAATTCATGGATCTTTAGCTCAGTTGGCTAGAGCGTACGATTCACATTCGTAAGGTCACTGGTTCGAGCCCAGTAAGATCCACCAGAAAATAAAGAGAGAGCCGAAGGCTCTTTATTTATTTTCTGACGACACTTGCTGGGCGAGAACCGAAGGTTCGCCCTTTCAAGGAAGCGAGCAAAAAGAATGGTTTACTATTCTTTTTCGAGCGACGCCGAAAGGAAGACTTTTGCCAAGACAAAAGTCTAGCCCAGTAAGATCCACCAGATTTTATATAACTCGGCATTTTCGCCGATTTTTTTAGTAGTAATTTTCTGTTAAGTACCCTGCGGGTTCTAGTATATTATTTTGTGCTAGTTTTGCACGAAAAATGGGGCAAAACGATGGTTTTGCCCCTACAAATCAACCCGTTAATACTTTAAACATTTTATATAAGCAAAGACTAAATTCCTTTGGAGTTTTTTGAGTTATTTACTTTTTTGTAACGCCGGTTAGCTTATATTCGCCGTCTTCTTCAATAAACTTAAATTCATAGATAGAATTCTCTGTTTTTAAACTTTCCATATCGAGATCAGGACAATTATAGGCACTGCTGTCACAATTAGATAAGCGCTCACCAAAGCTTGTGGCTTCTGTAGCATCAAGATGGAAGACTGATGCGAGAGCAATAAACCCATCCTCACCAGCTTCAACACTTGCAATATCTACATAAAACCCAGCCGGACTGTATCCACAACCAAGACCTCCTAGATATTTAACCCTAAAACTATCGGCCTCTTCAATATATTTAGCCTCCCCTATCCCCAACACATTCAAATCATCATAATCTTCTTTTTTTAAGTCGTTAGAATTTCCGAAATATAGATGATTTTTTTCATTAATTTCATCGTAGCTAATAGTTTTGTATTCACATAAACCATCACAGTCGTTATATTGCATTTCTTGAGTATTGAAGAAATATTTCTTAATAATAAAACCTAGTTTAAATCTATCACCGAACTCTTCGTGGCCAAAAAGACTTGTCACCGTATTTCCGCCACAACCAGAATTGTTAAACTCCTTCACGCCATATTTATCGTCAAGGACTTCTGCAATACTACTTTTTGACGGTATTTCTTTTTTTGTATCACTATTAGTGTCGATTGCTGTATTTGTATCAGTATTATTGGCAACCTTATTGTCAATTTTGTTAAAAAACATGCCATAAACACCAAACCCAATACCACAAGCTGCCACGATACATGCAATTGCCGTAGCAATTTTTAATCCATTACCGCTATTCTGCTTAACGCTGTCCACCACAGGTGCTACTGGTGCGCCAGCGTCTGTATTTTGTTCCATGTTATTACCCTTTCAGTTATTCTTATGCTTTAAGGATAACATATATTTCAAAAAAAAGAACCCCCGGCTTTAACTCAACACCTTCACAACAAATATTGTATCAAAAAAGGTAGCCCTCTAAACTGTAGACATAAAAGTAAATAGCCTAAACACCCTATTGTTTTTTTTCTTGTCTGCCTAAAGACTTCTGAGATTTTTTATGTATATAAAGACGTAGGGGAGTTTGAAACAGGATTTCAGAAGCGCCAATGAGAAACCCCCACAGCTTGTGCTGCGGGGGTTTTGATTCATTTAAGACTTCGGATAATAGATTTCAACGGTGATACTGTAATCACCATCGATGTTCTCCGTCGCCGTCGACATGAAAGCGAAGGAGAGGGTGCCAGTAGTGTTCTGGCTGATGGTGCCGAAATAATAGTCCGACGCCACCATCAGACCGTCGCTCTCCTGATACCAGGGACCATCGCCATCGCTAAAAATAATGAAATCTCCAGCATTATCCGTGGTACCGGTAATTTCAACCCCTACAACCAAAGCCTCTGCGGCTTTCTCCGCTTCGGGGCCCTCCAGCTTGAGGCGAAACATCAGCGGAATGTTGTCGACATCTCCTTTGTTGATGGCAACGGTATACATTGCCGTCCGGCTGACTCTGGCGCCATAGGCGTCGGACCAGATTCCACATTCACCAAGGCTCAGACTCTGAACATCGACGAACGGGAACTCCTGCTGCTCGTCGTTGACATAAGAGCCGTCAATCCTTAATAAGTTGTCCGTCGACGCATGGTTCACACCGAAGGTGCCGTGACCAGCCGAGAGACTGAACCAGTTGCCAGTCAGGCCGGCAGCGGCAGCACCGATAATCATTGATGCGACGACGATAATAGCCGTCATGGATGCGAGGATAGTTTTCTTCATAATTTTCATAATATAGTACCCCCCATTGAAGGCGACCCCACATTAACAGATAGATTTTGCGCATCAAATGAAACACAACACCATTTCTGTAATATAAGATCGATTTCCATGAGAGACCTACTCTATAAATAATATTTTATTTACGAAGTAGGCCACTCATGAATTTCCCAATAACAAAAATCCTTCGTTGCCTAAATGAACCTTTTAATGTTCTATAAGCTCAAACAAGCTTACACCCACATTATACCACATATGCTTATTTTTGTCAATAGTATTATAATAATCCGCCGCTTCCGCAACATAAACAGCGAATCGCCCCCATCAAAAATCCAACCTAAACCCTATAAACCTCAACTAAATCCTGTATAAAATTGTCATTCGAATAATGGTTAATGGCATATTCTGCGACTTTTTTGCGATCAAACTGCTTCTTCCCAGAAAGTACATTCAGAATCGCACTAGCAAGCCCCTTCGAATCCTCGGGATCTATCAAAATCCCAGTTTCGTCAGTAATGATATCCTTAATGCCACCATCATTTGTGCCAATCACCGGAGCACCACAAGCCATCGCCTCAACTACAACCAGCCCAAAAGGCTCATTCCTAGACGGCGCCAACGACACGTCGGCAATATTATAAATCTTGCGCAAAACATCGTGCGTCTGGTTCCCTAAGAACTTCACATGCCTTAAATTCAGCCTCTTCGCCAACTCCTGCATCTCCCCAAATAGTTCACCACTCCCGGCCAAAAGCGTACAGGTTTTATCATCTTCGTATTCTTTTGCCGCGTTCAATAAAATATCAATACCCTTAAAATGCGCAAATTTACCTGCAAAACAAACTATTTTTTCAAATTGTTCATCTATACCGAGTTCCCTCAACGCCTCTTCGCGACTACAATTCTCTAAATAAAATCTCCCCGCATCATAACCATTCGGTATCAATACTACCTTATCCTTGGCAAAAGGAAAACACTCCTCCACCAATTTCTTATTTTTCTCCGAAATCGTAATGATTTTCTTAGCCTTTTTCGCCGCCAGGGTAGCATCCTTGCGAAAACGCTCACTTTCCTGATAACCTATCAAATCCGTTCCATGCGCCGTTATCACCAATGGCAAATCAAATTCACTTGCAATGGCAGACAAAACCCAAATATGACCACAGTGAATCACGTCTGGATGAAATGCCTCAACTCCTTCTTTAATTGCCTTCCGAAACGCCACCCGATATTCATTCTCCTCCTCCGGGCTCAATTCGTAAAAAGTATTATAACTCATCGGATGGGTCGTAAAACAAGGAAAATTAAATTGCAAAGCCTCTTCTTCTACGCTATCATCATCCCCAGAAAAATAAACCGGGCGCACACCATACCCATAAAAACCACTATCCACACGTTTATTCGTCGGAAATATAACTTTAACTTCATGTCCAAGTTTTTTGAGGCTCGTTGCTACATTCGCCGTGTATACACCGCTCCCCGATCCCTCAAGGGGAAAATGATTTATTAATAATACCCTCATCTTTTATCTCCTTGATCTAACTATCTATAACTAAATTATATCACGAAGCAGTACATGAAAAAGCCCGCCATACGGCGAGCTTTTACTATTACGACAGGGAGGATAAATACTCTTCTAAGGTTATCCCGCATTCCGAAATAACCCTAGCAGCATCTTCGCCTACATAGCGCAGATGCCAAGGCTCATAAGAATATCCAGTGATATCCTCCTTCCCGTCCGGATAGCGTAAGATAAATCCATACTTAGGGAGTAGCTGATGAATTTCGGCAAAATCTTTAATGTCAGCAATCATGCCGTCATTGTCACGTACGATTTTGTTATTCTTCTGAATTACAAAGATATCAATCGCTAGACCAGTATGATGTTCCGAATAGCCGGGTTTGGCTAGATATCTCTCACAATAATCTTTGCCATAAACCGCCATCCATTCATCCCAAATCTCTTGCTGCTCCTCCACGGAACGATAGGCGCTATCAAGCTCAATATCAATCCCCTGCTCAAGCAGCTCTTCTCTCAAGGCGTCAAAGTGTTCAAGTGTCACTTTTTCCGCCCACACTTCTTCTCCTAGTGCGTTGTACTCAACTTTCAACTCTATCCTATCCGTCCAGTCATCAGGAAGCTTATTCTCCTTATTGACTAATACCAAATAGATATCCTGCTTAATCTCTTCCGGACGCAAAACTACTTCCGTCTCTTTGCCAGAAGAGCTCACATCCGCTTGTCCACAAGCAGAAAAAGCAAAGCATACACACAACGCTATCATAATAGCTGCAATTTTCCTCATAAAGTACCTCCTATAAAAAAACAAAAAATATAGAACAAATAATATTATATCACAATGAATATCGTTTGTCCAAAAAAGCGGTCAGCAAAAAGCGCCTAGCAAAAAAATAACTCCTTTCGGAGTTATTTTTTTAACGCTTTGAGAACTGCTCTTTTTTACGAGCCGAACGCAAACCATATTTTTTACGCTCTTTCTCACGTGGATCTCGCTTCATCATTCCCGCCTTCTTAAGCATAGGACGCAAATCTGGAGCTTCCACTGTCAAAGCCTTTGAAATTGCAAGCTTTATAGCATCAACTTGCCCGGCCAATCCACCACCTTTAACAGAAATCGTAATATCATACTCTTTCTGTTTTTCAGCTATAGCCAAAGGATCGGTAATCTCTGCCAAAAATGTCTTATTGCCAGATAAATATTCAATCGCAGGCTTATCATTTATCGTAATTTCACCTTTACCCCTATAAAGACGCACCGTTGCAGTTGCAGACTTACGTCGTCCCAACCCATAGGTATATTTTTTAGTGGCTGCCATTATTTAATCTCCTTTGGATTCTGTGCTGAGTGAGCATGTTCTGCCCCATCAAACACTCTAAGTCTAAGCAATCTATCAGCAGACAATTTATTCTTTGGCATCATCCCCTTCACTGCCTCACGAATCACCCGTGACGGATCTTTCTCAATGACTTCTTCTAATTTTAGCTCTTTTATTCCCCCAGGATAACCACTGTGACGATAATACTTCTTCTGGGTCATTTTTTTGCCAGTAACTACTACGTTTTTCGCATTTGTTACGACAACATAATCACCATTATCTATATGGGGAGTGTAGTCAACTTTTGACTTCCCCATCAATTTATCAGCAATCACCACGGCAAGTTTACCTAGTGGCATACTCGAAGCGTCAATAACCCACCATTCACGCTTAATTTCTGAGCCTTTCAAATTCATAGTTTTCATTATTTGGCTCCCTTCTTCGTAGAAGAACTAGCCTTTTTTGCTGGCTCTTTCTTCTCTGCCTCTTCAAAGGAAATCTCATCAACAAAACTAATGGTGCCCATCTCAGAATTGTCTCCACGACGGCTACCAGCACGTTCAATCCTGAGATACCCAGAATCACGCTTAATTTGCGGAGCCACCACGTCCATTAATAAAGTTGCTGTTTCGAGATCGCCTAATCTAGAAATAATCAATCTTCTGTTGTGAAGACCACCTTTTTTCGCCATCGTAACCAACTTTTCCGTCATGCGACGAATCTCTTTGGCCCGAGCAAGCGTAGTGGTTATAGTTTGGTACTTAATCAAAGAACACATTAATCCACGAGTTAAAGCCTTCCTCTGATCAGTCTCTCGGCCGAACTTGCGACCTTTATATCCATGACGATGCATACTAAAAATTTAACTCCGTTAACTTTTCTTTTACTTCGTCCAACGCCTTAGAACCAAAACCTTTCAAATCTTTCAAATCTGTCTCAGAAAGCATAACTAGGTCTCTTATAGTTCGAATATCATTATTAAGTAAAGCATTGGCCGTACGCGCAGAAAGATCGAGTTCCTCGATTGGCAAAAGCAATCCAGAATCATCTTCCTCGTGCTGCGCTCCTGGTGTTGGGGCGGATTCCACCTTAGTCCCACCAGCAAGAGCCGTATATTGATTTACCAATATCGCCGCAGCCTCTTCAAAAGCCTCTTTTGGCGTAATGGTACCATCGGTTTCTACTGTCAAAGTTAGCTGTTGCAAATTAGTATCTCTTCCGACACGCGTATTTTCAACTTTATAGCGCACACGGAGCACCGGTGTAAAGACGGCGTCAACTGCAATCATGTCGCTATGTACTCTCTCTTCACTTGATTGCTCAATAGTAAGATATCCTCTACCAGTCTCCACAATAAAGTTCATCTTGAGTACTTTTTTAGGATCATCGATATGGCAAATCACTTGATTGGGGTTGGCTATTTCTACTTCAGCTGGAAGCTTTATATCTCCAGCTACAACCCTCTTGTCGCCATCTTTCTCAGATTGTTTGTCACCCTTTATCTCCAAACTCAATTCAATTGGCGCATCAGAATGACATTTAAATCGAATGTTTTTCAAATTCAACATAATGTCTATCACGTCTTCCCTCACCCCAGGGATAGAAGTATATTCGTGATTAGAACCATCGATTGAAAAAGCAGTAATCGCTGCGCCCTTCACGCTGGAAAGGAGTACTCTTCGGAAAGAATTGCCCAAAGTGTTACCGTAGCCATAATAAAGTGGCTTAATAACGAATTCCGCAACATTTTCACTAAGTTCTTTTACACTATCAAGTGCCGCTTCGTGAATATTTTTTGTCGTCATATTTCATTTCTCCTTAACGTGAGTAATACTCAACGATTAATTGTTCATTAATACCAGCTTCCGCTTCTTCTCGCTTCGGCTTGGCGGTTACCTCTATTTTCATCTTCTTCGCGTCGACCTTTAACCATGAAAGCGGAGTTACATTCGCCGCTCCAGTGATATTCGGAAGATTCTTGAAATATTCAGTTTTACCTGATTTTGGACGAACTTCTAAAACATCACCCGGGTTCAATCGAATTGACGGAACATCAATTCTACGACCGTTCAAAAGAAAATGTCCATGCGAAATTAGCTGTCGGGCTTGCCTACGAGTCAAAGCAAAACCCGCACGAAAGACCACATTATCAGCCCTTCTCTCTAGGAATTCGAGCAATTTCTCACCCGTTAGCCCTTCAGCTTTTTGAGCCTCTTTCATTAATTTTGCAAATTGCTTCTCGAGGAGACCATACATCCTGCGTACTTTTTGCTTTTCGCGAAGCTGAGTAAGATACAAGCTTCCGCCACGCACACGCATATCTCCATGCTCACCTGGAATACCAGATTTTTTTGCCATCACTTTGTGGGCCTTTGGCGCAAGCGCATAACCCTCGCGACGACTTTGTTTAACTATTGGGGAATAATCTCTAGCCATTATGGTTTCCTTTCTCCCTTAGGACGCACACCACCATGTGCAATCGGAGTTACATCGACGATGCTGTCGATCTTTATTCCTGCCGCAGAAACCGCTCTGATGGCCGCATCTCGCCCCAAGCCAATTCCCGATACATACACATCAACCGAGTTCAACGCATGGTTTTTCTTCGCGGTTTCTAAGGCCTTCTCTGCAGCTACGCCAGCCGCAAAAGCCGTACCCTTCTTTGAACCACGAAAACCATTTGCCCCAGCTGAAGATGCCGAAAGCACGCCACCAGTTTTGTCGGTTACACTAATAATTGTATTATTAAAGGTTGCCTGAATATGCACTGCACCAGCATTTACAATCCTCTTACCTTTTTTTGCCGCCTTAGACTTTGGAGCAGTAGACTCAGTAGTCTCAGCAGCAACAGTAGTTTTAACTTCTTCTTCTGCCATAATTCTCCTTTAAGTCTTACTCGCCGCCTTAGGCTGCGTTCCACCAACTGCAATCGCTTTACCCTTACGTGTACGTGCGTTCGTACGAGTACGCTGTCCGTTGACTGGTAATTTAGCCTTATGACGAATACCTTTGTAAGAATTAATGTCTTTTAGACGTTTGATATTATTGCTCACGAGACGTTTCAAATCACCCTCAACATGATATTTCGCAGAAATAATGTCGTTGATTTTTTGTTCATCAGCCTCGGTGAGATCTTTCACCCGAGTGGTAGGCTCGATTTTAGCCTCCGCAAGGATGGCTTTAGAAGTTGTTCTTCCGATTCCGTAAACATACGTAAGGGCAACCCATACTTGCTTATCGGAAGGAATCACAACGCTAGCTATTCTAGCCATATTTTTAACCCTGCCTTTGCTTATTCTTAGGTTTTTTCTTGTTGATGACCCTAAGGACGCCTTTTCGACGCACAATAATGTCATCCGGGGAGATTTTTTTAACACTTGCACGTACTTTCATAGTGTCAAAATATCCTTTCCTTATTATTTTTAAGTTTAAATTTCTTAATATTAAGTTTCGAAATCTCAACATTAAGATCTTACGATTTTTACCTCTGTAAAAACCAGAAGCCAAAAATCATAACATTAAACTTAAAAAATTTAATATTAATCTTTGAGCCGAAAGCTGATTCTGCCCTTTGTAAGATCGTAAGGGGTTAACTCAACCTCAACTCTGTCGCCAGGAACGAGGCGAATGTAGTTTTTTCGCATCTTTCCGCTCATGTGGGCAACAATAACATGACCATTCTCGAGTTCAACCCGAAACTGGGTATTCGGCAGCGCTTCAACAACACTACCAGTGAGTTTAATCACTTCCTTTTGACTAGCCATAAATTACCCTTTCAGTTTAGCACAAAAAACAGGGTTTGTAAAGATTAATTTTAACCTTCCGCAAGCACAGCTCTCGTGAATTGGCGAGACAGATAAGTCCTTTGCTGCTGAGACCATTCCCCGGTGCAAGTAATCAAAGTAATCGACTCCTTACCCGCCTCCGGCGATTCTGCCGCCACGCTCATGTAAGCATCAGAGTCCGCCAAAGATATAGTCTCATTCTCAACGACTTTGTATTTATATTTCAAGCCATCACCACGCTCAACCACAATAACATCGCCATTCACCAAATCTGGTAATTTCTTAAAAACTCCGTGCATGGTTGGTCCACCATTATGACCATCAATTATCATCGTTCCGCCATTCCCAGGTTTTCCGGAAGCTTCATACCAGCCTACATCAAAAATATTACTCGGCGTGGCCAATTCTCCACCAGAATTCACTCCCACTGGCAAAATCCTTGCATTCAAAACCCCCAATTTCTCTATCGTAAGATACCTCGGCCTATCCGGAGCCACAACATACTCCTTCACCTCTTCCTCGGTTGGTTTTACCTCTATTAGCTCCTCTTCCTCTTCGACGACATCTACTACCGCCCGTTCGCTTCCTTCTTTTTCGGCATAATAGCTGTTCTCAAAAGTCACTACCCTAATCAAAAACACCAAAAACAATGCACCCAAAATAGACCAAATCGTCCATTTTATAACTCTTCGCCAACCCTTAATCTTCAAGCTCATTGCTGAAATCGTCATAAGTTATCATTAGAGCCCTAGAATCCACCGACCTTAGATTCTCTAACGCCACCGTCACCACGATAAGAAGCCCCGTACCAGAGATAGAAAGACCAATCGGAGCCCCCGTCACGAGGATAAATATATAATCCGTAATAAATGGCAACATCGCCACCAACCCAAGAGCCAAAGCCCCAAACAAATCCAGGCGATTCACTACTTTACCTAAGTATTTGGCCGTCGTTACACCGGGTCTAACCCCCTCAATAAAACCACCTTGCTTTTGCAGATTATCGGCAATCTCCTTCGTATTAAAGATAATCGAAGTGTAAAAATACGTAAACATAAACACCAAAGCAAAATATGTAATCGGATAAATAAACCATTGCGCAGTAATACCATCTGGATACATTGTTTTGAAATTATTTGCCGATGGCGCCGAAAAAACAGTCACTAAATTCGCACCAAATTCGTTTCCTGGATCAATCGTTGTAACTACCTGCCCAATCAAAGCCGGCAAAGACAAAAACGCCGTCGCGAAAATCACCGGAATCACACCGGCTGCAATCATCTTGATTGGCAAAATCGACTTAATGCCACCATAAGAAGAATTACCGTGCACCCTCTTTGCGTAATTTATCGTAATAATTCTTTGAGACTCATTCAATTTAACCAAGATATATACCACGGCCAACATAGCAATACTAAAACCAAGCATAATCCAGAAGATAGTTGGATTTACTGGTAGCTCGAACCATCCAAATAGATTCAATGCACCCTCACTAGTGTCAAACAAGGCAGCTCCAAGAGAAGCCATCGTTGTGGGCAACTGAGAAATAATCGAGGCAAAAATCAAAGTCGAAATACCATTGCCAATCCCTTGCTCCGTAATCAACTCGCCCATCCACATAAGTAGCATCGACCCAGCCGTCATCGCTGTCACCGAAAGCACCCAATCCCCAGTCGTCGGTACAAAATCAGTTGCAATATTTGCAGCAATCGTAGACTGATAAAGAATAAATATATAAGCTATTGACTGGACGATAGCCAAAGGCAACGTCAAAATCCTAGTCCACTGGTTAATTTTCCTTCGCCCAGTTTCGCCATCATTCGACAATTCTTCAAGAGACGGTATAGCTTTGGTAAGCAACTGTACTACGATTGATCCAGTAATATACGGAGAAAGCCCCACCAGAATAATACTAAACGAGGCAAGCCCTCCACCAGAAATCAAATTCAAGAAACTCGAAAAATCAGATTTTTCCAACAAATTAGAAACCGCTTCCTTGAATGTATTTGCATCACCCATAGGCACCGGAATCTGCGCAAGCAATCGATACGCCACAATAATCCCGAGTATTACCAATACTCGCTTCAACATGTCTTTATTTTTTAGGGATTTGAAAATAGTCTTGAAATGCATAAAAACCTCTTAGCAACTACATATAATATATCACACATTTTTTGTTTTTAAAACCCCTTCTGAATCAAAAAAATACCCCTTAGGGGGTATTTTTTTGCACTTTAAAGATTTTCTAAATCTTCTTCAGTTGGTATCTTCGAATCTGGCACCTCAAGTTTCTCTAGCGGCACCACCCCAGTTCCTACAGGAATCTTGCGCCCGATAATTACGTTCTCCTTCAAGCCACGTAATCTATCAACCCGACCATTAATGGCGGCATTGATAAGCACACGCGTAGTATCCTGGAAGGAAGCTGCGGAAAGGAAGGAATCCGAGAAGATAGATACCTTAGTGATTCCTAACAACAAATTATTATAAGTTGCTGGCTCTTTTCCGGCCGCTTCGAGTTCTCTATTTTGAAGCATTACCGCCGCCCTAGAAGTAATGTCACCAGAAACAAACTCTGAATCACCTGGATCCTTAATTTGCACTCTGGAGAACATTTGGCGCACAATAATCTCAAGATGCTTTGGAGAAATCTCATGACCTTGCGCAGCATAGACATTGAGAACGTCGTTCATAATATATCGCTCCGTCGCTTCAATGCCCTTATATTTCAACAGATCTTGAAGATTCAAAGAACCCGTAGTTAATCTATCTCCAGCAGTCACCGAATCATTTGATTTTACTACCATCTCGGCATCGCCTGGAATTTCAATCCTAATTGGAGCTGTAGCTACAGCTACCAGGATAACGGCTCCCTTCACCAGCTCAACTACTCCATCGTATGGAGCTTTTATAGCCGCCTCAGAACCATTCTTCTTAACTAAAGTTGCACCGGCTTTAACACTTTCCCCATCTTTTACTACTGGCTTCCTGTCGCCAATCTCAAAGCGCTCAACCGAACCAGATTGCGGAGTAATCTGAACAATATAACGATTATTGTCTTCCCATAATTCCACAACACCATCAACAGGCGCAACATATGCCTGACCTTTTGGCGTACGCGCCTCAAGAAGCTCTTCCACACGTGGAAGACCCCTAGCGATTGCGCCAGAGCCAGCCACACCAGAACCGTGTTTCGTATCGAGCGTCAGCTGTGTACCAGGCTCACCAAGCGACTGTGCCGCAATTACACCAACTGGTTCATTTGCCGCTACGAGTTCCCTTGTAGACATATCCACACCATAAGCCCGGCGCGGAATTCCATCAACCGCGGCAGTAGACAAAATCGATTGAATTTTGACACCTTCAATTTTTTCATCAGCTTCAATTTGCTCTGCCATCTCTTTGGTGATTAACTCACCAGCCTCGAGATAACCGGGAACCGCCTCCGCCGTATATCTACCAGTCAATCTTGCATTAAACCCAATTCCAGACAATTCTGTTTCATTGCGATAGACCATAAAGCCTGGATCCTCGGCTTCCTCATCGGTAGTAAACACATCTTGAGAGACATCCACCAAGCGACGAGTAAGATACCCAGAGTCAGCCGTACGAAGCGCCGTAGATACCTGCCCCTGACGTGCACCTCGTGTCGCAATAAAGGATTCTAGAGTATTTAAACCTTTCTTGTATGAAGACTTCACCGGAAGCTCAATCTCGTTGTTATTAATATCAACCATGATACCAATCTCTGCCGAGGCAAGCTTGATATTGGAAATATTACCACGAGCACCAGAGTTCACCATCACAGCAATATCAGTATCCATCTCTGCCAACTTTGTTTGCAAGAAATCAGAAATTTTCTTATCTATATCGCGCCAGTTAGCAATAGTCAATTTATAACGCTCATCTTCCGTCACCAAACCATCATTGAACTGTTGTTGAATCAATGCAGTTTTGGCATCACCCTCTGCAATGAAGTCATCAATCTCATCGTAAGTTGGGTAATCGTCCTTCGCCGTAGAGATAGACGCAATAGTCTCATACTCAAAGGCCAAATCCTTTAAGTCATCAGCGGTCTTCACCATTACTTCCGAACCATAAAGGTCAAAGATGTTAGCCATCACCTTAGACAAATGCTTCTTCGTCTGCACTGAATTATCGTAAGGATAATCTTTTGGCAAAATCTCATTGAAAATTACACGTCCCAAAGTTGTATCGCGAATTTCTTTCTTCGCAAAAACTCGAATTGGAGTTTGCAATGCAATGATTCCCTGATCGTAAGCCATTTCTGCTTCATAAACCGAAGAAAAGGCTTTTGGGTTGCCCTGATCGGTACCAGGCTTGTCATAAGTCAAATAATAGGCACCTAGAACCACATCCTGATAAATCGCCAGCACCGGTGAACCATCTGCCGGTTTAAGAAGGTTCTTACTTGCCGACATCAATTCTCTCGCTTCAGCTTGCGCTGCATCTGATAGTGGCAAATGTACAGCCATCTGATCACCATCATAGTCAGCGTTAAAACCAGACGCCACCAAAGGATGCAACTTAATTGCCTTACCATCTATCAGTCTTGGCTGGAAAGCCTGAACCGACAACCTATGAAGTGATGGAGCACGGTTCAAAAGTACATACTTGCCTTTAATCACTTCGTCCAACGCATCCCATACCACAGTTTCTTTCGCCTCAATCAATCTAGAAGCCGCTCTGATGTTGTTCGCATGCTCATTACCGATTAACCACGAAATCACAAAAGGTTTAAAGAGTTCAAGCGCCATCTGCTTAGGCAAACCACATTCATTGAGTTTAAGTTCTGGACCAACCACAATTACCGATCGCCCAGAGTAGTCAACCCTCTTACCAAGCAAATTCTGGCGGAATCGGCCTTGTTTGCCCTTCAAGAGATCCGAAAGAGATTTCAATTTACGTCTACCATTCGAAGAATTGGCACCCCTCGAACCATGTGCCGCTGAATTATCAATCAACGCATCCACGGCCTCCTGAAGCATCCTCATTTCATTACGACAAATCACTTCCGGAGCGTTCAAATCAAGTAATTTCTTCAACCTATTATTACGATTGATAACCCTTCTGTATAAATCATTCAAATCAGATGTTGCGAATCGTCCACCAGGAAGCGCAATCATCGGACGAAGATCCGGTGGAATCACTGGAATCACAGTCAAAATCAAATCTTCTGGCTTTATTCCAGCCGCCTGCATACCTTCTAGTGTCTTCAAACGCTTCTGAATCTTCTTCTCTTTTTGACCTTTAGCCTCCGCCTCTGCCGCATGTAGTTCCTCAATTAATTTTTCCAAATCAATCTCATCCAGCATCTTCTTAATGGCAGTAGCACCCATACCAACAGTAATCAAATCCTCATATTCTTCTGGTAAATTACGATATTCAACCTCAGTAATCACTCCACCCTTCTTAAAGGATTCTAGAGTAGATTTTCGAGAAAGATAGTCTGCCTCAAGTTCCTGCAATTCTTTAGTCTGAGCCTCAGCCAAAGCTTTGATATCTGCACCTTCGGCTTTCGCTTCCTTCTCGTAGCGAATCTTGATTGCATCTTTGGCTGCATTAGTCTGCCCCTCTAGACTCTCCAAAACCTTCGTAATTTCCTCAGTCTTTGCATCTGTGATCAAATATGTCGCAAAGTAAACTACTTTTTCAATATTTTTGACCGTAATATCAAGCAGCAAACTCAATGCCGACGGAATTCCCCTCATAAACCAAATGTGAGCCACCGGCGCCGCAAGAGAAATATGACCCATTCTCTCGCGCCTAGTAATAGACTTTGTTACAAGATTACCCTCTTTATCGACAGCTGCTTCACGCGATCGTACACCTTTTAATTTTGAATCGTGTGGATTTATATCTTTGGTTGGACCAAAAATTCTCTCACAAAACAACCCGTCTCTCTCTGGCTTTTGAGTACGATAGTTAATTGTTTCTGGCTTCGTGACTTCACCATAGCTCCAATTCAATATGTCGTCTCGGCTTGCCACCGAAAGCCTAATTGAATCAAAGTCCGAGGCCGAAATGAAATTATCCATCCACGCCATATTAGAACTCCTCTCCGAGGTCAACCATACCATCATCGTCGCCCTCTTTTATTTCGATACCTTCTTCCGCCATCATAGCCTCCGCTTCCGACTCGTCAAGGTCTAAAATTTGCGGCTCTGTATCTTTTTTGTGTTGATCATAGATGGATTGATCATCCTTATCTTTTTCAATCTCCCTAGAAGTTTTTTCGATTACATCTCCAGCATCAGTGGCTTCACCATGATCCAAGAGATCAACTTTAAGACCTAATCCCTGAAGCTCTTTCACTAACACATTGAAACCTTCTGGAAGCTTCGGTCCCTCAATCGGCTCATGCTTAATAATTGCTTCATAAGCCTTAGCGCGCCCATACACATCATCAGATTTAATAGTCAACATCTCCTGCAAAGTCGTCGCAGCACCATAAGCTTCAAGCGCCCAGACCTCCATTTCCCCAAATCTCTGACCACCATTTTGAGCCTTACCACCAAGCGGCTGCTGTGTGACCATTGTATATGGACCAGTTGACCTAGCATGAATTTTATCTTCAACCATATGATGAAGCTTCAACATGTGCATAATACCAACGCTGGTTCTTTCATTGAATGGCTCTCCAGTCAAACCATCATATAGCTGTACGCGACCATCTCTAGAAAATCCGGCTTTCTCTAACTCTTCAGAAATTTTTTCGTCTGAAACTCCGTTAAATGAAGGGGTTGCAACCTTATAACCCAAAGCCTTTGCAGCCATACCAAGATGAGTTTCAAAGAGCTGACCAAGATTCATACGGCTTGGTACGCCCATTGGTGACAAAACTACATCAATCGGTGTACCATCTGCCATAAACGGCATATCTTCAACTGGCAAAATACGCGATACGACACCTTTATTACCATGTCTACCAGCCATTTTGTCGCCTACACCAATTTTGCGCATTTCAGCCACAAAAATCTTAATCTGCATCAATACTCCAGCCTTAAGATCGTGCCCTTGTTCTCTGGTATAAACACGTACATCCACAACCTTGCCAGTCGATGAACCATTCATCCTCACCGAAGTGTCACGTACATCTTTAGCCTTTTCACCGAAAATCGCACGCAACAATCGTTCCTCAGAAGACAGCTCCTGTTCACCTTTAGGCGTAATCTTACCAACCAAGATATCGCCGTTTTTAACTTCCGAGCCAACAGTCACAATCCCATCTTCGCCAAGGTGCCTCAATGAGTGTTCTGAAACATTTGGAATATCCCTAGTTACCTGTTCTGGACCAAGTTTGGTTTCGCGTACTTCGACGTCAAAATCCTTAATATTAATAGAAGTCAGAGTATCATCTTCGACCAATCGATTAGAAATCACAATTGCGTCATCCATGTTATAACCACGCCAAGGCATAAATGCTACCAACAAATCTCGCCCAAGCGCCAATTCACCATCATTGATCGAAGCACCTTCAATTATCGTATCGCCCTTCTTGACTTTTTGACCCCTAGCCACAACACATCTCTGGTTATAGCAACGATCATCATTTGTCTTTTCGAAGTGCTGCAATTTATACTCGACATCGCCTCCCTTGTCATAAGCCACAACAACGGATTCGCCATCGGCTTTTTTTACCACACCATTACCAGTAGCCATTATTAGCTGTGAAGTGTTTTTAGCAACTTCACGCTCAATACCAGTACCGACAACAGGATTATCGTTTTTTAGTAGAGGTACTGCCTGCTTCTGCATGGCGCAAGCCATGAGAGAGCGGTCAACACGGTTTTTCTCAACAAATGGAATCAAGCTAGCCGAAACGCCCAAAATCTCTTTGTGGGCCGCATCTATATGAGTAACATTCTTTGACTCAACCTGCGCTGGTGTACCATGTACTCTAGCCGAAACCCAATCTTCAACAAACTTTCCGTTCTTATCAAGTTTTACCGATGCGTCTGCAATCACCATGTCATTCTCAGTGTCGGCATCCATATAAACGACTTCATTGGTGACTTTACCATTCTTTACCACCAAATAAGGCGCCTCAATAAAACCGTATTCGTTAATCCTGGCATAAGTGGCAAAATTAAGCACCAAACCCACGTTCCCACCTTCTGGAGTTTCTACCGTACATATACGTCCATAATGCGTTGGATGGGCATCACGCACATCAAATCCAGCTCTTTCGCGCGTAAGGCCACCAGGACCCATTGAGCTAAGACGACGCTTATGTGCAAGTTCCGAAAACGGATTTACTTCATCCATCAACTGTGAAAGCTGTGAGGTAGCAAAGAATTCTTTCACCGCTGCAACTACTGGACGTGAGTTCAATAACTGAGATGGAGTAACTTCCTCAAGATTAGCCATTGACATACGGTCAAGTATATTTCTCTGTAAGCGAAGCATCCCCAACCTGAACTGCCTCTGAACCAACTCGCCAACTAATTTCACTCTACGATTAGACAAAGAGTCGATATCGTCTGCAGGCTCCTGAGTGTTATTTAGTCTAATAATCTCCGAAACAATCGCCACCACGTCATCCATCTGAAGAGTCCGATGCGCCGGATCATTAGGAGTATCAAAACCTAATCTTCTATTAATCTTAAAACGTCCAACACTTGAATAATCATAGCGCTTCTGGTCAAAGAACGTTCGTTCAATCATGGATCTAGCGTTTTCAACCGTCGCAAGATCACCTGGACGCAAGCGACGATACACCTCAAGCAAAGCCTCCCCTTGACTAGAAGTCGTATCTTTTTCTAGTGTTGCATCGATAAAACTTTTTTCACCAGAATCAACTTTCTCAAATTTCGCTTTTATATCAGATTTAGACAAACCAAGCGCTCGAAGAAAAGTTGTCACTGGAATTTTTCTGCGTCGATCAATTTTTACATAAATCGCCCCGTTAGCTGCCGTCTCAAATTCAAGCCACGCACCCCTACCAGGAATTACTTTAGCCCCATAATAACGTTTTAAACCAATTGTCTCGGCATTAAAGAAAACCCCAGCCGATCGAATCAACTGCGAAACAATTACCCTTTCCGTTCCATTAATGATAAAAGTTGCTCTTTCCGTCATCCACGGATAATCGCCAAAGTAAATATCTTGTTCTTTCTTCTCTCCAGTAGTTTTGTTTTCTAGCTCAACCAAAACGTGTAGTGGAGCCTCATAGGTCGCAAGATTATATTTTGCTTCTTTTTCTGTTTCTTTTGGATCTTTAAAGTAATAATCTTTAAAGCGAAGCGATAATTTTTGTCCAGTGTAGTCATCGATCGGATTAAGCTCAGCAAAAACCTCTCGGAGTCCATTCTTGACAAAGTCTTCCCACGAATCTTTCTGATGAGCAGTAAGATCCGGAATCGGAAGCGCATAATCGCCCTCGGTGAAAAATACCCTCTCACCTGACTTCGATTTTGTAGCCATTCTACCTCTTTTTATTAGTGTTATTAGTATCTCAGCGCCGAAGAATACTACCCCATCCTCTCCCCTAGATTCGCCACATCCATAAGATTACAAAAAACGGAGTACACTACTTCTTAACCCCATTATACACCACCTAGCCAAAAAATCAATACAAAAACGTCATAAAACCAAAAAATCGCCCCAACGGAAGACGATTTTTTAGACATAGATAAACTCTCAACTTATTGTGTTTTCTATAAGCCGACTCGCAGTTAGTTAGCTTATGTTTAATTATACATATTATTTTACAAAACGCAAGACTTTTTTGTGACTTTTTTTAATTTTATATATCTAGATCATCTAAATCTGCTAGTTCTGCACGAGTTTTTTCGGCCAATTCAGAATGCTCCTCTGGTGCCTCAACCTCTTCCTCAGTCTCTACCTCGTCTTCCATTTCCTCATCTTCCGCGTTCTTTGGTGTATCCGCCTTTGAAGGCTCATCATTGTCAGTGTTTACAATCTTCAAGTTGTATCTAGCATCCTGCTTGGTACCAAGAGCCCGTAGCAGAACTCTAATTGCCTGAGCAGTTACGCCACGTTTTCCAATTACTCTCCCCACATCCTCAGGATCCACAGTCAAAGATAAAAGCACGCCTTTTTCATCAATTTTTCTTTCAACTACAACTTTCTCTGGATTGTTGACAAGGGTTTTTACTATATATTCTACGAATTGTTGGTCGATAGTAGCCATAATATTTCTCCATTTTAACGTTATTATTTTCTACATTATAGCACAAAAAAATAACCCCATGAAGGGATTATTTTTTAATTAAGCTTCCGAAGGCACTTCGGCTTGAGTTTCAGCTGCCACCTCTTCCGTTGTCGCTTCCGCACTTGGCTCATCTTTTGGTTGATTTTTACGAAGCTTATCGGCATGTTTTGCCGCCACCTTCTTTACAGTAGCTTCTTTATACCATTTTGGCAATTTTATACCATTTTTCTTCAAAATAAACGCCACACGGCTTGATGGCTGTGCGCCATTTGATAAATATTTCTCTACTGCCTCTTTATCTAAAGTTAAAGCTTTAGTTTGGGGGTTATAGTTGCCGACCTCAGCTACCACGCGCCCCGAAAGCGGATGACGCTGTGATTCTTGGACGACTATCCGGTACGTAGGATAATGCGCCCGGCCGTTACGTTGCATGCGAATCGCTAGCATTTTTCTCCTTTATTTCATTTATTTCCCCCATTATAACATAATTCAAAATAAAATAAAAGAGGTGGCCAACTAGGCTTTATTTTTATCTTGAATTTGACGATATTTTTTTACACCTTCACGTGCTGCCTCGGTCTGTGCTTCCTGCTTGGAATGTCCAGTTCCAGTGCCCTTCAAAACGTTGCCCACATACAGACCAACAGTAAAAACTTTATCATGGTCAGGACCATCTTCCTTTAATGTTTTATAAACCGGCGTAATCCCATCAATCTTTTGCGCTAGTTCTTGTACATAAGACTTTGGATCCCTCCAGGTTCCTTCCTCCAAAATAGCATCAATTTTTATTAAAATATGTTTCTTGATAAAATCTTTAGCCGCATCATAACCTTGATCTAAATAAATCGCCCCAATTACCGCCTCAAAACAATCCGCCATTATTACTTCATGTGCCCTCTCTGAACCATTTTTCTCGCCCCTAGATAATCTAACCAAGGGTTCATAACCAAGCTTTATGCCAGCCTCACCAATAGATTCTGTTCTGACCAGTGCCGCCCTAAGTGCAGTCATAATTCCCTCAGGTTCGTCGTAATTCCTATACAAAAAATCTGAAGAAACTAATTCAAGCACCGCATCTCCCAAAAATTCCAACCTCTCGTTATGCTCATGAGTTTTTTTATGCTCATTAACATAGCTACGATGCGTCAATGCTGTAATTAATAAATCTATATCATTAAATTCAAATCCTAATTTATCTTTTGCAAACTGCTGATATGCCGCCCTATCCATTTTGTGTCCTCCTTTTGTTTTTAATTTTTAATAATCACCCGAACGAACTTTCTTCTTCGCCAAAAGCATTAATTTTTCGATATCTTCATATTCAATTACGTCAAGCGCTTCGGAAAAAGAAAACCATTTAATCCCCTTCATCCATTTTTCGCCAATCAAAGTTTCATGTGCATCTAATGCCTGCACCAAATAAATCTGCGTAGTCATCAAAACCAACTTGTCCATCCTGCGATACTTAAAATGAATCTTTCCCAACCAAGTCAAAATCGATACATTTTTCAATCCAGTTTCTTCCTCAATCTCTCGCCTAGCCGTCATTTTTGCCGTTTCTCCAGGCTCAATATGACCTTTAGGAATAGTCCATCTTTCCTTAGAATCCTGAATCAACAAAATCTCAATATCTTTCCTATCTTTCGTGAATCTAAAAACAATCCCACCCGAAGTTGGCTCCCTGACAATCGACTGGATTGCCGCCTTCTTCCTAAAAACAGCTGACCGAATCTTATCAAAAGCCGACTCTTTTACCTTTTCTGTCGGCAAGGCCTCTGGGACCTTTAATCTTCTCTTTTCTAGTGGTTCGCTAGGCCTCGTCTTCCTTTTTATCGGACCCTTCGCTAGATTTTTTCTCTGATTCATGACTTTTCTCTTCAACAATTCCGAGCTTCTTGAATGCTGTTCCAAGTACCCCGTTTACAAACTTAGAAGAATTCTCTGATCCAAACGCTTTTGCAAGCTCCACAGCTTCATTAATTGCCACCTTCGGCGGAATGGAATCTCTGCACTCTGAAAGCTCGTATAATCCCATCCTTAGAACATTTCGATCAATCGCCGCGATTGAGCTGATAGGCCATTCGGGCGCAATCGGAGCCAAAACCGCATCCAATGTCTCAAAATTCTTTGCCACATTATGTGCCAAATTATAGACAAATTCAGTATCACCAAGTGCTTTTTCGTATGGCTCAATGTTTTTTGCGATAATAATATCCAAATCGACGTCTGGATCCTTTGCAGAAGTCCGAAGTTCATACTCGTATAAACTTTGCAAAACAATTACTCTACCTAAATGTCGATTACTAGCCATATTTTTAAATCTTCTCTTTTAATTTTATTATTTATTAGTTTTAACTTTTAAATTTGGGGTCTTCTTCTTAGTTTCAAAGGCCTTGACTGGAGAAAGTTTGTTTACTCTTTTAGCCAATTTAAGCCTCAGATGACTCCTGCGAAGCCCAGTCTTACGTGGACTACTTTGTTTCTTGGGTTCAGGCATCTTACTCCTTAAATTTTAATAGATAATTTAGCTCATTCTATCACAAAATATCTATTTTCGCAAGGCTCTTTTGATTGCGGGACGATCAAAACCAACAATCCTCTCTCCGTTAATTTCTGTAACCGGCACAGTTGTTATGTCCGACTCGCGCGTAGCGTCTTTTTCTTCATACTCTATGCCCATCTCATCCAACCAATCCATCAAAGCATGACAATAAACACAAGTCGGTGTAGTATAAATCTTAATCATAAGTTCATTATACCATACAACGCAATCCCAGTAGCCACCGAAACATTAAAAGATTCTTTCTGCCCACGCATAGGAATTTCGACAAACAAATCAATCATATCATATAATGAATGATCAATTCCTTCCACTTCTTCGCCCAATACCAGAATCACCTTATCTGTCAATTCCGATTTCAATCTTCTATCGTTCAATTTTAGTAATTTATCGTTTTCAATATTATTCTCCAAACCTACAATTTTCCAGCCCTGTTTTTTGTATTCCTCTAAATCCCCAACAATATCATTAGATAAAGAAATATCGAGCATATCTTCGGCCCCCAATGCAGTCTTATGGATCTCCTTATCAAGTTTTTCTCTCAAATGAGGCAACAATGTAGAATCATGTAGCCTCGGCGTATAACCAGAAAGAACCACCTTCATTACCCCGAAACCCTCCGCTGTCCGTAAAATAGCACCCACATTATAGCAAGACCGGATATTATGGAGCACCAATATCAAATCCATAAAAACACTCTTTATCAAAAACCTAAACCACTATGTTTAGAATCTTTGCCTTCTTCACAAAAACCGTTTTCTTTATTCCATCTTTGGTATATTTCTCTACCCTCTTGTCCGCCAAAGCTAAACTTACAATTTTTTTCTCGTCCTCTAAATCTTCGGTCACCACTTCCAGTTTTGCCCTCAACTTACCATTTACCTGTACTACTACCTCAACCACATCGTCCACCAAATATTTATCTTCCCACTTTGGCCATTCGTCATCAGCGTCCAGCCTCTCCAACATCTCTGAAGCCAAATGTGGCGCAAAAGGCTTCAATAATTTTGCTAGCACAATCAAATCCTCTTTCTCTGCGCCAATTTTATAAAGCTCGTTTACATATTCCATCAATGCCGCTACTGCGGTATTAAAATTACACCGATAAATATCCTCTGTCACCTTCTTGATTGTTTTATGTCTTATTGAAGACGAGTCCGAAGATTTTTCTCCAGGACGCAAGTTCCAACACCGATTCAAAAACCTATAAACCCCGCCGACCGAACGCGGATCCCAGGCTGCATCTAATTCTACAGGACCAATAAACATCTCATAAGTGCGCAAAGTATCCGCCCCATAACCATCGTTGATTACGTCTAAAGGATCAATCACATTACCCTTAGACTTACTCATTTTCTTGCCATCCGGTGCATTTATATAACCATGATAAATCAACTTCTTAATCGGTTCCCTAAACGGCAAATAACCTAAATCCGCAAAGAACTTACACCAAAAACGTACATACAACAAATGCGCTACCGCATGGTCCGCCCCCACATAAATATCGGTCGGAGCCCAATAAGCAATCGCCTTTGGATCCCAGGCATGCTTTGCATCGTGTGGCGAAACATATCTCCACAAATACCAGCTAGAACACGCATATCCATCTAGGGTGTCTGTCTCGCGAGTCATTTCTTCCATATGCGTTTCACCGGTTTTAGGATCTTTTACTGGAATTTCCACTTTCAACCAATCTTTAGCTTTCGCCAATGCTGACCGCCCAGACTTATCCGGTTGATAGTCCTTTACTTCTGGAATCAAAACTGGCAACTGATCCTCCGGAATCGGATGTGGATTTCCTTCTTTATCATATGCAATAGGAATCGGACAGCCCCAATATCTTTGTCTAGAAATCAGCCAGTCCCTCATTCGGTAACTTACCTTTTGCGTACCAAATTTATCGAAATCGCACAATTCTGCTTCTACGACTGGTAACTTAAATTTCTCAGCAAATTCGCGATCACGCTCGTCATATGCTGGCACCGCCATAATTGCACCGGTACCATAACCAGCAAGAACATAATCCGCTACGTAAACTGGAATTTTTTCTTTCGTAGCCGGATTAATCGCATAGGCTCCAGTAAATACGCCCGTCTTTTCTTTGTTTTCCTGTCTTTCAATTTCAGATTTCAACAATGCCTCCGCCACATAAACTTCTACTTCCTCTTTCGCATCGTCAGAAACAATATATTTCAACTCAGGATATTCTGGCGCCACCACAAGGAATGTTGCTCCATAAATCGTGTCTGGTCGCGTCGTAAAAACAGTTATTTTACGAGAAGATGCTTTGTTGTCTTCTCGCGCGAGAGCAAATTCAACTTCCGCCCCCACCGATCGCCCAATCCAATTCTTCTGCATCGTTTTTATCTTGTCTGGCCAATCCAAAGCATCAATATCATTCAAAAGCTCATCTGCATATTCAGTAATCTTAAAGAACCACTGTTTCATCTTTTTCTTTTCAACTTCATGACCACATCGCCAGCATCTACCATTCTCTACTTGCTCATTTGCAAGCACCGTCTGATCTTCTGGGCACCACCACTGGAAAGATTCCTTCTGATAGGCCAACCCCTTTTTATAAAGCTGTAAAAAACACCACTGAGTCCACTTGTAATACTCCGGATCAGAAGTATTTATTTCTCTATCCCAATCAATCGCATAGCCAAGCCGCTTTGCTTGCTTTCTAAAGTTTGCGATATTTATCTTTGTTACTTCTTGCGGTGCTGTACCAGTTTTGATGGCATAGTTCTCCGCTGGCAAGCCAAAGGTATCATATCCAAATGGTCGCATTACATTTAATCGTTGCTGTTCATAAAAACGCGTCAAAACATCTACAATTGTAAAATTCCGCACATGCCCCACATGTAGTCCTGCGCCGGAAGGATAAGGAAACATCTCCGCCAAAAACATCTTTGGCGTCCCATCCTTCTCTACTGCCTTATATGGTTTTTCTTTTTCCCAAATTTTCTGCCATTTTTCTTCTATTTTTAGCGGCTCATATCTTTCCATATGATAACATTATACCACAGATAAACTATCTACCCGTATAATCCTGCAAACACCTAGTTACTGCCCCACCAGCCTTATGATTGGTGCCAGTTCCAGGATAAGTTGTAGTGTAATCCTGGCTATAATCGTAGCCAAGCGCAAAAGTATATTTACCATTAGCCTGCCTGCTAGTAGATGTATTATAGTATGTCATTGCTACCCCGCGATAGTTGATAATGTTAGTGTTGGCATTATATTGACCAGCATACATAAAATTGTTTGGGTAAGACCAGAATGGATTATTGGCGCTACCAGAATATAGATATACATAAAAATTATTAGACGAGTTAAGCTCTGGCGCTTCGCCAGTGATTGCTACACCTAGCTTATAGTAGTCGCTATTTAGAGCATTATCCGGATCTCCACCTCTAGGCAATACCCAACCAGCTGGACAAATGCTGCCGTTCACTGAAGTATTATTTGCTGTTATACTGCTTGTACCAGTGCCGGCTGTAGCTGAATACCAGTTGTAATAATTACCATAAGAATATACGTTTGTATTTGGCGCAGTCATATTGGCTACGGCATTAGTGGTATTGTCTGTGTTAATAAATGATTGGTCAATACAACTTGCCTGATTTGAATAACACCAACTATTAGAGCTTGCAGATAGATAATTACTAGTGGTGCCAAGTGTTGTATCGTTCGTTAGTGGTAATAACGGGTGGTCAGTAGTATCAGCAGAAAGCTCTACGCTATTGTCTAATCTCAAGTTTTCTATCATCCAACAATGTCCATCTGCTAGTTTAGCTACGGCGTATGTATTATTATCACGGACATCAGTAAGAGCAGTTACATCACCTATGCTCATCGAGCCACAACCGCTCCAGGTTTGGAAATATCCAGCAGACTTTACCCATACTGCATAGAGCGAAATGCCTTTTGTTGAAATATCTCCTACATTGATTCTCTCAGTAGGACCATAGTAATCTCCCGAATAGTCGTATTCTGTATTCCATCCTGCAAAACCATAGCCTGGTCTTTGGAAGTTAGATGCCCACAGAAGCACGTCCATATTGGAAGTAATAGTAGTAACATCGGGCGGATTGTTGGAATTCATTATACTTGTCTGATCCCCCATCGTATCCACCACAGTATTACCAGCATTAGGCCAATAGCAAATCGTATTGGCATTACAATCATGTGGCCCATTTGGAACGTTGGTAGCTGGGTGCACCAAAGTATATTTCACCTTTCCACTGTACATACCCGCCGGCTGATTCTTGGCCATATACACGGCATAAGTAGTGGTAAGCTTAACTCCACCAGTAACAGCATCCATATAAGAGGCTGAGTTCTTGTGTGCCACCTTAGTAAAATTATTCGGCACGGTATGATAAACGCTAAATGGCCCTTCCGTATCGCTATCTATTACAAAAGCATTAGTGCCGGTAGTATCACCAGAATCCTGCGTAATGGCTAGCTTCATTGCCCAGTTGGATACGTCTGGATTACCAGCACTAGTGGCAGTCCCAGTAGCTATATTTCCTATGCCCTGCGTAGTACCTACGAGTTTATTGCTATTTTCCCCCCCAATAGTCCCCCCAGTATATCCAGCAGCGTAGATAGCAAATCCTTCATTGTCATTGCAAAAAGCAGATAATACCGTAGTACCTATATCATCTTCATATGTGCCATTATAAATCTCTACATTATGAGTATACATACCAACGCCATCCAAACTACACGATACGGGTACGTCGATATTTATTTTATCTATCACGGAATCGCTAATTGTATTATCCGCAAGAGCCACAGGAGAGGCAAGAAAAGCAAAAGAAAGAAAAACGGAACCAACAAAAACTAACGACATACACGATATAACACTAGAAATAGTAAAAGATTTAACCATAAGACCATTATAGCATGATAAAAATCTAAAAACAAACAAATTATTTCATCGTTATTACTTTTTTATATATGTTAATAAACTTATCCAAAGTTTTTTCAAAATCGTGTTCTGTGGCAATTTTAACCGACTCTTCTCCAAACTTTTTCCTCATCGCATCGTTACCTAAAATTTTTATCATCGCCTCGCTAATCCCATAAACATCTCCAGGCTGACATAAAAATCCATTTTTATTATTTATGCACACCTCAGAGACCGCACCAGCATTCACTGCTATAAGCGGCAATCCACTTGCAGCCGCCTCAATCAATACAATACCCTGAGTTTCAATCTCACTTGCCGTGGCAAACACATCTCCAACCCTATAAAGCTCATGAAGATCTGGCGGCAAAACTCGCCCCAAAAATTGTATCCGATCATTAAGTCCCATACCAAATACCATTTTTTCTAAACGCAACTTATCTACTCCGTCACCAACTATCACCATCTGAATATTATGCACTTTAGCGCATGCCTTATTAAAAGCCTCTATTACCAAGCCGACCTTTTTTTCTGGGTCCACTCGCCCCACATACAAAACAATCTTTTTGTCTTTAAGAATCTTATATTTTTTATAAATCTCACTGCTCGCCTTTCCGGGCTTAAAATCACTCAGGTCCACTCCATTTGATACCGCTGCCACCGGCACCGGAAAATCTTTATTGGAAGATAAAATCAAATTTTCAATAGCTTGCATCGTTGGCATCGTTACAAAATCGCTCTTAGCCTGACGATTCCGAAAATACGACGACAATAATACATTCACGGGTTTTTTTATTAATCTTGGAACCTTTAAGGGATCTGTCAAAACTTCCGGTTGATTATGCTCAGTCGTAACGACCGGTATATGGTTTTTTCTTGCATAAGACGCCACCGAAAGGCCAATCGGATCAGAAACTTGCACATGAACTACTTCTGGCTGGAACTCGTCAAATGCTTTTTTAATCTCCGCAGACGGAAAAACCGACACCCTAAAACTGTGCTTATACCAAAAATGCGGTACCTCTACACCAAAAACCTTCTTCTTTTTGGGAACCGGGTGTATCTGATCCGGATACACTTTCGCTTGAACTGATTTCAAATATATCGTCTTAACCCCGTCAATTGTGCGCGTATAATTCTTCCCGGTTTGACTTGGACAAACCACCAGAACCTCATGACCACGTTTAGCCAGTCCAACAGCAAGATTGTGAGAAAACACTGCCACCCCATTTATCATCGGATAATACACCGCTGTCGCAATTGCAATTCTCATCAATAACTCCTAGACAATATCAAAGCTCCTTTGCTTTATCCATTTGCGGATCGCGCATCGCATTGATATCTTCATAAGAACGCTCAACTTCTATATCTGGAGTAATCCCTTCATTATTTATAGAACGATCATTTGGCGTATACCATTCTGCAGTTGTAACTTTAAGTATGGTATTTCCAGACAAATCGTATAAACTCTGTACTACTCCTTTACCATAAGTAGTCTCACCAACAATCGTTGCCTTATTGTAATCTTGCAAAGCCCCCGCCACAATCTCTGAAGCTGAAGCGGTCGAACCATTCACCAATACTATGGTTTTCATATCCTTAAGTAAAGCTTTTCCGGAATTTGCCAAAGTCGTCGAATCTCCAAAATGTTTAGATTTTTGAGTAAGTACCTTGTCTCCATCAATCCAAAGGCTAAGCAAATCTTTTGCCGCGGCCACATAACCACCATCATTTCCTCTAAGATCCAAGATCACCTTTTTTATCCCCTTATCAGCAAAACCTCTTGCAAAGTTTTGAATCATGGTTCCAGTATCTTCATCAAATCTCGTCACTGTAACGATTGCCGTTTTTCCATCATAATCCACATATGCAGACACGTTATTTATTGTTTCACGCTTCATCGTAAAGGTTTTTTCTTCACCATCTCTCACAACCGCTATCGTTACTTCGGTGCCAGTCTCGCCACGCACCTTTTTGGCAATTTCATCGACCGACAAATCGTAAACTTCTTCACCATCAATCTTATATATAATATCACCAGCCAAAATTCCTGCTTTCCTAGCCGGATTATCAGGCAAAGTCCTAAGCACTCTCACATACCCGTCACGCATACCCATTTCTATACCGACTCCAGAACCCACATTGCCATGTAAGTCATTATAAAAATCCGAAGCTTCTTCTGAGTCCATATATACAGTGTATTTATCTTCAAGCGCTTCGACTAATCCTTTTTTAGCTCCCTCTATAATTTCAGAAGTAGAGATTTCTCCATTATAAGAAGTAGCCAATTTGTTATAGACCTCGTCAAGCGAAGACCAATTGACGCTAGAAGTCTGACCAGAGGACATACCCAAATATGGCGCAAACCCACCAAATATATTATTCCAATTTGCTCCTAATATTAATCCGACAACCAACATTATTGCCGAAACAACAATGGCATTGCCTAAACTAGTCTTTTTTTCTTTCCACTCTTGCTTATCCATCAGCCTATTCTACCACAAAAACTAGAATTATTCCAAATGAATAAAATTATATTGCCAAACCTCGCCGGCGCCAATTGTACGTGCGCCAAAGTCACCAGAACGAGAAATACCAGAATATAAATAAGTTGCATACCAGTTATTATATTCTGTCACGTTAATCGAACCGTCAGCATTTACACTCTCTACCCAAAAAACATGTCCATACGGAGAACCGTCAATCTGTCCAATTGTTCCGGCCGCTGGATTTTTATCCACCAAATAACCTGCCGCCCTGGCCCCATCATCCCAAGAATAAGCATTACCCCATGCCGCCGCCACTCCATAAGCTTCATAGGCCTTCCAACCAGCATAGCTCACACACTCACAGACATAACCTCCAATTTTATGTACCCCAAAACTATCCTCCCAATAAGTCAAATAATCGTCTTGTCTAGCCGGACAATCACCTTGCCACGGATATGTATTTGCGCCTGTATAAGCACTACCACGATACAGCTCTGGGTGAGCATCCTGCTCCGCCTTCTCGGCCTCCCTCTGTGCAGCTACCGCAGCCTTGGCCACCTCAGCATAAGCCTCCGCATCATTTTCGTATTTTTCCACTAAAGCCTGCTGCTCGGTACGCTTTGAGACCATCGATTCTTTTGCCGCCTGCTGTTGCGCCAATAAATCTTCCACTTCCGCCCTATTCGCCTCCAATTCTTCTTTTACCTCCCTCACTTTTGCCGCAGAAATACTGATTTGCTCCTTCACCACTTCTTCTCGTGCCGCCTTTTCTGCTAAATCCGAAATAGAACTTGCTCCAGCCAAAATTTTTATCGGCTCCGCATCAGACTCAAAATGCATATTTACCAAAAGTTCAGCCAAAGCCTCTTGTTCTGATCTCAATTTTTTCTCAGTTTCTCGAATTTGAGTCTTTAAAGCCCGAATTTCAGTCTCAGTCTCAACAATTTCAGCTTCTTTCCCAGCAATCTCTGCAGTTAATTCGCTAACTTTAATTTGATAAGCGTTAGCCGTTTGTGCCGCCGAAGCCGCATTACGATTTGCTTCCTGCTCCTTCTCCACCGCCTCAAGACAAGCTTTCGAATTACGACAAGCTTTCGAAATTCCTTCAGCCCCACCGCTGGTCACTAGCAAATTTAAAATCGGAACCATTAACAACGCCGCCAAAGCTACAAAGATTATTCTATTTTTATTTTCAAAAATAACCATAACTTGATTATAGCATAAGTGTCAATATTTCACATCAAAAGCAATTAAGTCTTATTGAGGTATTTCGACACCGCCAACCTTGCCGACAATCTTCCAATAATCACGCCAGCCGCAATGAATACCAAAAATACCAAAATCAATTGATTAGACTCTAGCACCTGGTTGATCGAACCCACATCAATACCATATCCTGCCAATTTGGGAGACAAAAATTTAAATCCAAAGTAAGAAACAGTTCCAGCAATCACACCGGCAATTATCCCACAAATTTCAGCCTCCACCAAAAACGGCCCTCTAATGAATCCCTTATCGGCGCCCACAAGCTTCATCATATATATTTCCTCGCGCCGCGAGAAAATTGCCATTCTAATTGTGCTAAAAATAATCAAAATCGAAATTACCAAAAATACCGCGGCCAAAATAATCCCACCAGTTCGAGCAATCCTTGCCCATGAAGTGATGGTGTTGATCTCCGCCCGATTTACGTCATAAGTAGGAGCCTTCTCTTTGTCCACATATTTTTCGAATAATTCATCTTCTTCAACCAACCTCTTTACGCTAGTCAAATCGTCCACATCATACACTTTTATCCTCATCGTAGATTGCATCTTCCCAATCATCAATTCTTTCATTTCGTCATCCAAAATATTTAGCACCTCGTCACTATTCGCATTTTCAACCAAAAACTTCTCATACTCCTCCTGCGAAGTTGAAGTCTCCACGCTCTTTACATTAGAATCTTCTCGCATCAATTCCTCCAAATCGGCCAAGGCAGATTCTGAAGTGGTCGGTTTAAAATAAATTGTTATATCGATTTTATCCTTCATCATTTCTGCCGTACTGGTCAATATGATACTTGCAACAACCGTCACAAACAAAATTATTAAAGTAATAGACATTACAACGGTAGCCGCCGAAGACAACCAAATATTACGCGAAAAACCCCTTGTACCATATTTAACGATTCTCGCTTTTTCGCGTACGACATGACGCTTGCGAGTCCTCTGCATTGTCCTCAAGCTCTTCTTAGAGACTCTCTTTAATTTCTTTTCTTTGTCCTTTTTGTTGAGTTCTTTGTCCGTCATTGAATCACCCTTCTCCTTGCCTTCAAAGCGTGACCAGGTGTTTGCACTTTTCTAGCTGGCTGCTTTGGCACCGGCGTTTCATCCAATTTATAAATACCGTTATTCTTCTGGTCATTTACAATCATGCCATTCTTTAGTGTTACCACTCTCTTTTGCAAGGTATTCACCACCCCCTCATCATGAGTAGACACCAAAATCGTTGTTCCAAAATCATTAATCTTTTTAAGTAATGCAATAATCTCTGCCGTAGTAAGTTTATCTAGATTGGCCGTCGGCTCATCCGCTATCAAAATCTTAGGCTGCCTCGCTACCGACCTCGCAATCGACACTCTCTGCTGCTGACCACCAGATAGCTGACTTGGGAATTTTTTCGCCTGATCTAGCAAATCGACCAACTCCAAAACCTTCGGCACGGTTTTGCGTATGTCTTTACCACTCATCCCAGCAATCTCAAGCGCAAAAGCCACATTTTCATAAACCGTTCGCCGTGGCAACAACTTAAAATCCTGAAACACCACGCCAAGCCTCCTCCGATATCCAGGAATATGACGTTTTTTTACATAATCAAGATCAATCCCACCAACGATAATCTTACCAGAATCCGGAGTTTCTTCCTTCGTAATCATCTTAATCAAAGAGGATTTTCCCGCTCCCGATTTTCCCACCAAGAAAACAAATTCGTTCGGCTCAATATGAAGCGACACTGACTTTAAAGCCGGCTCCGCATCACCCGGATATTGCTTAGTTACTGAATCCAGCAGAATCATACTTTATATTTTAGCATAAACGCTAAACAATTACAATTTTTCTAATTTTTCCATTACCTCTTCTTTAAAATCAGTAAACTCCAAATGGATTGTTATATGTTTATCCTTTTCATTCTCCGACTGATATATAGAAACTGGACTAATTTTTGCCTCTACGCCATACTCGTCCAAGATTTTTTCGACCCCATCAACAATCTCACCATATGTTTTGTCCGTTATGACGGTCAAATCACGTTTTTCTTTCATCAAGACAACGATATCCTTCTTATTTGCAGCATGCTCTAAGATCAGATCCAAATCAACTTCAAACCCAGCCAAATATTCCGCTAGCTTAAAACTATCTTTAACGGAATTCCTAAATTCCCCCACCACACCGAGCAAAACATCCGGATTATCCTTCAAGCGAATTTCCGCCGACCTCAATGGCTCAAATGGTTTCATTGCCGCCAACTCCGCCTTTAATGGCACATATTGCACGCCAATTCCATAAGCATTAAACAATTCATCGACATACCTTTTTGCTTTATAGTATGCTGTATTATTATTTTTACGCTCCGCCACCACAAACCCCATATGCATCTTTTCAATCGGAACACCTTCCTCATTTACCCCCCACTTCTTTTGATGCACCTTATTGATTTCATAAATCGCAAACTTCTCCACTGGAAGTTTTTCATTCAAATAAGCTTTATCCAGTAAGCTAGGCACAAGAGACTGCCTCATATATTGCAATGCCGGACTAATCGAATTTATTATTTTGTAAGAATTTTTTTTGTCTTGATAAGATTTTTCCAACAAATTCTCACTCACAAAACTATATGTCAAAACCTCATTTGCCCCAAATCTCAACATTTTTTCACGAATGTCAGACTTAAAGCTAAACATTCTATTTTTCTCAGCTGTCTTATGTAATGGTAGAGTCGGTTCAATATTGTCGTATCCCAATAATCTCCCAACCTCCTCAATAATGTCTTCTTTAATATGAATATCAGTACGCCATAAAGGGGCAATAATATTCAGCTCGTTCTGATTTTCCTTTATCAAAAAACCCACATTTCCTAAAGTTTTTACTATTTTTTCTTGAGAATATTGTGTACCCAACAACCCATTAATTTCATCCGCTGATATCTTGATCGTCTCAGACCCTTTTCGGCCCAAAAACCTGTCACAAAGAGCCAAAGGTTTACCATTAATCTCTTTCACCGCTTCGGCAAGTACATTAAATGTGCCACCCGCCGGCACACCTTTTGTAAATCTCGTAATTGCTTCCGAGAATATTCCGTGTGTCATTTGCGTCTTACGAAGATTATAAAGGCTAAAAGAAGCTGATTCCAGCAACACATTCTTGGTATTTTCATCAATTTCTGTATTTTTACCACCCATTGCCCCTGCCAATGCTACCGGAACGTCATTTGAAGTAATCAAAATATCGCTATCTACACATTCAACTATCTTTCCATCTAGGAGTTCAAGCTTCTCGCCGCTCTTTGCCAATCTTACTATAATATTAGGCTCATTCTTGCCGCCAACCTTCAAAAACTTATCATAGTCAAACGCATGTAAAGGCTGCCCCGTAAGCAACATTAAGTAATTTGTCGCATCCACAACCTTTGACTTACTCGTCATGCCAGATTTAGCAAGCAAAACCTGCATCTCAGAAAGATATCTGGACTGACCGGTTGCTTCGTTAACTTTAAGCAAGGCACAAGTGTATCGTGGACAAATTTGAACATCCGTAATTTCAACCCTCAAATCATTATCTCTGCTCTGAACTCCATCTTTCGTTTCTTCCAAAAACCCTTCCGGAAAAACTTCTTCATGCAAAAGAAAATCCGGCTCCTCAAATGATTGTCCCAAAATCCCTGATACTTCCCTCGAAAAACCAATTATTCCAAAACAATCCGGCCTATGCGTCAACGATTTGTTTTCAATTTCCAAAACCAAATCGTTTAAATTAAATACGTCCGCCAATTTATCGCCAGGCTTAGCAGATTCAGGATTAATCTCTGCGATTCCAGAATGGTCGCCACCAAAATCTAGCTCATCCGCTCCCGCCAACATACCATTCGACTCATACTTGCCAAGCATCTTACGCTTACCAATCACAAAAGGAGCATCTTCGTGTACGCTAGCTGGCACTACCGCACCAGGCGCAATCCATACCGCCAACATCCCCTCCTGTACATTTGGCGCACCACAAACTACCTGTATCAATTCCGAACCACCATTATTCACCTGACACAATGTCAAATGGGTTTCTGAAATCTTCTCTGCTTTTTCTACTCGTACTATATATATATTGTCATACTTATGCGACTCATCAATTACCCCCTCAACCTCCACCAATCTAGCACCGATTAACCGAATCAATTCTTCATTGGTAATTTCTTTTGGAATATTTACATATTTTTTAAGCCAATTCAAACTAATTTTCATAAACTAAAACTCCCTTAAGAAATAAAGATTTCCTGATTCAAAATATCTCACATCCATTAATCCATATTTAAGCATCACTAATCTATCAATGCCTCCACCCCAAGCAAAGCCATGATAAATCTCTGGATCAATCCCCGCCAACTTTAGCACATTTGGATGAATCATCCCGCACCCCAACATTTCTAGGAAATCACCCTTCTTCCCCCCTAAACTTTTTGGCTTTTCAATCAAAAATTCCAAACTTGGCTCCGTAAATGGAAAATATCCTGGCTGAGTCCGTATATTCAATTTCTGCTCATAATATTTTTCAAAAAACTCCCTCAAAATCCCCAACATGTCACCCATCGTACAAGTTTTTGATACATACACTCCCTCACACTGATAAAAAGTATGCTCATGCGTGGCATCTACGTCTTCGTTCCTAAATACCCGTCCAGGCACCACCACTGCAATTGCCTTTCCTTCGTCAAGATTTTTCTTATATTGCTTCAAGACTCTATGTTGCATAGTTGAAGTATGAGCAGGAGGAATCAAGCTTTCTTCTGTTCTAAACGTATCGTAGCCATCTCGTGCGGGATGTTCTTTTGCAAAGTTCAAACTATCAAACATATGATACTCATCATCTAATTGTCTAGATTCCACCGCATCAAAACCCATCATCTGATAAATTTCAACCACCCGGTCCATCTCTGTGGTTAAAGGATGCCTGGAGCCCATCAAAGTCGAATAAAACTCTGGCAAAGGTTCATTTACTCCGCAAAACGCCGTCACGTCAATTGGCTCTACTTTGGCATCCAATGCTGCTTTTTCAACCGCAGCAATCTTCGCCAAAATCTCTTGCTTCCTCAAATTTAGATTTCGCCCAAATTCCGCCCGCTGCTCCGTAGGTACATCACGAATCTTCGCCGCTTCTTCATTAAGTTTTTTTAATTCTTGTTTTAGTTGCTCCAGCTCTTGCATATAATATATTATAGCAAAAAACTACCAAAATAACACCGTGTTTATATTAGACTAAATAAACTCGGTTTCTCGTATCTGCATGTTCAAATCTTCTTGACCATAAACCATATATACCAATGGCGGTGTTTGTATCCTTGCTAAATTGCAAAGCGTCTTTCGGTGGTTCCATTATCGCCACAAAATTATACCGTTCTTGAGGGTTATATTGCGCTATTCTCGTTAGAAATTCCTGGTATCCTAAGGCTATTTTTACCTCATCAACTGAAAGTCCCGAAATTCTCGCCAATCTCCCCTCATAAGAATTATCTAAAGGATGCGCTTCGTAATATTCCTTCCTAAACGCCGTCACCGCACTCTCCTCCTCGGTTAAGAACGATTTTACCCTGTCATGCAACATATAGGCAGAAAGCAATTTAACTTTATCAAAATCAATCTCGCTACCACCACCCGAATTACTACTACTCAAAGTATATCTAGCACCGGTTGCCAAATCGTCAGGAACTTCACTACAATTTTTTTCCAATGCCTGTGCACTGCCACTTGTCAAAACACGGTATATCTTCTTAAAAAAGTTTCCTATCCCGCCAAAAAGCCCGCCTTCTTCATTCTCCTCCTCCTTAAAGCGTTGACATATTACATCACTCTTGACCCCAACTGTTGCCTCTCTATCCGCCCCATAAACGATAAATTTAGCCATGGCACCAGTTTTTACTATTTCGCCATTTTCATCGATAACCTGCTCTCCAAACACACTATTTAATTCTCTCTTCCAATCATCCTCCGTATAATCCATATGCTCCATACTCATCGTATTGCGAGAATTGCAATACAAATCTCCTATCACATTTGCCGCTACCTCCACGGTATCACAATCACCCTTTAGAGAGGTAAAGCGATCTTCTTCACTATCGGCCAAAGCTTCATCAACCAATCTAGCTGCAGAATCGTTAAATAATCCTGCCATTAAACCAGAAATGCCCCCAAAAGATACTCGATCACTAGAATCATACTTCTTTATTATCACGGACGCCAAATTTCTCACCAAACTCCCCATGAAAGTATTTGGAGAAGAAGTATCAAACGGACTCTTGGTCGTACGATCTGCTTCTGCTCGTCTAGCCAATATCCTATTTACCTCACCCTGATAAGCCATCACTACACTACTATCCGACGGCATTGCCCCTAACACGTGTTGGTTCAAGCTATTTGAAATAAATGAACCGCCCTCAATCACCCGATTACCTCCTACAATACTGGGAAATGTATCGGAGCTTTTTTCGGTCAACGCCAATCTAACACCGTCAGTTGCTACTTCCAATCCAGTCGGGGGTTCCTCACCACAATTATTATTCATAGTAAAACCCGAAGAAGACTTTTCTCCTGCCATCGACACTACAGATTCCCCTATAACCTTCTGATTAGCAAAGTTAGTCGCCCGAAATACACGATCTCGCGAAAAATTATTAGCCTCTTCCTTAGAATAAGTTCCATCCGTCACCGCTGCTACAAAATTAGTCGTCTCTAGAATAGATTTATTTTCGACCTTAGTCTCACCAGTACTTACATCAGTATAAGTTATTTCTGTCGGCATTGTCAAAGTATTCATCAATTCATTAACTGGACCATTATCACCAACCTGGGCTCGTTCAATTAACCCCACGGTCGTCATAAAAACATTTGCAGCCAAATATGGCTCCCCCGCCGAAACTGTCATATTCAAAAATTGTGCAGCATTCTCGCGAGCAGTACCATTGTCATTTTTTCTTGAACCCCCAACCACCGCGCTCATTAAACCGCTAGCCTTTTTCTCACCCGATCCGACCGAAGAATAATCCCACGTTTGCCCCTCGCATCTTTGAATCGTTTCCCCATCATCATTAGTATATTCATGTATTTCATTATACTCCCCGTAGGTATTCAAATTAAAATCTATATCCAAATTCTTTGCCAAAAGCTCTTCAAACTTTTTTTGATCTTCTTGCGCATTGCCAGTCGACTCCCATTCACTAAAGGCGCTACGATTTACCCCCATCGTATTATAAACCTCGTTCACCTCATCACTATAATAATATCTAGTCGCTATATCTAACCCTTCTGAATATGCCGCATATAGTTCTGGAGAAGACTCTACCGCCACTACAAAATCATCCGCTTTTATGATTTCATTCTTAAATCTCACCGCCAACTCACCCTTACTACTACCATAATACTCTCCATTCGCAGCCACTTCCACGCCATCGAGTTCTGCCAAATATTTGTTTGTTCGCACAAAATCCCCAGCCAACGTCACTTGGCCTACTTCAATTCCTTGTGCCAAAAAATCCGCCGCCAAACCGTCCGGCATCTCACCCTTAGACAAAGCCCCTCCTATCTTATATTCTGCCGCTTTTTCTAAAATCGCAACCGTATCCTCAAATCCCAACGCTTTGATTAAGTTTTCTTTAATTGTTCCAATCATTAATGGCATCGCTATAAATGAAGCTGTTGCCAACACGATAATCACGATTATTATTATCCCAATCGGCCCAAACTTTCCCACCCTAGCCAATATACCACCTGCCTTTGCTGCCCCAACAGCAGCCCCTGCTCCTGTCACCGCCGTCTTCACAGCAGAGCCTGCCCCGGCTACGTCTTTTTTGTTTCCAGCGTCTTCTTTTTCCCCCATACCTCCCTTATGGAGCTCTTCTGGTCTTTTTTCCTTCTCAACCACATCGTTTGAATCGCTCCCAACCTGTTGCCCCACCGAACCCTCTTCCGCAGATTTTAGTTCGTCCGATATGTCCCTAAACCCCCTAACTACTTCATCAGAAAAAGAAGAACCATCCGGCCCTTCATTTACCTCATAATCAGAACCATCGCCATCCATATATAATATATTATACCACTTACGCTATTTTTTAGAAAAATATAATTGCTAATAATGACAAAATTGCCAAAACGATTAAAACTACCCACACCCAGCCAAATTTACTGGTCTTTTTGAAATTCTGCATATATTCCGAATCATCCACCAGATCAGGAGTTTCCCCATCAATCACTCCTACCCCCCCACTCATTTTTGTACGCAAATCCGCATTAATCCTTTTTGAAAGCTCATCGTTTTTAATATTTTCTTTGTTTACAATTACACCCATCTTTTTTCCTAAATAAATTATTAACTTTTTTATTATATCACATAAAAATTGTGCTATAATAATACAAAATATTATTTAAGGAGGTCCAAAATGGCGACTAAAAAGTCGAAATCGTCGAACAAGTCTACTAAGACCAAATCGACAAAATCCGCCGCGAAGACTGCAGAAAAGACAGAACTCGAGGCCGTCAAAACCAAAACGGTGGAAAAATCAACTAAAGAGAAAAAATCCTGCCTCAGCGGATTCTTTGCTCGCAAATACGAAGAAAAAGAGAGTATTCTCACGATCTTCAAAGATCACAAATTCTACGGCGCATTACTTGGCGAAATTATTGGAACCATGCTAATTGCCTTAATTTTATTCTCTTTGTCGCTCATGGGTATCGCTAGCATCGCAACTTATGCATTCGCAATCATCGCAATACTGATTGCAGTTTACGCATTTTCTGGCGCCTGCCTCAACCCACTCGTCGTAGTTGGCATGATGGCTTCTCGCCGTATGTCAGTAATCCGTGGAATTATGTATATTATCGTTGAAATCATCGGCGCTTGGTTTGGCTGGCTAATCTTCAACGGTTTCCATCTTGCTGGCGGAGAAACCGCCTACGACATTCCAGCAATGTCCGCCCTCGCAGAGAACGGTTTCTTGCCAATCGCAATGATTGAATTACTTGGTGCAGCAATTATTGCATTCTTCTTTGCGCGCGCACTCAAATACAAACGCAGCGTTTTTACTTTCGCTGCAGTCGTAGCTGGTGGTCTCGCACTTGCAGTTGTCGTGGGATATGTAATTTCTGCAGCCTTCATTGGCGCTAATAACAATTTCATATTCAACCCAGCCGTAGCACTCATGATGCAAATCTTCCCCACTGCTGGCGAAAGCTTTGGCGAAATTCTCGGTGGCATCTGCCAAGCTCTGTCAATTTATGCAGTCTTCCCAATGATTGGTGGCGTAATCGGATTCTATCTTTCTGATTTCACCTCAAAACTATCCGGCGAAGAATAAAATATCAAGGATAGCGAAAAGATAGCCCGAATGGGCTATCTTTTTTGTCCGATAAATTTATCATCATATAATTACTGTTTTGGAAACAGCGGAATCTTTGGCGGCTCTATCTTTCCTGCAAAAATCTCCGCAATCCTCTCGCTAGTTTTCGGAAGAAACGGAATAATCTCAACGTTTACTTGCAAAAGATCTTTTATTAAACCGCCGAGACATTTTTGTAATTTTTCCGTCTCGCCATTCTTCGCCAAAGCCCAAGGTTTTTCCTCGTCAATTCTACGATTCAAACCTTGCACTTTTTCCCAAACCAGATCAAATGCCCTTGAAAATTCAAACGCATCCATTAATTTTTTATATTCATCAGATACAGCAAATTCACCTTCTTCCACCCCAACATTATTTTTCGCCGCCAAAGTCGCCAATCTTTGTACTAAATTACCCAAATCGTTGGCAAGCTCATTATTATAGGCATCTTCAAACTTCTCCCAAGTAAAATCAGAATCTGCAAACGTATCAACGTGCCTCAAGAAATAATATCTAAAAGCATCTATTCCGTGTTTATCGATTACCTCCATAGGATCAACTACGTTACCAATCGATTTAGACATCTTTTGCCCATTAGCCAAAATCATTCCATGAGATACCAAAACTTTTGGCAGTGGCAAACCCAATCCCAACAACATCGCCGGCCAGATAATTGCATGAAACCTCAAAATATCTTTTCCTACAAATTGCGCTGCGGCCGGCCACCACTCAGAAATATTCTGATCCGGATACCCCAATACCGTAATGTAATTTGATAAAGCATCTATCCATACATACATTACCTGGCTATCGTCACCCGGTACCGGCACACCCCAAGTTAATTGTGTCTTTGGTCTAGATATAGATACGTCTGGCGACTCTTCCAATAATTTCAATATTTCTTTTTTTCGAAATTCTGGCAAAATCAACATTTCGTCAGCCAAAATCGCTTCCCTAATTCTGTTTTTAAAATCAGAAATCCTCAAATAATAATTCTCTTCTTCGAGCTTTTCGTAAGGTTTTTGATGGTCTGGACATGTGCCATGATTTTCTTCATATTCTTTGTCCGTCACAAATCTCTCACAACCAGTACAATACCAGCCTTCATATTTGGCCGAATATATATGCCCTAAAAGCTTTTGCCAAATCTTTTGGCATAGCTCCTCATGACTAGCGTCAGTAGTTCTAATAAAATCAGTATAAGAAACATTTAGTTTTGCAATAAAATCTTTAAATTTCTTAGAATTAGCGTCGACATATTCTTCAACCAAAACCCCAAGCTCATTAGCTTTTTGAAAGATTTTATTTCCGTGCTCATCCGTACCAGCCTGAAATTTTACATCGTCACCCACAAGCCTTAAATACCTTGCATAGGTATCCGCCAAGCAATAATCAACCGCATGACCAATGTGTGGAACGCCATTCACATACGGTATCGCCGTCGTTATATACTTTTTTGCCATGAAAATATTTTACAATACTTCACAGGTGAAATCAAGGTCTTCGTAATTTACCTGAATCGCATCGAGCGCCAAGTTTACCTTGCCATTAGTACTTATTGGTAAATCAAGTAGTTTTGCGGCACTAGACGTCAACTCGTCAGCCTCATACTCGTGCACTTCCATCTCTACCGGCTCATTAGAAGCAGCATCATCATCACTATAAACCACGGACTTTACCATAGATATCATATCTAGAGTACCACTATTAAACTCTGCCGTTATGCTTACGGTACCAGAAATCGCATCCTTAAAACCGACAATCTCCTTCTCCGTCATATTCTTAGTGCAGCTCAAAGTTTTATCCGCCAACACAACAGACCCACCACTGCCACTAGGCTTGCTATTGCCACCACTGTTATCGCTTGTTTCATCATCGCCCCCAGTAGCAGGTACCGTATCTGGCTCATCCAAATCATCTGATTCATTTGGGATAATGGCACTATCCTGTCCACCAGAAGTATTTTGATTATTGTTCCCACCACCCATTAACTGAAACGCCAAAACCGCACCCAGCGCTATCGCTACTAGCAAGAAAATAATAACTAAAGCAATCAACGTATTTTTGCTAGTCTTCTTCTTGGCAGGGGCCGTATCTGGAGCAGGCGCGCTACTATCCGGTTGCTTTGCCGGGTCGTTAAACGCCACGCTTGGAGTATTATTAGTTTTGGCCGCAAAAGGATTTTCTCCTAAACTTTCGCTCCCCACGGCAGCGGCACCACCGGTCGCTTCACCTGGACCAGAAATCGCCGAGCCAATGGACCCAGGGACTGGATCTGCGGCTTTCATCGGAGCCTTCAGCTCCTCTTCGACTGGATCTGGTGCTGGCGCTGGCTCAGGCATCATAATCGGATCCGTTGCGGCTACCCCTGGCTTAGTAGGCTGAAATACTGGATTCACCGGAGCAGGATTTGGCCCTAAACCAGGCATCGGCGCAGGACCAACCGCTGGAGTAGAATTAGCTACCGGTACAGGATTACTAATCGGATTCGCAGCCGGCGCTGCAACAGGCGTAGGGTCAGACGGCGATACCGGTGGGACACCAGGCGCCGGACTTGATGTTGGTGTTGGGTTTGTCATTGGATCCATATTAATTCCTTTTATTTAATTAAGTTCTACAATCTTGTACTTATTTTAACGCTTGTGCTATTTTTTTGCAAGAATAACAAACGACATCATCTCCCCCCAAATCCTCCGCCGCCTCCACCCCCACCAGAGAATCCTCCCCCTCCACCACCAGAAAAGCCAGACGACGAACCGCCACCAGAACTAGACATCACCGTAGAAGTTGTTGCATAAGACGAAGCCCTATTTAGCCCACGTACAATCTCAGATGTAGCAAATCCTTGCATCAGATAATCCGGCTCTTCAATCTCCTCTACTTTACAATATTGTTTCATTTCATTCATCCAACTCTCCTCTAAACCAAACACAGCAGCATAAGGCAACAATTTTTCGTATAGTTTCACAATCCCATCCGCAGACACATCTGCACCCTTCACGCTCTGCAACATCTTCATACGCTCCGCCTCCGCCATCCCAATATATAGTCTCAATCCATCCATATATCGCGACGCCTCTAGTCCCTTTTTTGTATGTTTTGCATATTTTTTCGCCATTTCAGTTATCACCACAACAAGCACCGTCGTAACCGCAATCATTACAAGAAACACCAAATTAAAATACTCATAAAAAACCAAATAGCCAGCAGTACTACATAAATCTCCTATCACCTCTACCAAATAAAACCCCACAAATATCATCATAGGCACCGCAATAATAATCCTCGTAATCATACTCGCCAAACCACTCCTACCGCTACTCCCAACCACATACTTATCTTCCACCAATTCATCTTTCTTAAGATTTTCCAAAATCTTATTCTCCACAGCCTTTTTTAGCGCGACCAACCTGCTAGTCGCAGAATATCGTTCTAGTTTTATCGTATCCCCCACCGCCGGCCTATTCCCGCCGTTCAAAATCGCCAACAAATCTTCGTATTCGTCACTCACAGACTCTTTTACTACGATATCCCACTTTTTTCCATCTTTTTTAAGCTCAATTTTTCGTTGCACAATCATCTCCAGTAGCATCGCCACTTTCATGTCTTTTTTCTTTCCCAAATAAATTTCCGCCATTTCCGTCAAACCATAGTTAGCATTTGGCTGGTATTCCGGCTTTACAAAAATCCCCTTATAATACACTTTTTTCTCGCGAGTCTTCAAATATTTTCGTAGTGCAAGCCCTATGCACATTACACAAACTACCCCGAACCCTACTAAAATCCAAACATAAACATAGTTCTTCTCTACCTCCGGCACTACAAAACTGCCAGCCTTCAGCTCTACATCAAAAGTCAGATTCTCCTCGCTCATCAAATTCTTTGTTACAAACTGCACCCCGTCGCTAATAGTAGTAATCTCGCATCTATCTTTCCCGCTCTTTCCATATTTGCCCACATAACACCAACTATCCCCAGCAAAAACTTCCGAATCCTCAAAATGCACCCTCGCCGTCACCGAATCAAATCTCTGCAAAGACCCATTTCCATTCGTATCCCAATATAGTTCCTGAAATTTACGACCATCCTGATCAAACTCCGTCACCACTTTTGTAAATTCATATTCAAATGTATAAATTTGCCCCCCTAGCACATACTCCTCAGTACCGGTACAAACACTATAATAATCCTTGCCCTTCTCAATACTATAAATTGGCTCGCTTACGCCATTCCTCGTCACCTTGATATTCTGAGACGTCAAATTAGGCAACGTTATATTTGCACCATTCTGATTTGTAAACGGAATTTGCCGACAAATCCCCTTATTCTGATTAAAGTTCGGAAAAACCGCCGTCACGCTTTCTTTTACCTTCAACCGCGAAGTGCCATCTTCGTCACGAGAAAGATAATAATCCCCCGTAAAATCACTAAAATAAAAATTAGACACATCGGCAAACACCGACGAACCCACCAATCCCCCACCCACCACTAGACAAAACATAAAAAGTATGATATAATTAAGGTATCTAGTAGTCTTCTTCATATCTATATTTTAACAGAATTAATAGCCTTTTTTAGTGTATTTATTGATTTTTGCAATTCTATTCCTTCTTTTTCTGACAGTTTTATATCGAGCCTACGAACCACACCGGCCCTTCCCACTACCGAAGGAAAGCCAAAGCTCGTACCTGAAAAGCTATCATAAGACGACACCGCCAATACCCTCATCTCGTCATTCAAAATACAATTCAAAATCTGCACCACACAAGTCGCAATACCATAATAAGTTGCGCCTTTTTTGTCTATAATTTCATAGGCTTCATTTTTTACAAACTCAGAAATCCCCTTTCGAATGTCTTCCGACAACAACTCAGTCACCTTCTGACCACCCACATCCGCCAAAGACCACGCCGTAAGCTCCGTATCGCCATGCTCTCCCACCTGATAAGCATGCACGGATTTTGGGTTGATATTCAAATACCCAGCAATCCTAGACCTCAATCTCGCTGAGTCAAGCACCGTACCAGATCCAATCACTCGCTCCGCCGGCAAACCAGAAAATTTCATTGTGTAATACGTCAATACATCCATTGGGTTTGTCACTACCAAAAATATCCCATCAAACCCACTGTCCATAATCTGCTCAACCATCCCCTTCAAAATATTCACGTTCTTTTTGAGCAACTCCATCCTGGTTTCCCCAGGCTTTTGCGCCGCCCCCGCCGTAATCACTACCACGTCGCAATCTCTTGCATCCTTATAAGTGCCGTTGCTAACTTTTACATAACTCGGGGCCACCGCCAAAGCATCTCTAAGGTCCATCGCCTCACCTTCAGCATCCTTCGCAATAATATCCGTTAATATAACTTCATTCACTGCTGTCCGCTGATTCACCAATGCAAACGCAATACTAGCCCCCACATTCCCCGTCCCCACAATCATGATTTTATTATTATCCATACCACCCTTTCTTTTCTCTATTTTACCATAAGTTTAATAATCTTCCGCAAAAATACTTTCAAAATAAAGCTTCAGCTCTTCGCCAATATACTCATCGACTTTATAAATTTCTGCCAGTTCCTTCAAAAATCTTGGTGCCAACCTCTCAATCCTTGCCTTTCTATACTCCTCCCATTCCTGAGCCTCTGTCTCCGACAAACTTTTTGGATAATTTCTCCCTTTATAATGCAACAAAAGTCCCATTAAACGTGTATCGACAAAATCCGGACGAAAATCCGCCAACCGATTTTCATCCGCATTCCGTACCGCTGCCACCTTTACTTTATCTACGTCGTTTAAAAAACCATCATACAAAGCTGCTTCCGGCTCCACAGCTGGTGGAAATTCTGACCGACTTTCGTATTGTTCTCGTATCGTCTCGGCAAACTCCGGATGTTTTAATAGAATTTCCAAATTTTTATCAACCACCTCCCGACTTAGTCCAATCCTCTCCCAACCATTATCACTCTCTAGTACCGTCACCGGCGCCACCGCTGGACATTTGTTGTAGCACAGCTCCTTTATAATTGGGAAAAATGATTTTAGCCGCGCGGATGAATCAGGTTCATCTGCCCGTTTCAATATCTCTTTCAGGTTGTATCTAAGATCAAACACCAACACATTCCCATTTCGCCCACTCGTCAGCGGAAAAGCCACGGTAGTTTTGTTATGTTCCGAAGAATATCGCCCCGAAGCATAAACAAAAGGCCGCCTATCTTCAAGGTTTATTAATCTTTTAATCTCATTCTTATTCCGCATCTTAAACAAATATTCAAATAGCTTCGGCTGCTTTTCGCGAATCAATCGCGCCACTGCAATTGTCGCATAAACATCAGATAGAGCGTCGTGCGCATGCTCATGCGACACTCCATTTAGCTTAGTAATCAATTCAAGCCGATTCGTCGCCCGCCCATCCTCTGTAAACGGCCACTCAATCCCCTCCGGCCTTAAAGCCCTCGTCAATCTCACCACGTCCAAAATATCCCATCTAGACCTCCCATCTTTCCACTCCCACTCATACGGATCATAAAAGTTTCGCCACAAACATGCCCGCATAAACTCATCGTCAAATCTCACCGTATTATAGCCAACCGCTATCGTGCCAGGCGTAAAAATCTCCTCTATCACATATTTACAAAATTCCGCCTCGCTAATACCATCAGCTAAAGTCATTTGCGGTGTGATTTTTGTCACCATAATCGCACTCGGGCTCGGCAAGGCATCCTCTGTCATTTTTACCAAAATATTCACTGGCTCACCTACCGGGTTCAAATCCATATCCGTCCTCTGCCCCGCAAACTGCATAATCCGATCCTCCCTAGCAGAAAGACCACTCGTTTCTAGGTCATAAAAGAAAAAATTA
>JAFWIQ010000007.1 GCA_017511865.1 Candidatus Saccharimonadota bacterium
GGCATCGAGGACAAAAACGCCGAGTTCGAGCTTTTAATTCTTACGAGCGGCACTTTCGCCATTTTGCGTAAATATTACCGCAACGAAGTCTCTGTAACACTCGAAGATATCCATGACTACCTTAGCTATAAGCTTCGAATAATGTTTGAACGATATATCAAATAATCTAATCGCTGGCGTTCACGTCTAATGTAATGCTAACTTTGTAATCCGGGTATTTTTAGTTGCTATTATACCATTGACATTGTATTTCTTTTATTGTCCTCATTGTCATTGTTTTAAGCCTTTACGACTCCAATAGAGCTGTATTATCTTAAAAGTTCGAATGGAGCGAAGCGACATCCCTATCCCTTTGCCTGTATATATAAATCCAAATACTTTTGGTTTAATGGGCTTTTGGCAAACTCTGCTAAATCTCAAAATATCAAAATGCCCAATCTTAGAATTCTGCTTTGTGCTATACTTAACCTATAAAGGAGTTAAAAAAATGAAACAAGCAAAACCTATCATTTGGGGCGTCGCTATTATTGCGTTGGGTATTATTTTTGGCGGTAACGCCCTTGGGTTATTTACGCTAGATATCTTTTTCGATGGCTGGTGGGCTCTCTTTATTATTATTCCGAGCCTAGTTAGCCTTATTACCGATAAAGATAAACTTACTAGTCTTGGTTTTCTTGTTGCAGGTATCATCTTGCTACTTGCTGCTCAAAATGTTTTTGACTATGATGTTGCATGGAAAGTTATTCTTGCTGTATTTCTTGTTATCGTTGGCCTTACCATCATTGTCAGAGGCGTCTTTAAGAATAAAAATGACCAAGAGGTTGCCAAAAAGGTTGAGGAAGCGACTAAAGATGGTAAAACCATGGATTCTCAAATGGCTATATTTTCTGGTAGTGATCGCGTTTATAACGACGAAGCCTTCCAAGGCTCTAACCTCGTTGCGGTTTTTGGTGGCGCTAAACTAAATTTGAAAAAAGCCAAATTCACTAAGGATACCGTAATTAAAGCTTTTACGCTTTTTGGCGGTATTGATATTATCGTCCCTGATGACGTTAAGGTTAAACTCAAATCCGGTTTTATTTTTGGCGGGTTTTCTGACGATCGTAAAAATGTTACCGAAAAAGGAAAGTATACTATCTATATAGACGCAGCTGGTGGTTTTGGCGGTATTACTATCTCTGACAAAGACGAACGCTAATTATGATGTTCTGATTTTATCGGAAATGCCTTTTTCTTCACATAGTTTTATGAAATTATCTATTGTTGCGAGTTCTGGATAACCGGAGTTGTTGGTTCTATAGTGCATTGGAATAATGTATTTTGGGTTTGCCGCTTCGCAAATTTTCGTTGCCATTTCTGCGTCGATTGTATAATATCCTCCTACTGGGATTAGCAGATAGTCTGCATTGGAAATTTTTGCAAGTTGTTCTTCGTTTGGAAAATGTCCTAAATCCCCTAAATGTACTAATTTTTCGCCATTTTTAGTAATTATAAAAATCGTATTTGGCCCACGCAAGGCGCCTTGTTTGTCGTCGTGAAAGCTTGGCACTTCTTCGATATTAAAACTTGAATCATCCTCAGTGATTTTTACGCATTCTATACCGCTATGATCTGCGTGTTTGTGCGTACAGATTACTTTTTTTGCTGAAGTTCTTAATGGCTCTAGTCCTGGTACGCTGCCGTCTTTGTATGGATCAATTACTAGTTCGTCATCTAGTCTAAAGCAGGCATGCCCTAAATATTCAATTTTCATAAATTGTCTTTCTTGTTATTTAATGAAATTATATCACTTTTTAGATTGTGATGGTTTGAGTTTTAAATTTGGGAACGGGTTGGATATGTGCTATAATGATGACAATCTAAAAGGAGTTATTTTATGTGCGGGATAGTAGGATACGTGGGGGATAAGAATGCGCAAGATTTTTTGATTTCTGGCTTGAAACGATTAGAGTATCGTGGGTATGATTCGGCTGGAATTGTAACTTTGTCTAATGATGGTCAAGCAGTTTTGATAAAAGCAAAAGGGAAGATTGCAAATCTGGAAGAGAAACTGGCAAAAAATAAAAGGAACGATGGAGTGGGAGTTGGACATACTAGATGGGCGACGCATGGTGAACCAAGCGAAGTTAATGCGCATCCGCATAGGTCTGGTGAAATTTATTTGGTACATAATGGAATTATTGAAAATTATAAGGAAATAAAAAAGGCGCTTAAGGGACATGAATTTAAATCGGAAACAGATTCTGAGGTGCTGGCTGCATTGATTGATTCGTTTTATAGAGACGGGAAACATACGTTGGCCAATGCGGTGGTGCAGGCTTTGAAGTTGGTAAAGGGAACGTATGGGATTGCGGTAATTTCAGTTAAAAATCCGAACGAAATTGTGGTGGCAAGGTCTGGTTCGCCACTTGTGATTGGGGTGGGGCATGGGGAGACTTTAGTTGCATCGGACGCTTCGGCTTTGGTTGGTCACACGAAGAGGGCGATTTATTTGGACGATGGCGAAGTTGCTACAATTACGAAAGATAGTGTAGAGATAAAAACTTTGAATGCTGAGCCGGTATCGGCAAAAGTAGAGGAAATTGAGACAAATCTTTCAGCAATTCAAAAAGATGGATATGATCACTTTTTATTAAAGGAAATTATGGATCAGCCAGAGTCTTTGGCTGAGACATTGAGAGGCAGAATAAACGTTGATGCTGGAACGGTGCACCTTGGTGGGCCGGGGCTTTCTGAGGGGGAGCTTAGAAAAATTAAACATTTGGTAATTGTCGGATGTGGCACAGCTTATCACGCCGGTCTTTTGGCGGGTTATTATATTGAGCAATTTACGCCAGAAATTACGATTGAGACAGTGATTGCATCAGAGTATCGTTATAGGCAGGCTTATATTCCGGAGGATTCTGTGGCGCTTATTGTTTCGCAGTCTGGGGAGACGGCGGATACATTGGCATGTCTTAGAGAAATTAAAAAGCAGGGAATTAAGACAATCGGAATTGTAAATGCAATTGGATCAACTATTGCGAGAGAGGTGGATGGTGGAACTTATGTGCACGTGGGGCCGGAAATTTCGGTGGCTTCTACTAAGGCATTTACTTCGCAAGTGATTGCGATGATAATGTTTGGTTTGACGATTGCGCAGGCAAAAGGAGTTAAAAATTTGGTTTTGCGTCCGTATGTTAGAGAGATTGCGAAATTGCCGGACGAAATAGAGAAAGTTTTGAAGGGGACTTCACCTGTTGTTAAGAAAATAGCGAAAAAGTACAAAGATTATGAGCACGCTGTGTATCTTGGGCGAGATACGGCATACCCGATGGCAATGGAGGGGGCATTGAAATTAAAGGAGATTTCGTATATAGATGCAAATGCTTATGCGTTTGGGGAGTTGAAGCATGGTCCACTTGCCTTGATTGACGATAGGTTTTTTGAGATGGCTTTTATACCTAAAGGCGAACTTTATGAAAAATCTATTTCTAATGCACAAGAAGTGTTGGCAAGGGGTGGACAAATGGTGGTGGTGACAAATGTGGATAACTTTGATTTGAAAGTAAATGATGTTGTAAAAATTACAACATCATTAGAGATTTTTGTGCCGATTTTGATGAATCTGGTGTCACAACTTTTTGCATACCACATAACAATAGCTAAGGGATACAACGTGGACCAGCCGAGAAATTTGGCGAAGTCAGTAACGGTGGAATAGTATGCTATAATGTAGTATATGCGGAAGAAATCCGATTTTATTTTAAGGTTCAGTTTGATTGTTGGTGACGCTTTGGCGCTGATATTGTCTTTTGCGATGGCGTATTTTATTAGAGTCAAAGTGGATCCAAGGCCATTTACTTTTGAGTCGCAGTTTTTTGATTTTATGGCAACTATAGCAACATTAGTGCCAATATTGTTGATTATTATTATGGCGCTTGGATTGTATAAAAAAAGTATTTTTTTGGGAAAGTCTAGATTGCCGGAGAGAGGGAGGTTGGTTTTGGCGGCAGTGTTGTCTGTGGCGGCATTGATTGTATATGATTTTTTTAGAGGAGAAGATTTGTTTCCTGTGAGGATAATGGCCGTGACGGCGGTGGTGTTGTCGTTTGTATTTTTATTGACTGAGCGGATTTTGGTGAGATTTATTGTGAGATTGGTTTTTAAAAATGACTATGGAACAAGAAGAGTGATTATCATTGGGAATCATAAAAATACCGAGTATCTAGCTGATTATATTACATCGACTCCCGAGTCTGGATATAGATTAGCTGGGGTGGTGGCGAATAGGAAGTATATTCCAAAAGATCTTAAGGTGCATCAATATTCGTCGCTGAAAGATGCTTTGAAAAAAGCACGAGTGGACGTAGTTTTCCAAACGGATGAAAAATCTACAGAGTACGTATATAGACAAACAGTTCTGAGGCATTTGTTATACTATTTTGTGCCAAGTGAGACGGCATTGTCATCGCATTTTGGAGAATTGGAGTTGGTCGGGAATACTCCGGCAGTACTCGTAATGACGACGCCATTGACGGGCGGGTATGCAGTGATTAAAAGGTTGTTTGATGTATTGTTTAGTTTGGTTGGGATTATTATTGTATCTATTCCGATGCTGATAGTGTGGTTGATTTTGAAATTTTCTGATTTTAAACACTCGCCGATTTACAAAGATGATCGTTTGACGCAGTATAATAGGAAATTTAAGTGTTATAAATTTAGAACGATGAAAAGTGAATATAGTGGTATGACTGCAGAAGAGGCTTTTTTGAAAATGGGTAAATCTGAGTTAATAAAAAAATATCGTAAGGATGGGGATTATCTAAAAAATGATCCACGAATAACAAAAATGGGACGTTTCTTGAGGAAGACTTCTATAGATGAATTGCCACAATTATTTAATATTTTGAAGGGCGATATTTCGTTGATTGGGCCGAGGGCGCTTTTGCCTGGAGAATTACGTAATTATGGGGATAGATCATTGATACTTACGGTGAAGTCTGGGTTAACGGGGTTTGCACAAGTGTCTGGGCGGCGAGATATTTCGTTTGAAGAAAGAAGGGCGCTTGATATTTATTATGTTAGAAATTGGTCTTTGGGGCTTGACCTTTCAATCTTCTTTAAGACGATAGCGGTGGTCCTCAAAAGAGATGGGGCGAAATGAAAGTTGCGCTAGTTTGTGATTGGTTAACGAACGTTGGGGGGGCGGAGAAAGTGTTGCTTGAAATGCATCAATTATTTCCGGATGCTCCGATTTATACTTCCAAGTATGATCCAAAAAAAATTGATTGGTTTGCCGATGCAGATATAAGAACTGGATGGTTGCAATTTTTCCCGACATGCCTAAGACGCATATTGGGGCCTTTTCGCCAGTGGTATTTTTCGCGTCTCGATTTGTCTAAATATGATTTGATTATTTCGGTGACTGGTGCGGAGGCAAAGTCTGTGAAGTCGGGAAAATGGCTTCACGAGCATGGTAAGAAATCCGCGAATCCACGAGGAATTCATATTTCTTATTGTCATGTGCCAACGCAGTATTATTGGCAAATGCAGGATGAATATATGAAGAATCCTGGTTTTGGATTTTTGAATACTTTAGTAAGATTCTTTTTTAGGTTGTTGATAAAGCCGCTTAAAAGGGCGGATTTTAAAGCTGCACAAAGGCCGGATTATTTCATTACGATATCTAAATATGCAAAGGAACAGATTTCTAAGTATTACAAGAGGGAATCAGTGGTAATTAATCCGCCGGTGGAAATTGACGAATTTAAAATGGGGAAGTCGGTAAAAATGATGCGCCCTTCGGATGGTTATTATATTACGACGTCTCGGCAAGTTAATTGGAAGAGAATTGATTTGGCCGTAAAAGCATGCGTGATGGCGCAACGAAAATTATTGGTGATTGGTGAAGGTCCGGAGCATGCTAAATTGGTGGGGTTGGCAAAAAAATCTGAATTGGTGGAATTTTTACCGGTGGTGAAGAAAGCTGAGTTAGCAAAATATTTGGCTGGAGCGAAAGGGTACTTGTTCCCTAGTTTGGAGCCTTTTGGGATTGCACCGGTAGAAGCTCTGGCGACTGGGTGTCCTGTGATTGCATATGGGAAAGGCGGGGCGCTTGATTATGTGATAGATGGTAAGAATGGGGTTTTGTTTCCTAGGCAAACTGCAAAGAGTTTGGCAAGCGCAATATCTAAATTTGAAAAAATGAAATTTAATAAGGCGAAGGTTGTAGAAAGTGCTGAAAAATTTAGCGTAAAAAGATTTGACAAAGAGATAAAGGAATTCGTGAATGAAAAAACTAAATAAAAAAAAAGATGAGGGTTTGCGGAGTGGCGTCTTTTATAATAAGTTAAGTTCACTGTTTAGATTGTTTGTCTATATTTTGCCTGGGGTTTTATTTTTTTCATATTATCCGTTAATGCATTTTGGCGCTAATGAGTCGATGAATTTTGAATTATCGCTGCCGATTATTTGGTTGATTTTGTTTGATATATTAGGGTTTCTGTTGATTTTGAGAAGAAAGAGGTTTTTTTGCGGATTTAAGAAGTGGTGGGCGTGGTTGTTATTCCCTATCTATTTGACGATTTCGGTGTTGTGGTCACTAAATTCCGTGCGAGGAGTTTTGGTGGCGGGCGTTATGTGGTTGATTTGTTTTGCTATATATATAATATATAGTTTACGGAATTTGTTTAGTGAAAAAGATTGGGGTAAATTTTGGAAATGGTTTTTGTGGTCGGCACTTTTGGCTTGTGGATGGTGTTTTGTGCAATGTGTATTGGACTTGATGGGCACTCCGCAGGATTATACTTTGTTATGTGATGGATGCACGTATCGGATGTTTGGATTTCCGCATCCGAATGGGTTTGCGATAGAGCCACAGTTTATGGGGAACTTGTTGCTTGCGCCAGCGATAATATCAATTTGGATGTATGTGAAAAAAATAAAAAATAACTCTGGCTCAGGCTTTTTATGCTCTGGTTTTTTATTGGTTTGTTTTTTCATATTTACTGCGACGTTGTTTTTAACGTTTTCAAGGGGAGCGATTTATGCGTTTATTGTTGCGATGATTTTTATGACGGCGTATTTATTGGCGGGGGAGAAAAAAATAGCAAAGAGGATGTTGACGGTTTGGGGGTTAATTGTGGGGGCGTTTTTGCTTACTTTAAATGTACAAGGAATTATGGCGCAGGTTAGCCCGACGAATGATACTTATGGGTCTGGGGTAGCAAAAGTTCTAAATCATCTATCGCTTGGGGTTATTGATATAAGGGGGGAAGAAATGAGGGGCGAAGTTGATGGGGGTTCGGGGGAAGTGGATATAGTTCGATTAGATATGACAAGGGGAGGAGCGGAAGATGGGGGAATTGATGTTGTGGAAAACTATGTGGAAAACTCAAGGGACGAGAAGGGGGAGTCGGTATTTGATGGGTATGTGGTTGAGTCTACGGAAACGAGATTAAGATTGTCTAGTGCTGCAATAGAAGTGTGGCGACAAAATTTTGCGACAATACTATTTGGCACGGGATTGGGTGGAGCTGGTCAGGCTTTGTATAATGACGGCTTGTCGCCGGCGCCAAAAGAAATAATACAAAATCAATACGTAAGTTTGTTGCTTGAGACTGGACTGGTGGGTGTTTCCCTTTTGCTATTGGTGCTAGTTATGGCGATTCGGTTAATGTGGAAAATTAAAGGTCGGATAATAATCCTGAGTTTAATGGTGGCGTATGGGATCTCGCTTTGTTTCTTTTCTGGGCTACCAAATGCGTTGCATATTTATCTTTTGCCAGTACTTTTGATTGTATTTTTGGACAAACGTAGTCTGAAAGAGGGAAATTAACTAAATTTCTTTGCGGAAGAAATTGGTGTCGTAGATTTCGGCACCACGGTGTTTGTAGAATTCTTGGGCGGATTCGCGACCATGGCCAGAGGTAAAATTGAGCTCTTTGCAATTTTTGGCTTTGGCCCATTGGAGCATGGCTTCCCAGAGGGCGGTGCCGACACCTTGGCTACGACAATCTTTATCCGTGACGAAGTCTTCGAGATAGGCGTTTTTTCTGATGAGAGGCCCCATGATGATACTGAGCGTAGCGATGCCCTGAATTTTTCCCTGTTCGTCGGTGGCAAGGAGCATGTCGTGATAGGGCGAATTAATAATTTCGTCAAACCATTCTTTGGGGATTTCTCCACGATCTTTACCACTGCGGGATAATTGAATTAATAACTCCCTAACTCTGTCGGCGGTGGGTTGGTCGTATTTGGTGAGAAGAGTGATTTTCATAAGATTTCTCCTAACTCATTTTTTAGTTTATTTGCTAAATCCGTTATGATTTTTTCGTCGTTCCCCCACATAGTGATGCGAATTAGTGGCTCGGTACCGGAAGGGCGAACGAGGAGGCGACCGGAAACAGATTTGAGTTTCTGGTCAAAATCGAGTAATAGATTTTTGGCTTTTTTGGAAGTTTTGAGATTTTCTTTTTGGATGGGTGTGGTGTCCATATTAATTATGACTTGTGGGAATTTGGTTATGATAGACGAAAGATCTTTGAGGGATTTTTTGGTTTCGGAGATAATTTTGGTAATCATGAGCGCAGTAAGCATACCGTCGCCTGTGGCTTGATCTGGGAGGATGATATGGCCGGATTGTTCCCCGCCGATTTTGATATTTTTTTCACGCATGGCAATGGCAACATTGGAATCGCCAACCGCTGTGATTTCGGTTGTGATTTTATTTTCATCGGCCCAGTTTAGTAATCCTTGATTGGCCATAACTGTGACGGCTATTTGTTTGAGCTTTAAATACTGAGCAAGAATAGCAATGATTTGGTCGCCATCAATAGTCTCGCCGGTTTCGTCAACCATGAGGCAGCGATCACCGTCGCCGTCAAATGCGATACCAAAATTGAGGTGGTTTTTTATGACAAGATCTTTCAGCGATTCGAGATGCGTGCTGCCGCAATTGGTATTGATGGCGGTGTTGTAATTAGAATCGTTGTGGATTAATGTGACTTTTGCTCCAAGTTCTTCAAAAATGGTTTTATTGATGGTGCTGGTGGCGCCGTTGGCACAGTCCATGCCAATTTTAAGATTCTTGAAGTTTGCTGGTTTGAGATATTTTAGCAAATGATTTTTGTAAAGATTAAGGGCTTCTTCGTGTAGGTTTTCCCTTAGTGTGGCTGAAATGAGCGTGTAAGATTGTTCTGATTCGAGAGATTTTTCAATAGCATTGCAGCCGGCCGTACAGAGTTTTTGGCCAGAGTTTTGGCCGCGTTCGAAGATTTTGATGCCATTGTCGGTGTATGGATTATGAGAGGCGGTTGCGTCGATGGCAAAATCGAATCCCATTTCAAAAAAACAGTAGTTAATTGCGGGAGTTGGAAGAACGCCAGCGTTGGCATATTCAATACCGAAGGTTTCGAGGGCGGACTCTAAATCGGCGAGAATCCATTCAGTAGATTCGCGAGTATCACCGGCGAGAAAAACTTTTATGTCGGTTCCAGCATAATCGACGAGACCGGCGACGATTTTGGTTAAAAATTCTGGAGTGAATTTTTCGGCTTTTTGGCGAATGCCATCTGTACCAAAGTATTTCATATTTTTCCTTTACTGATTTGAATATTTATATAATGCGACTAGGACTTTTATAGTTAGAATAATATCTTCGGTGGTGCTTCCTCTGGATAAGTCTGCAAGTGGAGCCTTGAAGCCTTGGATGATGGGACCAGCGCAAGTAAAGCCAGCAAATTGCTCCAGAGACTTATAGAGAATATTGCCGGAATTAAGATTTGGTGTAATAAGGATATTGGCTTGACCTTTTAGCGGTGAATCGGGAGTTTTCTTAGCGGCGACTCTTGAATTAACTGCGGCATCAAGTTGCATTTCGCCATCAATTATGTAGTCTGGATGGTTTTGCCTGATTTTTTCAATAACGAAGTGGATTTTTTCTAAATCGGGGTTTTTGCCGCCTGAGCCGTAAGTGGAATAGGAAAGCATGGCGATTTTGGGTTGTTTGTTGGTGTAAATTTTGAAAGTTTCGGCGGTATCTTCAGTGATTACGTATAATTGTTCTTTAGTGGGGGATTTATTGACGCCGCCGTCGGCGATAGCGAGAATCTTTTTGTCTTTTTGACAGATAAAGCAGCTTGAAAAATAATCGGATTTTAGGGGGAGATGGTTTTTGAAAGCCACAACAACATCGCGTGAGGAGTAATCGAGGCCGGAAATTATGGAGTCGGCTTGGCCAGTGTTGAGGGCTGCAGTGGCGGCGTTAAGATCTGGCGCGTCAAAAAACTCAATTTCGGGGAAAGCTTGAGTAGCTTTCTTAAAAATTGAGTTTTTGAGTTCAGGGACAATGATTTTCATGCCCCTATTATAGCATATTATTTATCGACAACTTCGCCCTCGACGGCATCATCATCAGAAGATTTGTCGTTGGATTTTGGTTCGTCTTTTTTGGAATCTTCCTGAGTCGATTGGTACATTTTTGCACCAATGGGCATGATTTTGTCGGAAAGCTCTTTGGCGGCTTCTTCGAATTTGTCTTTGTCTGCGTCTGAGTCGTTGAGAACTTTTTTGGCTTCCTCGACGGCTTTTTTGATGGTTTCCTTGTCGTCGTCGGAGATTTTGTCTTTGTACTCGTTTGGCATTTTTTCAGCTTGATAAATAGCATTTTCTAGGTGGTTTTTAGCGTCGATAGAATCACGTTTCTTTTTGTCTTCGTCGGCGTGAGCCTCGGCTTCTTTGCGAGCTTTTTCGATGTCATCTTTGCTCATGTTGCCAGAATTCTGAATAGTGATGGACTGTTCTTTGCCGGTGCCTTTATCTTTTGCGGTAACGTTGAGAATGCCGTTGGCGTCAAGATTAAATGTAACCTCAATTTGTGGTACGCCGCGAGGAGCTGGTGCGATACCATCCAGAATGAAACGACCGAGGGATTTGTTGTCTGCGGCAAATTCGCGTTCGCCTTGGAGGACGTGGATTTCGACTTGTGGTTGGTTGTCTGAGGCGGTAGAGAAAACTTCGGATTTGGAGGTTGGAATAGTGGTGTTGCGGTCGATCAATGGAGTGCGAACACCTCCCATGGTTTCGATACCGAGGGTGAGTGGGGTAACATCAAGAAGAAGGATGTCTTTTACGTCACCTTGAAGGACACCACCTTGTATGGCCGCACCGACAGCAACGACTTCATCTGGGTTAACACCTTGCATGGGATCCTTGCCAAAGATGGATTTGACTTTTTCGACGACGGCTGGCATACGAGTCATGCCGCCGACCATGACGATCTCATCGATATCTTTAGTGGTAAGTTTTGCATCTTTGAGAGCTTTTTCGACTGGACTAGCAAGGCGATCTAGAAGGTCGGAGACAAGTTCTTCGAGTTTGGCGCGAGTGAGTGTGTATTCGAAATGTTTTGGTCCGTCTGCGTCGGCAGATAAGAAGGGAAGATTGATGTCGGTTGAAGTCGATGAGCTAAGCTCTTTTTTGGCTTTTTCGGCTTCATCTTTGACGCGTTGCATGGCGGCAGCGTCTTTTTTAATATCAATACCGGACTCTTTTTTGAATTCGTCGACAAGAAAATTGACGATAACGTTGTCAAAATCTTCGCCGCCAAGATGGGTGTCTCCGTTGGTGGACATTACCTCAAAGACTCCGTCGCCGAGTTCTAGAATTGAGACGTCGAATGTGCCACCACCGAGGTCGAAAACAACGATTTTTTCGTCTTTTTTGGATTCGAGGCCGTAGGCTAGGGCTGCGGCGGTTGGCTCGTTGATGATACGCTTGACTTCTAGTCCAGCAATTTTACCGGCGTCTTTGGTGGCTTGGCGCTGTGAGTCGTCGAAATATGCTGGAACAGTAATAATAGCTTCGGTAACTTTTTCGCCTAGGAAAGCTTCGGCGTCGGCTTTGATTTTGGAAAGGACCATGGCGCTGATTTCTTCTGGCGTATATTCTTTGCCGTCCATTTCTACTGCTACGCCGTTTCCCTTTTTGACAATTTTGTATGGACTAATTTCGGTGTCACGCTGGACTTCTTTATCGGAGAATTTGCGACCGATTAAACGTTTGATGCCGTAGATAGTGTTTTTTGGATTGGTGACACGTTGTCTTTGTGCAACCTTACCAACTAGACGTTCGCCTTTTTTGGTGACGGCAACTACGGATGGGGTAGTACGATCGCCTTCGGCGTTGGTGATAACTTCTGGTTTGCCTGCGACCATGTATGCAAAGGCACTGTTAGTGGTGCCGAGATCGATACCGATAATTTTACTCATATTTTCCTCCTTATATATTAATATGTGAGATTTTAGTTAATTTTCGTGATTGGTTGGCACTCATTGCAGTAGAGTGCTAATCTGCCCCTTATTGTAGCAAATTGGCACTCGTATGTCAATAGTGCTAATAAAGATATGAGGATGACAAAAATAACATAAGTTGATGTTTTTTGGGTTGTTTTTTGTCAATTTATGTTACAATGAACTTATGATTAGAATTAGTGGTATTTCGGCTGTTTCTGGTGCTAATTGTGATGTTTCTTTTAAGATGTTTTTGGTGACGTTGGTGTTGGTTGGCATTACTTCCGTGTCGTTTTTCTCGCTAATAACTTCTTCGGTCTATGCTGACGATAGTGGAGTAGATGTGTTTTCGGTAATGGTGCCGTCTTCTTGTACTATCAATGGCACAGTGGATGGTGATGGACATGTGGCTGATGTTACGAATGGTACTTATGTGAGCGGTATTGGTACTACAACTATGAAAGTGTTTTGCAATGATAATAATGGTTTTTCTGTATATGCTATAGGGTATTCTAATAATGAATATGGTAACAATAAGCTCATAGCTAGAATTAATGATGTACTGAGTCCCGCAAATGATATAAATACTGGAACTGGCACCAATGGGACAGAGACTGGTGGGAATTCGGCTTGGGCGATGAAGATAAATGCTGTGACTACGGCATCAAGCAGCACCACTCAGCCGTACGCGCCTACTATTGCTGGGGAAACGCAGGGTGATACAGAGGATTTTACTGATTATCATATTGTTCCCGCTACGTATACTAAGGTGGCGACGTTTGCTTCTAATACTGATTTTGTGATTGGTTCTTCTATACAATCTACTTATGCTGTGTATGCGAAGACAACCCAACCGACCGGTGTTTATAGAGGACAAGTGAAATATACTTTGGTGCATCCGGCGTCGTCAGAAGCAAATATGCCACTAGCTGAAACTATTGCTAGTCGTACTAAGGGGGTTCAGACTGCTGATGAGCTAAAGGCGGCCATTACTACGGCTAACTCTGGGATTTTTACATATAATGCTGAGGTTTTTGGTGTTGCGTCTGATGCCTCTAATGATTATCCGATTTATTACTATCGTGGGATCTTGGATAGTGATTTAGACGGAACCGGTGATACTTATGGCTCTAACGGTGATGGTGTGACCTGGCCTAATTATGTAAAACTCACGGATGCTTATACTGGTACTACTACTTGTTGGAGGATTATGCGAACTACTGGTTCTGGTGGTATCAAGATGATGTATAACGGTCTTTATGGTGCTACTACGGCGGATTCTTGTGCTAATATCTTTACAGCGGTTAGAACTGGCGCAATAAATTCTGGGGCGGGTAGGTATTATAGTCTGGCTGGGGTAGGCTATACCTATAACCCTACCTATGCTTCTTCTGGAGCCACTACTCCTACGGCCATTGGTGCAATATTGGGGACCGATGCCAATCCTGAAGTAAATAGTGCAGATTCTACTATGAAAAATTACATTGAGAATACTTGGTATGATGATGCGATTGGTAGTTATACTGATGTGCTGGAGCCTAGTGCTGGATATTGCAATGATCGTACTGTGTATGCTGCTACAGGGAGCTATAGTGCTTCTGATGTTCTTAGTGAATCTACTTTGGTAATACCTTATGCTGAAAGGCCTGAGGAAAAACATATTTTTGGTTCTCTTGCTAGGAATGCTACTACCGGTCAGTTGCCTTCGCTTAAGTGTCCAAGAAGCGTTGTAGATCTTTATACGACATCTGCTGCTACTGATGGTAATGGTCAGCTTTCTAAACCGGTGGCTTTGGCTACGGTGGACGAGGCGTCTTTTGCTGGTTCTGGGAGCCCTAATGCTAGTAATGGTTCTCCTTGGCATGCCAATTCTTATTTGAGGTCAGCTTCTTCGTTTTGGACGATGTCACCGTATGATAGACAAAAATATACTGATAGTGAAACTAGGGTGAGGTTGTTTTCTATTAGGGATAGTGGCGACACTTATGGACGCAATTATGCGAGTTTTGTGAGTACTTCTTATGGCGTGCGTCCGGTGATTTCTTTGAAGGCGGGAACTGCCCCCGTGAGTGGTAGTGGTACGGCGGTTGATCCGTGGGTAGTGGTACCATAGCTAAGTGATTGGAGTAGGTAATAAAAATTAGCCCTAGTTAGGGCTAATTTTCTAGCGTAAAAAATTTAGCGGCCGTTTTTGAGGCGTGGGTGTTTACGTTTGTCGCTGTGCTTGTGGTTGTTGTTGCGGTTTTGTTTGGAAACCGGCTTTAATTTGAATTTTCTTGCCATAGTGTTTTAATTATACCATATCTGTGATATAATTAAAAGTGGAAAGGTGGCCGAGTGGTTGAAGGCACTGGTCTTGAAAACCAGAGAGCGAAAGCTCCGCAGGTTCGAATCCTGTCCTTTCCGCCACATTTCTAATGAAATGCACAAAAAGCAGGATTCGTTCTTCGAATCGAATCCTGTCCTTTCCGCCACACGTTTGATGGTGTGCAGAAAAAGTGGGTTTTGTTGTTAATAAAAAGGCTTGTGAGGGCCTTATTTTTTTATTTTTCGTGTTAAAATTGAATTATTAAGCTTATGTTAATATAATGGTGGGCAAAAAAGAAAGGATCCCGCATGAAAAATAAAAAATGTAAGTATATCTTTGTAAGTGGGGGAGTGTTGTCTGGAGTTGGGAAGGGAATTACGGCTGCGAGCATAGGGGCAATTTTGAAAGCCAAAGGGTATAAGGTAACGATGCAAAAATGCGATCCATATTTGAATGTTGATGCGGGCCTCTTGAATCCAGTGGAACATGGAGAATGTTTTGTGACGCATGATGGAGTAGAAACGGATTTGGACTTAGGGCATTATGAGAGATTTCTTGATTTTGAAACTTCTAAATACTCAATTACTTTATCGGGATCCATATATAAAGAATTGATTGAAAGAGAACGGGCTGGTGGGTTTCATGGAAAAACTGTGCAGTTGGTGCCGCATTTTACGAATTTGGTATGCGAAAAAATAGAAAAGGCTTCGGCAGATAGCGACATTCATATTGTGGAAATTGGGGGAACTGTGGGGGATTATGAGGGGTTGCCGTTCATTGAGGCAATTAGGTTGTTTGCAAATAGAGTTGGCAGAAGAAATTGTCTGTATGTTTCGGTGGTATATGTACCTTTTATTAATACTTCTAAGGAGCTTAAGACGAAACCGGCACAGAACGCATTGAAGGATTTGAGGGGTTTTGGAATTATTCCGGATATAGTGTGCGTGAGGACGGAAAAGCCTTGTCCTAGGGCGATATGTGAAAAAATTGCGGCGTTTTCTGGGATACCAGGGGAGGCGGTTTTGAATTTGCCAGATATAGACTCGGTCTATGATGTACCATTGAATGTGCTGAAATCTGGTGTGCTTGAGATATTGGATGATTTTGTGGGTGATAATAAAGTGCCGGATATGTCGCGGTGGAAAGAATTTTCTAAAAAACGAGCAAAAAAACATGCCAAAACAGTAAAAGTTGGGTTAGTGGCGAAGTATGTGGGTAATGATGATACTTATATTTGCGTGACTGAGGCTTTGAAGGCGGCAGCGGCGTGGGCGGGGGTTAATTTGGAAATAGAATGGATTAATGCGGAGACCGTAACGGAAAAAGAGCTAGAAAAGGTTGATGGGATTGTGGTTCCTGGAGGATTTGGCGGAAGGGGAGTAGAAGGGAAGATTTTGGCGGCGGATTATGCTCTAAAAAAGGATGTGCCTTATTTGGGTTTGTGCTTGGGTTTGCAGGTGGCTTGTATTGCGGCAGCAAGAAAAGGTGGAATAAAAACGGCTAATTCGGAAGAATTTGGAGCTAGTGAAAAAGATAATAATAACGTTATATATATAATGGAAGGACAGAAAGGAAAAGAATCTACTGGTGGAACGATGAGGCTTGGTGACTATCCGGCAGTTTTGAAAAAAGGGACTAAGGTAGCTGGAATCTATAAAAAAGGATATTCGGAGCGTTATTATATTGACGGGATTGAGCTATTGAAAAATGGAGATGTGAAAGTGGTTGAACGACATAGGCATCGATATGAAGTAAATAAGAAGTTTTTGGATGAAATTTCGAAAGGTGGGATAGAAGTAGTGGGGACTTCGCCAGATGGAAAGTTGGTTGAATTTGTTGAAGCTCCGGATTGTAAGTTTTTTGTAGCAACACAAGCGCACCCGGAATTCAAATCGCGGCCACTTAATGTACACCCGTTATTTATGGAGTTTTTAAAGACGCTTGTGATATAATGTGATTATGGACGAAACTGAAATTCAGGCAAAACGTAGAGAGAATGAAGAGCAAGCGACTAAGGATAGAGCTCGGATTTTGGGGTTGCCATATCTTGATACAAGAGATTTTGAAGATGAAATACCTTTGACGATGGGGCTAATTGATGTGCAGCAGATGCATCAAGACCATATTGTCCCGCTGCAAAAAGGTGGTGGCGAAGAGCATTATCAATTTATGGTGACGAGCCAGACGCCTAGAACTTTGATTGAAAGAATGCGTGTGGATTATACTGATCAGGGTGAAAAGGTGGATTTTTTCTTGATTTCAAATTCTGCGTATAAAGTTTTTATGCTTCGTTATGACCCTCCGAAGGAAATTCATTATGATGATATTAAAATTGCTGGGGAGGGCGACTCGGAGACTATTGCATCTGTATCGCGAACGCTTGGTATAGTTTCGACAGAAAAGGTGTTTGACTTTTTGATTGATCAGGCAGACAAATTGGGGGCTTCGGATATTCATATTGAGAATCTTCGAAATGAAATTAGAATTAGAATGAGAGTGGATGGGATTTTACATCCGGTAGCTACGATAGACCGGGATAGATATAGGATTCTGATGGGAGAGCTTTCTTCTAGGGCCAATGTTTCGACGGCTGCGAACAAGCCGCAATCTGGGCACATGCAGAAGGAAGTAACTAAGGATGGAACGACGCATCTTTTGAACATTCGTGTAGAAACGATTCCGACTATGTATGGGCAGGACGCGGTGCTGCGGTTGTTTAATTTTGATGAATCATTGTTGAATTTGGACTTATTAGGATTGTCTGATGAGGAGAGGGCTGAAATAAACGAGGTTATTGCGCATCCGAGAGGGTTGGTTTTGATGGTGGGGCCAACTGGTTCTGGTAAGTCAACTACGCTGTATTCAATGCTTAATGCGCTAAATACAACTGATCGCAAGATTATTACTTTGGAGGATCCGATTGAATATGGGATTACGGGAATTTCGCAGATTCCGATAAACACTAACAATGGTGGGTCGTTTGCGGAGGGGCTTCGATCGGTTTTGAGGTTGGACCCCGATGTAGTGATGGTGGGTGAGATTAGGGATGCGGATACAGCAAAGACTGCCATCCAGGCTTCGATTACGGGGCACTTAGTGTTGTCATCTTTTCACGCAAATTCGACGGCAGCAGCGTTTTCTAGAATGATAGATCTTATTGGTGTGAACCCGATATTTTCGAGTTCAATTAGATTGATAGTTGCGCAGAGGTTGGTGAGAAAATTGTCGGCTTCTAAAAAAGCACGACCAGCTACTGAGGCTGAGATGAAGTATATCCGTGAAGTCTTTGAAGGGACTTCACGCGAAAAATTAACGGGGGTGGATTTAGATAATATTACGCTTTATGATTCAGTAAAGACAGAAACAGATTCGTTTGGCTATAGTGGGCGAATGGTGATTATGGAACAATTGGTGGTGTCGGAAGACATACAGGCGTTTATTAGAGGGGACGTGGCTGACGTTAATACTAAACTGATAGAAAAAACAGCTAAGAAAAATGGGATGTTGACGCTAGAACAAAAAGGTATATTGGCGGCATTGAGAGGTGAAACAACACTAGAAGAAGTGTCGCGTGTGATATAATATATGGTATGAGTGAAAAAGTTATTTCTGATTATAATGGCTACGATTATAAGAAAAAGTTCTGGGAAGACGTAGATCGTGAATATGAAGATCAGGCTGACAGAATGGCAATTAGGAAGTTGTTGCCAAAGCGGATGGCGAAGTTTGCCGATATTGGTGGTGGGTATGGTAGGTTGGCTAATGAATACATAAAGAGGGCGCATAAGGTAATTTTATTTGATTATTCAAAAACCGAGCTTAAGCAGGCTGAGGAGACTTTTGGTGATAAGATTGAGACAAGAGCTGGCGATATTTATGAATTGCCCTTTAAGGATGACGAGTTGGATGGATTAATGATGGTGAGAGTCACGCATCACCTGAAGCATATGGACAAGGCTTTGGCGGAGCTTTACCGGGTGTTGAAGCCAGGCGGAGTAGCGGTGATAGAGGTCGCTAACAAGAGAACGCTACCTAAGATGGCGAGATTTATTACTGGAAAATCAAAGGTGAATCCATTTGATAAGAAGGTGGCGAATTATAAAGAAATATCTAAAGATGGGTTTTATAATTATCATCCTAAGTATGTGGAAGAATTGTTTGATAAGACTGGGTTTAAAATTGAGAGGGTACTGTCGGTGTCAAATTTTAGAAGTCGTGGACTCAAAAAGGTATTTAAAACAAATAATTTAGTAAAAATGGAAGATTCGGCGCAACAACTTTTGGCGCCAATAAGATTTGCGCCGTCCATATATTATAAGTTGAGAAAACCTGAAGAATAAGATATAATATAGATAGTGGGGTCGTCGTTCAACGGATAGGACATATCCCCTCTAAGGATACAATGATGGTTCGATTCCATCCGGCCCTACCATTGGCTTGAGTTTTTCTTTATGAAAAGAGGCCTAGTAGAAGAAATTTAGAACAAAAAAGAGACGGAAGTAAATTCCGTCTCTTTTTATTAGTCTTCTTTTATGATGGCTAAGTGGGATTCTTCGAGTTGGGTTTGGTCGATTTCGGATGGGGAGTCCATCATGAGATCGACGCCTGAACCATTTTTTGGGAAAGCGACGATATCGCGAATATTGTCAGTATCTTCCAATACCATAAAAATACGATCAAGGCCTGGTGCGCAGCCGGCGTGAGGTGGAGCACCGAATTTGAAGGCATTGAGCATACCTGCAAATTTTGCTTCAACGTATTCGTTGTTGTAGCCAAGAATATTAAAGACCTTATACATGATTTCTGGATTGTAATTACGAACGGCGCCGGAGCAGACTTCGTAGCCGTTCATGACCATATCATACTGGTCCGCAACGATGTCAAGGAGACTTTGCTGAGAGCCCTTGGCGCAAGCTTCGTTGAGGGCGTCTAGGCCTCCTTTGGGCATACTGAATGGATTGTGGCCGAAGTCGAGCTTCTTTTGTTTGTCATCCCATTCGTAAAACGGAAAATCAATAATCCAGGCGTAGGCGACTTCATTTGGATTTTTGAGATTGAAGTGGTCGGCAAAAGAAATACGGAGTTGCCCGAGGATTTTGTTGACTTTGGTGCGATCATCGGCGCCAAAGAAAACAGCATCTCCGGTTTTGGCATTGGTGAGTTTTTGAACGTTGGCAATTTCGGGTTCGGTCATGAATTTAAGGATGGGGGATTTGGCGCCTTCTTCTGTGTATAATATATATGCAAGACCGCCGGCGCCGAGTTTTTTGGCTTTTTCTGTAAAGTCGTCGATTTCGCGGCGAGTGAGTGAAGCGCCGTTTTTGACACAAATGGCTTTAACACAGGGCTGTTTGAAGACTTTGAAATCAGTGTCTTTAAATATGTCGGTGAGGTCGATAAGTTCCATGCCGTAGCGAAGATCTGGTTTGTCAACACCATAAGTTTCCATGGAGAACTGATATGGTAGTCTTGGGATTTTGGAATTTTTGTCTAAGTATTGTTTGGCCGGTTCGGATTTTAGAACAAGTTTTTTGTGCCCAAAGTCGGTAGCGAGTTTGATGAAGAGGGGCTCGATTTCTTGGCGGACGGTTTCTCCATCGTCTACAAATGACATTTCGCAATCTAATTGATAAAAATCACCGTATAGGCGGTCGGCACGAGGGTCTTCGTCACGGAAGCAGGGGGCGATTTGAAAATATTTATTGACTCCTCCGACCATAAGAAGTTGCTTGAATTGCTGGGGGGCTTGTGGGAGAGCATAAAATTTACCTGGATGAAGGCGAGATGGGACAAGAAAATCACGAGCGCCTTCAGGGGAAGAGTTGGCAAGAATTGGTGTGGTGATTTCGGTGAAGTCATGATCATACATGAAGTTGCGAATAAAACGATAATATTCAGAGCGGTGCTTTAAGATGTTTTGCATAGATGGGCGGCGTAGGTCTAAGTAACGATATTTGAGGCGCATTTCTTCGGAGGATTTTTCGCCGTCGTCGTGAGTATTGACTGGAAGTGGCTCGGATTTGTTGAGTAGAATGAGATTTTCGACGATTAATTCGATTTTGCCAGTAGGAATGTTGGGGTTAATTAAGCCTGGTTCGCGTTCACGCATTTTGCCAGTGGCTTTTAGAACAAATTCGTCACGAATGGTTTCGGCTAGGGTAAAAGCGTCTTTGGTGTTTGGAGTAATAACCAGTTGAAGAATGCCAGTGTGGTCGCGGAGGTCGATAAAAATGAGTCCTCCGTGGTCGCGGCGGGAATTAACCCAACCTTCTACGGTGATGGATTTGTTCAAAAAGTTTGCTGATTCATTGGCTAAAATTCTCATAGGCTATATTATAACACTTTATGGGCTAAAATTGAAATTATTTATCCCAATAAATAGTCTAGGAGGTTTTGGATTGTAAAGCAGCCGACGGTGACATTGTTTTCGTCTTGAACGAGAAAATAATAACTGTTGGTTCTTTCGATTTCTTCGATGGCGAATTTGAGTGAATCGGTGGCGTGGAGATAATGAATGGTGGGGTCCATGTATTTTTCGGCACGGTCGGTTTTTTTGATTTCTAAAGCGTTAAGTGCTTCGGTATGGATGATGCCGATAACTTTATTGTATCTATCAGTGACGGGGAAGTTGGTAAAACCAGATTTGTAGAGCTTGTCGAGTACGAGGGGACCGAGTATTTCTTGGTCTTTGACAAAGACAAGATTGTTTTTGGGTGTCATTAGGTCTTTGATTTTGCGGCTATCAAAGCTCATGATGGCAGCAATACGATTGCGGTCTTTGGTGCTTAAGATGTTTTTTGGGGTGCGTCTGAGAAGGGCGATAAAGTCTGGGAGGCTTTGTGGTGTATATTTAGGCGTAGGAGCTTTGGCCGGGCGATATTTTTCGAGTTTAGGATCGAGGAACCTGACGAATTTACACATTAGTCCTTTAAACATGATATAATAATTATAACATAAAGGAGTTATATGAAAAAAAGAGGCTTTTCTGTAGTGGGGGTGATTATCGGTGTTTTGGTGGTGGCTTTGATTGGAATTGCTGCTTATATGGTAATTGACGGCAATAATAAAGCAACAAATTTTAATAATTATGATTTTTATACAGCAATAGAGCCAACTAAAGATAATGGGGATATTGGTGACCATGTAAAGGGTGATAAAAATGCCCCGGTGTTGATTTTTGAATATGCGGATTTTCAATGTCCGGGTTGTGCGTCTATTAATCCTAGAGTGAATAAAGTGGTTGATGAGCTTGATGGGAAATTGGCAGTGGTGTATCGGAATTTTTTGCTTTCCTATCATCAAAATGGTACGGCTGCAGCGTCAGCGGCGGAGGCAGCTGGGCTTCAGGGCTATTGGAAGGAATATGCTGATAAATTGTTTGCAGAGCAGTCTGAGTGGGAATATGCTTCCGCTTCGGAGCGTACGGAGTATTTTAATAAGTATTTTAATGAAGTAACAAAGGGGAAGGGCGATATAGAGAAGTTTAATCAAGATATTGCAAGTAAAGAAGTCGCAAAGAAGATAAGTTTTGATATGGGGATAGGAAAGAGAGTTGGTATAGAAGGGACGCCGGCGTTTTATGTGGATGGGCAGTTGATTACTTGGAGTAGCGAGGGTTCATTGGTGCTTAACGGGAAGACTATCACTTGGGATTCGGCTAGGTCGGGTGACGATTTTGGAAAACTTTTGAAAGAGATAGTAGAAACGAAATTATCTGAATAAAGAATGAATAAAAAATTCCCCTTTCGGGGAATTTTTTTTGTGAGATCTTAAATCTCGATAAACTCTTGCCAGGCGGCAGGAGGAATTTTTGACTTTTTGCGTTCCATGGAGCGCTTTGGTCGGTTGATACGCATGTACCTTAATTTTCTCCTTAATGTTTTTCGCTCTTACGACCGACCCACCTCGCGAAAGACTTTATTTAGCCGATAAGTCTATTGGGAATTAATGAGCGATGGTTTTTATTTTAGCAAAGGTTTTGAAAGCATGCAAGCGTAAAAATGTTATAATGAATACATGAAAAAGCGTGGGCGCTTTAAATTTAAGCTAAAAACTTGGCAGTTGCTTTTGCTTTTGGTGCCTTTGCTTTTTGTGGATGCGACGCTTCTTAGGCTGGATCATATTCGGATGACAGAATTAAGGAGTGCGGTGCTTAAGGCAGATGAAGAAGGGGATGAAGAAAAAATCACACAGTCGTTGGAAGAGTTGAAAAAATTTGTTTTTTCTAATGTTGTGATTAATATTGTTGAGGAGAATGGTGTATATCGGGTGGCATTTGGGACGGGGCCGTTTAATTTGGAGTATCAATATAAGAGAGCGGCTAATGCGGCGCTTGAGGAGGCAGAGAAAAATATGACTTCGGATGCCAATCCGAACGGAAATATTTATGCTGCGGCATCTGCGATTTGTCAGCCACTTGCGATTGCGAATGGCTGGAGTTGGGATAACCCTAATTATGTTGATTGTATGGTGACAGAGATAAATAAGTATCCAGCGACGAACGAGATTCAGGATAAGATTATGGCAAATATACCAGATACGGGATTATATCGCAAAAATTATGCTTCGCCTATTTGGGCGCCGACTTTAACTGGGTTTATGTTGCTTTTAACCTTGATCATTATTGTTGTAATTTTTATACGAGTAATTATATGGGTGATTTTGCGTTTATCCCTGTTGTTTATTTAAGGGGGCTGAAATGTTTGTCTTTGGCCTCTAAAACCTCTTGACAATTATCTAGCGGAATCATAAGATAAAAATATATTAACTTAAGGAGGAAAGCTAAATGGCTTACGAACATACTAACGGCAAGGGAGTTAAGTATTACTTGCACAAATCTGAAGTTACTCTTCGTGGTGGCAAACCTCAAACTATCTATTTCTTTACTAAGGATGAAAAAGGTGGAAAAGGTACCCCATGTGATCTCCCTGAAGATCGTATCGTTTGCGAAAATCCACGCAATGGATTCTTGACATTGAAGAAGAAATAATTAGAGTGAATAAAAAGTGTTGTAAAAATTACAACACTTTTTTGATGGTTTTTGTTTGTGGTAAATATTCTGCAATAAGAAGAGCAAGCTTTTTTTATTTGCTCGTTTCCTTGAAGGGGCGAACCTTTGGTTCTCGTCCAAGCACCATTTAATAATAAAATAAATCCCTGAAGGGATTTCTTTTATTATTGGTGGGGGTACTTGGACTCGAACCAAGGACACTGCGTGTATAAGACGCATGCTCTGACCAACTGAGCTATACCCCCGCTACATTATTTTACCACAAAATGATATAATGATAAGCATGGACGGGATAAAAAGTAGGCTGAGGAGGACTAATTATAAGTTGAAACATGATTTTTTTACGGTAGAAAATATAGTTTTAATTGTAGCAATTGTTTTGTGCCTTGTTTGGACTTATCAATCCATAACGGCGATGTCTAGGAATTGGGAGTTATCGGAGAGGTTGATGGCAGAAAAAAAGGATTTGGAGCTTCTGAGTGTAGAAGTGGAGGCGGCGGAGCTTGAGAATGAATATTATGAGACGGCTGAGTATCAGGAATTGATGGCGAGAAAACATTTGGATAAAAAATTGGAGGGGGAGAATATGGTGGTGATGCCAGAGAATTCTGAGGAGGCCAAAAATAAATATGTAGAAGCGGCAGAAGAAGTGAAAGAGGTGACTTATACGAATTTTGAAAAGTGGATGATGTATTTGTTCCCAAATTCTTAGGTGGAATTTTGTTTTGAAAAAGAAATTGCTTATGCTATAATTGGTAGCATGAGAGGGCCTAAGTTTGGTTTTACTTTGATAGAGGTGACGTTGTTTTTGGCGATAACTGGACTTTTGTTTATAGGTATTGCAGCTGGGGTGCAGAATTCGATATTCCAGCAAAGGTATAATGATTCGGTGCAAAATTTTGCAGAGTTCTTGCGGAGTATTTATTCGCAGGTGTCTAATGTGGAGAGTGATAAAACGGTGGGCGGAGGGCGCTCTGATCAGGCGATTTATGGTAAGTTGGTGACGTTTGGGGAAAGTAAAAATTTGGCTGGTGATGATAATACTGATAATGCGATTTTTGTTTATACGGTGGTGGGGGATATAGAGGATAAGTTTGGGAGTACTGGTAATACTTGGGAAGATTTAGGAGAGTTAAATATTAATGTTGTGAGTTATAAGGAAGAGGCTGATGAGAAATATGATGTGAGTTTAGCAGGGATTGCGGAGAGTTATGTGCCGAGGTGGGGAGCCAAGATTGAGTGTGTTAGCAGCAGCGGACTGACGTTTGAACGTGCTTTTTGTGGGAAAGATGGTACTTCTTTTAATGGCTCTTTATTGATTGTTAGGCATCCGCGTTCTGGAACTATATACACTTATGTTTATAATTTTCCTATAGAGGTGAATGATGTGATGGATTCTAGTCCTACTAGAGGTTTAGGTTTGGATGGGGCGAAAGAATTTAAGCTACGCAACAATAGAAGTAGTATTGGTGCAGGTTCACAGACGAAAATGCTATATAATTTTAGTTTTGATCCGGGTGTAGTAGTTGATTTCTGTGTAGATCCGAATGGTGGTGGGGGTGATGTGAGGCGAGATGTGAGGCTTGCGGCTAATGCGCGTAATGCTTCGGGTGTAGAAGTAATGCCGGCAGATAGCAAGGAAAATAGTTGTAGGAAGTGATAGGATAAGTTTATGATGAAAAGTGTATATAAAAAGAAGAAAGGTTTTACGCTAATTGAACTGTCACTTTCATTGGCGTTTATATCAATATTGGCGCTTGCGATTGCTTTGATTATTAGTAATGCGGTGGCTTCTTACCGGCGGGGGTTGACTTTGAACCAGATTAATACGGTGGGAATGGATATAGTGGATGATATGCGCACGGCGATACAGGGTTCGTCGACGAGGGAGCCGAAAGTAGAGGATTGTAGTGGCATAATTGGTAAGGCGTGTGACAGTAGTGATAATCTTGTCTCGGTGGTGAAGAAGGGCGATATTGATGGTGTGGGCAAAGTGCCTGTAGCTGGGGTGTTTTGTACTGGGGAGTATTCTTATGTTTGGAATTCTGGATATGCTTTTCTTGGCGATAGCGATAAGATTGCTTTGCGTGTATATAAAAGCAATGATGGGGATGAGGTGCCAATATCTGAAGACGAGGAAGATTGGATCCCGCGATTGACAAAAATAGCTGATAATTCTCGATCGGCTTGTGCCTGGTTTAGTTTAGAAGAAAATCAAACTGAGTTTAAGGTAGTTAGCGCTGAGGAGCCTATAGAATTAATATCTAGTCAGGAAGGTGGCAATAATTTGGCAATATATGATTTGTCGGCAAGGATGTCTGCTGCTGGGGTTTCTATGAACAGTCTTTTTTATTCTGTATCGTTTATACTTGGTACGGTGCAAGGTGGTATTAATGTGAATGCGGCTGGTAACTTTTGTTCTACGCCAAATGATTTTAATAGCAACTTTGACTATTGTGCGATAAATAAATTTAATTTTGCCGTTCAGGCGACTGGTGGAAGAGAGTAATTATATGTTTAAGAAAAATGGAACAAAATTTAAAAAAGGAGCAGCATCGTTTTATATTGTGGCGTTTGCGACGTTGATTTTGGTGATTGTAGTGACGAGTTTTGCAGCGGTGATTGTATCTGAGGTGACGAGGACTTCCAACGATGATCTTGCGCAGTCAGCTTATGATTCGGCGTTGGCAGGGGTCGAGGATGCGAAATTGGCTTACTATAATTATCGGGCGTGCAAAGAGCAGGGGAATAGTGCGAGCAAACCTACTAGTAGTGATATAAGCTGTCCAGGGATAATTTGGCTTGTGGAAAGTGAAGAAGGTCAGAAGGATTGTGATATGGTAGCTAAGATTTTGGGGAAAATAAGCCCTACTGGATCTAGCGAGAATGATGGTGGGGTTTTGATTCAGGAAAATACTTCTAATGGTAATATGATGCAGCAAGCATATACTTGCAATAAGATATCGATGGGCGCATCTGATTATCGGTCTACATTGACTGAGGCGAATCCTACGAAGTTGATACCAATACAAGTGAGCGGAGATACGACGAAAGCGGTATCTAAGATGAAGATAAGCTGGTACTCTAATAATTCGACGGATGGGGGAAAGTCTTCGAGTTATAATTTTGATACTGCGGGAGTGGGGGCTTTGCGTTTTCCGTCATCCAGTGTTGGTGACGAGAGCGTTCCTACTCCGCCAATGATTTCTGTGCAGTTGATACAGACAGATGAGAGCGGTTTTAGGCTTAGCGATTTTGATAAGACGGTTGATGAGGCGGGTGATATTAGGAATGAGCAGACCAATCGGGCAACTATGTATTTGGTCCCGGATTATCTGGCGAGCAGGGCCGGCACGGATAAGCCAGATTCTTACATAGGTACTTGCTGGAAGAATGGTGAAGTTGATATGGATGGGGGGAGATGTGTATCTGATGAGGACAAAGCGGATGAAACGGTTAATTACATATTGGCTAGTCAGGTCGTAAAGACTAATGACAGAAGCGTAAAGAACTTGCCTTTTGTGGTGTATTGTCCGAGAACTAGTGATAATGAATTTGTTTGTTCTGTGGAGATTGAACTACCTTATCCGGTTGGTGCAGAAAGAAATGACGACACGTTTATGATTGCGGTGTCGTTGCCATATGGGCGACCGAGTACGGATTTTGCTTTGTCGTTTTATTGTAAGGCGGGGCAATGTAGTGAGAGCGCAGCGACGATCGGTAATGAGCCTGATGGTAGTGGGGATATACAGATTATGTTGAGCAGTATGCAGGCGAAGATTGATTCAACAGGGCGAGCAAATAATTTGTACCGTAGGGTTGAAGCAAGAATAGACTCTTTTGGGAGTTTTCCATATCCGCTTTATGGGATTGAGTTGTTAGGTGAGGATAGCTCGTCTGGGTCATTATTAGATAAGAATTTGATTGTGACGTCGGAGCACAGTAATGGTAGCTATGGGACAGCTTTGGACACGAGTGGAAACTGGGGCAACGGAAATTATAATAAATAAACATAAGAAGGGATTGAGATAGTGAAATGATTACAAATAAGTTAAGAGGTGACACACTGATCGAAGTTACTCTTGCAGTCGGAATTTTTTCTATGGTTGCTATAGCTGCTGTGGCCGTATTAAGTGGCGGCACCTCCAGTGCTCAGACCGCTCTAGAAGCCACTCTTGCTCGTGAAGAAATTGACGCCCAGTCAGAAGCTATTCGTTTCATTCAGTCCGCATATCTTGCTGAGCGCGATATGGGGGGAGGTGCCTATAAAGCACTATATGAGAAAATAGCTAGTCTTGCAGGAGAAACTAGCGGATATACGGGTACGAATAATAAATCCTGTGATGATATGTATAATAATAATGTTTATAAGACTGGGAATGCCTTTATTATTAATACCCATAAGTTAAGTGGATATGCTGATAGATACAATAATGCTTCTGACAAGAATGAGGTGATAAATGAAGTTCTTATTGTTTCTGATGATGATAATCGTGAAGAAGGTAGAAATAAGTTGTTTAGAAAAACCCAAACTTACCCACACCTAATTTACGGTAATAATGCCACCAATACCGATAAAGACAAACTTATAAATGATGATTTAGGAGAATCTGTTTTATATGCTGCTGCTGGTATTTATGTGGTAGCAGTAGCTGATAATGGGACCACTAAGATAGTAGATGATAAGGGTGATTTAGGTAATAAAAAAGGTTTTGATGATTTCTACGTTCAGACTTGTTGGTATGGCTCTGGCTCCGATACAGCATCTACTATCTCTACTGTAATTCGTTTGTACAATCCTCAAGCCGACATTGCTCAGGGCACATCTATATATACAATTTATTATAATGGTAATGAAGACGCTGATGCACATAGTGGTGGTGCAATGAGTAGAACATACAACATGACAAATAGCGAGCAACCGGCTACTGTTTTGGCAAATAGCTATACCAAGCTTTGCTATGATCCAATCACTGCTAAAGATATATGGCCGGATAAAGCCGCAGCTGATACTCGGCCAATTTGGACCACTAAGTCTTATTATGAGGAATGGAAGAATGCGAATCCTTCTTTGTTTAATCCAAACGGAGAGAACTTATATGGTGTGAATGTGCGTGAATATAGCGGACGCAAGGGGGCCATGGATGCAGCTCATGATTATTTGAGAAAAAAGGAGGAAAGTTACATAGAATATCTTAGGGATAAATTGAAACCAGGAGGTGATGCTTATTATTTTGAGGGTGATGAAATTAAGATACCGGAAAATAAGGGCAGCAATCAATATATCACTTTGTTCGCTCAATGGCATAAAGATTATAATCACAATGTTTGTTCGCCTTTGTATGTGGGATATACTAATACTGGTGCAAGTCCTAATTTGGCTGGGCAAAGTGAAGTAGAACCTAATGAAAGCTATTCTGGCTCGACTCAAGGTTTTATTATTCCGGATGAGCGTGCCTGGTATGACAAAAATAAAGGACTGCCTGCTGTGGCTGCCGTAAAGGAAAGAAAAAGCGGTGATTATATAATAACGCGAAGTAGGCTTAAATTCCCAGTTTCGGAATGCAAAACGAGCAGTAATGATTGGATATTTATTTCCGATAAAGATTCTAATAGTTATAATTCTGTGAATAACACGATGGAACTGATTGTTTTTGGCGGTCAAAAGTTGAAGATAAAAAATATTACTAATTTTAATGAAGATGATGCGGGGTATATTAAGACTGCTAAGTTTGCTAATGGTAAGTTATCTATTCTGAAGGGGAATAAGGAGGATAATAACTCTGAGCCAGCTGCAGTGTTTTTCAATATTTCTTGTCTTGCACCGTCTATGCAGGCTGATGTAACGATGGAATTTTGTAAAAAAGAGGCTTATGGGAAGGAAATTTTGGTACGAGACGAGAGGGATGGCGAATTATATACTATAGAGTATATAGCGTTAAAATCAAATGATGATTTTATAAATTCTATACAATCCTTACTCTTTGGTGGTTTGGATTTATTAACTTATGTTCCGAAAGGGCAAGATACTGATGGGTTTTGTATGATGACCCAGAACTTGCGTTTTGAAGGAAGATCTAATAAGGGGAAAAACGAAAAGGATATACAATATTCTGAAAGAGAAAAGACAAATGAAGATGGGACTACTGAAATGATAAGCGTGGGATCTAATATGGGTAAAAATGACGAAGGAATAAATTTGGTAGAAACGATTCCTGGCAAAGAAATAGGTGATGGATACACTTGGAAAAGCGAAGAAAATGGGAAAAAATATGCGAGATATGTTTCATCTCAATATATAAAAGAAGGTATTGCTGGAATATCATTAAAGAAACAAATAGAAGATTTGCTTGGCAAGGGTTATCATTTTAGCACTAGGTCTCAAGCTCTCAGGCGGGCGGATTGGGATAATCGGTGGCAAATTGATGATCATGGGATTGCGATTGGGGGAAGCGTTGAGAATGTAGACGACATAATGGAACTTGCTAGAAAGGATATTGGTACTTGGTACAACTTTAATGCAGCTTCTGCGGGCTATGAGATTAAACAACCGGAGGAACCAGGAATAAAAATAGTTGATCTTACTTCTAAATCGGAACGGCTTATCTCGGGTAGCGTGGGTATGCTTCTTTTTGAAACTAAACTCACTGATATTTGTCCGGCTGGATGGCATATTATGCATGGAACTGCCATTGGCGTATCCTCCAGGTTTTTTGCTGGGGCGACAACTAGATTGGCTCGTGCTGGGAGCCGTATGCACTATTCAATTTTTTATGGTAGCGGCGGTTATGCTGAATGGAGAGGTTTCTCGCATCCTGAAATTTTGGTTGCAAATGGTGAGAATAATGTTAGTCTTGGTTATTTCGGAGGAGAGTGGGGCAAAGAAGCACGGTTTTATAATTATGTTGAAACATGGAGAACTGAAAATGGTAGAAGACGGACTACTAACGTGGAGACAGTTGATGGAGAATTGCTTGGAGGTACTGGTGGTATAGTTTTGAATACGCCTAATTTCAAAGATGATCCTGGATATGAGGACGAATCTTATCAAGAAGACGGCTCTGTCACTGAGCAGCGTGATGGGGCAGGATATTGGGTTAATTATCCAACTTATAGACATGTACGTTGTATAAAATCTGATGAGTCTGTGTGGGGTATGCTTTAGTGCTTGTTTTCTTGACAGGATGGCTGCTCTGAGATATAATATATATTATATTGTCGCGGGGTAGAGCAGCCTGGTAGCTCGTTTGGCTCATAACCAAAAGGTCGCTGGTTCAAATCCAGCCCCCGCCACCAAGTTTTAAGAATTAGCTTTTGGTTCAACCTGAGTTACCCCCCTAACTCAGGTTGAACTGAGGGCTAAATTTTTTTGTATTTTAATTATTTTTTGCCGATGAGATTTTTGGCAGCTAATTTAATGAGATAACTATAATCGTTTGTTGGATGAGGTGTACTGGCGAGTTCAATGGCGGTGAGATTATGACGAATAGCAATAGCGATTTCGGCAGATAAGAATTCGGCGTTGGGAGCTACAATGGTGGCACCGATGATGCGATCGTTCTTTTTGTCGGCGAGAAGTTTAATGAAGCCATGTGAGAAATCGTTGATTTTGCTTGCGGGGATTTCGTTTAACTTGACGATGGATTTTTTGTATTTACGGTCGCGACGAATTAGATCATCTTCATTGAGCCCGATTGTGGCGATGCTGGGAAGCGTATTGACAATGCGGGCAAAGCCTTGATAATTAACTGAATTTTTGGCTTTGTGGATAAGATTGGATGACAATATTGAGCCTTCATATTCAGCGAGCTCGGTGGAGGAATCTTTGCCGAGAACATCGCCGATTGCATAAATGTTTTTGGCGGAAGTTTCAAAATATTTATTGACGATAATGCCGGTGTTTTTATATTTGATACCAGCATTTTCTAGGCCAAAGTCTGTAGCTGGCTGACTTCCGGTGGCGAGAATGACGCAGTCGGTGCGAACCATTTTTTCGTTGCGGCTGTTTTGGAAGATGATGCGTTTGCTGAAATTGTCTTGTTCTAGGGCGACTACTTTGCAGCTTGGTAGTACCATGATGCCTAATTTGTGGGTAAAGTAGTCAGAGATTGCTTCGCTGACTTCTTTGTCTTCGCGTGGAAGGATGCGATCGGAGGATTCTAGCAAAATGACTTTAACTCCAAGTTCGGCGAAATATTCGGCGATTTCGCAGCCAGTGGAGCCACTACCTACGACGACAGCAACTTTTGGTAGACGACGAACTTTGATGGCTGTTTCTGGGGTGAGATGGTGAACTGAGTCAGTACCGGCGATGCCAAAGGTTTTTAATTTGGCACCGGTAGCAATAATAAAACTGCGTGCAGTAAATTTTTGATCGCCTACGGCTATGGTGTGTGAATCTAAGAAATTTGCGTAGCCGTTGATGCAGGTGATGTTTGCGGATTCGAGAGATTTTTTGTTGTCTTCACTGAGGCTAACGACGACTCTTGATTGATGGGAGAGTGCGGTGGGAAGGCTGAAAGAGAGTTCTTGATTTCTGAATTCGGGCAGAGAGGAGAGTTTGGTGTAGGTGTGAGAGAAATTTAATGCAACTTTGTACGGTATGTCACGAGTATTAAGATTGGAGCCACCAAAATATTTACCCTCAACGAGTGCAACGTGTTTTTTGGCTTTGGCTAAATTGAGTGCAGCAGTGGAGCCGGCTGGTCCGCTGCCGATAACTATGTAGTCAAAATTATATTTTTTACTCATCTTTATATTATTTTATCACGATTTTTATAAACATAAGCTAAATCAGTGTTATATTTTTTTAATTCTTTTGCGACTAGTCTTTTTAAATCGTTGTTGGTGATGGTATTTTTGGTTTTTAAAGATTTTTTGACTGCTTTGACGGTTTTTTCGATAAAGACTTCGGCGGCACCGATAGGAATGCCGACAGCTTTAGCGTCGATTTTTAATTCTTTAGTGAGAGCTTTTTCGTCGAAATCTTTCATGGTATTAAAATCCTAAATGTAATAATTAGAGCGGCGAGGGCTAAATATAAGAAACTAATGAAAAAACGGAAGAAAGTTTTGTTTTTGGTGCGGAGTTTTGCGATATCAGCGAGATTGTGGTCGGTACGATAAAATATTTGAGTAATAAAAAGTGGGCTAACAATTATCAAGGCGCAGAAGATAATTATACATGAGCAGGAGATTGGTGAAAAACTAGATTGTATAAGAGTGATGGTGGACAGAATATATAATGGTATTGTGAAAATGAATTCTGGAATGCCAGAGACTAGACCTAGAATAAAAGCATCGGAACGGTTTTTGACGGATTTTGCCTTGAGGTTGAGACATTGTGCGATTTTGCGAGAAATGAAAAGTTCGGTGCCGGAACCTTTTCGGAAGTAGAACAAAAAAGTGGAAAGGCTTAGGGATATAAGGATACCGATAATAATCCAGGTGAGGATGTTGTTGCCTAGGGTTAGGAGATTTGGTGGCAGAATATTAATTAGAGTATTGATTAAAAAGAAGGCAAGAGCAACCATGGTTTCGGCGCCTAAAATGAAAAAAACGCTGAGATCATCGGTTTTTCTTTTGGAATATTTACCGGAAGCATAATGGAAAAAAAGTGCAAAAACTCCGGGCACAAGCTTCATGCAGACCACTATAAGCATAGACAGAATTAGGATTCCTAAAGAGATAAAAACGGTCATGTTTAGATTATAGCATAAAGGGGGTTGCAATTCTAGGATGGGAGTAGTAGGTTTGGTGTCATGAAAAAAATTTTAGTGTTTGTGAGTATTGTTTTGTGGATGAGTTTGGGATTTTTTAATTGGTCTTGGGGTATTAATGCTCCAGATGTTTTGGATGTGAATGAAGAATTGCCAGAACTTTATATAAAAGCCATTAACCCTGGTTATGTAGTTGATGGCGTAAATAATGTCGGAGAGATGATTGAGATTGCCCGTAGAAACTCCGATGAACCGATTTTGCTCGCTGGAACTGCTGTAGGCTATACTAACTCAAGCGGGAATGATTCAATTTTGTTTGAATTTCCTGAGAACAGCTGGATGACTGGCGAGACTATCCTCCTTCGCTTGGCCAGCTCACCTTCGAGTGAGCTGGCAGCCGTGAATTATACTAAAACTATTGCCTTGAAAGCTGGGATAAAACTGGTTCGAGGAGAGGAAGTGGTGGATTTCGTTTGTTGGACCGGAAAGGAGGGGTGCGAGAAAGAGTTTAAGTCGGCTAGTCCGACGACTTTGGTGAGGGATTTATTGACTGGGGGATTTGAGCATTTGGAAGAGTACAAACCTTTATATAATCCAGATAGTTATCATGTTGAAAAAGAAGAGGAAGGATATGGCGAAGCGGTAGGCAAGTGTGGTACTTTGATGTTTTCGGAAATTTTGAGTTATTATGAGTCTTCAAAAGCGGAACAGTTTATTGAAATTTATAATTTTGGGACAGAACAAGTTTTGATGGATGGGTGTGGTATAAAGTACAAAAGTAAAATATATTTAATTTCTGGGATTTTGCGACCTGAGGAATATTTTGCATATTTTCCGACGGATTTTAGTTTGACGAAAAATCCAACTAATTTTAATACTTTGGAATTGATTGATGTGAATGGGGCGGTAGTTGATAAGCTGGAGTATCCGAATGGTCAAAGAAAGGGGACTGCGTATGCTTTTGTTGGCTATGATGAATTTGGGAAAGAAATTTGGAGAACAACCTATGCTCCAACGCCGGGTGGTGCAAATAATTATCAGGAGTTCAAAACTTGTGAGGAGGGAAAAGTAATAAATGAAGCGACCGGTAATTGTGTGAAGGCTACCGTCGTAAAGGAAAAAATTTGTCCGGAAGGGCAATATCTGAATATTTTGACTGGTAGATGTAAAAAATATGAATCTGTGACAGAGAAGACTTGCAAGGAGGGATATTATTTAAATCCTGATACTGGTAGATGTCGTAAAATACAAGAAAATAATGGAGCGGATTATAGTTTGGAGCCGGAAAACTATGAAGAAAAATCTTCGTTTGTAGCATTGTACGTGGTTTTGGGGTTGATGGGGCTAGGCGTGATTTATTTGGTTTACGAGTTTAAGGATGAGATTTTGAAGTTTGTGGGGAAGATTTTTAGAAAGAGATGACTTAATTGTTTTCAGAAGCTTTTTGGTAAAGTTTTTCGATAATTTCTGCAAAAACTGCATCGCGGGGTTGATTGCCGTTGACTCTGATTAAAAGATTAAGGGTTTGATAGTGTTGTAATACTGGTAAAGTTTTCTCGCGAAATTCTTTAAGGCGAGTTTTGAATGTGTCTAAATCTTTGTCGTCGCTGCGGTCCCCGCGATCATTGAGGGTTTTGGCGGCATTGAAGCGGTTTTCTACCTCGGTTTCTGAGATATCTAAGATAATGGCGGCTTTGATTTCGTGCCCAGCCCCGGCGGCGATGGATATGACTTGGTTTTCTTCTCCAGACCAGCGGCCAATTGAAGACAGGATGAGGGGGTATTCAAAGAGATCACGACGTTCAAAGTAGGGCAGTACCCATTCGTAGAATATATTGGTAGGGATAAGCTCGCCATGTTCGGAATAGTTTTGTTTGGTTTCGGATTCCATAGCTCTAATAATCATGCCGGAAGATAGGAATTTGGCGTTTAGGGCTTCGGCTAGACGAACGCCTTGGGTATCTTTGCCGGACATTGGTAGACCAAAAATATTGATAGAGCCAGTGTCTAACCAAGTTTTGATTTTGGAAATTTTTTCTTCCATATTTTTATTTTAGCACAAAAAAGGGGCCCTAACCAAAATGTCAGGGCCCGAGGCAGAAAGGTCAAATAGCTGGCTGAGCCTTAACAAAGTGATTGAGAATTTTCTCTTTTGTTTTTTCTGTGAGCGGAACATCACTATTGTCGTTGTGCCAAGTGCCATTAATGATGTCGTAAACTCCGACGATGATATTCTGGCCTTTGGCGGTACGCGAAATGCGTACGGTGATTTTGCCATTCTTCCGAAGGCAGGAATAAGTGATACCGTTATGGGTGATTTTCCTTGGCTTTGCCTTATATCCTGCATTGGTATTCGATTTTATTTTTGACATATCTAATCCTCCTCTAAAGGTACTAGCCAAAAAGTATTTGGCTGATTTGGGTGTTTTTTTATTCTAACATATGAAAGTGGAGGTGTAAATAGTTGGCACTCTTGTCTTTTTACTGCTAATTATATATAATATATGGTATGGAAATTACTCAACGTCAAAAGGAAATCCTCTGTCAAATAATTGAGGAATATGCCGAAACGGCTTCGCCGGTAGGTAGTGTGACGTTGGCAAAGCTGTTTGGTGTATCCCCGGCGACGATTCGGGCAGAAATGGCTAAGCTTGAAGCGCTTGGTTTGATTGCGCAGCCGCATACTTCGGCTGGAAGGGTACCGACGGACGCTGGATATAGATTTTATGTGAATAATTTGGATGGGACTGAAGGATTTGGTAAGAATGCAGGTTCGGAAAGGGCGATGGCGGAACGAAGATCACTTGAGAGAGGAACGCATGCGATAGCGGTGAGGGTTAGCTCTCAGTCTAGAGCTGATGCAGCAATAAGAGGGGCGGTGGATGCTTTGGTGGAATTAACGGGCAATTTGGGGTTGGCGACGATTGGCGAGCAACTGTATTTGGCTGGTATTTCGCGACTTTTTACTCAGCCGGAGTTTGGAGACACTAGAAGGGTGCAAGCGGTGGCGAAGTTGTTAGATAATTTAGAGCCATGGTTGCGTGAGGCTGCTCCGGGTGAGGCGTTGAATATTTTTATTGGTCACGAAAACCCAATTGGCAAAAATTCGGAAGTTTCTTTGATTATATCTAAGTTTCAGTCGCCTTTTTCGGATAGGAGTTACATTGGCGTGTTGGGGCCTACTAGGCAAAATTATTCGAGGGTGATGTCTTTGGTGAGGCATGCTGGTAGTATGTTGGAAGAGATTTTGTAAAAGGAGAATTATATGAAAGAAAAGAAGGTTCAAGAAGATAATAGAATTGTTGAATTGACTAACGATTTGCAAAGGACGCGGGCTGATTTTGAAAATTTTCGCAAGCAAGTAGAGAATCAAAAAGAAAATGAGAGGAAAGCTGCGAAACTGGCGACGGTTTTTAAGATGCTGCCGTTGCTTGATGATATGGATCGGGCAATTTTGAGCTACGAGGAATTGAAGCCGTTGGAAAAAACATTAATAAAAACATTGAATGATTTAGGTTTAGAAAAAATTGATTCTTCGGAGGGGGTAGAATTTAACCCAGATTTATTTGATGCTGTGATGGTAGAAGGGGAAGGGGAAAAAGAGGTGGTATCGGAGACTTTGAGGCCTGGATATTACTATGAAAAAGAAGTTTTGCGACCAGCAATGGTAAAGGTAAAAAAGGTTTGACCAGGTTTTCTTATCTTGGCATTGAAAAATAACAGATAAGTGATATAATTATCTAAAAGTAAAAGGAATTATTTATGGCTGAATATAAATTAGCGTTAGAGACGCGTGAGCTAACTGGCAAGAAGATAAAGGAATTAAGAGATAAAGGATTGATCCCCTCGGTGATTTATGGTGGTAAGGAGCCAATGCTTTTAGCCTCTGAATATGTAGCGACAGAAAAAGTTTTGGAGAAGGCTGGGTATCATTCGCCGATTGATTTAGACATTGCTGGCAAGAAACGGATGGCAATTGTGAAGGACGTTCAGGTTGATCCGGTTACGAGAAAGATTATCAACATTGAATTTCAGGCGATTTCGGCAAACGAGGTAGTGGAGGCGACGACTCCAGTAATAATTGTGAATTTTGAAGAATCAGAAGCTTCAAAAATTTATCATTTTGCTATGACGCAATCAATTGAAGAGTTGGATGTAAAAGCAAAGCCGGCCGATTTGCCAAAAGAGCTAACAATTGATGCGTCTGGAATGACTACGGTGGAGGATAAATTAACAGTAGCAGATATTAAGTTGCCGAGCGGCGTGGAATTTGCTGATAAAGAGTTGTCTGGTGAACAAGTGATTGTATCGTTGTATGATCCAGCAGCTGAAGCCGAAAAGCGTGAAGCAGAAGAGAAAGCTGCGGCTGAGTCTGAACCGGTGGATGCGGCCGATGTGCCTGCTGACAATGGTTCAAAGCCAGAAACTGAAGAAGAGGCAAACTAGTTATTTGATTTTTCTAATGCCTCGGTGTTAGCAATGAGGCGAGAGAGGAAAGCGGAGCGGGCGGCGTCAGTATTGGCGCCGTTTCCTTTCCAGGCGTATAGTGCTGGATCTTGAAGTGCACGAGCAAAACTAAAAGTGACTGGCCATGGGAACGGACCGTTGGCTACGATGGCGGCAAGATTGTCTGTGGCTTGTTCTACGGTTTGGCCACCGGAGAGAAAGACGATGCCGGCGAGATTTTTGGGAACGTGAGATTTTAGAACTTCAGCTGTTTTTGTACCGACTTCCTCTGGGGTAGATTGAATTTCGTATTTTTTGCCGGCCAGAATCATGTTGACCTTGAGGATGCAGGCGCGAAGATTTACTTGATGATTGGATAATTGTTGGAAGAGTTGATCGAGTATTCTACTGGTGATACTGGCGGATTTGTCGATATCGTAATATCCATCATAGACTAGTTCTGGTTCGACGATGGGGACGATGTGTGCGTCTTGGCATTCGCGGGCGTATTTTGCTAAAATGTGACAATTTTCTTTGATGGCATAATCCGTAGGGGTAAGGATGTTACCTTGCTCATCTAGGCGAATTTCGAAAGCGGCTCGCCATTTGGCGAATCGGAGACCCATTGAATGATATTCTTTAAGGCGGTTGCTTAATCCGTCTAGGCCTTTGGTCCAAGTTTCTTCTGGGTTTGCCGAAGTGGAATCGGCAAATTTTTCAAGACCTTGGTCGACTTTGATGCCGGGGATAATTCGTTTGCCAGTGAGGAAATCGACGAAATTTTGACCATTGTCGGCGAGTTGGCGGGTGGTTTCATCGAATAGAATGACGCCGTTGACGTATTTTTCTAGATTCGGCGTGGTAAAGAAAATGTTGCGGTAATCACGACGATTTTCGTAGGTATCGGGGATGTTTAGTTGTGCAAATTTCTTGCTAATTGAACCACCGGATTCGTCGGCAGCAAGGATGCCCTTATTTTTGAGAAGGAGATTGGCAGCAATGAGTTCGAGCTCGTCAGTCGGATGGAAATTACTAGCGATTTTTTGGAGTTCGGACAAAGAGAGGGAGGAATTTAGTCTTGTTTGTTCGGCATTAATGCGGGCCATCCTGAAACTATCTTCAATAGAAAAGCCCAGAATAAAGCAACCAAGAACGGTAGCTGAGGCGATGGAGTAGGCGGAGAGATGAGTTAAGACATCTATGTTGCCAGTGGAGACATTTTCTGTGATGCCGAGACAAGAGAGCTGTTTTTCGGAGATAAAAATGATTTTTTCGGGAGGAATTTCTGCTAATTCTGGTGCATAGGATGCTTTTGGTGACTGTTTGTTGTTTTCGATAAAAAGTAAATCTGCGCGATTGATAAGGGAATTTAAATTGGGATTGTTGAAATTGCGAATGTAGAGAATTAATTTGGTTTTGGCGGAAATGTCGAGGTAGGCATTAATTTTTTTGGCCGCATTGATGTTTATGTCGGCGGAGCGGTCAACATAAAGATAGTCAACTGATTCGGCTGGTGGCGAAAAATTGGTAGTTTTGAATTTGCTAGGGGCAAAATAGGTGACATTGTTGTTTGCTATTAAAATATAACGATACGCCGAGGAGGAGGTGTCAATGGTGGGATTATTGTCGGAAAGATTGAAGTCGGAGTCTGAAATTGAAGAAGAGATTCCCATTTTTTGGAAAACTTCTAGAGAAACTGCAGCTCCGCCGAAATTGCTATTGCGATTGAAGAAATGATGTTCGCTTGCGTTGAAGGCAAGATTTAGCCACTCTGTGCCATGTTGGTCGGTTTCGAGGTTCTCCGTTCGATTGTCTAAATCCAAATAGACGTCTTTTAAGACGTTGCCCACGATTAGGATATTCATAAGTATATTATAACATAACCGAAACCTAATATTTTTGAAATATCGGGTTTAGTTTATGACGCCCAAGATACCTCTTAGGGCGAAGGCGGTGTCTTCGTGGTTTTTGACGGTGATAGTATCAATACCCATTTGGACAACTGGATAATCGTTGCCGCCGGGTTGAGTCATGTCGCCAAAGTAGAGGATGTCTTCTTTTTTGACGTTTAATTCTTCGAGGAGATGAGTCATGCCAAAGGTCTTGTTCATGCCCGGGGTGATGGCGTTGATAGAAGTAGTGCCACCGATTTCGTAGTCAAATTCTGGAGCTAGCTCTTTGCAACGAGCGACGATTCGTTCACGTTTTTTGTGATCGGGGTCCCAGGCGTATTTTTCTTTGGTGCCGGCACGTTGTCCGAGGGCAGAAAAAGTAACTTGAGAGAGGCGGTTTTCGATGATTTCGTCGCCTTCTTGGAGTTTGTCTTCCTCCCAGAGCCCAAGTTCTTTGGCGGCCTGTTCGATGGTGGCGGTGATTTTGGCAACTTGCTCGTCTGTTAGCGGGTAATTGTAGACTTGTTCCCAATCTTTTTGGTCTATATTGTAGCGGTAATATTGAGTGCCTTGAGCGACAAAAAGATGCAAATGAGACAATTGCTCTGGTGTGGGATTTTTAAGTTGGTTGACGATTTGAATTAAAAATTGATCAAATTTTTGGCCGGAGATGGGGCAGACTTCAAAATGGTCAAGACATTTGACAAGTAAATCTGCAATGTCTTCGGTAATTGGCGTCTTGGCGACGTTTAAGGTTTGATCGATATCGAATGCTAAAACTTTCTTCATAGTGTTTTGATTATATCATGTTATAATGGATTTATGAAAACTTATATCGTGGGCAATTGGAAGCTGAATTTTACAGTTGGAGAAGCTTCCATCTATCTTCATAAATTGTTAAAAACATTACCTAATTATCGGGACATAGAGGTCGTAGTGGCGCCATCTACGATTGCTTTGCAGCCACTATCTTTGCAGGTTGATAGGCACAAGATAAAGCTTGGGGCGCAAAATGCATTTTATCGGGATTATGGAGCGTTTACGGGTGAGACTTCTTTTTCGCAGCTTAGGGGGATTGCGGACTATGTAATTGTGGGACATTCTGAAAGAAGGTATATATTTGGCGAAAATGATAAGATGATACAAAAGAAGGTGGCGGCAGCGATTAGAAATAAGATCATGCCGATTCTATGTATAGGAGAAACCGAGTCAGAAAGGGCTTTTGGCGAAACTACTGATGTAATTCGTGATCAATTGATTGGTGGTTTGACTGATGTGGCTGACGACGATTTAAGCAAAGTGATAATTGCTTATGAGCCAGTTTGGGCGATATCTAGTACTAAGGCGGCTAAATTGGCAACTCCGGATGAGATTGCTGAGGTGGTAAAGTTGATTCGTAAAACTTTGGCGGATATTTATGGGGAGAAGAAGTCAGAAAATGTACCAATTTTGTTTGGTGGAAGTGTGGGCTCGGCGAATGCGGGTGCGTATTTGACCATCCCTGGAGTTAATGGTCTTTTGATAGGGGGAGCGAGTTTGATTTTGAGTGAGTTTGTTGATATAATCGATACAGCTAAAAGAGTGAGATCATGAATAAAAAGTACATGGATTTTGTGCCGGCTAAATCTAATAAGACGTCGGTGAATCGTGCTAGGAAGATGGCTAGACCTGAATCTAAGCCGGAGATTGTGTACCCGAAGGTTAAGGCTGAGGCGGTCAGGTCGAAGCGAGAAAAACGTAAGACAGTTTCTAGTGTAGCAAGGCCTTCTCTTACAAAAGTAAGCGAGGGGATTGCTTTGGGCGTGGTGGAGGATTTGGAATTAGGTCTTGTGGAACCTGATACAATAGAACGTTCATTGAGCAAGCCTAAGGATGCTGATTCTGGTCGGCAAGAGGTTTTGAAAGCAAAGTCGGAAAAAGTGGGAGCTCGGAGAATGATACGAGGGAAGAACCGGCCTGTGGAAAAAGTTGTGGAAAAAAGCAAGGCGGAAAACAAAAAAGACGTTTTTGTGCCGCCAAAAAATCCATTTATTAACCAAGAGAAGGTCATAAAGCGACCGCTTTCTAAGAATGTTTATCAGAAAAAAGTGGAAGTACCTAAAGAGGAGCCAAGGGGTCCGGTGACGATTATTGCCAAACCAGAGAAGGATGCACATGTGAGTTTGGTGGTGGCGGTAATCTTGACGATTATATTAGGGGCAGCGGCTGGAACAGTGGCGTTTTTGCTTTTGCCTAAGTAAAGGAGTTTATGAATAATCCCCTTTTGAAATATGTCATGAAGACGAAAAAGACGGATGTTTTTCATTCGTCAGTATTTGGGAGGGCTCAGAATGGAAGTGGGGTTGGCGTGGTTTCTTCGGGGAGTTTTTCGGAGAGGCGTTCTTTGAATAGCAATCGCGGGATACTTGGTGGTTATGGTAAATCTAGAATAGTGGGTGAAGCAAGAGGCGCTGTTCCCAGGGCAAAGCAATACGAAAAGCCTCAAGTGGCTAAGCCACAACTAGATAATGGACCCAAGGTGGCATCTCCAGTCAGAGGAAATCCTGGCATTTCGAGATAGATATGAAACGATTTTTGCTGTATTTATGTAGGTGGCAGTTGTCTAGCCCTATATTGGCATTGTGTTTGTCTTGGCTAGAGCCAGTGGGCACGGCATTGGCTACCGTGATAGCAAATTTAATTGGTGGGGCAATTTTCTATTGGGTGGATTTGAAAATTTTTAGAAAAGATGACAAGAAAGATGAGGATGAAGAATAGAAAGTTGCTTATTATGGATATATATTGATTTCATGTATAATGAATTTAGGAGAAACTATGAATTTAATAGAAACGACACATTTGTCTGGAGAATCAAATGAAGTCGAGCAAAGAGCTAATTATATAAAAATCAGTAAAGGAGTTTTAGGGGTTTATGATCAAGCTCCAGAAGGCAATTTGGTCGGTAAAATTGATATTAATGCGCAAAATGCGGACGAGGTTTTGAGGAGTGAACTTGGAGAAAATGAAGATATTTACTCACCAGAAGAAAAAGATATAATTGTAGAAACAACAAAACGTGTTTCTTTTGGCACAAGTTTTCCGGAAAACGCAATAGCTTTTTATTTAGCAAAAACTAATAGTGCTATTACACAGAGGTCAAGGCCGGATTGGCTTAAGAATCCAGACACCGAGCGTAATTTAGAAGTGGATATATTTGTTGATCCGCCTGGAGTTGGAATCGAATACGATGGCTGGCGGTATCATCAAGATTCGGAACGCGACGTAAAAAAGGATCAGATAGCAAGAGAGCATGGTTATCGTATTATTCATATCCGTGAAAAAGGTTGCCCAGATCTTTCAGAAGATTCAGTCTGTATTGAACGTGATAATAATGGAAAAAACAGTGATTTGAGTGAGTGTATTAGGAAGTGTTGTCGATTGTTGGGTGCTCCCGAATTGGATATCGACGTTGCTCGCGACAAGAAGGAAATCATGGCCTTTATGCAAAAAACAATACTTGATAAACTTAAGTCCATCGATGCTTTAATTAAACTCGGTTACGAAGAAGATGATGCAAAGGATATTACTAGTAATATTACACTTTCGGACCTTAATTTGTCTGGTAAGATTTACAGAAATTTTGTTTTTTTGCAAGAACTTGGTTACTCACGAGATGAGGTAATTAAGATGACTAAATCATTGCCAACTATTTATAGTCTTTCAATTGACAATATGAAACAGAAGATTTCAGATATGCAAGGACTTGGTTACTCACGAGATGAGGTAATTAAGATGACTAAATCATTGCCAGCAATCTATAGCTATTCAATTGACAATATGAAACAGAAAATCTTAGATTTACAAGAACTGGGTTATTCACGAGACGATGTGATTAAGATGACTAAATCATTGCCAACTATTTATAGTCTTTCAATTGACAATATGAAACAGAAGATTTCAGATATGCAAGAGCTGGGTTATTCACAAGACGATGTGA
>JAFWIQ010000008.1 GCA_017511865.1 Candidatus Saccharimonadota bacterium
AATACTAGCTCATCATCAAATTAAAGCGACTTTTTTTATTACGGGAAATTTTGCCAAAACCAATTCTGAATTAGTTAAAAAAATAAAAAAAGCTGGGCATGAAATCGCTTGCCATGGAATGGATCATTTTTGCCCAAGCTTTACCGATCCGAAAGAATCAAAAAGAATCGTCGAGAAAGTTGCTGGAGTAAGGGTAAGTGGCTACCGTCAGCCGCGGATGTTTAAAATCAGCTATCAAGAATTAGGGCGCCAAGGTTATTTATACGACTCCAGTGTCAATCCGGCTTTTATTCCTGGCCGGTATAACAATTTCAAATTGCCAAGACATGCTTTTATCAAATCTGACATGATCGAAATCCCAGCTTCAGCAGCAACTTCTATGCGCATTCCGATGTTTTGGTTGGCCTTACATATATTTCCCAAACGCCTTTATTATAGTCTAGTAAAATCAGTCATAAAAAGACAGGATTATTTTACGACTTATTTACACCCATGGGAGTTTACTGATTTTGGTGGTTTTAAAGCGCCTTGGTATATTGCTAGAAACAGTGGCGATAAATTAGCTCAGCGACTAGATTGGCTAATTCAAAAATTAAAGACCGACGGGAACGAATTTATGACTTATAATGATTATGTGAAGGAATGGCAAAATGAAAACCAAAAAAACAATTAAAAAACAGATTGTAAAACGAGATATTAAGGTTTTGACGTCCGAATTCCGTGATTTTGCTCGTGACAACCGTTTTTTATTAAAACCATTTACCACCATTTTTTCGATTTATCTAGTAGCAATCTCGGCCATTCTGCTAGCGGGCGTGCATTATGCTGACGATATCGCTCGTACCAACTATGGCTATGCGGGTTGGTCAGGTTTCAGCCGGTATCTCAGTACAGTTTTATCGCATGGTTTGCATGCCGATAATTATTTATCTAATATTGCACCTTTACCGCAAATTATTGCAGTAGGGTTATTAGCTGTAGCTGGTGTAATTGTAATATGTCTTATTTCAGGAAAAGAAATATTTAAAGAAAAATGGACGAAATGGATTTGGCGAGTAATCGCAGTTACGCCCTTAGGGCTTTGCCCCTACTTTTTAGAATGCCTTTCATATCAATACGACGCTCCCTACATGGCTCTCTCAATTCTGTTTGCTGTCTTTCCACTAATTTTCCGCAAGAAATCACGCAGTTTCTACATAATTATGATAGTAATCAGCCTGTTGGGAATATGCATGACTTATCAAGCTTCAGCAGGGATTTTCTTGGTATTAATGCTGTTTTTGGGGATAAAGGACTGGAACGAAGGCGGAAAGAAGAGCTGGCAGGAAAGCTTAAAATTCTTAGCTTGGTCTTGTGCTGGGTTCCTCTTGGCTATGTTATTTTTCTCAAAGCTACTAATGATCCCAAGAGAAACTTATGTATCAAACGATGTGCCAGAGTTGGACGTTTTTCTATCGGAATTTGTCAAACATCTGGATCAATACTTTAATCTCGTATTTACAGATTTCAAATTATTGTGGCTGATACTAATCGGTATAATCGGGTTTTGTTTTGTGTTGCTATTTGTTGTCCATAGTAGACAAAATAAAATTATAGCTACAATCGTAGCAATTACTGGTTTAATGCTAATGCTGGTTGCTACCTATACACCATATTCAGTGTTAGCTAAACCACTTTATGCAACCAGAGCAATGTATGCGATTGGCTCTTTGATTGCAGTAACTGGGGTATATGTCGTATCAGGGCGTGGTTGGCAAAAAATAGCTACGGTACCGGTTCTTGTGCTAGCTTGGTGTTTCTTTGTGTTTACTTTTACTTATGGCAACGCCCTGAAAGAACAAAACGACTATCGCAATATGCAAGTGAATATGGTGATTAGCGATTTGAACGAGTTATTGCCCAAGTTGAGCAGTGACACTAAAAATCTCCAAATTGGCGGACAAATCGGCTATACGCCGGTGATCACTCACATGCCAAACGAAAATTACTATATCATTCATCGTTTGATTAAATCAACTTTTGGTCGTAATGTGCCATGGATGGCATATCGGCTAACGGAAGGTCCAATACTCCCGGGTACATCTTACAATCAAAAACTTAATTTGCAGAACAAAAACTTGCCAACTCTAAAAGATACAGTTTTCTATACTATAAAAGGCGACGATCGTAATATCTTAGTCGAATTCAAAGGAGAGCAAATGGAAGTCGGCTTCTAAGTTATTCATTCATGATTTTTTCAAATTCAAACATTCCGCCTTCTTTTTCGAAATCGTGATTTGTTTGCTTATAATTAGACTCTTCGTACTCAAAATAGCGAACATTTTTGAATTTTAGTCTATTGACGTAAAAATGGATATTTCTCTTATCAAAATATGGCGTGCAGGTTTTCCAGACTTTTATATTTGGATGCATAGCTTCAATTTCTTGCCAAATCTGTTTGCCGATACCTTTGCCTTGGACGCCAACTTTGACGAACAGAAAACCTAATTCGCCCTAGCTAGTTTTTTCGTCTATGATAATTATGGCTCCGCCAACAATTGCGTTTTGGTCCATCATGGCATAGACGTGCGAATTGGGCTTTTTAGGTCGCGGTTAATGTCTTTTTCTGGCAAGATTTCAGAATCACTTTTACGAAAGATAGACTCATAGCCATACTGAAAAGCCGCCTGCATCAGGTACTTAAACTCTTTTGTATCATCGCTTTTGAGTTTTTCAATCTTCATTATATTAAGATTATAGTACGCTTCAAGATGAAGCCTTGATAAAAGAATCTTTTCTATAACCGCTACGCAAAAAAGGGTGATTTTTGAGATTAAATCACCATTTAATTTGCGTCTAGAACCTTTTTCCACAGGTTC